>DLMY01000057.1:0-380 GCA_002478275.1 Actinobacteria bacterium UBA7524
GTGTACTTGATGGCGTTGTCGAGGAGATTGTCCAGCGCCACTGCTATGTCGGTGGGGTCGGCGACGGCATACAGGTCGACGCCGGCGGTCCCACGCTCCTCGACCTTGAGTGCGAGTTCGCGGCGTTCCGCGGCGACACGGTGACCCGCCAGGGCGTTGGAGAGTACCTCCCTGACGTCTGTGACGGCATCGATCCGTGCGGCCCCTTCGAGTCGTGAGAGATCCAGTAGATCGCCGACGAGACGGGAGAGGCGACGGGACTCCTCGGCGATTTGAGATGCGAACGCGAGCGCCTGCTCGATCTCCCCGTCCTGTGCGGCATGGTGGACGGATTCGGCCAGAAGGCCGATCGCTGCGGTCGGCGTCTTGAGCTCGTGACT
>DLMY01000057.1:517-800 GCA_002478275.1 Actinobacteria bacterium UBA7524
GTCGGCGTCTTGAGCTCGTGACTTGCGTTCGCTACGAATTCCTTGCGCATCCGATCCACGCGCGTTCGCTCGGTTATGTCGCTGACCACGATCAGCGTGCGCCGATAGGTGTCGGTCGGATTCAGGTATACGGTGGCCACGCGCAGGAATCGCCCTGCGGGGTCGGGCCCGAACTCTGTGGCGGCCATCGCCGCTCCCCGGACCGCCGCGATGATCGTGGCTGTCATCGAGGCCGGTAGCCCCGCCTGCTCGATGTCGAGCCCACGCCAGCCGGAAGTAGGGG
>DLMY01000057.1:932-8471 GCA_002478275.1 Actinobacteria bacterium UBA7524
GGGCGAGAACAGTCGCCCCGCCGCATCGTTCGCATATCGTATCTCGGTCTCGTGCAGCAGGAAGACCGCATCGGTCATGCCGTCAAGCACGGTTCTGAGATTGTGCTGTTCCGTCTGGAGGTCGTCGATACGGATCCTCATCTGCTTGCGGAGATCGGTCAAAGCCGAGGAGAGCACCGCCAGATCTCCCGCCTCAGCGGGTATCTCGGCGGAGAGGTCGCCGTGGGCCATCGTCTCGGCAGCATGTGAGAGGCGCTGGATGGGCTGATATGCGGTAGCTGTGAGGCGCCTGACCAGTGGGACCGCGATGAGCAGGGCCGCTCCCATCAGCATGAGGCCGCTGCGCCTGGCTGACGCGGCGATGCGGCCTATATCTTCGAGCGACTCGGAGACCCTCAGCGCGCATGCCTCATCCTCGAATGTGACCGGCACGGCGACGTAGATGCGCTCGTTGCCCTGTGTCTCGCTCAGACGCCGGTCGAACCCGTTCTCGCCACCGAGAGCGGCCGCGACCTCCGGCCTGGAAGCATGGTTCTCCATGGTGGCGGGATCCGCATCGGAGTCGGCGATGACGGTACCGTCAGCAGCGACGAGCGTCATGCGCAAGTCCGTCTCTCGCACCAAGCGTGCGATGGCTGTCTCCGGATCTGCACCGGGCAGCTCTATGACTTGCGTACCTGCATGTGCGACGGCCAGCAGGTTGGTCTGCTGACGCTCTATCACCGTGGCCGTGAGCGGCCCGGCCAAGCTCCACGCCCAGGCTCCTGCGAACAAGCTGACGACAAGGAGGTAACCGACACCCAGGCGCGTTCTGTACGACTCGGACCATCGCCGGGTGAAGTCGGCCATGGTGTCCTACCGGCCTTCACTTCTTGAGCCGGAGGCGGCTTCCGCCTTGGGTGTGGATGCGTGCGCTTCAGGCTTAGGGACCGGATCGAACCGATAGCCCATGCCGTGCACGGTGTGAATGTAGAGGTACGCAGAGGGCTCCTCGACGGCCTGGCGCAGTCGCCTGATGTGGACGTCGATCGTACGGGACGAGGGCAGGAAGTCGTAACCCCAGACCTCCTGCGCGAGGTGTTGGCGCGTACGCAGCGCACCGGGATGCGTCGCCAGCGCCACGAGCAACTGGAATTCCTTGAGGCGGAGTCTCGCGGGTTCGCCCGCGACCGAGACCCGCAGCTCGCTGGGCTCTATCAGCAAGTCCCCCGATTCTATGGACGCCTGGCGTTCGAGCACGTCACGCTCTCGCACACGTCGCAGGTTCGCGCGCACTCGCGCGAGCAGTTCTTCCACCGAGAAAGGCTTGGTGATGTAGTCGTCCGCGCCTGCGTCCAGGCCGCGCACCTTGTCGCGCTCCTGGTCCAGTGCCGTGACCATGATGATGGCGGTGCTCTTGTCCTCGGAGCGCAGGGTCTCTGCGAACGTGTAGCCGTCGATGCCCGGAAGCATCAGGTCGAGCAGGATCAGGTCGGGCTTTTCGGACACTGCGATGCCGAGAGCCTCACGACCGTCGGCCGAAGTGAGTGTTTCAAAGCCTGCCCGCTTGAGCGCGTACTCGACGGTCTGCCTGATGATCGGGTCGTCTTCTACGACCAGGATACGTGCCATCTCGCTGCTCCTTCTGGTGGGTACCGTGGGTCATCATCGCACGGCGAGGATTGGTTTCAAATGCGTTTAACAGAAGTGTTACATAGCCGACACGAGTTTAACAGGCGTGCAACCAATCACCTGAGGTCGAGACATACGATGCTCCGTGGCCGGCGGGTTTCGCGTCGGAACGACGTAGTCAGATTGAGAAGGAGACGGACAGGTGAAAGCGGAAAGATGGATCGCGGTTGCACTCGCCGCAGTTCTCACGCTCGGTACGTTCGGCATGGCGGGGTGCACAGACGGCGGTGCAGGGAGCACGGAAGCGGAGGAGCCGGAGGTCGTTGAGACTGCGGAGATCAGCGGTTCGGTCAACGTCGGCGGCTCGGACACGATGGTCAACCTCGGCCAGGCTCTCGCCGAGGCGTTCATGGAGGAGTACGACGCGGTCGATATCTCGGTGACCGGTGGCGGCTCCGGCACGGGAATCGCGGCCCTCATCAATGGGTCGGTGGACTTCGCCAACGCGTCGAGGGCCATCAAGGATGAAGAGGTTGATGAGGCCGAGGCGAATGGTATCGAGCCAGTCGAGTATACGGTCGCGTTCGACGGCATCGCGGTTGTGGTCAACCCGGCCCTGGGTGTCGAGGACCTTACGTTCGAGCAGCTCGGCGCCATCTACCGCGG
Source organism: Actinobacteria bacterium UBA7524 (assembly GCA_002478275.1). Classification (GTDB taxonomy): domain Bacteria; phylum Actinomycetota; class Coriobacteriia; order Anaerosomatales; family UBA912; genus UBA7524. The sequence continues at coordinate 3,210 of DLMY01000057.1, forward strand.
GGAGATAACGAACTGGAAGGATGTCGGCGGACCCGACAAGGATATCGTCATCCTCTCCCGGGACACGTCTTCCGGCACGTACGCGTTCTTCCTCGAGCATGTCGTGCAGGCGGATGACAAAGAGGCGGTGTACTCGCCGAATGCTCGCCTGATGCCGTCGACGCAGGCTATCGTCGATGAGACCATCGCCAACGACGCGGCGATCGGCTATGTCGGGCTTGGCTATGTCGTTCCCGAGATCGATATCGTCAAGATCGACGGAGTCGAGGCCAGCGCCGAGGCGGTTCAGGACAAGAGCTACAACGTCTCGAGGCCGCTGTTCATGTACTCGGCCGGTGAGCCCGCTGCAGCCGGCAAGGCCTTCATCGACTGGATCCTGTCTGCCGACGGTCAGGCGGTCGTCGCCGAACTCGGCTTCGTTCCGGTCAGCTAGTCGATATGGCACGCTCCTCCACAACACGGAGGCGCATCGGCCGCCCGGTCAGTAGTCGGGCGGCCGATGGTGCTGTCAGGAAGCTGATCACCGCGAACGGGTTGGTCGCCATTCTGATCCTGGCGGCCATCTTCTTGTTCCTGGCGTTCAACTCACAGCGGGCATTGCAGGAGGTGGGCATCCTCACGATGCTCACAGGCAGGGAGTGGTATCCCACCATCGGGGTGCCCAGATTCGGTTTTCTGCCACTGATGGCGGGGTCGATGGTCGTCACGCTGACGGCACTCGTCATGTCCGTGCCTGTGAGCATCGCTGCGGCGGTGTTCGTGTCCGAGTTCGCCACGCGGAGGGTCAAGGAGATCTCCAAGTCGATCATCGAGTTCATGGCAGCAGTTCCGTCCGTGGTCTACGGATTCGTCGGTCTCGCGGTCGTGGTGCCCTGGGTCAAGGAGGTGTTCCAGCTGAGCAGCGGGCTGTCCGCTCTCTCGGCGGCCGTCGTGCTGGCTTTCATGATCGCGCCCACGATAGTATCGATCGCAGAGGACGCCCTGCACGCTGTGCCTAACGAGTTGCGTCAGGGCTCGCTTGCTTTGGGTAATACGCGCTGGCAGACCACGTACAAGGTCGTCCTTCCTTCCGCGTCCTCTGGCGTTCTTGCCGGAGTGATGCTGGGGATGGGACGCGCTATCGGTGAGACCATGGCAGTGCTGATGCTCACCGGCAACGCCGCGATCCTGCCCAGCTCGGTGTTTGATTCCGTCAGGACCATCACCGGGACCATAGCGGCCGAGATGGGAAACGTCGTCCAGGGCGGGTTGCACCAATCGGTACTCTTCAACCTCGGACTCGTGCTGTTCACGATCACCTTCATCATCAACCTCGTGGCTGATCTGGTTCTTGAGAAGCAGCGCAAGAGGTGGCGCAGATGAGAACCAGGATCAGGCGTGCCAAGGCCGCTCAGACGGCGGCGATGGTACTCACGGGCCTTGCTGCGGCGTTCATCGTGGCTGCCGCACTGTATCTCCTCGCAATCATCGTGATGCGGGGACTGCCGGGTGTGAGCTGGGAGTTCCTTACGCAGCCGCCTCGTGGTCAGATGAAGGAGGGCGGCATCTTCCCGGTGATCGTGGGAACCCTTGCGCTGACCGGGCTGACGGCAGCAGTCAGCCTCCCGGTGGGTATCGCGGCAGGGATCTACTTGTCGGAGTACGCGACCAGGGGGCGCGTGACCCGGATCGTGAGACTGGCGATCAGTAACATGGCCGGTGTGCCATCGATCGTCTACGGACTGTTCGGCCTGGCGCTGTTCGTGAACCTCATGGGGTTCGGTAAGTCCATACTCGCGGGAGGACTCACCCTTGCGTGCCTCACCTTACCGGTCATCATCACCGCCACCGAGGAGGCCTTGCGCCAGATACCGTCGGACCTGAGACAGGCTTCGCTGGCTCTGGGAGCGACGCGCTGGAGGACGATCTACCGCGTAGTGCTGCCCGCGGCGGCCCCGGGCATCGTCACGGGTTCGATACTCGGCCTCTCGCGAGCGGTCGGCGAGACGGCCCCCATCCTCTTCACCGCGGTGGCGTACTACAAGCGGCAGCTACCCACATCGCTCCTGTCCGATGTCATGGCGCTGCCGTATCACATCTACATCATGGCGACCCAGGTGACAGGCCGCCCTGACGAGATCGTTTGGGGCACTGCGCTGGTGTTGGTGGCTGGTGTGACGCTGGTCAGCGTCGCCGCCGCAGGATGGCGCTCGCTTCAGAGAAGAAAGGTGCGATGGTGATCGGGATCCACGAGAACAGCAGCAACGGCGGCGAGTTCGAGCTGAGAGATGTATCGGTGACGTATGGTTCGGAACTCGCCGTCGCAGGGGTCTCGATGGATATCGAACGCTGTGCCGTCACCGCTTTGATCGGTCCGTCGGGATGCGGCAAATCCACGCTATTGCGGTGCCTCAACCGTATGAACGATGAAGTCAGCAATGCAACGGTCGGTGGCTCGATCAAGCTGGACGGGACCGACATCTATGGAAAGGACATGGACCCCGTCGAGCTTCGGACGCGTGTCGGACAGGTCTTCCAGAAACCCAACCCGTTCCCGATGACGATCTATGACAACGTCGCGTACGGACCGCGTACGCAGGGGCTGCGCCAGCGGGGTGCGCTTGACGACCTGGTCGAGCGCTCGTTGAAGCGCGCCGCGCTGTGGACCGAGGTCAAGAAGGACCTCAAGAAGCACGCTTTCGAGCTTTCCGGCGGCCAGCAGCAGCGTCTGTGTATCGCGCGTGCTCTCGCCACACAGCCCGAGGTCCTCTTGATGGACGAGCCTGCGTCTTCGCTCGACCCGATCTCGACGCAGCAGATCGAGGACACCATCGCCGAACTCAAGTCCTCGGTGACCATAGTGATCGTGACCCACAACATGCAGCAGGCCGCGCGCATCTCCGACTGGACCGCTTTCATGCTGCGGGAATCGATGGAGGAGCCGGCAGCTCTCGTGGAAGTAGGAGAGACGCGCTCGATGTTCACCAATCCCGGCGACAAGCGCACCGAAGCCTACATCACCGGTCGTTTCGGCTAGATCCGCCGAGGAAACCGTTTCTTGCTGAAGGACCTGCCGCGGCGGGTCCTTGGCGTTCCCAGGGCCACCCCGATCCTGCTGCCTTGCGCAGACAGCACACCTGAGCTGCGGGTTAAGAGTCTGTTTTGAGGTGGATATGTATCCTCGGCCAGTATCGGTCACGCCTGGCCGGGCGTTGGGTTAGCCGATACGAGGGGAGAGGAATGACATGGATATCGTACATAGAGTGGTCTTGGGGTGTGTGACCGCCGCGATGTGTGTGAACCTGGGGGCGCCGGTTGCGGTAGCTGCGCCGGACGGCCGGGGTGCGGAACCGCCGCGCCAGTGCTTCGATGAGAGGCCGGCCATGCCGAAGGACCCGGACCTTCTGGTGCCTGAAGGCCTCGACGTGCCACCGGAAGAGGCCGGCTCGACCGGAGATGGTTCGAACAACTTGTCGTTTGCGCAGTTCCGAGATGGCGACATCGTGGTCGCGATGGAGAGCCTGAGCGTTGGCCATGCCGGTATCTGGGATGCGCGTTACGCCACGGGTGACCGCTCACTTTGCGTCTGGAGTGCGGTCAAGTCAGTTCCGGCATGTGTGCTGCGCGAGGCGCCGGTGAGGTACCGGACCTATGACAAGGCGTTCGGGCTCTACGTCCCAGGCGTGGCCGCGGCTACAAGGGCCCTGGTACGCACGTACTGCGCAGCACAGAATGGGGAGCCGTACGACATCTCATCGAGCAAGACCAACGAGAGCAGATGGTACTGCAGCAAGCTCGTGTGGGCGGGCTACTTCCGCAGGGCGAATCGCGACATCGACGCTAACGGCGGCTACTGGGTGAGTCCTGCCGACATCTACAGCGATAACGATACAGTCGTGTTCGCTGCCGGTAACTAGGGGGCTGGGGAGGATGACGGTCATGGGCCGGAGTCACGTACTGAGGTTCACCGCGATCGTGCTTTGCATCGTGTGTGTGATGTCGCTGTGCGGGTGCGATGGTATTCGAGACGTCTGGCGCGCTGCTGGAGCACCGAAGTCCTTTGAGCCCGTCTCGGGACCCGTGGCCGTCGTCCTCGGCAGTAGACCCCCGCGGCTGATGTTGGTTGACCCGGATACACTTCAAGTTCGCCATGAGGTGAAGTTGCGGTCGCTTGCCATCGACATCGAGGTCGATGGAAGGTATGTGGTCGTTCCCGTGTGCGGACCGCCCGGTGCGGAGAGCGATACCGTTGTCGGCGTGGTCGACCTGTCTCAAGGAACTGTGGACTACATCGATACGGGAAGACTTGGACCCGACCGTACGTGGGTGGCCGACGGAGGCTGGGCGCTTATCATGAGCTCCGAGGTGCTCGAAGGTGGGATGTCCGGGTTCTCACTGGACATGGCATCTCTTTCGGGAGTGCCCCTGACGCTTCCCCACGGATCCGGTGCCGGAGCTGTGGTGGGTGATGAGGTCTGGCTGGTTGAGCGGATCGCGCAAGAGGGAGATCCAGAGGGAGCAGGAGGGGACCTCGTGGAGCGAGTCTGGGCATTCAGCGAGGGCGGCGAAGTCCGCGAGGTGGTGCTGGACGCACGAGACATCGTCAGCATGACCGCGGTTGCAGACCACATCGTGCTGGTCCGGGGGTATCCCGCGAGCGGTGAACAGCAGTCGCTCGAGATACTCAGTCGCGAGAACCTGTCTGAGGGTGTGGTTCGTGCGCTCACGGAGGCGACCGGACCCGTGCGTGCGGTCAGCGCGCTGCCCGGGGGACGCGTGGGTGTGTTGACCGGTTCGGACTCCGCGACGGCTGACCCGAACGGCCGACTGATAGTAGTCGATGTGGAGACAGCCCAGACAGTGGGGGTCGTGGACGAACTGGATGGGGCTGTCGCACTGTCCGTGGCAGGATCGCGGATTCTCGTGCTGTGCGAGGAGTCTGCCGAACTGGCCTGGGTGGACACCGAGCGCTGGGTCGTTGGTGGTCGCACTCGCATCGGCTCTGAGCCTTACGATCTTCTCGACTTGTCGTACAGTGAACGGTGAAACACCTCGATAACGCGACAGGACGCGCCGAGGGGGGGAGGAGGCGCGTCCTGTCATATTTGAGTGGCGTTACCCGCCCCGAGGGGGGAGGGGGATAGAGCGGGTCGCCATGCTCTGCGACTACATTAGCAAGCTTCATGCCGAAGTTGCCACAAGAAGTCGCTGAATAGGATAATGCCAATAGTGGATAGTCGTGTCAAGGCTGGACGTGTTGCGAGCGCGTAAGGTTTCGGGGGG
>DLMY01000010.1:0-2170 GCA_002478275.1 Actinobacteria bacterium UBA7524
CAGATGTGCTTCCGCTGCCACAGCCTGGTGAGTGACTTCGGCGAAGGCGCGGGCAAGCAGCCCGGTACCCCGAAGCCGTCCGACTACGTGGATTGGTACGGCACGCAGACGATGAAGAAGTCCAACGTCGTCATCTATCAGCAGATGTTGGACTCCAACAACACGCACGGCCACAAGCCGCACCTCTATCACAACATCCACCTGCTCGACGAGGTCGATGAGACCCAGGCCTACATCAGTGCCAACAAGCACGTCGAGTGTGCTGACTGCCACAACCACCATGCGGTGGGCACGGCACGTCACGAGTTCGGCACCACCAACGAGGTCTCAGACGCCATCAGAGGAGTGACAGGCCAGGCCTTCAACTCCGCGGCGATCGGCACCACGAACTTCCCGACCGACGCACAGGTCAATGCTCGCCTGAGCTGGAAGGGATACGCACAAGGGTTCTCGACCTACGAATACGAGATCTGCCTCAAGTGTCACTCCTCGGCGAACACGAACTACGCCAGCTGGGGCGGCAACAAGACGAGTGTGTCGAACGTCGGCAACGCCAAGCCCTACGGCTGGGCGGCCTACACAGGCCCTAATCCTGCTGTGACCGTCCCGCGCTGGACGAATGTGGCAAGAGAGTTCAGCCTGGGCAACCAGTCGCGCCACCCGGTTCTCGCGCCAGCTCCGACTACCGACCCAAGCACGAGCTACGGCACGAGCAGAGTCTTCGCCGGACAGCTCTCCGCAGGATGGAAGCCTGGTGACACCATGTTCTGTTCGGACTGCCATGGCGACCCGAACGCACCGAGCCCGTGGCTGCTCGACGTCAACGGCAACGTGGTACTCGACGGCAACGGCGAGCCGACTATGAACCCGGATATGCTCAACTATGCACAAGGTCCGCACGGCTCCTCGGTGGCGTTCTCGCTGCGCGGGCCGCGCACGGACTGGCCGGTCGCGACCACCGGACCTCAGGCTGGGCAGCTCATCACGATGAACATGCTGCTCAACACGAGCTACGACAACCTCTTCTGCACCAACTGCCATCCAGGGGTACGTGCGAACAAGGTCCACGGCGGAGGTCAGGGTGCTCACGCGGCTGCCGCATGCATCAACTGCCACATCCTCATCCCGCACGGCGGTGCGATGTCGCGCCTGATCGGTGATGGTGAAGGTGCTACGAACGGTACGCCGAGCGGCATGCCCGCGCGCTACGCCTACAATAACGACCTGCGTACCATGTATGTCAGGAGCTTCAACAAGAAGGCCGACCCCAACACCTACGCCAAGAACGACTGTACGGCGACGACATACAGCGGCACCAACTGCGGCGGCGGTGGCTCCAAGCACTCGTCAACCCAGAACTCCTCGCACGAGAACTGGTAGGCCCCCGTCTGCAGGATGAGTGGGGGAGGTCGTACCCCACTCATCCGCGCTGTTCGCCAGTCTGTCCCTTCGTCACCGCGGTATGCCATATTTCCTGCTCTCCGCGTTGCCCGCCCGGGTACTCCTTAACTATGATGAATGATGCCTGGCTGCGCGTTCTCGTGCACGTAACCGGGTGCTGTGGGCTCGTGGAGGCCACTCCCTGATGTTTGGGTCGCGGGGGTTCTGTCGCCGTCCTACACAGCGTGTTTCTAGGGGTAAAGGGTGGTGTCGGCGGAGGGGCGCGTCCGGCAGCGGGACACGGACCGAGATGCCTGGAAGATCGCCGGTCCGGTGGCGACAGGGAGTGACTTCATATGGGCAGTCCGCGATGCGTTCGGCGTGCCGCGCTCGCAGTGGTCGCGTGGACCACTATTCTACTTCTCGTGCCCTCGCTGGTGCATGCTGCAGGTGATCCGGCTGCGAATGCCGACTGCTTGACGTGCCATGCCGCCAAGACCGATTTCTCCGTAACCCCTGTCGACCGCGATGCCGTCTGCATCAAGTGCCACCTTCCCGGCTTCGTCTTCACCCATCCTTACCACCAGATCGGCTCCACGTGCGGCGCGATGTGTCATCCCGGCTGGGGCGACACGCTCATGTTCGCGGTGCCCTCGCATACCGATCCCTCATCGGGCGCCGCGTTCGCTACCGAGTTTTCGAAAGACACCCACTCGTCTCTGATCCACATCATCCACTCCAAGCCCCGCTGGCCGGGCGGCGTGGACACGTCAGTGAGCGCGTGTTCGAG
>DLMY01000010.1:2403-2849 GCA_002478275.1 Actinobacteria bacterium UBA7524
AACTCGCTGCGGACCGGCGGACGCTACAGCTACTCGAGCCAGGCGGGCGCCACTATGAAGATCGCCTTCACTGGTACGCGCGTCGAGCTCGTCGCCGACAAGGACCCCTACCGGGGACGTGCGCAGGTCTTCATCGATAGCGAGCCCACCCCCAGGACGACGATAGACCTGTACTCGCCATCGACCACTGTTCAGGTGGTGGTGTTCGCTGCTGACGATCTTGGTCCCGGCGAGCACACGATAACGGTGAAAGTCCTCGGCCAGAAGAGTTCCGCGTCGCGTTCGACGATGGTGCTGGTCGACGGTTTCCGGGTCTACTCCGAGCTTCCTGAGTCGATCACGCCCGACTGTGTGAGCTGCCATGATTCGCACGGCAGCTTCGACCACGAGGCATCCCAGACGGTCGGCGTCTACCCCGGACCCGCTCCCGACTACGCGTGCACGAC
>DLMY01000003.1 GCA_002478275.1 Actinobacteria bacterium UBA7524
CCCCCCGAAACCTTACGCGCTCAGTCTTATGCGGTCCGGGAACGCACCACGAGAACGCGACCCGAGTGCACGGTGACAGAAGAACGACCCGGTTCCGTCACGTTGCTCAACCCCAGAGAGGACAAAGGATCGAGCAACTGGTTCTTCAGAGGGTAACGAAACCCTCTCAGCGTGACCCGGGTCTCCTCGGCGAGGGCGAATACGGATACTGTATCGCCGTTACCTGGAAGGATGAGGTGGGTCTCCCCCTCTGGCTGTAATAGCCAGCCATCGAGTTCGCGTTCCCAGATCGACAAATCCGGAACCGGAGAGCTAGCTATCGACCCGACCGCTGCCAGGGTGTGATCGAGTCTTCCTCCGAAGACCGCCGTCAGGTTGGCTCGGCGAAACCCGATCTCGTGTGCTACCGCCAGCGCGGCGTCGAGGTCGGTGATGTCTTTGTCCACGGGCAGCTGCCGTATGTCGACACCCTTGGAAGTCGCGTGTTCGAGTCCCTCGAGCGAGATCGAGTCCATGTCACCGACCAGGACGTCCGGAGTCCTGTCCGCCTGTCGGCACAGATCCCCTCCGGAATCCACGGCGATCAGGTGAGTGGCCGCTTGAATCAGGGGCGTGTACGCGGCGCTGTCGGAGACGGGAGCTCCGCAGACGATGAGGGTCGACGTGCTCATCGGGCGTTCTCGGGCAGATCAGTCCCGGTGGGCCGGTCACGTTCCGAGTGGATGCGGGACAGTACCGGCAAGATCACTGCGGCAGCGGCGAAGACAGCGGCGGCGGAGACCGGGACGTACAGGTTGTAGATCGCCGAGTACAGAAGAACAGGTTGACCCTCCGGAGCATATTGGCCGAAGAAGACAACACCTGATATCACGTGCGCGATGTAGCGGAGTCCCGTTCCCAGAACGACTGCAGGGAGTAAGACCGTCCACACCGCGAGTCGGGCCCGGTCCGCGGCAGCCGAACGCTTCCACTGATACGAAAGGACGCCAGCGAATCCGACGACCCCGTATGCGACCGGGTAGTCTAGGAGCACCTGCAAGGGATAGTAGATCGCAGGATCGATCATCAGGTCGACCAGACCGTACAGGGCACCGGTGACAAGACCTGCGAGTAAGCCCCTACGAACCGCGATGACGAGCAGGGGCAGCATGACAAGCGAGACGGTCCCGCCTTGCGGCATGTGGACGATCCGCAATGCGTTGAGAACGGCGGCCAGCGCGATGGCAAGAGCCATCTCCACCAGAACATCGGTACGTAAAGACTTCATCGACTACCTCCAGGTCGGGGGAGCGACGAAGTCACCGATGAACCAGCACGGTGTCCTACCGTGTTGCGTGTCCCGCATTACCGGGACAGTCATTCCGGTCGTGGTCACTCCAGACCACCTCTCAGCCACTTCGCAGTAGCTCCCGATACGGTATGCGGTTTGTACCAGCACATCCTGTCACACGATACGCCGCCGTGCAACCGCAGGCGCTCCGCTCCGCTCCGTTCCGGCTGCCGAGGATCAGGGAGTGGTGAGGTACTCACCAAGTCCGCGGTATAGGCGCCGCGCCAGCTCATCGGCCCAGACCGGATCTCGGAACGCGGCCATATCTGAATTGTCGATCGTGGACCCGAGAACGATTCTGACAGCAGGAAGTGCACGACCGGCCGTCACCTCATCGGCATTGATCTGGCCCGTAGTCGCCGGTGTCCCGCCTTCCCGGAGTTGTGCCAGGATCGAATCGGCAAGGCGTTGCGTGTCGGCGCTTACCGAGGATCCGCCCGAAACGACCGTGCGAACTGCCAGTCCCGGTGGTGCTACAGAGATCACGTCGAGGCCTACCACGAGCTTCGCCTCGGTCGGTACGGCTGCCGCACGACCAGCCGGAGTGGTGTCGGTGCTGGTCAGTGATCGCGTCAGCACGACCGTCGCGCCGGATGCTTCAAGCAACGAGCGCAGTCGCCGTGCGACCTCAAGGGTCACGTCACTTTGACCTTCCTGCATCGGAGAAGGATCCAGCGCCAACGTGATGCCTTCGATGTCGTACGGCAGCAGCGCAGTGTCCTCGCGAGTCTCCACCGCGACGGTCAGTCGCACAATGTCGCCTGTGCGCACCGTTGCGCCCGGTGACGGATTCGTCGAGATGACCGTGTCCTTTGCGGCGTCGGACTCCTCCTGTTCGACGCGGACGGTCACTCCTTGCGCCTCGAGCTGACTTTGGGCGATGCGCAAGGGCATACCCAAGACATCAGGCATGATGAATTCCTCGGTGCCGGCTGAAACCGTGAGCACCACGATGGTGTCGGCGGTCACTCGCGTACCAGCAGGAGGCTCCTGTGCAAGGACGGTACCCGGTGGAGAAGGATCGAAGATGCGCTCCCCGATCTGGCTGCTCAGCCCCGCCTGCGTGAGGTTCACCGTGGCGACAGAGTCGGTCAGGCCGACGACATCGGGAACGTCAACCAAGTTCCTCTCAGAGAAGAACATGACTGACGCAAGTACTATCGCCAGCACGGCGAGGGCCACGACAGCGGAGATCGGGACCCAACGCGGGATGAAGTGTGGCCTTTCCGGCCGATCGCGAGGTACTTCTGGGATCTGTGTGGTGGCGGAAGTCATCTTCTCCCAATCTCATATCACGACGGATGCCGGCGGTCCCGCTTCCCTATCGACCCGTCCGGTATTGCGGTGGACGCCTGGAACGCGGTAACCTGCATCGCTGGTCGCACAGAACCACATCGCACGATTCTGTATCACCTGAAGGAGCATGTCTAATGCCAGCGTACGACTACCGTTGTATCACCTGTGATGCGACTTTCGAAGTCATTCGTCCCGCCGGCGACACGCGATCACCCGCGTGTCCGCAGTGTGGCGGCAGCTCCAAACGTGTCTTCACCCCCGTCGGGGTCGTCTTCAAAGGCTCCGGGTTCCACAACACGGACTACAGGCCTGCTCCACAAGCGGAGAGCGAGAAAGCGGCGCCTGCCACAAGCTGCGAATCCGCAGGCTCGAAGAGCGCCTGCTCGAACTGCCCCGCAGCGTCGGACTGAAACCAGCGGCTCCGAGGCGACCCTCATTCTCGGACCCCCGGTGCGCAGCTCGCGCTCAGTCCATTCGCACCCAGAACCTCTCATCACCGGTACGGTACACCGTTTCGACGAACCGGACCGTCCCGGTCTTGCCATCCATCGCGACCGAGTGGGTTCTCGCCCCGGTGCCGAAGTACTTCACTCCCCGCAACATCTCGCCGTCGGTCACGCCGGTGGCGATGAAAGCGGCACTGTCCGTGGCGACCAGGCAGTCCATGTCCAGAACGCCATCGATGTCGCAACTCGACATCTGTTCGGCCCGGGCCCTCTCTTCGTCGTTACGGAAGGCGAAACGACCCATGAAGCACCCGCCGATGCAGCGCATGGCGGCGCACGCGAGTACGCCCTCGGGTGCTGCGCCGATCCCGAGGTACAGATGGATACCGGTACCCTCGATGGCTGTCGCGACCGCTCCGAACACATCACCGTCACTGATCAGTCGGATGCGCGCCCCGGCTTCGCGTACTTCCTGGATGAGATCGACATGGCGGTCTCTGTCCAAGATGCATACGACTATGTCTTCGACCGGACGCTTCAGCGCCGCTGCAACCGCCTTGACGTTCTCTGTAGGCGTGGCATCGATATGGACGACGTCCGCAGCTGCCGGCCCGACGGCGACCTTGTTCATGTAAGTGTCGGGCGCGTGAAGCAGCGTTCCCTCCGGAGCGAACGCCAGTACCGCAAGAGAATTCGGCTGACCGTATGCGGTCAGGTTCGTTCCCTCAAGCGGGTCGACGGCGATGTCGACCTTCTCACCACCGCAGCCGACCTCTTCGCCGATGAACAGCATGGGAGCTTCGTCACGTTCGCCCTCACCGATGACTATGCGTCCAGCGATGTCCAGCCCGTTGAAAGCCGTTCGCATGGCTTCGACCGCAGCATCATCGGCGGCATGCTTGTCACCCTTCCCCATCCAGCGGCCGGCAGCGAGCGCCGCAGCCTCGGTGACCTCAAGCATCTCCACGATTCTCGTGTTCCGCATCCTGTCTCCTCCCTCGGTTCGAGCTCCTTACGATGGTGTGACGCGACTGTCAGAGCGGGCCGCCACCACTTTCGCCTCACTGTGTTCGATGTCGCTGCAGAAGGGCACAGAAGTGTCCGTCGGGGCCATCCGGCGCGGGTAGCGTCTGGAAGAAACCCTCAGGCGTGACGGCACTGCGCATATGAGGCGTGATGTACACGCCGATATCCACAAGTGAGAAGCCGTCCCCGCCTGTTTCGTCGAGAAAACCTCGTACCACGTGCTGATTCTCGGCAGGCAACACCGTACACGTCGAGTACACCACGAAACCACCTGGCCTCACAAGGCGTGCTGCAGACGCCAGGAGCGCACCCCCGAGTTGAGCGAGCTCGTCGATGTCGTCGGACGCAAGCCGCCACTTCCGCTCGGGGTGACGCCTCAGCGTGCCGGTTCCCGAGCAGGGGGCGTCCACGATCGCCAGGTCGAAGCCTTCCCCCACCGAAGCGGAAAGCCGATCGCCGTCAGAAGCGTCCAGCGTGAATACTTCCACATCCGGTGCACCGAGGCTTTGCATCCTGCGTCGCAAGAGGTCGACTTTGAACCGGTGAAGGTCGACTGCGCTGACCGAGATCTCGCAACCGGACCTTCGAGCATTCGCGTACAGCAGCAGGGTCTTCGTACCCCTGCCCGACGCAAGCTCCAAGACCCTGTCCCCGGCCGACAACGGGATCGCGGCTACGATCGCCTGGGCTGATGCGTCGGCGACAATCGCAAGCCCCTCACGGAGCGCTGTCGAGGAGACCGTGGCTGCAGGATCGTCACAAGACACGCAGCCGGGCGGCCCGAAGGGCTGCGGCTCGCAGTTGTCTGCGCGCAGACTGTCGAGGAGTTCCTCGAAAGAGCCCTTGAACGGGTTGTGGGCCACATACAGTGGTGCCCGGCCGGAATCGGCCTTCATGACAGCGGCGCCCGCATAGTGACCCAGGTCCTGGACCAGACGTTGCGCGAGCCACAGCGGAAAACCCGTCGCCCGCGCCAACACGTCAAGCTCGACCTCAGGATCCCCCCAGGGAAACGAGGGAGCGGCCTCCGCGATGCGCCGCAAGACAGCGTTGGCGAGGCCTGCTGCTCGTGGAGCGACCGTGCGTGCGAGTTCGACACCCTGATCGACGGCGGCATGGGGTGAGACATCGAGAAAGAGCAGCTCGTAGGCGCTTACACGCAAAGCATCACGAAGGCGAGGATGAATCTTGCCGGGGTTGGTGGCGAAGCGGTCGATCGCCTCGTCAAGCGTTCCCCACATCTCGACCGCGCCGTAAGCGAGACGCGTCGCGAACGCCCGGTCGCGTGGATCCATCTGAGTAGTAGCCAGGGCCGTCTGCAGGGCGTCGTGGGTCCATGCGTTGTTCGCGCGAACCTTCCAGACGACATCCAGGGCGACTCGACGCGCCTGACTGACCCCCATCAGACGGGCTCCCATCGCGCGTCTGTGCCGGGACGAGCCCCACACGCGAAGGCGTGGCCCTCGATCGGCCGCTTGCCCTCGGCGCGAACCGTGTCCAGCGTGATCGCTCCGTCAGAGAACCCAGCGACCAATGCGGTGCCGTCGAACACGATGCGACCCGGCAGTGCGGACACGAAGCTCTCGGTAGCGGCGATGACATCGATGCGCTTCCCACATACGATCATCTTCGATCGGGCGCTCGCAGAAGACGCCCTGACCCTGCGCAACGCCTGTTCCGTGGTGAGTTCCGGGTGTAGTGCCAAGTCGACGTCTTCGACCTTGTGGGCGTACGTTGCGCGGCTATCATCCTGGCGCATCCACTCCACGGTGCCCGCTTCCAGCTGCTCCAACGTCTCCAGGAGTGCCTGAGCGCCTTCCTCGGCGAGCTCGGCGGTCAATCGGGGGAGGTCCTTGTCGCTCACCTCGACCCTGCGCACGCTGGTGAACGGCCCGGTGTCGAGGCCTTCCTCCATCAGCATGATCGCAACACCTGTCTCGACATCTCCCTGAAGGATCGCGTGGTGTATGGGGGCGGCACCACGATGTCGCGGGAGAAGCGAGGCATGCACATTCAGGCACCCGAGGGGCGGGATGTCGAGCACTTCGCGCGGCAACAGCAGGCCGTATGCTGCAACACAGATGACCTCGGGCGCATGTTCGCGAAGTGTGGAGGCAGCAACCGGGTCACGAAGGGTCGCCGGCTGATAGACGGGTATGCCGAGCTCTACTGCTACGTCCTTGACCGGAGATGCGATCGGATCTTTCCCGCGGCGGCGCGGCCGGTCGGGTTGCGTGAATACAGCTGCGACCTCATGCGCTCGCGCGAGAGCACGGAGTGACGGCACAGCGAACTCGGGAGTCCCCATGAATACGACCCTCATGACAGCAAGCCCCCTCCGAAGCCACCTACAGTGGAGTCTCGATCGCCTCACGATATCTTTGTAGTGCGGCTTTGCGCTCCTCTGGCGTGGCCCGATCGATGATCAATACCCCGTCGAGGTGGTCTATCTCGTGCTGCAACAAGCGGGCGAACAAGTCCTCGGCCTGAAACACGACCGGCTCCCCATCCAGGTCGACCGCCTCACACGTGACCGACACTGCGCGCTCGATGGGCACTCCTATGCCGGGAAGCGACAGGCAACCCTCATCGTCTGTGGCGGTCTCGTCAGACCTCTCGACGATACGCGGGTTACAGAGGGCGGTGAGATTCTCATCCAGGTCGAAGACGATGAGGCGCTTGAGTACTCCGACCTGCGGAGCCGCAAGGCCGATGCCAGGCGCCTCGTACATCGCTTTGGCCATCGCTGCCGCAAGCCGCCTCAGGTCCGGGTCCGTCGACACGTCGACCTCCGCAGCGCGCTGGCGCAATACCGGATTCGGATGATTCAGTATCTCCATCTAGCGAATGCCTTCCGACGAATCGGGTGTTCCTGACATGGCGCCGGGTCTGCGGCGCCGGGCTGGGCGAGCGACAGGCAGCAATTATCCTGCCTGGATACCGATTCTACCTGTTGCACCCCGCCCTATGCTAAAGCAGGTCTACAGGATCGACGTCGACTGCCAAGGTCACGCCCGCAAGGCGAAGGCCTCCAAGAGTGTCACGCAACAAGCCGGGTACTGCAGCGCCTGGCGCACCTTTCACGAGAACGTGCCAGCGATATGCCCGCTTGATGCGCTGCAACGGGGCCGGGCTCGGCCCGACGACCAGATAGCCTTCCGATGCTGAGGTCCTGAGAGCTTCGGCCACCTGAAGCGCCGTCTGACGTACACGGGACAGCTCATCTCCCGAGACGATGATGTTCGCCAGACGCGAGAACGGCGGATAGCGCAGCTCCTCGCGTAGACGGAGTTCCTGAGCATGAAAGACCGACGGGTCGTGCAGCCGGACGGCTTCGATGGCCGGGTGGTGCGGCCAGTACGTCTGGACGATCACGCTGCCCCCCGCCGGGCCGCGCCCCGCTCGCCCGGACACCTGCGCCAGGAGCTGGTGCGTGCGCTCGGCAGAGCGGAAATCCGGCAACTGGAGTGTCGTATCCGCGTTGAGCACACCCACCAGAGTGACTTCCGGGTAGTCCAGCCCCTTCGCAACCATCTGCGTGCCGAGGAGAACCGCCGAGTCGTGCGACTCGAACTCAACGAGGCAGCGCTCGTGGCCACCCTTGCCTGTCGTCGTATCGGCATCCATCCGGATGACGGGCAACTGGGGTAGGAGCGCCTGCAGCTCGGCATGGACGCGCTGCGTCCCGGCACCGAACTTCCGCAGGTAGACGCTTTGGCACTCGGGACACGCCGAGGGCACCTTGCGCCTTGCACCGCAGTGGTGACACGCCAGTACCGGCCCGGTCTCGTGGTACGTCATCGAGGTCGAACACGAGTCACAGCGTGGCACATGACCACACTCGCGGCACAGCAGGAACGAGGCGAAACCGCGGCGGTTGAGCAGAAGGACGGCCTTCTGACCTCGCTCTGCCACGTCGAACAAGGCCTGTGTAAGAGGACGCGAGAACATCGACCGGTGCCCGGCGGCGAACTCCCCCGCCATGTCCACCACGGTGACGGCAGGCATCGCTCCCCCGGCGACTCGCTGATCCATCACGATGCGGTCGTAGAGGCCCTCACTCGCCGACCGGATCGACTCAAGCGACGGAGTCGCGCTTCCCAGGACTAGTTTCGCACCCCGCAACGCGCACAATCGCCTCGCGACATCTCTCGCGTGATAGCGAGGCGAGGAGCCTTGCTTGTACGACGATTCATGTTCCTCGTCGATCACCACCAGAGCCAGGTCCCGCACGGGCGCGAAGAGCGCTGATCTGGCCCCGACTACCACGCGGGCTTCTCCGGACCGGATGCGGTCCCACTCATCGAACCTCTCTCCAACCGAAAGGCGGCTGTGCAGGACGGCTACCCGTTCGCCGAAGCGCGTCCTGAAGCGTCCCACTGTCTGAGGGGTCAGCGAGATCTCCGGCACCAGGACGATCGCCGTCGCACCCGTAGCGAGGACGGCCTCGATCGCCTGCAGATAGACCTCCGTCTTGCCCGAGCCGGTGACACCGTCCACCAGAACGGGAACCTCCACGGCTCGCTCATTCCCTATCGCGTCCAGTGCGTCGCGTTGTCCGCGAGTGAGTGCGGAGGGTATGCCGGCCGCCTTCTCCTTGAAAGCCGGAGTCCGGTAGCGTCTGCGCTCCTCGACGACGACCGCCCCTTTTCGGACCAGAGCGTCAACCGCTCCCCGTGCCCCGCTACCGAGAGTCGCTGTGATCTCGTGCAGGCTCAGGGGGCCCGACTCGACCAGATCGAGCAACGCCCTTTGAACCACCGCCCGCGGCCCGGGAGTGAAAGGCTCCGACGTGCGAGTCACCCATCGCTCATCGACCGCTGAGGCCCGTGCGGGCTGAAGCGACCACGCGCCATCGTCCCCGTCACCACCCCTGGTCAACCTCGAGTTGAATCCGGGCGGCAACAGAAGACGTACCGCGTCAGACAGCGGCGAAACGTACTCCTCGGCGATCCAGAGGGCGAGTTTCGCCGAAACGGCGTCGAACAACGCCTCAGTGAGCACCTCGGTAATCGGGCTTGGATCGGAGACCGCGGCCTGCTCGGGAAGGTCGACAACCCAGCCGACCAGATCACGTCCACCGAACGGGACGACGACGGCCACGCCTATGTCGACCGCAGCATCCAGCCGCTCAGGGACGAGGTAGTCGAAGGGTCTGTCGATCCCCCTGACCGGTATGTCGATGACGACTCTGGCGGTGCGCACGCATGCCTCGCTTTCGACCGTTGCTCGTTGCAGCATACCGAAGGCCACCGACACGTCGCGCGCCGGTGGCCTTTCGGATCACACGTCGATACGTCAGTCGTCGAGCCCGGCGGCCTCGGCCAGCTGATCGGCACGGTCGGTGCGCTCCCAAGTGAAGTCCTTGTCACTGCGCCCGAAGTGCCCGTAAGCTGCGGTCTTGCGGTAGATCGGCCGGCGCAGGTCCAGGTCGCGGATGATCGCACCGGGGCGCAGGTCGAACACCTGAGAGATCGCGCTCTCGATTGCGCCAACGCTGACCTTCTCGGTGCCGAACGTCTCGATCATCACCGATAGCGGATGCGCGACGCCGATCGCGTAGGCCAGTTCGATCTCGCAGCGGTCGGCAAGCCCCGCGGCCACCACAGTCTTTGCGACCCAGCGCGCGGCATACGCGGCCGAACGGTCGACCTTGGTGCAGTCCTTGCCGGAAAACGCGCCGCCACCGTGACGCCCCATGCCGCCGTACGTGTCGACGATGATCTTTCGCCCGGTCAGACCGGTGTCGCCCATCGGTCCACCGATCACGAAGCGGCCCGTCGGATTCACATAGATATCCGCCGAGGAATAATCTATCCCCTCCAACTCGAAAACAGGCTTGATCACGTGCTCGATGAGATCCGGCTTCAGCAACCCTTCGATGTCCACGCCGTCGGCGTGCTGCGTGGAAAGCAGGATCTTCTCGACGGAAACAGGCTTGTGGTCGACGTAACGGACCGTGACCTGGGACTTGCCGTCTGGCCGCAGATACTCCAACACTCCCGCTTTGCGCACCGCGGTCAACCGCTCGGCCAGACGATGGGCCAGATAGATCGGCAACGGCATGAGCTGAGAGGTCTCGTTACACGCGTAGCCGAACATCATGCCCTGGTCGCCGGCGCCGATCAGGTCGAGCGGGTCGCCGTTGAGGCCGTGCTGGACCTCGAAGGATTCGTCGACCCCCATCGCGATGTCCGTGCTCTGCTCGTGGATCGTCGTGATCACGCCGCACGTCTCGGAGTCGAAGCCGTACTTCGCGCGGGTGTAGCCGATATCCTGGACCACGTCACGTACCACGGCAGGCACGTCTACGTACGCGTGAGTACGGATCTCACCGGAGACGACGACGAGCCCCGTGGTTATCAGCGTCTCGCATGCGACTCTGACGTAGTCCGGCGCGGCCTTCGTGCCGCTGGGCGCCACGAAGCCGGCCTCGGCGAGTTCGGCCTCCCGCTTGATGATTGCGTCGAGGATGGCGTCGGATATCTGATCGCACATCTTGTCGGGGTGGCCCTCAGTGACCGACTCCGAAGTGAACAGGTACTCTCGCTCAGGCATTCGTCCTCCTTCTGGCTCCGATCCGGCACTCATGCCGGGAAACAAAACAACCCTTGCCTGTGCAGACAAGGGTCTCGCTTCCGGGCCGGGCAACGCCGTCCGCAGCTATTCCCTCATCTTCCAGGCTCACGCCTGCCGAGATTTGGCACCATACGCTGTTTTCGGCGCTGGTTGCCGGGGTTTCACAGGGCTCGGTCCCTCGACCCACTGCGGTCGACATTCGACCGCCTCTTGATGAGAACGAATGAACCTTACCATGCGCGACCCATCGAATTCCATAGCTTCCGGGCGGTTGGCGAGGTTTGACGCCTTGCCCGCCGGAGGGGAGTAAGGGTGTCAGATTACCCCGCGCTGCGTGCGAAGGACGTGGTCGCCTCAGCGTTCCTCTACGTCACGTAGCATTCGACCAAGGAACTCAAGATCGGCCCCTTCCGAAGGATCAGCCTCTCCCGCGGAGATCGCCTTGCGAAGCCACTCTGCGGCCGCATCGTATTCCCCCGCCCGCAACTCGATGTTTGCTAACGCCATCAGCGGAGTGACCCGAAACTCCGACACAAACCCGTAGCGTGTCAGCTTCGCACGGGTGCCTGGTATCTCTATTCCCGGTGCATCCATGCGCTCGAGAGCATGGATGAGGCTTTGACTCGCACGTTCGTCGTCCTTCTCCAAGGCCGCAATTCCTTGGTAGTAGTACCAGTTCCCCGCCACACGGGAAGCTGGTCCGACCGAAAACAGCGCCAAGACAAGAATGGACACAAGAGCCCAGTTGCTGATCGGTCTGCGAAGAAACGGAAGCATCATCAGCGGAAAAAGCGCACAGACAATCTGCATGAAGATGATCGGACGCGGATCGATCGCACTCGCAAACCTAAGAAGGCCTAGGGTGACCATGGCCACCGCGACAACCGCCCACGCATTCACGCGCGTCTTCATTCCCCGCTCCAAAGGCTCGTCCACCAGGTTATGAACCGATTGTATCCGTCAGAAACGAAGCTCTCAGGGCCAAGGCCGGATGCGACACCCGCGGCGCCTTGGGCAGGGCCAGCAGCGTACTGACCGGCGTAGTCCCTTTGCGCCTCGCAGTTTCTTTGCTCCTGCTCCATAGCGTCCTCGGGAGTAATGCTTCCGTCTCTGACCATGTCCTCCAAACTCGCAGATTGATCCCGCCTGCTTGCTGCGTCCTGAACTGCATCGTTCGACGAATCGAGAAGCAGGTAGCCCCCGATAACCGCCACGGCAACGACCACAATCGCGCCAGCCGCCAACCCACTCGGATCCACCAACCCCACCGGGTCGCCCAGGCAATACCCGTAGAGGTTAGCATCCCCTCCGGCAAAGCCGATCGGGTCTTTTGCGATCCAGCGCCCAAGCGCCGGGTCGTAGTCGCGCGCGCCGAAGAGCACAAGGCCGGTGTCACTATCGCAAAGCCCTCCCGCGAAGCCGAGCGGGATCTGAAGCGCGGGGTTGGTATCTTCGGTCACGTTGCCGAAGCTGTCGTGTGCAAGCGTCTTGAGCACCGCACCCGCCTCATCGGTGACCGCACGCAAGCTCCCGACCTGGTCATACGCGAAGAAGATGCGGCCTGTAGGCGTGTCTGCCGCATACGGCACGCGGGCATCGGCGTAGAGCATGCGCATCTGCAGCGCACCGGCACCGTCATAGACCGCGAGCAGGCGGGTGGTATCTGCCCACAGATAGCGCTGGGTGGGCGTGCCGTCTATCGCCTTCGAGGTCCTGCGTCCGGCGGCGTCGTAGGTGTATGAGACCTCACGTCCGTCGGCAAGCGTGACGCTTTCAAGCTCTCCGAAGGCAGAGTACGCGAAAGTCGTGGTGCCTTCTAAGGAGTGCTTGAGCGACAGATAGCCGTCGGGGGTGTAGGTGTAGGTGGCATCTCCGACGGATGTTGCGCGGTCCTCGGTGTCGAAGGAGGCAGCAAGCGTGGTGTCGATGCCGCGCAATGGCGCGCGATGCGCGGTGCGGTTGCCGTTTTCGTCATAGGCGTAGGACTCCGCGAGCTGCCCGTCGAGCGTGACTTCTGCAAGGCGGCCCAATGTGTCGTAGGTGTAGTCCCAGGTGCGTGTGGTGGCAGATGTCTCCTCGGCCTTTTGCGTGATGCGGCCGGAGATGTCGCGCGTGAGCGTGTAAGCGTAGGAGCCGTAGTCGGCAGAATCGATCTCGCCGTGCTCGTTGTAGGAGCGCTCAAGGGCGAAGCCGGGGGCGGTCACGGCCTCAGGCAGCGCGTTATCGGCCCTGCGCGCGATAGTGAAGGGGGCGGCCGATACCAGAAGGCCGTCTGCGTCGTATCCGTAGGTCTGCGTGGAGCCCGCATAGGTGAACGAGACCGGGGCGAAGTCGGTGTTGTAGGTCCAGGCAAGCGAGGCGGCAGCGGCGCCTTGGCGCGTCTCGGTTATGGGCAGCGAGCCTTCGTAGGTGAAGGTGGAGCGCTCGGATGCGCGCTGCGTGGCCAGCACGATCCCGCAGATCGCGCGGGTGAGGGCGATGGTGTCGGCACCTGAGCTGACCGATGTGAGAAAGTCGTGCGTGTAGCCGTAGTCGATCGCGGTGCCCGACGGCATGGCGACCTTATCGAGGCGGCCTGCGGCGTCGTAGGCATACGCGTACGCGCCGGAGACCGGCGTGTCGTATGAGGTGCGAGCGCCCGTGGAGTCCGCGTCGAAGACGTGCGCGGCGTCGCGCGGTGTGACAAGTGTGGTCATGTTGCCCGCGGCGTCGTAGTCGAAGCGCACGGTGGTGTTGTCGGGGCGGACCTGCGTGGTGGTGCGGCCCAAAGCGTCGTATTCGAAGCTCGTGGTCTTGCCGTCGGGTGCGGTGATCGCCTCGACGTTGCCTGAGGTGTCGTAGCTGTAAGACGTAGTGCGCTCCCCTGCTGCCACGGCGCTGACTCGGCCCCGGGCGTCGTAGTCGTAGGTGACCGGGGCGAGCCCGGATGCCTCGACGCTTTGGGTGAGCAACGTATCGGTGTCGTAGTGCGAAAGCACGCTGCGGCCCGCCGGCGAGGTCGCGCGGACCGTGCCGGCTACGACGTCATCGCGGATGGTCGAGGTGCGTCCGTTGACGGTGACGGCTTCGGTGCGCGCCGTGAAGGTGCCGTCTGCAGCCAGGTTCTCGTACTGGCGCGCGAGGCTGGTCGACTTCGTAAGTCCAGAGGGCAGGCGCGTGCTCGTCGAACGGGTATAGGGCACGTTGAAGACGAAGTCCCATCCCTTCAAGGCCGTGACCTTGGTCCCGTCCTGATAATCCACGCGGCTCGTCATATCGTCCTTGGCCACCCAAGAGCGTGTCACTGAGCCCGCGTCGTTGATCATCGTCCGCGTCGTGCCGCGATCATCGGTACGCGTCATGCGCGTCATCTCGGTAAGCGAGTTCGAGCGGGCCGTCGTGATGCCTTCGGTGGGCGATGTCGACCGCGCGTAGGTGAACGGTCGCCCTTCGGCGCTCGCGGAGGAAGCGAGCCGGCCCTGTTTGTCATAGGAATGCGTGGCGACGCCACCGCGCGGGTCGGTGACGTCGGTGATGAGGCCGGCGGCCGTGTAGTCCATGCTCACGGTGGCGCCGTCGGCGTAGGTCACGGAGGCCAGACGGTCTTCGGCGTCGTGCTTCAGTTCGGTCCGGTCGCCGTCTGGACTCACGAGCGCGATGGCTTCACCGGCGCCGTTGCGTTCGATCGCAAGCGTCTGACCGAAGCGATCAGTGACTCCCACGAGGCGCTCTCCGGCATCGTAGGTGAACGAGAGCGCAGTCATGCCATGAGTCGGGTCGAACGTCTCGAGATGGCGACCATCGGCGCTGAAGCGGTGCCCGGTGGAGCCGTCCTCGATGACGACGTGCTCGTCGGCGGCCAGGTAAGGTGCTTGGTACTTGGTGTCAGAAACTCGCACGAGGCCATCTTTGGTGACGATGAAGATCGAGCCCGCGGGGTCCACGCTCACCGAGACCGGTAAAGGCGTGTACTTGAGTCGTGCAGGAGCGGGCCACTTGGCGACCGCATTGGACGAATCCATAGTCCCCGCTCGTGTCACAA
Source organism: Actinobacteria bacterium UBA7524 (assembly GCA_002478275.1). Classification (GTDB taxonomy): domain Bacteria; phylum Actinomycetota; class Coriobacteriia; order Anaerosomatales; family UBA912; genus UBA7524. Next base: position 14,699 of record DLMY01000003.1, read on the forward strand.
GGACACCGCTTGCGTCAACCTCGTAGATTAGACCCGAGAGCCTGCTACTGATGAAGAGTCGGCCACCCGCGTCCACGGCCATGTCGGAGATGTTCAGATATGCATCGAGGGCGTCGGTGCCGCCGAAATCGGTCGAATAGCGGACCGCATAGACGGCCGGGTCCAAAGAACCGGCGACCTTGGTGAGGTTGCCGCTGGGATCGACGGCCCATACCTCGCGTTCAGTTCCCAGGTAGACGGTGCCGTCGGGCGAGACGGCCACTTGCCTCGACCGGAGGGTGGTACCGGCTGCTGGAGCTCCGTCGGCCGGTGGAGTCGAACCGTCGCCGGCAATTCGATGGATCGTGCCGGCTGGAGTGATCTGAAACGTAGGGTACCGAGAGGCGGACCCATCGGACAGGTATGCTGCCACGTAGACATTTCCGTCTGCATCCGCGGCAACATCGAATGGGCAGAAACTCGCCTCGAGCGCGGAGCCTCCGTTCTCGTACTCCGCGCCAAAGACACCGTTGCCTGCGACCGGGACCTTCGTGCCATCCGGCTCGATCCGATAAACGTAGTACGGATTCGACGAGCAAGCGTAAACCGTCCCATCCGGGGCGACCGCGACACTCGAGAACTCGCCTGTCGCTACCTTCGTCGCTTTTCCCGTAAACGGGTTCACTCGCCACAATCCATGCCACATCCAGTCATAGACCGCTGCGACGTAAGCGTGCCCGTCCGGTGCCACGGCAACGTGCCTGAAGGAGAAACGACTGGTATTGACCGTACCGTCGTCATCCTTCAACACTATCGACGCGATCTCACTCGGACGATCCTCCACGCGCCCGTCGCCCGTGTAGATGACTTCCGGCTCATCCGGATCAAGGATGTGATGCACCGAAAGCGTCCAATCCTCGGCGATCTGGTCGTTTTCGACCGGTCGAGTGATCTCGATCTCGTGGGTTCTGGTCGTTTTGCCCTTCGGCCCGTCCGGCGGTGCATAGACCGGTCCGGTCGCCGAAGTCAACGCTGATGCCTGAACGGCGAAAAAGCGCCCGCCCTCGACGACGGTAGATCCAACGGCACTCAACCATGTTGATGATCGCGTCTGCGGCGCGGTGCCAATATAGACCAACGGATACGAGTACGTGATCTCCACCGTCGCGTTAGTGCGTCCTTCGACTTGCGCGCCTCTCCAGTCCCGGCCGTCCCACTCGAAGTGGGCCACGGCGTTCGGCTCTAGCGCAACGCTCTGCTCGAGAAGGCGACCGGCTACGTACACACGGACGAGTATGCCTCGCAGAGCCTCTGGCACGTCGTCACCGAGGACCGAGACATCCAGGCTCGTAACGTAACCGCCGGTGCGCGACGAAGAGTAGTGCAACGTCGCACCCGTTCCGGCAACCGGGAGATCCTCGTGTGTCACGCCCGCGGCGATATCGACGGTCGAGTGGCCAGCAAGCCGGCAGTCCTCCTCGGCATCGCTCTGTGCAGTCGAGGCACTGTAGAGATCACCAACGAAGTCGGGCACCCACCAGGGCCAGTTGCAGTCGTAAGGCGTGAAGTGATCGATATCTACCCGCCAGAACACAGCACCAGGCACGAACCGTGGGCCACTCAAGCCCTGGACCTCGTCGCTCAGCTCACCGTCGTCGTCGAAATCGTCAGCGATGCCATCCGAGTTGACGTCACAGCCGTCCACGACCCCGTCGCCGTCGGTATCGAGCAGCTCGACCACGACGCCATCATCGATCGACTTCCATGCTCCGGCGTCACGGTCATAGTAGCCGGTCGGCACGGTAACGCCCGGACCGAAGCCGATGAAGTCCTCGACCCACAAGGTCACTGGCCTATCGAAATAGACGTCATCCGCCTCGTCTGCGGACAGTTCGACGCAATATGTGAAAGCAGATGCGGGCGGCAGTACCGCGGGCATGGCTTCGGGTGTCGTGAACTCTGTCGCGCGGATCGTGAGCGAGTCAAGGTCGATTCGCGCACCCTGTTCATCGGTCGTCCACGCTCCGGCATCGCCGGGCAGTACCAGCGTCGCCGTGCGCTCCCCACGCGCGTCTGTCACCACGGACGACTCGTGCACGAATACACTGTCAGGGTCGCCGTCGAAAACAACGGCGGTCGAAGCCTCATCATAGGCGACCAGCACGACTTCTCCGGTGTCGACGGCATCGTTCCAGGGAACTGTGACGACACGCTGAGACGAGACGTACCCCTTCTTCTCGAATACGACGCGCTCTGCCGCCCCGCCGTCGCACGGCAAGACCCAGGTCCCGTCGGTCTGCGTCATGACAGTGCCGTACTCTGGCTTGCCTAGCACACTCACGGTCACGCCCGAAAGCTGCGAACCGTCTTGGGAAAGCACTCGGCCCCTTAACACAGCGAACCGATACGGATCGTACGCTTCGATCGTGGCGTCGACAGGGATGAGGTCTTCGTATGTAGCTCCGAAGCTACCCGCGGGCAGCGGTTCGACGTTCAGCACCTCTAACACCGCAGTGTCCGTGGCGATCCCCCCCGGACCCGTCGCGGTTATCGTGTAGGTGGTCGTGACCGCCGGACTCACGACACGCATGCCGGTCGGCGGCACCAACCCGACCAAAGGCTCGACGCTCACGATGTCGGCATACGAGCAGCTCCATGAGAGAACAGCGGACTGCCCGGCCAACACGCGAGTTGGCGTGGCTTCGATCAAGGCCACCGGAGCGGGAGACGTGACCTCGATGGTCACGGATTCGCTCGGGCCCGAGACGTTCCCAGCGGTGTCGACGGCATGAACCGCGTACTCGTATGCGACTCCATTTACCGTCGTTGTGTCTGTGCAGTTCGTCGAGACGGTCTCGAGCAGGGTCAGCCCGTCACGGAAGACCCTGTAGAATGCAAGGTCGGGTTCCGCGTTCGGCGACCAGCTCAGTGCGATCGCTCCACCACCATCGCCGGACACGTCGGCGGCGACCAAACCGACAGGAGCGAGAGGCGCGACATCGTCGACGGGCGAAGCCCATACGGGCGCTGATTCGGGCGACATGTTCCCGGATGTGTCTACCGCGACTGCGGTGAATCGGTACAGTAGGCCATTGGTAAGTCCGCTCACCGATCCCACGAGGTCGAGCGCGGCAAGTTCAATGGTCGCAACAAGCGTCCCGTCTGCCGCATACGCGTAGACGAGATAGCCGTCGAGGTCCTCGTCGGCCACCGGCACAAGTGTCACGAGGACCGTACCAGCTTCATCCATGGGCGCATCCACGGCAGACATGATCGTCGGTGTCGCAGGGGGTAGGTCGTCCGTTGCTATCGCCACGGCGGGTTCACTTGGAACGGACAGGTTCCCCGATTCGTCGTACGCGCGCACCACGTAGGTGCGCTCAACCGCCCCAGCACTCGTATCCTCGTAGCTTGTGGCCGATGTGTCGGCGATCAGTTCACCATCCCTGAACAGCAGGTAGCCCGCGAGATCCGGTGCGTCCGAGGGCGTCCATGTCACATCGATGACACCACCCTGATCCCCCGGGTGATCTTGCGCCGTGACGCTCACCGCGTCAGGCGGCAGCTCGTCGTTGGCCGTAGCGGTCACCACGGCACTCGGAAGCGATTCGTTGCCGTTCACGTCGAAGGCAAACACCGTAAACGAATACGACCCACCCACGACCAGCCCCTCGAAGAGCTGTGAGGTCGAAAACCCGGTGTCGATCGTGGCAACGACTTCGCCTGATTCGTTCACACATCTGAGCTTGTAGCCGGCGAGGTCCGGTTCCTCGTTGGCCGTCCACGACACAACGATGCGACCGCCCTGATCCGGGATCACATCCGTCGCGGTGACGTCCGCCGGCGCCGCTGGAGCCAGGTCGTCTATCGGCGTGCAAGTGGCTTCGATCGCCGTCGACAGGTTCCCCGATGGGTCGAACGCCGCAACCGTCACCAGATGCTCAGACCCCGTGGACAACCCTTCGAACACGACCTGGACAGGGATCGTCACGTCTCGCGAGGCGACCGTATCGCCGGAAGGCCCGTACACGACCAACCGATAGCCCGCTACATCGACCGAGATGCTTCCGATCCACTCGACCGCCAGAGCACCACCCTGATCATCTGGTACGTCTACGACAGTGATGCCGAGCGGGGGCGATGGCGCGAGATCGTCGGTGGAACCGGCCAGCGCCACGTCGCTGGGCGTCGAGGCGTTGCCTGCCAAGTCCACAGCGATGATCTGATAGGCATAGGTCGAGCCGACCATCGCGAAATGGTCGACCCATTCAGTGTCAGGAGCTGGGACGTACGCGACCGGTATCGCACCAGCCATCGCGACGAGAGGATCGACGCCTGGCGAAACGAGAGCACGGTATAGGACGTAGCCGTCGAGATCGGGCTCCGGATTCGGGTGCCATGCTAGCGCGATCGAGCCGCCCTCGTCGTCTGGAACATCCCGGGCGGTCAAACCGACCGGGGCGTCCGGAGCAAGGTCGTCGACGGGAACGGCCGTGACGGGTTCGCACGAATCGCCCTCGTTGCCGAAAACGTCACGTGCCGACAGAGAGAACTCGTATGTCCTGCCCGGCACGAGGTCTCCAACGGTGAACGTGATCGAGTCGGCTGGGAGTCCGATGGTCCAGGTTTCCATTTCAACCGTGTCGACCACCCTGAGCGAGTATCCCGCGAGATCAGGTTCCGTGTTCCCCTGCCATTCGACAACGAGCGCGGTGCCCTGGTCAGCCGGTACGTCTCGTACCGACAGTCCTGTGGGGGTCTTCGGGGCAAGATCGTCGGTCGGAGTCGCTGAAGCGATGGAAGACAGGTCGCTCTCTTGTCCGGCATCATCGAGGGCACTCACTGCATAGTGGTAGGTAGTGCCATCCTGTAGTCCTGTGTCCACGTAGTTCAAGGCGTGCTCCACGGTGGCGACCAATGCGAATGACCCCGTGGACTCGATGGAACGATAGACGCGGTAGCTATGCACATCGGCTTCGCCGACCGTCTGCCAGTCCAGCCGGACCGCACCGCCTTCGTCTTGCGGGACATCGGCAGCGACAAGCCCGAACGGCGACTCAGGTCGCGGATCGTCACCGAGTTCGATCACGATCCGTCCCGACGTTTCATCAGTGTTGCCCGCGCAGTCGCTGACTGACAGCGTCACGATGTACTCGCCAGGGGAGTTCCACGAGTGCACAACGATCGGCTCTGTCGAGACCGAATCGAAGACTCCATCCGATTCGAAGTCCCAGGAAAACGTGTCAAGCATGCCCTTCTCATCGTACGAACCCGAGCCGTCAAGTGTCACGCTCTCTCCGACGACGGCGTACTGTGGCGTCTCCAGCACGGCGATCGGCGGCCATTTGTCCTCTCGTACGTGAAACCCGCGGCGGTCGATGCTCGTCAGACCCATATCATCGGTCACGCGAAGTCGAACGAACTGACATCCTCCGTTTCCGAAGGTGTGCGTGTAGCTGGGATCCAGCGTGAGCGCATCCCAGACGCCGTCGTCATCGATGTCCCACTCGTACGACACGATCCGACCGTCGGTGTCATGCGACCGAGAGCCGTCGATGACGAACGGCGTACCCGTGTACGCGTTCACCGTACCGCCCATGATCGCGAGCGGTGGCTTATTGCGAGAATGGCCTGGCGGCGAGGCGCCGGACGGAACAGCTGCGGCAGTCGGAGCGATACTCAGTCCCGCCACAAGCAGCGCCACTGTCAAGACTACAGAGATCGCTCGTGTCGCCAGATCGATCCCACGGCGGCAGATACGTCGCAACGTCACCTGGCCTCCCCTTCCCGGTCACGTCCCCCAAGTCCGGTGATTACCCTCGGGGGTAAGCGTATCAGAAGTGGCGCCGTCGCGAGAAACCGGCCCCCAGACCGAGTCGTGAACTATCACCTGCCCCACGGCCGCGCCAAACGCGATAGGATATCCCTCGTCACTGACACCACCTACGCCGAGGAGTGCACGTCGTGCCCGATACCGTACGAGTCAGGTTCGCACCAAGCCCCACAGGCCATCTGCACATAGGCGGCGCACGCACCGCCATCTACAACTGGGCGTTCGCGCGTCATCACGGCGGTTCGTTCGTCCTGCGCATCGACGACACCGACAAGGAACGCTCCACCGAGGAGAACACGGAACAGATACTGCGGTCTCTTGCGTGGCTCGGCCTGGATTGGGACGAGGGTCCCGACATCGGAGGCGACCACGGCCCATACCGGCAGACGGAACGCAGCGCGATCTACGCCGAGTCACTCGAGATACTCAAGTCCAACGGCCAGGGGTACCCCTGTTTCTGCACCCAGGAATCCCTTGAGCGTAAACGCGACGCCGCCCGCGCCGCCGGCGGCTACTCGGGTTACGACCGGACTTGCCGCGCCATCCCGCGCGAAGAAGCTCTGGCCCGCGCCACCGCCGGCGAGCCGCACGTCTGGCGCGTGAAGGTTCCGACGGACCGTGACGACATCACGCTTGACGACGTCATCCGCGGCCCTGTGAACTTCCCGCTGAGCGCCATGGACGACTTCATCCTGGTGCGCACCGACGGCTCCCCCACCTACATGTTCGCCAGCGTGGTCGATGACTGGAAGATGGGCATCACGCACATCATCCGCGGCGACGACCATTTGTCCAACACACCTCGCCAGGTCGTGGTGTTCGAGGCCCTGGGTGCTCCGGTCCCCGCGTTCGCCCACATGGGACTGATCTTCGGCGCCGACGGCAAGCGCCTGTCCAAGCGCCACGGGGCCACGAGCGTCGAGGCGTACCGCGACATGGGTTACCTGCCCGAAGCACTCCTGAACTACCTCGCCTTGCTCGGTTGGTCTCTCGAGGAGACGAACGTCTTCGACCGCGACACGCTCATCGCCGAGTTCGAGCTTTCACGCGTCTCGAAGAACCCTGCCATCTGGGATCCGGGCAAACTCGAGTGGATGAACGGCGTCTACCTGCGCGATATGTCCGCCGAGGAGTTCATCGACCGCATCGTGCCGCTGCTGGCAGATGCCGGACTCATAAGCCCTGCAGAGGCCACCGAACGCCGCGAGTGGCTGCTCGAACTGGCCCCCCTCGTGGCCGAACGAATCAAGACACTCGACGAGCTGGTCCCCATGGTCGCGTTCCTGTTCACCGAAGACCTCGTGATCGATGAAAGCGCCAAGGAGAAGGTACTGGCGAAGGAAGGCGCGGGCCGTGCTCTGGATGCGGTCGACTCGGTACTGGCCGACGTAGACATGGTGCCTGAGGCGGTAGAGACCGCGATGCGCGCCTTACCCGAACAGCTCGGCCTCAAGCCCAAGCTCGTCTTCCAGGCCGCTCGTGTCGCCGTCACCGGCTCGACCGTCTCTCCTCCGCTCTTCGAGTCGATCGTACTTCTGGGTAGGGAGCGTTCCCTGGACAGGCTGCGTCTCGCCAGGGCCGTTTCGGCCGACTGACTGCTGATATTGACAGCCCCATAGCTGCTCGGTAGCATAGCAACTCGCGTCCGCGCTCCGGCGCAGAGGCGTTGGGGTGTGGTGTAACTGGCAACACGTCGGATTCTGGTTCCGAAGAGTCTAGGTTCGAGCCCTAGCACCCCAGCCAGACGCGGCCCGTTCGTCTAGCGGCCTAGGACACCGCCCTCTCAAGGCGGAGGCACGGGTTCGAACCCCGTACGGGCTACCACGAGTCTCACGAAACCGTCCCGGTCCGGGGCGGTTTCGCTCGTTTACGGCACTCCTCGGCATACGACCTGCTAGACTATCGTGTGGAGTGGGTCAGGCGATCGCGCGTGTCGAGCGTAGGCACGTGAGGAAAGTCCGGACTCCACAGGGCAGGGTGCCTGCTAACGGCAGGGCGGGGCGACCCGACGGAAAGTGCCACAGAAAAGAAGACTCCACAGGCGGAGACGTCTGCGGAAAAGCTGAAACGGTGCGGTAAGAGCGCACCAGCGTCGCGGTGACGCGGCGGCTTGGCAAACCCCACCCGGAGCAAGGGCATATAGGAGCGGTCAAGGCTGGCCCGGCCGGCGCTCGGGTAGCCCGCACGAGGTCATCGGCGACGGTGGTCCCAGATAAATGATCGTCCGCGACAGAATCCGGCTTATCGACCCACTCCCACCGGACACGAGAAGGGCGGCCTTCACGGGCCGCCCTTGGTGTTGCTGGCTCATATCGAATTCTAGGACCCTAGCGCGGTTCCACCCTGACCGCGTTCGGCGCTACCCGGATGATCTCGTAGTTACGCACGGTGGTCACGCGAGGGCTCGTCCAGGCCTGGTTGCCGGCCTGATCGATCGCCTGAAGCCTGTACGTGTACGTCATGGACTCGGGCAACACGCTACCAAGTGAATCCGCGCCGTCCCATGTAAGAGTCGCCCACCCCGGACCGCGAGGGGCGGACCGTGAGGTGTACAACGCGCCGTCCGAGCCGTAGATGTGAAGGTAGGCGTTGACCGCTTCGGAGACGTGGAAACGCACGTTGACGTTGTCCTTGTAGCCCTCACGGATGATCGGGTAGAACGGTTCGGGAGACTGTGATATCTGCGAGATCACCGGAGGTGTCTTGTCGAGGAGGAACGATACGCTCTTCGAGACCTCGCGTCCGAACATGTCCGTGACCTTCACAGTGAAGCTGTGGCGGCCGTTGGCGTAGTCGCGCAGATCGAGTTCAGCGCTGTAGGGTGCCTTGGTCAGCGTTCCGACGAGTGTGCCGTCGATGTAGAACTTCACATTGCGGACACCCGCGTCGTCTTCGGCATTGACCGAGAAGGTGGAGCGTGCGGGCACCCATGCGTCGGCCTTGGGACGGACTATCGAAAGAGTCGGCGGTTCAGTATCGACCTGGAAGTACGTGGTGACCGGATCGCTGCGGTTCGTGGCCCTGTCCACCGCCCGTACCTGGATCTTGTTGCGACCGGAAGGCAGATCCTCGATCGTGATATCTCTGCGGGTATGCCCCAAGTGGTAGACGTACGCCGGTTTGCCGTCCTGACGCTCAAGGACCTCGTCGTTGAGGAGGATCTCATACAGGGCGACTCCGGAGAGCGCGTCGTACTCCTTGTCCTCCCACTCGATCTTGGCCCGGTTCTGGGCGAACCACACATCGCCCGTCGGACCCGTGTAGCCCGAGCTGGGCTTCGCCACCAGCCGACTTACCGGCAATGGTGGCGTGAGGTCGATGCCGAACGGAGCTGAGACCGTCGTGGTAGCGACCTGGTAATTATCGTAGAAGCTCCAATGGAACCACCATACGCCTTCGATCGGAACGCGAGCTCCGGGGTACGTCTCCGCGAGGTTCACCGGATCTGACTGGAGGATTCCGTTCACGTCCAGAGTGTGGTTCATCCATGAACCGGACGAATCCGAGGCGTTGTAGTAGCGTTCCAGGAAATCGCGGTTGATCTGGGTGAATGGATCCCGATCCACCGTGTAGTAGATGCCGAGGACGAAGAGACCGTCCTCGTTGCGATCGATGGTGGTCCCCTCAGGGAGATTGAGTTTGAACTGTGGATGCAGGGTATTTCCCCATCCGTAGCGCCACCAGACGTCGGGGTCTGTCCCGTCAATCGGATTCGTGGACGACGAACCGAGAGTCGGACTCGGCCAGTTGTTGATGGCTTCAGGCGAGTACGCGAATACGGGTGAAGTCGTCAGAACCATCGCGATCGACGTCGCGACGACAAAAGCGACCGTACGGCGAATCCTGGTGCGAAGCATGTTGCTCCCCCGTCCGTTATCACGAGCGGCGTCTGCTACTACGACTGGTCTGCTATACCGAAAATGATACACCAGAAGATGTATCGGACGCTAACGGATGGTTCTTGACCTCGAGCGGGACGTTTCGTCACACCGGTAAGGCGGTTAGAGACGGGTACGTACCGCCTCGGCCATGGACTTGCCGTCAAGCGCAGTCAGCCGGATGTGTTCTCCACCCGCTGCGCGCGCGACTTCCCTGGCGCCACTCACCGAGCGTGGCCCGGAACCGGTGTCCAGAACAAGGGTGTTGATCTTGGCTGCCCTCAAGCGGGCAGCGACCGCCCGTGCGTCTTCGCTACCGAGCCCTCCGTTGAGACCGACGTTCGCTCTACCATCGGTGACTATCACCAGCCAGGGAATGACATCGGCATCTCGGCGCGCTTCGGCTTCCAAGAGCTCCATGCTGCGCACCATGCCGGCAGCGAGCGGCGTAGCTCCTCCGGTCGGCAGTGACTTGAGTTTGAGTTGAGCAAGCTCCACGCTGGCGGTCGGAGCCAGGACGACCTCCGCATCGTCACCCCGGAACGAGACGAGACCGACGCGATCCCTGCGTTGATACGCATCGACGAGCAGATCAAGAACAGCGGCCTTGGCTGCATCCATACGATCAGCCGCACCCATCGAGCCGCTCGCGTCCACGCACACGATGATGGAAGCGCCGACCTTGCGCTTGCGGACTTTGGTCATCACGTCTGAGCGCTCGATGTTGATCGCCATCTCACCATCACGCTGGGACTGGAACGGCGCCGCAGCACGTATGGTGGCGTCGAGCGCAACGTCGGTTGATGAGCCGCGTGCGGGCTCTGCGCGGGTATACCGGCCCCTGCCATCGTTCGAGACGGTCTCATGGCGCCTGCCGGAGATCGATCGCCTCACGTCATCCAGCTGTCGTTCGACGTCGAGCGCGACCGCCGCGACCGCCTGAAGGTCGCCGTCGGCCTGTGCCGTGACCAGTGTAGCGGGCGCGGATTCGCCGTCACCGGCCGAATCCGGCGTCTGTGAACCGTCCCCCGCTGTAGTGTCGCCGCCGGACAGGACGGACGAGATGCCCGAATGCATCTGCTCCAGTGAGCTGGCCTCCTCATCGAACGGGTTGCGCCGCAGACGATGAGCCAGGACCAGTCGTGCTACTGCGTGGATGTCGGCACGTTCGACCTCTGTGCGTCCTTCCAGGGCGGCATGGGCCGTGGCGGCCCGCGACATGATGATGTCGGCCCGGTGTCCGTCGACACCCAACTCTGAGCAGAGTGTCGCAATTACGTGCAGGAGCTCGTCGGAGGGCTCCATCCCCGGGAGCCGGAGCCTGGCATGCTTGAGTCTCACCTTGAGTTCGTCCTCGGCATCGACCCACTGCCGGGCAAAGGCGGTCGCATCCTCTTCGAACGAACGCCTACGCTTCACGATCTCCACCCTGTCCGCAGGCTCGCGCACGCCTTGGACGTCGACGCACAGTCCGAACCTGTCGAGCAGCTGGGGCCGTACGTCACCTTCCTCGGGGTTCATGGTGCCGACCAGGATGAAGCGTGCGGGGTGCTGGAACGAGACGCCTTCACGTTCCACGGTGTTGACGCCCATCGCCGCTACATCAAGAAGCGTGTCGACCAGATGGTCATCGAGGAGGTTGACTTCGTCCACGTACAGGATCGAACGGTTCACCTGTCCCAGCAGCCCGGGCTGGAAGACGCGCTCCCCGTGTTTGAGGGCGTGCTCCAGGTCGAGTGTACCTACGAGGCGGTCCTCGGTAGCCGAAACGGGCAGATCCACGACACGCGCACGCGTGGTGGTGCGCGGGAGCACTCCATCTTTTCGTCGCGTGGTGCATTCGACGCACCAGGAACCCGGGTCAGCGGGGTCGCATGCGAATCTGCATCCATCGACCACATCGATGTCAGGAAGGATCGCGGCAAGTGCACGAACGGCGGTCGATTTCGCCGTGCCCTTCTCCCCGCGCACCAGGACACCGCCCACTCGCGGATCCACAGCATTCAGCAGAAGTGCCGATTTGAGGGTCTCCTGGCCGACGATCGCCGTGAACGGATAGCTGTGGGCAGGCCGTGCCGTTGGGACCACCTCCGAGCGAAATCGAACCTGACTACAATATACGGTAGTCAGGTTCGCGGTGCCACCCCATATTTCGTGGTTCTGCAGAGACTAGCGCCTGTAGTCTAGGTACTGCGCCACTGGAAATTGCCGCACGAGGACGGCTCGAGTCCCTCCTTGTTGGGGCAGGTCTTGACGTACACGCAGTCCCCACAGGTAAGCGTGCGCATGTCCGCGGATGTCTGACCAACTGCCGCATCCGGGGACGCAGTCGTCGGCTCCTCCACGACCTCGAGATCCGCCAGAACGGACTCCAGTTCGCTGTCCACGACGCTGTCCGGACTCTCCTCCGCCGCAGGCTCCCCGGCGGGAGGCTCGGCCTCTACAGTCTCTTCGATCGGGGTCTCCTCGATCGGGATCTCCTCGGCGGGTGTCTCTTCAGCCGTGACGACCGGGGAGTCCTCCGGCTGCTGGTCAGTCTCGGCGTACGCGCCCATGATGACAGGCTGGGGGAACGCGACTTCGTCGTCTTCATGCGTCGGAAGCAGCGTATCTCCGTCGACCGCTGGCTCTTCGAACGGGTTCGGGACGAAGACTTCAGGCTCGGCTGGGGGTGCCGCCTCAGCTTCCGGCTCCACTTCCGCCTCGGGCTCCGGCTCTGGCTCGACTTCTGCCTCAGCCTCCGCGTCCGCCTCGGGCTCCGGCTCCACGTCCGCCTCGGGCTCCGGCTCCACCTCGGGCTCCCGCACCTTGTCGGCTTTGGCAGCAGGGCGTGCCGAGTCGTCCCACGGCCATGCTTCGGGTGCCTTGGGCTCGACGGCCACCACCTCGGGACCGACAGACTCAGGCGCAACGATCCCTTCGGACTCAAGCGTGTCGGCGGCTCGCTTCAACGCATCGGCGAGGTCCGCTCCCTCATCGGCCTGCGCGACAGCCTCGGCCACCTCGGCGAACGTGTCGAGTTCGTGTGGCTCGTCGGCGACATCCTCGGCTTCTGCGATCACCGCGCTGGCGATCGGCTCCTCCACCTCTTCGGGCGTCTCGGCCCCTTGTTCGACGCCGTCCGAATCCTCGACCGCGCCCTCGAGCTCCGGGGCCTCCCACGCACCAGCGTCCTCGGCTGCAGCGTCTTCGGTCGAGGCTTCCTCTCCGGCGTCTGGGACAGGCGCGGTGGGCGCCACGAGCAAGACGGGAGTGGCACTATCGAGATCGGCGACGAATACGTCCGCATCGCGATGCGGGAACGCAGGATCGGCAGAGAGCTTCGAGAGCGCCGCCAGCGCCTCCTGACGCGACGAGTAGAACTCCGAGGTGATGAGTCTCAGGTCGCCCTCATCGTGACCCTTGCCCAACAGATAGAACCCCATGGTGCGGCACCTACGCAATCTCGACGGCTCACGGAACGGCCGTGACGGTCCATTCTTGTCTAGCACCCATGCTAGAGGGCTGCGTTTGCGACGGCAACCTCCAACGTCAGGTTCCGTCGGCGACCCCATCACGAAGAGCTGCCAGCCTCTCGATATTCACCGCGTCTTTCTCGGGGACTTCGCCAGGCATCTCGGTGATCACAGAAGTGGCACGCAAGCGGCGGGAGCGCATCATCGCTTCAAAGGATTCCTTCCCGAGTGTCCCCTCTCCTATCCACGCATGCCGGTCCCGTTTGGATCCTCGCTCCGAGAGGCAGTCGTTCGCATGTATCGCCTCGATCACAAGCCCACCCGCCTCCATGGCGGTGACGTACGCATCCCATGCCTCAGCAGTGGAAAGGTCCTCGCCATAGGCATGCGCATGGCAGGTGTCCACGCAGATCCCGACGCGATCGCCGATCTCGGCTGGCAAGGCATCGGCGACGAGCTGGAAGTGGAGTGGCTGGCATCCGAATCCCGTACCCGCCCCGGCCGAATTCTCCAGGAGCAACCGCGTCATGGATCCTGCGTCATCAGCCGCCTCAAACGCTCGGACGATCCGCTCGGCCACCCTCGACGCAGCAGCCTCCGTGTCCTTCGCGGGATGATTGCCGAGGTGAGTGATGACACCGGAGGCGCGCAGAATACCACCCCTCACGAGTTCGTCGGCCAGCGCTTCCACGGAACGTTCCGCGAGGGGGACATCGTCTGTGGCGAGGTTGATCAGATACGCGGTATGCGTGTAAAGCGGCATGTCGCCGGCGGCCTGCCGCAATCCGACAAGCTCGTGCGCCGCTTGCGCGTCGAGCTGTTTGGCCGCCCATTGCCGGGGACTCTTCGCGAAGATCTGGATGCATTCACATCCGACCTCGAGTGCATACTCCATCATCTTGGGATACCCGCCTGATGTGGATACGTGTGCGCCTATCAGCATGACCGGCCTTTCCTCGGCGATTCCATGACGCATTCTAGCGCGAGTCATGCACGGCGCATTGGAGTGTCGTGTGACGGCGGACTAAACTGACCATATCATGCATGCCGAGGAACCCCTTGTCCCCTCGAACCGCCCGTCCGGCCGCGCGTGTGACGCACAATCCGCGCCCGGGTCTCAGCTCACGCCATGGAACGGTCGCGCGATCCTGCACGTCGACCTGGATGCGTTCTTCGCCGCCGTCGAACAGCTTGACCATCCTGAGTGGCGTGGGCGGCCCGTCATCGTTGGCGGATCCCCGGAAGGCCGTGGCGTGGTCTCCACCGCTTCCTACGAGGCTCGGAAGTTCGGCATCCGCTCGGCGATGCCGGCTGCCCGGGCCGTACGTCTGGCCCCACCGGACGCCGTCTGGGCACGTCCCCGGTTCGAACGCTACAAGGAGATCTCCGACGCCGTCTTCGCCATCTTCGCTCAAACGACTCACCTCGTGCAGCCGCTCTCGATCGACGAGGCTTTCCTGGACGTCACATCTGCAGAATACGGGTCGACTCATCCTGTGACAGTCGCCGAGGAGATCGCGCTGAAGGTCGCCGAATTGGGAGTCACCTGCTCGGTCGGGGTGGCGACCTCCAAGACGGTTGCGAAGATCGCCTCGGACTTCGACAAACCCTGCGGTATCACCGTGGTTCCTCCCGGCACCGAAGCCGCGTTCCTCGCACCCCTTCCTGTCGAGGCCATGAGCGGTATCGGACCCAAGACAGCGGGGGCCCTGCGTTCTGTGGGCATCACCACCCTGGGCGAGCTGGCCGGGCTCGACGAGCGCACGGCGACCAGCCTGCTCGGTTCTGCTGCCGCGATGTTCGTTGATCGGGCACGCGGCGTGGATCCCAGGCCGGTCCATACGCGAGACCCGGTCAAGTCGGTCTCCAACGAGCGCACGTTCGCCGATGACCTGCGTCGAGCCGATGAGATACGTGAAGCCGTTCGGGAACTGTCCGCCAAAGTCGCCCGTCGACTGCGGAAGAAGGGTCTTTCGGGTAGGACGATCACCGTCAAAGTCAGATTCACGGACTTCACCACTCGTAGCGCCCAAAGGTCACTGGATGCTGCCACCGATACCGAAGGCCTCATCGCTCACACGGCTCATGATCTGGTCGAGAAGCTGTGGACCCCGGGTGTGGGCGTCAGGCTTCTGGGTGTCGGCGTCACCGGGCTTCAGGAGATGGCTCGCCAGTTGGACCTCCTTGAAGAGACCCTCGGTGATGAGAGCGCATCGGCGAAGCGCAGAGACCGTCTGACCAAAGGTATCGACGCCGTCCACGAGCGCTTCGGGGAAGCGGCGCTGCAGCGAGGTATGCGTGACGTGTCGCGGAAGGCCCCGGATGCCGGCGAGGACTCAGGAGGCAATCGTCCATGAGTCTTCTTCCGGAGCTCCCGCTCCTCCTATCGAGGATCCCATCGGACCGCTCGGCACCCCGTGGCGCAATCTGACATCTTGCCCGCCGTCCGTACGGATCCTGTACGCTTCCACGCTCCGGGCGATCACGGCGAGTCCACGCTCGCTGTTGTTCTGCAACGTGCCTTCCACGAGATAACAGCGGTGTTTCACTATCACGTCGCCGACTCGGGCCAGTACGTCCTCGAACACCACGACATCGAGTAATCCGGTCGCGTCCTCCAGCGTCAGGAAGCAGGTCCGTCTGCCCGACCGTGTCCGGGGCGTCTGGGCTCGCTCCCTGACCCCGCAGACGCGGACCTTCGAACCGTCGGGCATCAGCGGAAGGTCCCGGGCGTACACGACCTCACGGCGTTCCAAGTCCTGGCGTGCAAGTGAGAGTGGATGACAGGTAAGGGAAAGTCCAAGTACCTCGAGTTCGGCACTCAGGCGACGGGCGGACGACCATCCACTGGGGTGTGTCGGGTCCTCGACGGGCCGTGCGGGTACCGGCGCCAGACACAAGACATCGTCGCCGGCCACGCCGTCCCGTGCCAGTACCGCTTTGAGCTCGGGCAACAAGGCGATGAGTTCGTCGCGGGTAGGAGTCCTGTCCTGCGCTGTGATCCCGAGGCCATCGAATGCTCCGACCCGTATCAGGGCCGATGTGGCCGGGCTCTCTGCCCGCGTACGCCTCAAGAAATCGGCAAGGTCCCGGAACGGGCGTTTCGAGCGCTCGGCCACGATCGTGTCCCGCAACCGCTGCGTCATGTCGCGCACGTCACGAAAGCCCACCCTCATGGCGCGTCCATCGCGCTCGACCGTGTAGTCCGCCAGCGATTCGTTGACGTGCACGGGCAGGATCTCCACACCGTGCGCGCGTGCGTCTTCCACCACATGCCGGGGTGTGTAGAAACCCATCGGCTGGTTGTTCATGATCGCCGTGGCGAACTCTGCCGGATAGTAGGTCTTGAGCCACGCGCTCGCATACGAGACCACGGCGAAGCAGGCGGCATGTGCTTTGTTGAACCCGTACGCCGCGAAACCTTCCAGCTGGCGGAATACCTCCTCGGCGGTCTCGATACCCACTCCCCTCTCGCATGCCCGCTCGATGAAGTGGGCGCGGATCGAGTCCATCTCGGCGCGGGAGCGACCTCGGGTCATGGCGCGTCTGAGTGAATCGGCTTCCGCGAGATCGAAGCCGGCCACGGCACGCGCTACCAGCAACACCTGCTCCTGATAGACGATGACGCCGTAGGAGTCGCGCAGCGGCTCCTCCATACCCGGATGCGGGACCTCGACCGGCTCGATACCGTGACGGCGGCGGATGAACGGGGTGATCATCTCGGCCTCGAGCGGCCCGGGACGGAACAGCGATATCTGGGCGATGATGTCCTCGAAGCGTGTCGGAGCGAGCCGTCTGGAGAGGTTGCGCTGACCGCTCGACTCGAGTTGGAACATCCCGACGGTGTCGGCGCGCGCGATCTTCGCGTAGACCGCAGGGTCGTCGGGAGTGAGCTCGAACGGCTCCGGCACCCCTTCAGGACCCGTGCGGGCGCGTGCGAGTTCGAGTGTCTCGCTGATCGCGGAATGCATCCGCAGGCCGAGGATGTCCATCTTCACCAGGCCGAGCGCCTCGATGTCGTCTTTGTCGTACTGGGAGACGACGACGCCTTTGGCTGCCCACTGGAGCGGCATCCACGTATCGATCGGCTCTCGGGTGATTATGAATCCTCCCAGATGCGTTCCCAGATGCATCGGGCAACCATCGAGCTGTTCGACGACATCGAGCAACAGGGAGTGCTCCGCGTTGCGCAAAGGATGATCGCGACACTCGGGATACTCTGCCAGCGCTTCCCGGATACGGGAGGCAGCGACCCAGGGCAGATATCGCGAAAGCGCATCGATGCCCGCAGGCGGGTGACCGAATGCCCGTGCAACCGTTCGCACCGCACTGCGCGCCGTCATCGTGTTGACGGTGGCCACCATCGCGACATGCTCATCGCCGAAACGCCGGTAGATGAAGTCGATGACCTCGTCACGTCGCGCCGAGTCGAAATCGACATCGATATCGGGCATCTGACGCCGCTCGGGGTTCAGGAAGCGCTCGAACAGCAGTTCATGAGCGATGGGATCGGCATCGGTGATACCGAGACAGTACGTGACGATACTGTCGCCCGCACTCCCGCGACCCGAGCATCGGATACCCTCGCCTTTTGCGAACTCGACTATCTCGTTCACTACCAGGAAGTACTCCGGAAAACCCAGTCTTCCGATGACCGAAAGCTCGTATTCGAGGCGCCGTAAGACCTCCGGCGTCATCGGACGATATCTTCTCTCGGCGCCCTTCCAGGCGAGTTTCGACAGTACGGAGTACGCCGTCTCACCGGCCGGAAGGGTCGCTCCGGGGAAATGGAAAGAGCCGAGCTCAAGATCGAGTTCGCAACGTTTCGCGATACGCACGGTCTCGTCACACGCCCGCTCCAGACCGGCGAACAGCTCCCGCATCTCCCTGGCCGGCTTGAACCACAACTCGCTGTTCGGACGGTCGTACGGGCCAGGAAGCCGCATCCTCGCACCCGCCGAGGAAAGCACGTCGTGGACCCGGGCATCTTCACGGCGTACATAGTGGACGTTGTTGGTCGCCGCGATAGGAAGCCCGAGCGAATCGGCCAGAGAGACGAGGGTATTGATGACCCTCGGCGCGTGAGGTGTCAGGTCATGGACGAGTTCGACGTAGAAATCCCCGGGCGCAAAACAGCTCGCCAGGACCGTAAGGGCATCTCTGGCGCGAGCTGTCTGCCCTGAGCGGATCGCCGTGGCCGCCTCACCGTTGCGGCAGCCCGAGAGAGCGATGATCCCTTCGCTTAAGGCTTTCAGGTCCTCGATACCGGCTATGCTGGGAGCATCGCCGGACCGTACGTGCATGCGTGAGAGCAGGCGGCACAGGTTCCGGTAACCGGTAAGGTCGCGAGCGAGCAACGTCAGATGCCACCCGCTGCCGGCCGCCCGTCCCGAACCGGTCCGGAAGGGCGTGAAGGACACCGGTTCCCCGAAGGCGGCGTGCGCGGCGCTCTCAACGGCCACCTCGGCGCCGATGATAGGGGTCAGTCCGGCTGAAAGCGCCTTTTGGTAGAACCTGATCGCACCGTACAGCCCCTGGTGATCGGTGAGCGCGCATACCGACATACCCAATTCGCAGGTGCGAGCGAGCAGATCGTCCAGATCGCAGGCTCCGTCGCCGAAGCTGAAGCGGGAATGGGTGTGGAGGTGCACGAAGGACTCTGTCATGAAGACGGCTCAATCCTGTATCCCTACAAGCATCCAACGGCACAAGAGGCGGTCATACGCCAGGTCGTAGGTGCCTCCTTTGGCAAGCACTCTCCAGACACGGCGACTGATCCTGCGGCGAGGGTCCCACCAGAAGCGCTCGACAGCCCAGACCTGCACCACCTCGTCGATACGGTACGAACGGGCATCCAGGGTGAACTCCGCAGGCCGGGCGCGCCTTTCGTCCCATGCGACCGCTACAGGCGCCTCACGCTTCTTGCCGATACCCGCATCGTGCTCCTCCAGCAAATCGGAACCCTTGAATAACCAGGGACTCTTGAGAAGCTCGACGACTATCGGCAGGCGACCGTCTTTCGAAGCGAACAGGTCCATGCCCTGACCACCAGGATGGGACTGGTAACGTCTGATAGCGCTGTTCTGGCCCACGTACGGCCTCCCGGAGCGGATGAACACGACGCCGCGGAGATCTCTTTCCGCGGCTGTTCGAGTATATCGAACATATGTTCGATATACAACCCGGCTCTGACATCACAGTCCGAGGAGCCGTGCGGCAAGACCTCCTGCGAGTAGCGCCACTCCCACCGTGATCGAGATGACCACTCCGGTCCGCTTCCACCCCAAGACCCGCCCCAAGACCGCCACCGTCGAGATACAAGGCATCGCGAGTGTGTTGACCAGGGCGTAGACGAATATCTGTCCGGACGACATGAGGTCCGAGAGCTCCGCTCCATGCCTCGCCGTCGTCGCGATCGCGAGCGTCACGAGCAGCTGAAGGGCGAACTCCTTGCGTAACAGACCGAACAGCAGCGTCAGGCCAGCGAAAGCCGGTAACCCGAGCCAGCCCACCACGACCGGCGAGAGGGGTTCCGAAAGACTCACGAGCCAGCCGGTCTCATACAAGGCACCCAGCGCCATGCTTCCCACGACCACGAGCGGGGTGGCGACGACAAGGAACTCCTTGAACTGCGCCCATGCCTTCTTGGCGACCACACGCAAGTCCGGCCTGCGGAACGGGAACATCTCCATAACCATCCCGGTCCCGCCCCCGGGCAGAAACCGGTTCAGCACCAGACCCACACCCACCGTGACCAGGAACGCCACCGCATAGACACCCATGGCGGGCAGCCACCCCACATACGCACCCACCGCCCCCAGGACGACAGCCGTGCGTGCGCTGCATGGCACCATCGAAACCAGGGTCGCCGCGACGAACCGTTCTCGCTCCGTCGGGAGTATTCGTACGCCGAGGACCGCCGGGACGCTACAGCCGGCTCCCGCGACGAGCGGGATCACCGCCCTGCCGTGCAGGCCGAAACGGTGCATGAAGCGATCGGTGAGGAACGCGACGGCGTTGAGATAGCCACTGTCCTCGACGATGGCAAGCAAGAAGTAGAACGTCAGTATGTATGGCAGCCCGATTCCCAGGGCCGCTTCCAGTCCGGCGTCAAAACCCCAAAGCAGGCTTTCGGCCAGATGTCCCTCTCCCACCGTCCCACGCACGGCCTGCTGGATGATGGGTGAGACGAACGCAGACCACAGCGATTCGAAGAGCGTGGCCAGAGTCCCACCCACAAAGAACAGAAAACCGAAGACGGACAACAGGAGCAGCGCCAGCAGTGGCAGTCCGGTGGATGCGCGCGTCGAGAGTCTCAGGAGGGTATCGACCACGCGGGAGCGGGCCGGATCGCTGCTTCGTGTACATCTGTCGGCGATGACTCCTGCGGCACCGTGCCGCTCCCTGCTGAGCGCGATGTCCGGGGGTTCTCCAGCTACAGCCGCTATCGCTCGCCGGGCCTCCTCGGCAACACGCGTGAAACCCGGACCTCCTGCTTGCTGCAATCTCCTCTCTATGCCTTTGCGACCCTCAACCAGCTGCAGAGCCACGCTGCGCGGCGACAGTTGCGCTGGAGCGATAGCCATCGCCGCCACCGCGTCAACGAGCGGCCGGAGTGCGCCTTCGAAGACTTCGCCGTAACGGTGCCGCGGCACGGGAGAGGCAGATTCCGGGTCAAGGGAGAATGCCGCGTCCATCACGTCGCTCACTCCGACACCGCCGAGAGCGACGGTCTCAAACACGGGGGCGCCCAGCAGTGCCGCAAGCAGGTCCGTGTCCACTTCGATGCCTGACCGGCGGGCCTCGTCCGCGAGGTTCACCGCGAAGACCACCGGCATTCCCAGATCGAGGACCTGGAGACCGAGGACCAGATTGCGAGTGAGATTCGTAGCATCCAGCACGACGATCGTCGCATCTGGGCGCAGGTCCAGAAGTATGCGCCGCGCGACCCAGGGTTCCTCGGCGGAACCGGCAAGGCCGTAGACTCCGGGGGCGTCGACTATCGCGACACGCTCGTCGCCGTGTGATACCCATCCCACATTCACGTCAGCGGTCTTTCCCGGATAGTGAGCGGTGAACACATCCCGCCCGGTCACGTGGTTGAAGAAGGTCGACTTACCGACGTTCGGATTGCCGATGAGCGCGATGACGCGCTTAGGGCGTCCCGTCTTGAACAGGCCTTCGACGAAGCCTTCTCTATCGAGTCGCGCGAAGTGGAGCATGGGGACCTAGGTCTCCTGCGATCCCTCGACAACGAGGATGCGGTCGGCCACCTCACGCCCGATGGCATATGTGGCACCGTCCACCTCGACCATCAAAGGACCCTTGAACGGGGCGACCTCGCAGATCTTCACCCTGGTGCCTGGGAACATCCCCATGGATCCCAGGTACGCCAGCATCCCCTCATCATCTTCGGAGACCTGCACGATCCGTACCTGCCGGCCTGCAGCGAAGTCACACATCGGAGCGCCTTCGACCTTCGTGACGACACCGTCCGCTGAAGGGATCGGGTGGCCGTGCGGGCAGACCTCGGGATTCTCGAGGAACTGCTCGAGCGCCTCGAGCACCCGCGGGGAGAGGCCGTGCTCGAGGCGGCACGCATCTTCGTGCGCCTCGTCCCACGACAGACCCAACACGTCCACAAGGAAGCGCTCGGAGATACGATGACGTCTGACGATGTCGATCGCCTCGGCCATTCCCTCCGGAGTCAGGACGACGGCGCTCTTCTCGCGGGCGACGTAACCGTCAGCCTCCAGCCGCTTGAGGGTGGCCGTTACCGTCGGCCCCGAGACGCCCATCGCCTCGGCGATCGGCGTCGGACGCACGGGACCCTTCTCGGAGAGCTTGTATATGGTCTCGAGGTACTCTTCGATGGTCGCAGTGGGCACGGGTCACGCTCCTGTCACGAGTGGAACGGGCCGAAACACCCGCCTGCGGCAGAAGGGCGACAGGGTCGGGTGTCGACTCTCAACTTAGCTCATTCTAACGCCTTCTGCGACCTTGTGCGAAGCACGATCGCTGCTGAGAAGGCATCCCTGGACGACAATCCGTCCGCCTGCCCTGGGATACCGTCCATCGCGTCCTTACAGCCGCTAGTCGCGGAGTTTGGAATTCTTCCGAAAAGGTGTTGACCCGCGTATCTAGTAGCTGTAGTGTGAGCTGTGCCCCAAGAAGTCGGGTTCGGAGAGTCAGGAAGAGCAGCGTACCAGTAGCTGCCGGCAGGGGGCCGAGAGAGCGGACACAGCGTGAGTTGGTTCGCAGGAACGGTCGCCTAAAGGTAAGAAATGGGAAGCTGGCCAGTAGCGACTCCGAGGACGAGGTTTCTTGGGGCATCTGCTTGCCCTGATTCCGTCGGAGACCCGGCAGGGGGCGTTCAGGGGCGGTATGCGATCCGGGCTACCGGCGACTCCCACACCGCGACCTCCACCACGTGCACCTGCTCCCCCACCTTGCCGGTGAGTGCCTCGAAGACGACTCTGGCGAGATTCTCCGCCGTCGGGTTGACCCGGTCGAAGGGTTCGACGTCGTTGAGGTAGGCATGGTCGAACGGTTCGAGCACCGAGGCCAGATCGGCCTTGAGCTCCTTGAAGTCGTACACGATACCCACGTCATCGAGCGCATCACCGGCGACCGTGACTTCAACGTCCCATGTGTGGCCGTGAAGCTCGCAGCATTCTCCCGGGTACCCATGAAGCGCATGGGCCGCATCGAAGTGTCCCTTTACCGTGAGTTCGTACAAAGCCGCCTCCTTCAGAACAGCTGACCTTGCCGTGCACCCGACCCTGGCTCAGGGGCGTCACCGACAAGGCAACACGCATCCATAGCGGCGTTCGCCATCGCGTCCGCGGCCGCGTTCTCTTCGCGGCGCACATGCGAGAAGGAGACCGACTCGAAGCGGCGAGCAAGCTCGAGCGCACGAAGGTAAAGCGGCTTGAGGCCGGCGTTCTTGACCTTGTACTGCCCCTTGAGCTGGCGTACCACGAGTTCGCTGTCGGAATACACGGCGAGTCGCCGGACGCCCATGTCCGCTGCGACCTCCATACCCCACAGGAGCGCCTCGTACTCGGCGACGTTGTTGGTCGTCTCGCCGAGATAGCGGCCTCCGGCGGTCAGAACCGAACCCGTCTCGTCCTCCAAGACGAACCCCGCCCCTGCTGGTCCGGGATTTCCGCGCGCTCCCCCGTCAGTGCGCAAGACGCCACTGTTCACAACGTCACTCCTCGGGAAAAGCGATGACGAGCATCCGCCGGCAATTGGGGCACGTCGCGATGGGTCCGCCGGTCTCGAGTTCCTTGACGCGTTCGGCCGGCAGTTCGATCCGGCACGCTGTGCACCGGGCGCCGTCCAGCTTGCCCACACCCATCCCCTGCTTCGCCTCACGCAGGGTCTCGTAGCGGGACAACAGTTCGGGGGGCAGGCTTCCGGCAAGGCGCGTGCGTCGCACGGTCATCTGCTCGATCTCGGACTGGAGCTGTCCGCCCTTGTCCTTGAACTCGGCGATGAACTGCTCTTCTTTGGCCTTGAGCTGCTCGAGGGCCTGCTCGACCTTCGCCACCTGCCCCTTGGCCTTGTCGACACGTTCGAGCTGAGCGACTTCGTCGATCTCGAGCTTGTCGCGGCGACGCTTGAGCGCATCCATCTCACGGGTGATGTGCTGCAGCTCCTTGGGATTGGTGATCTCACCGGACATGATCTTCTGCTGTTCGGACGTGATCTTGTCGGTGATCGAGGCGCTCTCGTCCTCGGACTTCGCGACCTCGCGCTCCAACCTGGAAACGAGCTCCAGGGCCTTAGCGTGAAGTGCGCCGACCTCCCGCTGCTTCTTGCGAGCTTCGAGGATCGCTCGCTTCTCCGGCATCTCGTCGAGGCGCTTCTGTGCGCGGGTGATGGCCAGATCCACTTCTTGCAGTTCGAGCAACGAGGTGCCCGTATCCATCATCCGCTCCTTGTTGTCAGGGTGTCCACCAGCGCCGTGCGGGTTCGTCCACGACCACCCGGGCAGGATCGATACCTGCGGTGGTGCGGACCGCGTCGGCCAGCACAGGCACGAGCGGCCACTCGGTCATATCGTGTCCGGCTTCGATGATGGCGAGCCCCGCCGTCATCGCATCCAGAGCGTCATGATAGCGCACCTCGCCCGTGACGAGGACATCGGCTTTCACACGAAGTGCATCGGCGATCAGAGAGCCACCCGACCCGGTAGCCGTGGCGACGCGCGAGATCGTCCTCTCGGGTGTGCCCCACACCCTGGGCACGCAGCCAAGACGTGTACCGACGGAGCCGGCGAGATGCGCGAGCGTCACCGGGTCGATACCGGTCACGCGGCCCATCCGCGCTGCCCCCCGTGCGATGTGCCCTGGTGTCACGACGACCAACGGCTCCTCATACGGGTGTGCGGCAGCGGCCCTCGCCACCACGGCGGCCGCCGCCGCAGGATCGCAGACCATCTCGAGCCGCGACTCGGATGTATGCGAGTGCTCGCCCGGCATGCCCTGATACGGCTCACCGTCCTGCGGCACACGGTAGCTACCTACCCCCGCCGAGGAGAACGCAGACTCCCGGTACTCTCCTATACGCCCTGCTCCGGCAGCCGACATCGCCGAAGCGATGTCGGCTTCGCTCTCCGCGGGGCCGTACACGGTTATGTGGGAGACCGGCTGTAGCGACGACTCGAGCGGCTCGCCATCCGGTAGGCCGAGCGCCTCGGGCAACGAATCCGCACCCCGTGGCGCGCGATCGAGATTCGTGTGTGCGCACAGGAGACTGACCTGGCTATGGAGGGCCGCGAAGAGCGCCCCTCCTCCCTTCGGGGACCCGGGAAGTGGCCGTTCGGGTGCTTCCAGAAACGCGGGGTGGTGGGTGAGCAGAACGTTTGCTCCCACATCCACGGCACGGGAGACCGACTCGACCGTGGGGTCCAGGGTCACCAGGACCCCACGGACCTCTGCTGCCGGGTCGCCCGCCAGAAGGCCCACGCGGTCCCACGGCTCCGCCCACTGTGCCGGGAACGCCTCTTCCAGCACATCCCGAAGGTCCGCGACCGTGACTCTCATCGATGCAACGCTATCTGACGCCACTGGCGACCTCCCGTCGGGAACACGGCTTGTTCATACCCCGCCGCGCGCAACTCAGCATACGCATCTTCGATTCTGTAGCCGACCTCCTCGGGCGCATGGGCGTCTGAACCCACGGTCACCGGGACTCCGGCTGTGGCGAATGCCCGCAACAGTGCCGGGGCGGGATAGAGTTCTGCGACGGGCTTGCGCCATCCTGCAGTACTCGCCTCCACCGCGACCCCTCCGTGCGCAGCTGCCTTGGCAGCCTGTCGATAAAGGTCTGAGACGTCTCCGGAGGGACGATGACCGAACTTCTTGGGAAGGTCGGGGTGGGCCATCACGTCGAAGAGCCCGCTCGTTGCCGCAGCGCACCACTGCTCGAAGTAGCGCTCGTAGACCTCGTCCACGTCAACGCGCTCCCAGGTGGCCAGCTCGTCGGGATCATCGAATGCCCAGGTGTCGATGAAGTGCACAGAGCCGAGGAACACCGTGATGCCCGCAGCCCTGGCCTCACTCCGCATCTCCTCGCAATGATCCTCGTGATCCGGGAGCCAGTCCGCCTCGGCCCCAGCGATGATCTCGAGGTCAGGATTGGCGGCTGCCAGCGACAGGATCTCCTCGGCATATCGGGGTATCTGTCCGCCGGCGAGCGAGAGCCTGTGGTCCGGATCGAGGATCGAGGGTAAGGGCAGATGTTCGGTGAAGACCAGGGACGTGATCCCGGCCTTGCGGGCCGCATCGACGTACTGCGCGGCGCAGCCGGTCGCGTGGCCGCAGCGTTCGGTGTGGATATGGCAGTCGATCAGCTCGAACACTCGATCACTCCTCCGCCGACGACACGGTCAGAGACATAGCATACGACAGCCTGACCGGGCGCGACGGAGTCGATCGGATCGTCCAGTGCGACCGTGAGGCGGCCGGAGTCGTGGCGGGCCGTGGCGGGAACGGGGCGCATGCGGTAACGGGTCTGCACGGTGACCCGAACGCCGGTGGCTGAACCTGCGGCGAGTCCGGGTCCTCCGGCGGCGTCACCGAGGCGCCAGACCGCGTCACCGGCCTCAAGAGCCGCGGCCTGGAGCGCGTCGCGGGGTCCCACGATCACGCTGTTCCGTGACGCGTCGATTCCCACGACGTAGAGCGGCTCGGCTGATGCGATCCCCAGTCCCTTGCGTTGTCCGACCGTGTAGCGGGCGATGCCGCGATGAGTGCCTATGACCGTGCCGGCGACATCGATGATCGGTCCGCTCTTGATCGCATCGGGATAACGGTCTCCGACGAATCGGGGCAGTTGACCCGGGCCAAGGAAGCACACCTCTTGCGAATCGGCCCGCTCAGCCGTGGGAAGGCCCAGGGCCGCAGCCTTCTCGCGCACTTCACTCTTGTGGAGCTCCCCGACAGGAAAGAGGACTGCGTCGAGCGCAGGCGGCACGAGTCGATACAGGAAGTACGACTGGTCCTTCTCGGCATCCGTTCCTCGCGCAAGCCAGCGCATCCCCTCTGAGTCGCTGACGACACGCGCATAGTGTCCGGTCGCCAGGACTTCGGCTCCAAATGTACGGACCCGGCCGAGAAGGCCGGAGAACTTCATTCGATCGTTGCAGGCGATACACGGGTTCGGGGTACGACCTCGTGCATACTCGGCAGCGAACGGTTCCACCACGCGAGCTGAGAATCCTTCACGCATGTTGAGGATGAAGTGCGGGATGCCGAGCGTATCGCACACACGGCGCGCAGAACGTGCCGTGTCCTCGCCACAACACTCACCAGGTGCATCGCCCTCCGGAAGAAGCTGCATCGTCACACCTGTGACGTCGTGGCCAGCCTCTACGAGCAGAGCGGCGGCGACAGAGGAGTCGACTCCCCCGCTCATCGCCACAAACACGCGCATGTGCGCTATCCGGGGATCTCGCACGCGTCGTCTTCTGCGACAGCGTGCGGGTCGAAATGCGGGTCGTCGTGTGCGAGTCC
Organism: Actinobacteria bacterium UBA7524; assembly: GCA_002478275.1. Taxonomy (GTDB): domain Bacteria; phylum Actinomycetota; class Coriobacteriia; order Anaerosomatales; family UBA912; genus UBA7524. The sequence continues at coordinate 41,868 of DLMY01000003.1, forward strand.
GCCGGAGATAGGCTCGCGTCCGTCGTGGACCAAGTAGTCGTCGACCGCTGCCTTCAGGCCGTCGGTCGCCAACACGCTGCAGTGCATTTTCGCTGGCGGCAGGCCACCGAGTTCCTCGGCGACCTGGATCTTGGTGATGGAGACGGCCTCATCGAGCGTCATCCCGCGGGCCATCTCGGTCACAATCGACGAAGTGGCGATGGCCGCGCCGCATCCCAGCGTCTGGAACGCGATGTCGGCGATCACGTCGTCTTGGACCTTGATGGTGATCTTCATCATGTCGCCGCACACGGGGTTTCCGACCTCTCCAACGCCGTCGGCATCCTGCAGTACCCCGACGTTGCGCGGGTTATGGAAGTGGTCCATGACCTTGTCACTGTATTGCACGCGTACCTCCTTGAATCTCTCCAACGCCCGTCGGACACACACGGGATCCCAGACGCGCGAGGACGGATCAGCCCGAACCGGCGCCGTACATCTTCTCGTAGACCGGCGACATCGAGCGCAGACGCTCGACGATCGGCGGGAACACCTCCAGGAATCGCTCGACGTCGGCCTCGCGTGTGAAGCGGCCGAGCGAGATCCTCAGCGAACCGTGCGCGATCTCGGGCGGACACCCGATTGCCAGCAGGACGTGACTCGGCTCCAGCGAACCGCTCGAACAGGCTGATCCGGTGGAGACGGCGAAGCCCAGGTGGTCGAGCTGGAGCAGCATCGACTCACCCTCGACACCCTTGACGAGCAGACTCACCACATTGGGCAGGCGTTCGGGAGAATCGGCGGTCAGGTCCGTGTTCTCGATGCGTTCGATGATTCCCTCGACGAAGCGGTCTCTGAGTGCGGTGAGCCGGGGCACCTCTGTCGGGAACTCCTCGATCATGATCTCCAGGGCCCGTGCGAAACCCACAGCACCCGGCACGTTCTGGGTTCCGCTACGCTTCTTGAACTCCTGACCGCCCCCCGTCAGCAGAGGCTCAAACGAGGTATGGCGTCTCAGGTACAACACTCCGACGCCCTTGGGTGCGTAGATCTTGTGGCCCGAGAAGCTTGCCGCGTCCACGCCCAGGTCCTCGACATCGAAGGCGGTCTTACCAAGAGACTGCGCCGCATCCGTGTGGAAGAGGGCGCCGCGCTCATGGGCGAGCGCGGACAATTCTGCGATCGGCTGGACGGTACCGATCTCGTTGTTGGCATGCATGATCGAGACAAGGGCGGTGTCATCGCGCAAAGCGGACCCGAGTGCGTCCGGTTCGATCCGGCCATCCGCGCTAGGCTTGAGATAGGTCACCTCGAACCCACGCTTGCCGAGTAGCCGTGCGGGTTCGAGGATCGCGTGATGCTCGAACGCCGACACGATGACGTGCCGTCTTCCCGCTTTGGCCCTGGCCGATATCCCCAGGATCGCAGCGTTGTCCGACTCGGTCCCTCCACCGGTGAAGATGATCTCGTTCGGGTGCGTGGCGCCTATCGCCGCAGCAACGCGTTCACGCGCCTCCTCAAGTGCGCTGTAAGCCTGGCGACCTGCAGCATACAGGGAGTTCGGATTGCCGAAGTGCTCGGTGAAGTACGGAGTCATCGCCTCGAGTACACGCGGGTCGACCGGTGTGGTCGCAGCGTAGTCAAGGTAGACGTTGTCCGTATCCTGTGTCATGTGGTCTTGAGCCTCCCTGGATCCTCAGCCAACAGACCGGGCGTCCAGACGGTCCTGTGCCGCCACCAGGTCATGCAATGTCGTAGCCTCGAAGACGCCCCTGAGGGCATCCGTCGCACGGTTCCATACCGACGCGGCCGCACATCGACCCTCTCGTCCGCAGGTAGCACCTCGTTCCGACTCACAGACGGTGGCGACGAGCGGACCTTCGAGAGCCTCCACTATGTCCAAGACGCTGATCAACGCAGGATCGCGCTCGAGCACGAATCCACCACGAGCGCCACGTACCGCCGTCACCAGGCCCGCCCGGCGAAGCGAGACCAGCAGTTGCTCGAGGAACTTGGCGGGAATCTCCTGACGCGTCGATATGCCGCGCGCGGCGACCGGTCCATCTGTACACGACGCGGCGATGTCGATCATCGCGAGCAGTCCGTATTCGCTCTTGGCGGTCAGTCTCATGGTCAACCGGCTCCGGGGTCTGCAATCCTGACTGATTCAGTATGGTTTCCAGACCTTATTCCCGGACCGGGTCAGTGTCAAGCATCCGGCACCATGTCTGTCGGCGAATCGGGGCCGTCAGGCATTGACGACTGACCGGACAGGTGCTGTGGACTACCGTTCATCGAATCGAACAGACAATCGCTTGTTCTGCGGACGCACGGGTGTTAGTTTGTACATCCGCTCTTGCGGCGGATACGCAAGGCAACCGGTCCACGGTTGACAGCCACAGGGTGGCGAGAACCCACTGGACTTGCTGGAGAAAGCCCCGAAGTCTTCACGGACCTACGGGGCTTTCTCGCTGTTCAGAGACCCTATTCGACCGCTTTGAGCAGTTCAGCCATCTCGATGGCGGACAACGCTGCGTCCCATCCCTTGTTGCCCGCCTTGGTGCCGGCGCGCTCGACAGCCTGCTCGATCGTGTCCGCCGTGATCAACCCGAACACGACCGGTATCCCGGAATCGAGCGACGCCTTCGCGACACCCTTACTCGCCTCTGCCGCAACGTACTCGAAGTGGGGGGTGCCTCCCCGGATGATCACCCCGAGCGTTATGACAGCGTCATAGCGGCCGGAGTCGGCGAGCTTCTTGGCGACCAACGGGATCTCGAACGCGCCGGGTACCCAGGCGACATCGATGTCGCCCTCTGCGACTCCATGGCGAATGAGCGCGTCAGTCGCTCCCCCGAGTAGTCTCGTTGAGAGCAGCTCGTTGAAACGGCTCACCACTATCCCGACCTTAAGACCGGTTCCGATCAAATTGCCTTCGAACGTCGTCATGATCCCTTCCCTTCACTCTCACGAGCATCGTCGAGCGTAAGACGATGTGCCATCTTCTCTCTCTTGGTACGCAGGTAACCTATGTTCTGAGGACATGCAGGGACCTCGAGTGCGACCTGTTCGCTGATCTCGAGGCCGTATCCTTCCAGTCCGACGATCTTCGTGGGGTTGTTGGTGAGCAGCCGCATCGACGTCAGTCCCAGGTCGACCAGTATCTGTGCACCGATGCCGTAGTCACGCAGATCGGCAGCGAAACCGAGGGCCTCGTTCGCCTCGACGGTGTCATGGCCTTGCTCCTGCAGCTCATAGGCCTTGAGCTTGTTGGCAAGACCGATCCCGCGACCCTCGTGGCCGACGATATAGAGGATGACACCCTCACCTGCCTCCTGAACGCGGCGCATAGCCTCCTCGAGCTGCGAGCCGCAGTCACAACGGAGTGAATGGAACACATCACCGGTCAGACACTCCGAGTGAACGCGAACGAGGACATCACGATGGCCCGCGACGTCTCCCGCCACGAGCGCTATGTGCGTCGAGCCATCGGTCAGTGCCGTGTAGCCGTGTGCGGTGAACTGACCGAACGGTGTAGGAAGATCCACGGTCGACGTACGCTCCACAAGCCGTTCGGTGCGGCGCCTGTAACGAATGAGATCGGAGACGGTGATCATCATCAGTCCGTGCTCAGCCGCAAAGCGTTCGAGCTCAGGACGCCGGGCCATAGTGCCGTCAGGATTCATGATCTCGCAGATCACCCCGGCAGGCGCCAGTCCAGCTAAGCGAGCGAGATCGACCGCCGCCTCGGTATGTCCGGCGCGTTCCAGCACGCCACCTGGTTTCGCGCGAAGCGGAAAGACGTGCCCGGGCATCGAGATGTCTTCAGGTCCGGACTCCGGATCGATGGCTGTCAGAATGGTAGCCGCCCGGTCTGCGGCGGATATCCCTGTGGTGATACGACCTTTCGCGCCGATCGACACGTGGAACGCAGTACCATGGGTCGCGGTGTTCTCCTGGGTCATCGGAGGGACCTTGAGCGCATCCAGACGCTCCCCGGTCATAGGCAGACAGATCAATCCCCTGCCGTGCAGAGCCATGAAGTTGACCGCCTCCGGGGTCGCCTTCTCGGCTGCCATGACGAGATCGCCCTCGTTCTCGCGGTCCTCGTCGTCGACGACGATCAGCATCTTGCCGGCGGCGATGACAGGGATCGCTTCCTCGATAGTCGCGAAGGGCGTCATCGGTCCTCCTCGGCAAGAAGTGTTGTGAGCGCGGACATCGCTATCACAGCCCGTCGGCGAACTCGCGTAGCAGGTCGCCCAGACCGCGGCGGCCCGAACGCGGTGCGTCCTCGTCGACGCCCATGTACAGGCCGACGAACTGCCGCACGTACTTGGCCATCATGTCCGCTTCAAGGTTGACTGCGGCTCCGACGGGCTTGTCCCTGAGGGTGGTCGACTGCTCGGTATGAGGGATGACCGCGCAGGCGAAGCCATCAGAACGTGTGTCGGCAACGGTGAGCGAGATGCCGTCGACCGCGATCGAGCCCTTGGGCACGACGTACTCCATGATCTCGGGCGGTGCGGCGAACTGGTAGATGGTCGAGTTTCCGGCGGCGTGGCGCATGACGAGCGAGCCGATGCCGTCGACATGACCGGTGACCACGTGTCCTCCGAAGCGGTCGGAGAGTCTGAGCGCACGCTCGAGGTTGACCTTCGAGCCCTGTCGCAGATCGCCCAAGGTCGTCTGCGAGAGGGTCTCCTCGCTCACGTCGGCAAGGAAGGCACCCCTGATGAACTTGGCGATCGTCAGACAGGCGCCGTCGACCGCGATCGAATCGCCGATCGCCATGTCGCGTCCGAACTCCGGCGCATAGACCTCCAACCGCAGTCCGCTGCCAACGCGCTCGACTCGTGTGATGATGCCTTCGGATTCGACCAGTCCGGTGAACATCTGTCGTCCCTTCCTTCATCCACTCCGCCTACGCGGAGATCGCCTATGATCCGTGCTCTCGTCTTCTCCACACCGTCACTGCATCGTCGCCCTCAACACCGGCCTCGACCGCGCGCATGCGGCCATCGAGAGCGCAGGACCTGCCGCGGTTCGCAGGAGCCGGTGCACCGTCCGGTCCCGGGGTGCCGTCCAGCCCGTCTGCAGCCGTACACTCTCCCCCGCCGAGGAACCCCGCCGGCCCTTGCGGCCCTATCATACCCCCGGCGTGGACGAGCACGAGCTCGTCGATCAGATCGGCGGCCCACAGCGCAGACAACAAGCGAGGGCCGGCTTCGACAAGCAGGCTGCGCACCGAATGGTCCTCCGCAAGGAGCTGGACGGCCGCCTGCAGGCCATCGGGTGCGTGAAGCGCCAGCGACGGGCCGAGATCGTCATGGAGCATCGATATCGCAGAGGGATGGCTCGTGTGCGACAGCACCACCCGCAACGGCTGGCGTGGTGCGGGGGTGCCGTCGGGAGCGCGCACGGTGAGCGACGGATCGTCGATACGAGCCGTCGACGCGCCCACCAGCACAGCGTCCGCGCGCTCGCGAAGGCGCATCGTGATGCGGCTCCCGCCGTCGCCGGTCAGGCGGCAGCGTGTCTCCTCGGCGCATGAAGGACGTCCATCGAGCGAGAGAGCGACCTTCACGCGGACGAACGGGCGTCCGTGACGAAGGTGGTGCAGCCACTCCTCGTTGAGGCTCTCGTAGGGCGTCGGATCGGCTTCGAACTCGACTTCCAGGCCCGCCTCGCGCATGCGAGCGGCGCCTCCGACGGCCACAGGATCCGGGTCGGCCATCCCGATGACCACACCCGCTATCCCCCGGCTGATGAGGGCTTCGGAACACGGAGGCGTGCGGCCGAAATGGTTGCAGGGCTCGAGCGTGACGTAGGCCGTCGCTCCTGCCGCGCGTGGGCCGGCCTGTGCAAGAGCGGCGGCTTCGGCATGAGGACCTCCCGCCTGTGCGTGGAAACCCTCCCCGACGATATCGTCGTCCTGTGCGATGACGCAGCCGACCATGGGATTGGGTGAGGTGGCACCGACGCCTTGGGCGGCCAGTTCGAAGGCGCGCCGAAGCATCGGGTCGGTGATACGAGCAGAATCGTCGCTAAGCAGTCGCACGGCGACAGACACCTCTCTTCTCCCATCCGGACTGTGACCGTCGGCTCCGGAATCTCACCGGATCGACCCCTTGCGGGGCTCGCGGGCTTTCACCGCCGGTGGGGAATCTCACCCCGCCCTGAAGAAAGTGCAGGCAGACAGTATAGCACATGAGGGCGGTGCAACACCCTTCGCTACAATGAGGGTATGAGACGCCTCTTGCTGACAGCGCTGATGCTTGCGACCGTTCTCCTTGGCGGATGCCTCGCCGAGACGCGCGTCGAGACCGACCCGGGTCACGTCACGTACGAAGGACCGCAGGTGGTCAGCGCGACCGTCACACGGCACACGGACGGCGACACCGCCTGGTTCCGGCTTGAGGACGGCACCGAGGAGAAGGTGCGCTTCACGGGCATCGACACGCCGGAGGTGTTCGGCCAGGCCGAGGAGTACGGAGCTGAGGCTTCCGCGTACACGGCGCAGGCCATTCCGATAGGCGCGACCGTCTGGCTGGAGACCGACGTGCGGCTGCGCGACCGCTACGACCGGCTGCTCGCGTACGTTTGGCTGGAAAGGCCGACCGACGGCAGTGTAGCCGAGGTCCGGGAGCACATGCTGAACGCACGCCTGTTACGTGACGGGTATGCGCTGCTTCTGACGCTTCCGCCCAACGTGAAGTACATCGAGTGCTTCACGGACGTCGCCACAGAGGCGCGGGACGAACAGCGCGGGTTGTGGGGCCTCGAAGGTCGGTAGGCCCGGCGGATCGACCGCCTGGCGTCCCGGGGACCCGGTCACACCACAGCTTGCGCGGCCTCGCGGATGGCGTTCATCGCAGCGACAGGGTCGTCGGTGCAGAACACGGCGCTACCTGCGACCAGACACCGTGCACCCGCGGCCGCCACGAGTGGCGCCGTCTGCGTGTCGATACCACCGTCGATCTGTATCAGCGGTGTCACGTTCTCCTCGGCGCACAGGGCGGTAAGCTCCGCGCACTTGTCGACGATGCGCGGGATGAAGGCCTGGCCGCCGAATCCGGGGTTCACGCTCATCAGAAGCACGAGGTCGACGACGTGGAGAACGTCGCGAAGGACGCTCACGGGGGTTGCGGGGTTGAGCGAGACGCCGGCCTTGGCGCCGGCGGAGCGTATGGTCTGCAAGACGCGGTGCAGGTGATCGCAGGCCTCGGCGTGGACGGTGACGAGGTCGGCACCCGAGTCGAGATACCACTCGACCGTCCAGTCCGCGTTGTCGATCATCAGGTGCACGTCCAGCGGCGTGTCCGTGACGCGCTTGAGGGCTTTGACGATCGGAGGGCCGATGGTGAGGTTCGGGACGAAGTGGCCGTCCATGACGTCGACGTGGATGAAGTCGGCGCCGCCCTCGGAGATCAGGCGCACGTCTTCACCCAGCCGCGAGAAATCAGCGGACAGGATCGATGGCGCCATCAAGATTCGGTCGGACATGTGGACCCCCTACTCCGGCTGATCGTCCTCGACGAGTCCCATCCCGTGCCATTCGTCGCGCGCTTCCCTGCCCATGAGCGCTTCGGTCGCCATCGACAGCAGACCGCCCTCGTGCAGGATCGAGCGGACCTGGTGGGTGATCGGCAGCTCGACGCCCTCACGTCTGGCGAGCTCATCGACGGAGATGCAGCTCACGGCTCCTTCGGCGACCATCTTCGTCTCGGCTTCATACGATGCGACGCTGCCTCCGCGCGCCACGTGCTCGCCGAGTCCCCGGTTGCGGCTGTGGCGGCTCGTACACGTCGCGATCAGGTCGCCGACACCGGCAAGACCCATATAGGTGAGCGGGTTGGCGCCGAGCCTGCGCCCGAGCCGCGCCATCTCCGCAAGGCCGCGAGTCATGAGGGTCGCCTTGGTGTTGTCGCCATACCCAAGCCCGTCGGACATGCCTGCAGCGACCGCGATGACGTTCTTGGACGCGCCGCACAGCTCGACCCCGACGACATCCGGGTTCGTGTAGACGCGGAAGGAAGGCCCCATGAAGAGCTCCTGGAACAGACGCCCGACCTGCTCCTCGTATGCGGCGACGACCGTGGCCGAGGGTACGCCCTTGCTGACTTCCTCGGCATGGTTGGGGCCGGACAGACCGGCGATACGCTCGCGGTTGCCCAAGACGTCCTCGAGGACTTCGGTCATGAGCATGAGTGAACCGGTCTCAACGCCCTTGGAGAGCACCACTACGGGCACGTTCGCGGCAAGATGTTCGCGCATCGACTCGGCGGTCGAGCGCACCCCGATGCTCGGCGTGACCATCACGACGGCCTCGACGGCCCTGAGAGCTTGCTCGATATCGGATGTGGCGACCACGCGATCGGACAGGATGATGTCGCGCAGGTAGAGCGGGTTGTGACGCTCGCTGTTGATACCCTCGGCGATCTCGGGCTCGCGAGCCCACAGGGAGACTTCGTGTCCCTTGCCCGAGAGCAACCAGGAGACCGCCGTGCCCCATGACCCGGCGCCGATGACCGCTACTCGCATCCTCTACCCCTCCGTGTCCTTCGAGATTCCGGCAGCTGCCGAACCCTTGTCCGTTATCTTAGCCTCTTGTCCGCGTGCGATGCGCGCCATGTTGGATCTGTGGCGCCATAAGACGACTGCGGCAGCCAGGAACGACATACCCAAGATGACGGGTCTGTCGCGATACATGCCGAGGCAGAGCACGGGATACATCACCGCAACGCTGATCGAGCCGAGCGAGACCATCTTCCATATCGCGATGACGACGACGAACGTCACAAGCATCGCGAGCCAGGCCGCAGGGGTGATGAACAGTAGTGCTCCGGAGGCGGTCGCAACACCCTTGCCGCCCTTGAAGCGGATATACGGTGAGTACGAATGGCCGATCACGGCCGCTATGGCAGCCCCTATCAGCATCCAGTCATGCTCATTCGTGCCGGCCGGACCTGTGTAGATGAGCTCGGCAAGCCAGACCGCCGCCGCGCCCTTCGCCATATCCAGAAGCAGGACGGCCAGACCTGCGCGCCAACCCAAGACCCTCTGGACGTTCGTAGCACCCAGGTTGCCCGACCCGTGTTCGCGCAGGTCGATCTTGTGGAACAGCTTCCCGTAGATGAGCGCGAAGGACACGGCGCCGATCAGGTACGCGGGGACGAACGCCGCGATCATGCGTATCGCGATATCCATCCGCTAGTCCTTCTTCTTGAACTTGACCGTGATGGGCGTACCGGTGAAGTCGAATGCCTCCCGCATGCGGTTCTCCACATAGCGCTTGAATGAATCGTCGGCAAGCCGCGGGTGATTCGCGAAGAAGGTGAAGCCGGGGGGCGCGACGTGCGTCTGGGTGACGTAGTGGACGCGAAGCGTCATCGACCCCTTGCTGACGGTATGCCCGAACTCGCGCATCTCGGTGAGCAGCTTGTTGAGCGCGCTGGTGGGTATCTCGCGCATGTAGGAGTCGTACGCCTTGTCGATCATCGCGTAGACACGGTCGACCTTGGCGCCGGTCAGCGCGCTGACGCGCACGTGAGGGGCATAGTCGACGAACCCGAGTTTCTCCTTGAGCTGGTAGCGGATGTCCTCTCGGTGCTCCTCGTCCGTCACTAGGTCCCACTTGTTGAGCACCAGCACCAGCGCCGTCCCGCGTTCCTCGGCGAATCTGGCGATACGCTGGTCCCCGTCGGTAACACCGATCGTCGAATCGATGACGAGCAGCGCGACCTGAGCCCGGTCGATCGCGCGCATCGCGCGCACGAAGCCGTAGTACTCGACGTCCTCGTCGATCTGGGACTTGCGCCTGATGCCCGCGGTGTCGACGAACCGGTATGCGCGTCCGTTCGCCTCGACCATCACATCGAGCGCGTCGCGCGTCGTGCCTGCGACATCGCTCACGATGGCGCGCTCGGTGCGAGAGAGCTTGTTGAGCAGCGATGACTTGCCCGCGTTCGGCCTGCCGATGATCGCCACATCGATCGCGTCGGTCTCGACGAAAGGCTCGGGTTCCGGGAGCGCGTCGACGAGGGCGTCGAGAAGATCGCCGGTGCCGTGACCGTGTGTCGCCGAGACCGGGTATGGCCGGTCAAGCCCGAGCGCCCAGAACTCGTGTATCGCCGCCTCGTCGTTGGGGGTGTCCATCTTGTTGACCGCGAGGAACACGGGAGTGTCCACCCGCTTGAGAAGGCGAGCCACCTCTTCGTCGCCGGGCGCGGGCCCTGCCTTGCCGTCGACAAGGACGACGATGGCATCAGCTTCCTGTGCGGCGACGAGCGCCTGGGTCTTGATGGATTCGGCGAAAGGGTCGTCTTTCGCGTGCTCAATGCCGCCGGTGTCGATGAGCATGAACTCGCGGCCGTTCCAGTCGGCGCGATGGTACGAACGGTCGCGCGTCACACCGCGCTGCTCGTGGACGATCGCGTCACTTTCCTGGGTTATGCGGTTGACCAGGGTCGACTTGCCCACGTTCGGACGGCCGACCACTGCGACTATAGGTAAAGACATGTGCTCCACCGGACCTGAGGGAACGGGCGATGCGCGCCGGGACGTTCCCGGGGGACTTGCAGCATTACACGATACCATGCCCAAGACCGAGGGAACTGAAGTCAGCTGACCCCAAGCGCGTGCGAGGTCACCCGGGAGCCGACGCAGCCGTATCCTGCAGCGCTCCAAGCAGTCCCGCGACATTCGGCGCCACGAACGTCACGTCGAGACCGTCAGCAGCGTCACGTATCTCCTCGGCGCTCATGTCATCGAGTGTGAGGCCATCAGCGTTGAACACGACGTCAGGCACGACATATCGCGTCCGCTCGCGGATCGAGTCCGCTGCGATCGCCTCGACCAGGTCCGAGCCGGTCAACAAGCCGGTCACGCTCACGTTCCCCCCGAAGAAGCGGTTCGGTACCGCCAGCAGCCTCACACGCCCGGCCGCGCCGATGGCCTGAAGCGCTCCCGCGAGTGTCGTGACCGCGAGCATGCCGGTCACGAGCGTCACAGAGTCGTTCTCGGGTAGCGCCAGCACGGCGGCTTCCAGCTCCATGCGCAGCTCGATCGCCTCGTCGACGAACGAGCGAACAAGCCCGATACCGTTCTCATACTGCGGGAATCCGTCGTACCACTCGGTGCGCGGGAAGGGCGCGCGGGCATTGAGGTAGAACTCGTCGGCCAGATGCACCCACGTCGTGCCGTCGCGCTCGCGCATCGCGAACTGCCAGCGCTGGACCTGCTCAATGACTCGGGCAGCGTCGATCTGCTCCTCGTACGAAGCGCTGAACCGCTTCTGGTGCGCGGTGTAGCCGAGGGGGACGATACCGACGGACAGCACGCCTTCCCGCTCCGCAAGCCAGGTGAGCGTGCGTTCCAGCACCTCGCCGTCGTCGACCCCGGGAACCAGCACGATCTGCACGTGCAGGTCGATGCCACCCTCGACGAGCTCGTCGAAGCGCTCGAGAGCCCGGTCTTCCTGCGCGCATATCAGCCGGGTACGCACGTCCGGGTCGACAACATGCAAGGACACGTAGAGCGGAGAGATCTGCTGCTCTACGATGCGCGCCACATCAGCATCATCGAGATTGGTGAGCGTGATGAAGTTGCCCTGAAGGAACGACAGGCGAAAATCGTCGTCGCGCAGGTACAGAGCTTCGCGCATCCCCGGCGGCAGTTGCGCCATGAAGCAGAACGCGCAGGCGTTCTCGCACGTCCTGACGCCATCGAAGACCGCCGAGGAGAACTCGACGCCCCAGCGCTCCCCCGGCTGGCGTGAGAGCGCGACGGGTTCACCCGCTGCTCGGGTCAGGACGATCTCGTCAGCCGCCGAGTACCAGTGCCAGTCAACTACGTCGGAGAGCTGTTGTCCGTCTACGGTCAGGATGCGATCTCCCGCAGCGATCCCGGCGTGATCGGCCGGCGATGCCTGCTCCACGCGCACTACGAGCCCTCCTGATGTGACGGCCGCCACCTCAGCCCAACGCCTCGATCGCAGCGATCACGCCACGCATCTGCTTGTCCGGCGTCGACGCGCCCGCCGTCACACCGACCGTCTCCGCACCCTCGAACCACGCCGGATCGAGTTCATCGGCCGTCTCGACGTGATGGGTGCGCGGGTTCACCGCGGTACAGATCTCCGCGAGCCGCGTGGTGTTGCCGGAGTTGTGGCCTCCGACGATCACGACGACGTCCACCTCCTGCGCGAGCTCCTCGGCGGACATCTGGCGCTTCGCTGTGGCCGAGCAGACGGTGTTGAATACGCGAAGCTCCCTGACCTGCGGCAAGACCGCGTCCACGACTTCGCGCAGTCTCGAAGCGGACTGCGTCGTCTGCACGACGATCCCCACCTTACGTGACGGCAGCTTCGTTGGAAGCTCGCTCGCCGACTGGACGACGACCGCCTCCCCGCCCGCGTGCGCCATGATGCCTTCGACCTCGGGATGGTCGGCCTCTCCTACGATCAGCACGGCGTAACCGCCTTGCGCGAGCATGCGAGCGGCCTCGTGCGCCTTGCTCACGTGCGGACACGTGGCATCCACGACTGCGAGTCCCTTCTCGGCTGCCGCGGTGATGATGGCCGGATCGACGCCGTGCGAACGGATGACCAGAGTGCCTGCATCGACCTCATCCAGACAGCCCGCGACGGCGACGCCGGCGTCTTTGAGCTCGGCAACCGCCTGCGGGTTGTGGATCAGCGGACCCAGCGTGTGTACCGTAGCTCCACTGGAAGCGGCCTCCTGCGCCATCTCGAGCGCCCGCTCGACCCCGTAACACACACCGGCGAACCGGGCGACCTGTACACGCATGGGACCCTCCTTCCAAGTTGCCAGCCGCGACACCGCCGCGGGACGTCAGCTGCCCTGTCGGGCTGCGCGCGCCTCACCGAGCTGGGCCGCGATGCGCCGCATCACCTCGGCCGTCATCGATTCTACTCGCTCCCTGCGGCCTCCGCTCCCGAACATCGCAGGATCGATCGGTTCGCCGAAGGCTATCACGATGCGCGGGAAGCGCACGCGCCGGCTACCGGCGGGACGGATCTCGTCTGTCCCCGCTATCCCGACCGGCACAACGGGCACCCCAGCGCGCATCGCGATGAACGCGACCCCCTGTTGCGCCTCAGCGCTACCGTCGCGGTTGCGCGTTCCCTCCGGGAAGATGCCCACCAGCTCACCCGCGCTCAGCAAAGCGGTGGCTGTCTGGATGGCTTCACGGTCGGGAGTACCCCGCACCACCGGGAACGCCCACAGCCTGTCCAGTGCCCAGCCGAGCCATCCGGTGCGCCACAACTCGCTCTTGGCCATGAAGTGTACCCGCCGAGGAGCCCCGCACCACAGCAGCACGGGATCGCCGTACGAAACATGGTTTCCGGCCAGTATCGCCCCGCTGACCGGTACGTTCTCGACACCGAGGAAACGCACCCGGAAGAGCGCCAGGGCGACCCGACCGGCTGTCGCTCGCACGAAGCGAGCCATCCGGAACGTGTGAGCGGGGCGCAGAGGGTCGGGGCGGGTCACCGCGCCTCCTCGACGAGCGCTACCAGCGTTTCGATGACCTGGTCGACGCTCAAGTCGGTCGTATCGACCACACGGGCGTCCGCCGCGGCGGCCAGCGGCCCCGCTTCGCGACTCATGTCGGCGCCATCTCTCGCGATGATGCCGTCGAAGACTGCTTCGGCCTCGATAGACTCCCCGCGAGCCGCGAGTTCCGTGTAGCGGCGCTTCGATCTCTCCTCGGCGGACGCGGTCAGGTAGATCTTCACGTCAGCGTCGGGAAAGACGACCGTCCCGATGTCCCGGCCTTCCGCGACGAGGTCGTCGCCTTCGCCAAGGACGCGCTGCTGGGCGACCATCGCCTCACGAACGCGTGGCATGCGAGCGACAAGCGAGACCGCCTCGTCGATCTCAGGCGTGCGGATATCGATGGTCACATCGTCGCCGTCGAGCATCACGCGCGTGGGGATCGACGCACCGTCCTCATGAACGAACACGATGGACGATGTCGCGGCGAGCCGTGCGATGGCAGGTTCGTCGTCGAGAGACACGCCATGGCGCTTGGCGGCAAGAGCGACGCTGCGGTACATAGCACCCGTGTCGAGATAGTGCATGCCCAGCCATTCCGCGAGACGGCGCGCGACGGTGGACTTGCCCGACCCGGCGGGCCCGTCGATGGCTACGATCATCGTGAGTTCTCCTCGGCGGTGTTGACGGTGGTGAGTCGGAACAGGTCCTCCAGGAAGGTCGGGTACGAGACCTCCACGGCTTCGAAGCGGTCGATACTCACCGGGCCTGCCGCAGCCAACCCCGCGATCGCCCAGGCCATCGCAAGGCGGTGGTCGCCGAGCGAGTCGAGTGTGGCGGATGTGAACGCTGCGGGCGCCGTCGGAGCACCCAGGCCGGAGATCTCGAGCACTTCACCTTCAACGGCGACGTCGACCCCGAGCAGGCTGAATCCCGCGCGAATGGCCTCAAGACGGTCGCTCTCTTTGACCCGAAGCTCCCCGACTCCCTCGAAACGCGAGATTCCCTGCGCTGCCGCGGCGGCCACCGCCAGTATCGGTATCTCGTCGACGAGCGAGGGGACTTCTGCAGCGGTCACCGTGACGGGACTCAGGACGCCCGCGTGCGAGATCGTGACCGTGCCCGCGGGCTCACCCGCGATCGAATCGGCATCGGGCTCGATGTCGACAGCTGCGCCCATGCGTTCGAGCACGCGCAGGAAGCCCGTCCGCCCGGGATTCAGGCCCACGTGTGGCAGAACGACCTCGCTTCCCGGCACGAGCGCGGCGGCAACGGCCATGAACGCGGCCGAGGAAGGATCCGACGGCACGGCGACGTCGGCGGCGCGAAGTCCCGCCGGCCCGTCCACCCAGGCGCTGAGCAGCTGCGGCGAGCGTCCGACGTCCACCCCGAAGGCGGGCAGCATGCGCTCGGTATGATCGCGACTGAGTGCGGGTTCGGTGACGACGGTCCTGCCCTGAGCGCGCAGTCCGGCAAGCAAGACAGCGCTCTTGACCTGAGCGCTCGCGACCGGAGATGTGTACTCGACACCGGCAAGAGCGCCGCCATGCACGGTCACGGGCAGGTGGCCCTGATCGGTCTCGAAACGGGCGCCCATCGACTCGAGCGGGTCGGTCACACGCCGCATCGGCCGGGTCGAGAGTGACTCATCACCTGTGAGGGTGACGGTCCCCGGCCACCCAGCGAGCACGCCGAGCAGAAGCCTGGCGGTGGTACCACTGTTCCCGCAGTCGATAGGCTCCGTCGGCGCAAGCGGACCACGTGCGCCCCAACCGGTGATCACAAGGTCCAGACCACCGCCGGTCGGCGCCGCCTCAGAACAGTCCGCGAAGCGCACATCAGCGCCGAGCGCCGTGACCGCAGCGATCGTCGAGCGCACATCAGCGCTGTCCAGCGCTCCGGTGATACGCGAGGTACCCTGGGCCATCGCGGCGAACAGGACGGCGCGGTGCGAGATGGACTTGTCGGAAGGAACGCCTAGCGTGCCTCTCAGCGGACGTGTCGCAGCCTGGATGTCGACCTTCACGGGCAGATCACTCCATCTGGTCGAGCGGGCGGGTCCTGGGCTGATATCCCCTGGCCGTCAGGTCCTCGACAAGCCGGTCGATGTCGCCTTCGTCCGTGAGCACCAGCACGAGCAACGCGCTGTCCTCGGACTGGTGATCGATCTCGATAGCCTCGATGTTGCAGCCCGCGCGGCCGACGGCCGAGGTGACCTCGCTCACCACACCCGGACGGTCGAGTACGGGGATGACCATCTCCGTCAGACGCTCGGTAGCGGGGACCCACTGTGCGGGCAATGCACGCCGGACGTCCGCCGCATGAGCAAGCCAGCCCCTGACCGCATCGGCATCGCGCTCGCGGACCATCGAGGCGAAACGTCCAAGGACGCCACACAGCTCATCGAGGCCCTCGGCGAGCGCATCGGCGTTGTCCAGACAGATGCCCGTCCACAGATCGGGACTGCCCGCCGCGATGCGCGTGGTGTCCTTGAACCCGCCGGCAGCGAGTCGAAGCAGCTCGTCACCTTGTCCCGCATGCGCTTTGGCAAGATCCACGAGCGCCGAAGCCGTGACATGAGGCACATGGCTGATGATGGCGACAGCCTCGTCGTGATCGTGGGCATCGACGGATATGACCCGCGCACCGAGCTTGCCGAGGAACGAATGAAGGCGCCGGTAGGCGTCCATGTCGGTGTTGTGCGTGGGTGCCAGCACGTAATACGCACCGTCGAACAGGTCGGCGCGAGCTGCCGCGACACCGCTGGCCTCGGAACCGGCCATAGGATGTCCGCCGATGAACGCCGCCGCAGAGGCAAGGTTCTCCTCGGCGGCCTTGATGACAGCCTGCTTGGTCGACGCGACATCGGTGACCACCCCTGCAAAGCCGCTGTCACCGAGCTGACCGAGCCACTCGACACTGGTCGCAGCGGGAGTCGCGAGTACCACGAGATCGAAGGGAGACGACGCGCCGAACCAGCCTGCGTCGATCGCGGCCTGGGGACCAGCTCCTTCGTCTATGAAGCCTGCATCCCGTGCGAACGACAGCGCATCGCCGTCAGGATCGACACCTGCGACATGTGGGGGCGTCTCGAGTCGCTTGCATGCGGCGGCGAACGACCCGCCGATCAGTCCGACGCCCACGACACATATCGCTCCGAACCGCACGTCGTTCACTCCTCCCACCCGAGATGGGAGCCCTGCATCTCGATCAGCGGGGTGATGTCCGCCATCATCGCCGCGAAGGCCTCGGGAAGCAGCGACTGGGGCCCGTCGCACTTGGCGCGCTCGGGATCCGGGTGTACCTCGATCATGAGACCGTCAGCGCCTGATGCTATGGCGGCACGGGCCATCACAGCGACCAGGTCGCGACGGCCGGTGGCATGCGAGGGATCCGCGATCACCGGAAGGTGCGTGAGCCCGTGCAGCGCGGCGATCGCGGACAGATCCAGGGTGTTCCGGGTGTAGGTCTCGAACGTCCTGATACCCCGCTCGCACAGGATGAGGTCGCGATTCCCGCCTTTCAGCACGTATTCGGCGGCTGAGAGTACCTCTTCGATGGTGGCCGAGAGTCCACGCTTGAGCAGAACCGGCTTGCCCATCTTGCCCAGCTCATCGAGCATCATGAAGTTCTGCATGTTGCGCGCGCCGACCTGGAGCACGTCGGCCCACTCGGCCACGGTATCGGCGTCGCGCACGTCGAGCACCTCGGTCACGACGGGCAGCTCGACCGAATCGGCGGCCTCGCGCATCATCTTGAGCCCCTCGACACCCAGGCCCTGGAACGCGTACGGGCTGGTGCGCGGTTTGTACGCTCCCCCGCGCAGCATCGTCGCACCGGCGGCGCGGCACGCGCGAGCGACTTCGTTCATCTGCTCCGATGACTCAACGGAGCACGGGCCAGCCATGACGGCGACGGCTCCGCCGCCGATCACGGAATGCGGACCGATGCGCACGACGGTGTCATCGGGCTGGAACTCGCGCGAGACGAGCTTGTAAGGCTTGAGTACCCGGATGACTTCCTCGACGCCGGGTAGCCCCTGAAGCTCCAGCGCATAGACGACCTCACGGTCCCCTATCACACCGATGATGGTCTTGACCTCGCCTCCGGACAGATGCGCCTGCGCACCTGCCTCTTCGAGCATCTCTACGACGTGGTCGATCTCGCTGCGGGACGCGTGGTCCCTCATGATCACAAGCATCTTGACCCACTCCCCTGTCCTCCGGCGCCCTCTCCTGCATGTCGCCGGGACACCGGGAAGGCTCTATATCACTCCCAGCTCAGCGGCGACCGCTTCGAAGGCGGCGATCGTCATCATAGTATCCTCGTCGGTGCCGACGCCCACCCGCAAAGCAGGCGCATTACCGAAGTCACGTACGATCACACCCTCCTGCAGGAGGGCTTCGAAGACTTCGACCGGCCTGTCCGTCTTGAAGTACACGAAGTTCGCCTCAGACGGAACGTACTCGACACCGAGCCGGTCGAAGCCCTCATAGAGGTAGGTCTTCTGCTCTTGGTTCTCCCTCTTGCGGCGTTCGACCTCGGCGTCATCGGCCAGCGAGTAATACGCGGCGATCTGGGCCACCGAGTTGACATTGAACGGCTCGCGAAGCTTCTCGATCGCGGCAGCAAGCGGAGCAGGCACGATCCCGTAACCGATCCGCAGTCCTGCGAGCGAGTAGATCTTCGAGAAAGTACGAAGCGAACAGAGCGGCCGCTTGCCGTCGAAGTACTGCAGCGCGTCGGGATAGTGCTCCTCGGTCACGAACTCGAAGTACGCCTCATCGACGACGACGAGCACATGGTCGGGCACCCGCTCCAAGAAGCGCTCGAAAGCGATCCTATGATAGATCGTGCCGGTCGGGTTGTTGGGGTTGCACAAGAACATCAGACGGGTCTTCTCGGTCACCGCAGCGAGCATAGCGTCGAGGTCGTGAACGTCGTCCTCGGTAAGCGGCACGCGTACGGCGGTGGCGCCGAACATCTGCGTGACCATGGGGTAGACCACGAAGCTCGGCCAGGCGAACACGACCTCGTCACCCGGACGCAGAACAGCCTGTGCGATCAGGCGAAGGAGCTCATTGGACCCATTGCCAAGTACGAGGTTCTCCCTGTCGACCCCGAGTCTCTTGCGTAGTCTCAGCTTCAGTGCCCGCCCCGCCCCGTCCGGATAACGGTTGAGTCTCGGTGCCACGGCCTCGATCGCCCGCAAAGCCGACGGAAACGGCCCACAAGGATGCTCGTTGCTGGAGAGCTTGAGGATGACCTCTTTGCCGGAACGCTTGCGGACCTCGCTCGCACGCAGACCCGGCGCGTAAGGCACCATCGGGTCGAGTTCCTCGCGTATGAACGTGTCCTGATCCACCTGACGTCCTCCCTTGCGTTGCGATGGATTGTCGCAGGAAGCGCCGTGACGGGCAAGGCGGCAACGGTCGTCGCTCGACCTGCGACCGCTGCTATCCGACGGTGCGGAACTCGACCAGGCGACCGCGCTCGTCGAGCAACTCGACCTGAGCGACACATCCATTGTCGATCTGAAACGCCCATATCGCGCTGATGGGCAACTCCAGCAGGTAGACGAGCGCCGAGCGCAGCACCCCGCCGTGGGTCACGATCGCGATCCTGTCCTCCGGTTCGGTGAGGATCTCGTCGATCGCGCGAGACGTGCGACGCAGGATGTCGCGCCTGGACTCCCCGCCGGGAGCGACCGGCCTGTGCTCGGATGCGAAATCGAATGTGACACCCTGCTCGATGGCTTCCGCGTACGTCAGCCCCTCGGCCTGGCCGAAGTCCAACTCGGTGAGACGATCGTCGACGCGGGCGGTGAGTCCCGTGTCGGTCGCCGCCCGGCCCGCAACGATGGCTGCGCGCTCGAGCGGACTCGTCCAGATGACCTGCGGAGCGAAATCGTGTATCGCCGAGGAGAGCAGGGCGATCTGGCGGATCCCCCTCGGGGTCAGCGGTGTGTCTCCTCGGCCGACATAGCACCCCTCGATGTTCGCGGTGGTCTCGGGATGGCGGACCAGCAGTATGCGTCTGACCCGTATCACCAGCTCACCCACAACGCCATAAGCAGCGACACGGAGACCTCCGTCACAACGACTCCCGCACCGAGAACGTCACCGGTCACACCGCCCAGCTTCGAAGCGACGATGTGCGGGACCGCAAGCGCGATCAGTATCCCTGCAGCAAGGAGCGCGCCTGCTGCAAGCCCCCCGGCGAAGTACATCACGGCTGCCGCAGCAGCCAGCCAGAAGATGCCGAGCGCGATGGCGCCCAGCCGCGGTGAAGCGATGACGCGTGCCCCGAGGCCCCCTGGTCGAGCGGGAGAGCCGAACCATGCGCCGAACATCGCGGACGCGCGTCCAAGGGCAGGTACAGCCGCGAGGAGCCAGAGCCAGGTCATCGAGCCGTCGCGCGCGGACGCCGCGAGCACGGTCGCGATGCCGGCGACCTGCCCGATGACCAGAAGTGCGACCGCCGTCGCGCCAAAGGCGCCTGTGGCGCTGTCATTCATGATCTCGAGACGTCGCCCGGGTGTGGCGCCGCCCCAAAGTGCGTCGGCGACGTCGGCCGCCCCATCGTAGTGAAGCATCCTCGTGACCGCCGCCCACGCGAGCGTGACAAGCACGGCGAGCGGCACCGCCGCATGGCCGAAGAAACCGGCTGAGCCCCACTTCGCGACAGCACCCGCCAGCGCGACGAGAAGGGCAGATGTCAGACCGCCGATACACAATCCCACGAACGGGAACCAGGGCACGGACCCGGCGTCAGGCGGCGCTGCATCACGAGAGCCGGGGACGATGGTCAGCAGCGCGAAAGCGCTCCACATGTCCGAAAGCACTCTCACGCTACTTCGCCGGGCTCCGGCGTCGGCTCCAGTCCCGCGTCCGAAACGCCCGCCTCCCCGAACGTCGCCATGCCCGCCATCATCGCGCACGCTGCGTCGATAAGTCCGATTGCAAGTGCAGCTCCCGTGCCCTCACCCAACCTCATGTCCAGATCGAGCACAGGATCGAGGTCCAGCGCCTCGAGAACCGCGACGTGACCCGGTTCGACGCTGCGGTGCGAAGGCAGTATGTAGTCTCGCGCTGCCGGACAGATACGCACTGCAGCAAGAGCCGCCGCTCCCGAAATGAACCCGTCCGCGACACAACATGTCTTGGTGGCGGCAGCGCCAAGAAACACTCCGGTCAGAGCTGCGATCTCAAGGCCTCCGACCGCGGCGAGAATCTCCAGGGGCTCCAGGGACCCTGCAAGGTTCACCTCGAGCGCCCGACGTACGATGCGGACCTTATGGGCGACACCCTGCGCGTCCAAACCGGTCCCTGACCCCACCACGCAGGCCGGATCCGCCCCGGTGAACGCCGCTGTCAACGCGGAGGCTGCGGTCGTATTGCCGATTCCCATCTCGCCGGTGCCCAGCAGCCGGTGACCGACGCCGACAGCATCGACAGCAGCTCTCGCGCCGACCAGGAGCGCGGTCAGGCACTCCTCGGCATCCATGGCGGGGCCTTCCGCCATGTTCGCGGTCCCGAAAGCCACTTTACGGTGATGGACACCCTCTACAGAGGATATGTCCCGTGCGACGCCTACGTCGTAGAGCAGTAGCTCAGCTCCGACACTCCGCGCGAGCTGATTGATCGCCGCGCCGCCGGAAACGAAGTTCTCGATCATCTGCCACGTGACGTCCTGCGGATACGAGGAGATCCCCTCCGCGACGACGCCATGATCGCCTGCGGCGAGGATGATCGCTTTCGAGGAGACATCAGGGCGGATCGTGTCCTGGATCTGGGCGACACGAACCGCGAGCTCCTCGAGCCGGCCAAGGGAACGGGGTGGCTTTGTGAGCGAGTCGAGACGGTCCCACGCGACTTCGGCCGCCGCGCTCGAGACGGGTGCGACCATACCGGCCAGATCGTCGACGGCGCCCTGGAGTGAGACGAGGTCCGAGCTCATCGGGGCCACCAGACTTCCTGAGGCAACGCGTGCAAGTCGAAGCAGCGGCCAGCGACGACCAGGTACGCGGAGTCCGAACGGTCCACGAGCGCGCGATTGCCTCTGCCCAGGACGTCTCGGAACACCCTGCCTGATGGATACGGCGGGATGACGCCTTCACCGACCTCGTTGGTCACCACGATCGTGTCGTCGAGCCGGCGGGTGATCCAGCCGAGTATGGGCACGAACCTGCGCTCGACCTCGGCCGTATAGCCGTCAGGCAAGCTATCGTAACCCGCGCGGGCAGTCGTGTTGCTGGTCATGTCGACGAGGACCTCATCCATCACTCTGGCCAGTAGCGAACCGACGCAATCGACGATGAGGATCCCATCGCGTACCCGCTCGGTCCACTCCACGGAATCTGCCGCCTCGACCGTCGTCCACTCGTCGGGGCGATCCTCCTGGTGACGACGGACACGCTCCGCCATCTCGTCATCGGTGGCCGCGGCACCGAACACCGCGACGCTCACGTCACCCGGTGATTTGGCCGCAAGCGTCTGAGCGACTGAGGACTTCCCGCAGCGCGCCCCGCCCGTCAGTACAACCAAAGCCATTAGCTGCTCCCTTACCCCGAATCGCTGGTGCCCGCCCGCGCAAGCAGTGTCGCCTCATCCTCGTCAAGCATACGACACTGCCCACTCGGCAGGTCGCCGAGCTCGATAGGTCCGAACGAGGTCCTGTGCAGTCGCAAGACAGGATGGCCTATCGCCGAGAACATCCTCTTGACCTGACGCTTGCGCCCCTCGGAGATGGTGATCCGCACCTGAGTCGTGTTCCCTGCCGAGGAGACACGTTCGACCGTAGCCGGACGGGTCGGCCCGTCGTCGAGTTCGATCCCTTCCCTCAGTCGCTGAAACGCTGCTTCCGACGGGGCGCCATCCACAGTGACCAGATACTCCTTGCTGACGTGGAACGACGGATGCAGCAGACGAAACCCCAACTGGCCGTCTGTGGTGAACAGCAGCAACCCTGTCGTGTCGCGGTCCAGACGCCCTACCGGGAAGAGCCCGGGCAGATCATCGGGGATGAGCTCTCGCACCGTGGGCCGCCCCTGGGGATCGTCCATGGTCGTCACGTAGCCGGCGGGTTTGTGCAGGACCAGATGCACGGGCGTTTCGCCAAGCGCGACCTCGATACCATCGACGGTCACCTTGTCCACCAGTGGATCGACCTTCGCGCCAAGCTCAGTCACGACCTGGCCGTTGACGCACACGCGGCCCGCGGTCATGAGGTCCTCGCTCCCGCGCCGGGAAGCCGCTCCCGCGCGTGCGAGGAACTTCTGAAGGCGCATCGGGACGACTCGCTCATCACCGGTTCCGGACACCTTACCCATCGCCCTCGGAGTCGGGAGCGGGGATCTCTTCGGTCACCACCCGGTCGACGACGAACTCCGTGACCTCGAATCCCTGGGCCGCAGCGGCCTCTTCGAGTTCCTCGGCGATCGAATCGTCATCGGACACCCCGCTTGCGAGCGAGGAACCGTCCAGAGCACCCAGGCGCTCGCGTATCGCACGTTCGGTCTGCGGGTCGGGTGCGAATTCCTCGAGCGGTGGCAGCTCTGAGATGTCTTTGAGACCGAACTTCTCGAGAAACGTCCGGGTCGTCCCGTACAGGATCGCGTTGCCTTGGTTCTTGTCACGGCCTACCTCGCGCACGAGACCCTTGTCTACAAGCGAGCTGATGACTCCTTCTGAGTTCACGCCACGGACCGCGTTGACGCCGGCGCGCGTCACCGGCTGGTGATATGCGACGACGGCGAGAGCCTCAAGCGCCGCCTGCGAAAGGCGACGGGTGTCCCATGAGAGCACGTAACCTTCGACTTGCTCGTGATAGGCAGGGTGGGTGTAGAGCCGCCAACCGCCGGCGACCTCCCGCAGCTGGAACCCTCGCTCCTGGTCAGCGTATTGCTGCGCGATGCCGGCGAGGACCGCCGCGACTTCGGGCTCGCTGACTTCGAGCACCCGGGCTATGCGTGCGGCACTGACCGGCTCGTCGCTGACGAACAGCAGCGCCTCGATCTTGCCCCGGAGCTCGACGGGGAGTTCCTCGCTCATTCGTCCTCCTCGATGGTGATCGGTTGAGCAGCGACCGACTCGTCAAGCAGCGTGATCACGATGTCTGCATAGACCTCATCTTGGCGCAGATCAGCGATTCCACGCTTGTAGAGCTCGAGTACGGCCAGGAAGGTCACAACGACCAGTTCAGGCGTGACCTGGGCTCCCTCAAGCAGGCGAGAGAACGACACCGTGCGGTCCTTGAGCAGACGGCGCGCGACGCTCTCCGCGTGAAGTTCGAGGGAGATCGGCATGCTGGCGACGTGCTCCGCTTCGAGCAGGAAGACCTCGCGCTTGTGCTCGAGATCGGCGCAGACGACGGCCAGGCCGTGCAGCGTCACTCCCTCAAGATAGTCGGGCATGAGCTTCAGGAAGCCCTCTTCGATGCCGGCCTGACGCGGGTGCATGCGTGCGACCGCTTCCATCCGCGCATTGAGCTCGATGGCGATGTTCTTGAACTGCTTGTACGCCAGCAAGCGGGCCACGAGGATCTCTCGGGCGTCTTCGGGCGAGAGGTCATCGAGCTCATCACCGATCAGGACTTCTTCCCCTGTGGGGACCAGGGCCGCTGCCTTGATCTCCAGAAGCGTTGAGGCGACGAGCAAGAAGTCACTGGCCACATCGAGGTCGAGTTCGCACATACGCTCTACGTGCGCGAGATACTGATCGGTCACCTCGACGATGGAGATAGAGTTGACATCCAACTTCTGCTTGGAGACCAGATGCAGCAGAAGATCGAACGGGCCTTCGAACGCGGCTGTCTTGACCTTGTAGCGCACGGTCGCTCCTAGACCCCGGAATCGAGGGAGAGCAGCCGCCGGCAGTTCGCGACGACCTCGTCGGTGACCGGGCGTACCTTCGCCGCTCCTGCGTCCAGGACCTCCCAGGCGAAACCGGGACGCGCAGCGAGTTCGGCCCTGCGCTCCTGGAACTCCGCAAGATAGGCGACGAGGTCCTCGGCGAGCTTCTTCTTGTGCGCTACGCACCCGCACTCCGCCGCCCTGCAGCACGAGTCCCATTCCGCGATCTCATCGGCAGGGGCTATCAGCTTGTGTATCTGGTGCAACGGGCAGATGTCGGGGTCGCCGGGATCGGTCTTGAGCTTCCGGGCGGGGTCTGTAAGCATCGCCGAGACCTTGGCGCGGATCTCGTCGGGGGGATCGGAGATGAAGATCGCATTGCCGTATGACTTGCTCATCTTGCGGCCGTCGGTACCGGGAACGCGCGCGCCTTCTTTGGCGATGATGGCCTGTGGCTCGCGCAGGTACTCCCCGTAGGTGTTGTTGAAGCGGCGCACCACCTCGCGCGTCAGCTCCAGATGGGGCAGCTGGTCCTCCCCGACCGGCACGAAGTCCGCCAGCACTATGGTGATGTCGGCGGCCTGCAGAAGCGGGTACAGGAAGAAGCCGACGTTTCCCAGGTCCTTGTCGGTCACCTGTTCGCGCTGCTCCTTGTAGCTCGGGACGCGCTCCAGCCAGGGCATGGGGGTCACCATCGTGAAATACATGGTCAGTTCGGCGACCTCGGGCACGTCAGACTGGCGGTAGATGGTACAGCGCTCGGGATCCAGCCCGGCGGCACACCAATCGAGCACCATCTCCTCGGAGAACGTGCGCACCCCTGAAGTGTCCGCCCAGTCGCTCGTGAGCGCGTGCCAGTCCGCGATGAAGTAGAACGCGTCGTAGTCATGCTGCAGCTGCAACATGTTCTGGAGGTTGCCGAACCAGTGGCCCAGGTGGAGTTTGCCGGTCGGACGGTACCCGGTCAGAACGCGTTTCTTGGTCATGTGGCTTTCTGGCTCCTCAATACGGTGACGGCCGTGATGACGTGGTGCGATTGTAGCGCACTCACACTCCGGTGAACTGGTGCGGGTCCCAGTCGGGCGGGCCGATGACGAACAGTACGTCCCCGACCTCGATCCGTGTGTCGCCGTGGGGATTGGCGATGTTGTTCCCGTCGCGCCTGACCGCAAGCACCGTCACCCCGAAACGTGGTCGCAGTCCGAGCTCCGCGATGCTGTGACCCGGGTACGGAGAGCCCTCGATGGCCCGGAAGCTCTGAGTTCTCATCTCCGGGATCTCGACGCGCAGATCTCCCGAGGAGAGCGTGTCGTGACTCAGGGGCCTGGCCATCTCCTGCATGTCAGAGCGCGTCTGCACGACCGCCCGGTGGATATCGTCCTTGGGAACCAGAAGTCGAGCCAAGACTCGCGCCATGATCTCAACGGAGACTTCGACCTCATCGGCGATGACCTCGTCGGCCCCCAGAGCGTAGAGTCCCTCGGTCCCACGCCTGTAGCGCGTCCTGGCCATGATGAACGCGTCCGGAGCGAGGCGACGGGCCAGCTCGATGATGCGTCGTGTGGCCATCGGATCATCGACCGCAACGACGATCGCCTTGGCCCGCGAAGCGTGTACATGCTCGAGCACCGCCTCATTCGTTGCGTCCCCGTAGTGGATGTCCACGGTGGCCTTGCGGCCTTCTCGCACGTGATCGATGTTGAGCTCGACGGCCGTGGCCGGCAGTCCGATGTGCTCGACCGCCTCGTAGACGTTCCTGCCGGTCACGCCGAACCCGATCACAAGGACGTGGCCTTCCGCATGCTCATGGACGTGTCCGAGCTGCCGGTGCGCCGCGCCTTGAAGGAGCCACTCGGGCAGAGGCAACCGGGTGACCCACGACGCGAAAGGAGCCGAGAGCGCCATCATCGCGGGCGTGAGGATCATGCTGAGCACCGCACACGCGACCACGACCTGGAACGTATCGTGATCGAGCACTCCGACGGTTGCGCCCTCCTCGGCAAGCAGGAACGAGAACTCCCCGATCTGTCCGAGCGCCATCCCGGCCATGATCGCGGTACGCATTGGATAGCCGAGGAGAACCGTCGCAGTCCCGGCAGCGAGAGGCTTGATCACGAGGAGTCCGAGCGTCAGAAGGAGTATCAACACCGGATGGGCGATTATGAATGGGATATCGACAAGCATGCCGATCGAGACGAAGAACAGGCTCGTGAACACGTCGCGGAAGGGCATGATGACCGAGACCGCCTGCTGGCTGTAGGGCGAGTCCGAGATGATCAGACCGGCGAGGAACGCGCCGAGCGCCAGAGACAGTCCTGCAGCACCGCTGGCGAGAGCGATGCCCATGCAGATCACGAGTACCGTGAGCAGGAACGCCTCACGGTTCCGGGTGCGCGCGACCTGCTCGAGCACGATGGGAATCACCCACTTGTACGCGACAAGGACGATCAGGCCGACGGCTCCCACACGCATGAAGAACTCCGCAAGTGGAACGGAGTCCGCCGAGGAACTCGCTGCGGCGCCCGCGAACAGCGGAGCCGCGATCATCACGGGGACGACGGCTATGTCCTGATAGATGAGCGTTCCGAGCGCCATACGTCCGTGAGGCGCCTCCATCTCCGCACGGTCTTGCAGGAGCTTCAAGACGACCGCCGTGCTCGAGAGTGCAACGACCAGGCCCAGGAACAGCGCCTGCCCCGGCGTGCGCCCCATGATGACGGAACCCACCGCTATCGCCCCGGCGGTGAAGCCCATCTGCACCGAGCCGCCGAACAGGAACGGCTTGCGTATCTCCGCAAGATCTCGAAGGGAGAGCTCGAGACCGATCACGAACAGCAGAAGCGCGATGCCGAGCTCAGCAAGGAGTTCTACCTGTTCGGAGGTACTGACGACCCTGAGCACATGCGGACCGGCAACGATGCCGCCGATCAGGAAACCGATCACGGGAGGCACCTTGATCCGGTGGCAGAGGAGCACGGCGACGACCGAGAGGCCGAACGCGATAGCCAGGTCGGTCAGCAGTTCCACGATCTCACCTCCGGGCCGACTCCCACGACTACCCTACACCCGCGAACAGCTGGAACAGTGGCCAGACGGTCCAGTCGAAGTACCAGCCGATCGGGTCGAAGCCGATGACGCTGGGTAGAAGCCAGACCGCTGCGACGAGGATCACGAAACCGTACTGCTCGACCTTGTGATAGGTGTTCATCGCCCGGTCGCTCAGGAACAGAGGGAGTACCCGAGATCCGTCGAGCGGAGGCAGTGGGATGAGGTTGAAGAACATCAACACGAGGTTCAGGAGGCAGAATCTTAACAGCACGTAGGCGACGACCGATGCGATCACGCCCTCACCCAACAGGTACGTGACTCTGAACGCCATGCCCGACATGAACGCCAGCACGAGGTTCGTGGAAGGACCGGCGATGCCTGTAAGGAACATCCCCATCCGGTGGTTCTTGAAAGCCCACGTGTTGATGGGGACAGGCTTGGCGTAGCCGAACGCCACCTGACCGCCGCTACCGGCAAGCAGCAGCAGGGGCAACAGGAACGTGCCGAACGGGTCCACGTGCCGAATCGGATTGAGCGACAGGCGCCCACGGTCCTTCGCGGTCGAATCACCGAGCAGATAGGCGACGTACCCGTGAGCGACTTCGTGCAAGACGATGGCGGGGAACAATATGGCGACCCCGATGACGATGTCTACGATCCGTTCGAGCGGCAAACCCGGACCCCTACCCTTTCGAGAGACGCCGCCTGTGTTTCGCGATGATGCGGCGCAGATTGGCGAGTTCCTGGTCGCGGCCGACGGCTCGTCCATCGAGACGCGCATCCAGGGCTTCGGCCAGTATAGCGGAGTAGAGCGGCCCCGGGTCGAGGCCCTCGGCGGTCAGATCATCCCCGTTGACGGCGGGCTTGATCCGGGAGAGCGTATCGATGTAGTGCTCCACCCTGTGCCGTACAAGCTCGTCGCCGCTCGCCCACAGCCACAGGACCGCCTCATCAGGCAGGGTGCGCAACGCATGGAAGAGCCGGCTGTCACGCATCTTGCGGCCATCACGCAAGGTGCGCAGCACAGACGCCCCCTTCTCAGCGACGGCCACGGTCGGTTCGGCGTATTCACGGCCGAAACGCAGATGCCTCAGCCAGCGTTCGGCTGCCGCGCGGTCCGCACCGGCCGCCATCGACGCCACCAGCGCGACCCTCCTGCGGGGCGCCCGCCTGAACCTCTCGGCGATCACTCGGTACGCTCTCTCAACGGCGAACAGCGAATCGATCACCTGGCGCGGGCGTGCGCCGTCGTAGAGGACGATCTGTGTGACGCCCAGGTCCTCAAGTCGCTCGAAAGCGGCTGCCGGCGAGTCCTCGTCGATGATGTCGAGCATCTCCTCGCGTATCCGCGCGCCGGACACCTCCTCGAGCATCTGCATCTCGACAGCGCGACGGGCGAGGTCCTCGCTCGAAGCGTCGAGCGCGAACCCATAGCGCTGCTCGAAGCGAGCGGCTCTCAGCACCCTGGTGGGGTCCTCGACGAACGAAAGAGAGTGCAACACGCGCAACGTACCGCGCTCCAGGTCCTTGAGCCCTCCGAACGGATCGGCTATCTGCCCGAAGCACTCGGGGTTGATGCAGGCCGCCATCGCGTTCATCGAGAAGTCGCGGCGGAAGAGGTCTTGCCGCAAGGACGAGCGCTCGACCGTCGGCAAGGCACCGGGACGGGTGTAGTACTCGGTCCGGGCACTCGTGATATCCACATGGAGTGAACGGGAGAACACCAGTATCGCCGTCCCGAAACGGCGATGTATCTTGACCCGCAACCCGAAGCGTTCCGCTGCCGACTGCGCGAAGCGGACCCCGTCGCCTTCGACCACGACATCGACGTCCAGGTTGCGCCTGCCAAGCAACATGTCGCGTACGAATCCTCCGACGACATGCGCTCGCAGTCCCTCTTCTTCTGCCAGCCTGCCCAGGGCGTCGAGCGCATCGCGCACCTCTCCGGGGAGCAGCGAGTCGACGTTGGCCAGGAACCGGACGGTCGACTCCGCGCGAGCCCGGGGGATCCGCCGGTCCAGGTACTCGTCTCCGTGCTCGGCTCGCAGAAGGTCCTTGCGCGTCACGATGCCGAGGAGAACCTGCCCCTCCATCACAGGTACCCGGCCGATCCCCGCGGTGGCCAGCAGTCGCTCCAACGCAGGCAATCCGGTGTCCGGATCGACCGTGATCACTTCCCGGGCCATGAAACCCCGTACAGGAGCGTGATCGAGGTTGTGCCTATGGGCCTTGTCAAAGTCCTTGCGGGTCAGGAGACCCACGAGACGGCCCCCCGATACGACAGGCAGTCCCCCGTGCCCCCACTTCGCCATCATCTCACCGGCGGAAGCCATCGATTCATCCGGGCCGATCGTACGCACCGGGTCTGACATGATGTCGCGAGCCGAAAGCGGCGGACGCACCTCGGCCTCGAGCGCGTCTCGTATCCGGGATAGCGCCTCGCCCGTCTCCAGCCTGCGAAAGCCTGCGGAGGCGGCCTGGGCGTGTCCGCCACCGCCCAGACGTGCCATCACCGCACCGATATCCACCTCATGCAGTCTGGAGCGCGCCACGATCTGGACCCGTTCAGGCATCGCGATGACGGCGATGGCGACACGAAAGCCCATGTCCTCGACTATGTGGTGCGTCAGGACGCTTGCGCTGTCGACGTACTGGTCGATCACCGCGCAACCGACGGCGACCTGCTGTCCGTTGACGTCCCAGACCTCAAGCGAAGCCGTCAGCTCCTCGAGCAACGCGGTCTGCTGCGCGTCCAGGGTCCGTGAGAGGAACTGGTTGAGGACTTCGATGTCAGCACCGGAACCCATGAGGAACGCCGCCGCCTCGACATCGTACGGGGTGGTGCCCGGATACGTCAGCGACCCGGTGTCTTCGTGAATGCCGAGCAGCAGCACACTGGCTTCCAGTGGAGTCAACGCGATCCCTCTGCTGTGTATCTCATGAACGAGTATCGAGGTCGTGGCTCCGACCTCCAGCGAACGGTCGTCAGCTCCGGTGATATCCCCCTCTGCGTGAGGGTGATGGTCGTAGACGATCACCTCGACTCCGGGCCTGTAAGCCACGGGACCGACCTCGCCGAGCCGATCGGGGTCGCGAGTGTCGACCATGATCAGGCGCGACACGGAATCCAGATCAAGTCCCTTCAGGTCGACGAAGTCGAGGAAGTCCTTGTGCAGGTTGTGAAAGGCCCGCACGTTGGCGCTCTGAGCGCCGAGGAACACCCCTTTGGCACCCGGGAAGAGCTTCGTCGCGGCGACGGTGGAGGCATACGCGTCGAAGTCAGGATTCGCGTGTCCCACGACGATCTGCACTTCAGGACACCCCTTCCCTTACGCGCCGTGGAACAGCGGAGGCGGCATGACCTCGGAGTCGCTGAAGCGGATCGAGTCAGCGAAACGCCTCTCCGCCTCGGCGAACTTACCTTCACTTGCCGCATACATCATCGCGACGGGCTCACCTGCCGAGACCTGGTCCCCTACGCGGCGCAGAAGTTGGATCCCGGCAGCCGGGTCGATCCGGTCGCTCGTGGTCGCACGTCCCGCCCCGAGCAACATCGCCGAACGCCCGATGCCCTCAGCGTCGAACGAAGCGATGAACCCGTCGCTCTGTGAGCGGACCACACGCGACTCGTACGCACGCGGAAGCAACGACGGGTCCTCGACGACATCCGAATCACCGCCCTGCTCACGTATCCACTTCGCGAATCGTTCCACGGCACTGCCGCTCGAGATCGCCCGCTCCAGCATCTCCCGGGCACCGGCGGCGTCAGAAGCCGCCCGGCCCAGCACCAGCATGCGTTCGCCCAGCGCGAATACGACCTCTCGCAAGGGATCGGGCCCGCCGCCCTTGAGCACAGCCAGGGCCTCCTTGACCTCAAGCGCGTTGCCGATCGCATTGCCCAGCGGCTGGTCCATGTCGGTCAGGAAGGTCTCGACCTCGCTTCCCAACTCCCGTCCGACCCGGCAGAGCTCCGCTGCCAGAGCACGCGCATCCGGCTCGGTCTTCATGAACGCGCCGGAGCCGACCTTCACGTCGAGCACTATCGCATCGGCCCCGCCAGCGATCTTCTTGGAGATGATGCTACCCACGATCAGCGGGATGCTCGGGACGGTCGCTGTGACGTCGCGTAACG
Organism: Actinobacteria bacterium UBA7524; assembly: GCA_002478275.1. Classification (GTDB taxonomy): domain Bacteria; phylum Actinomycetota; class Coriobacteriia; order Anaerosomatales; family UBA912; genus UBA7524. Next base: position 73,399 of record DLMY01000003.1, read on the forward strand.
CATAGATCAGCTTGTCCGCCGGGTCGATGTCGGGTGACTGCGCGATCACCGCCACTCCGATCCTGCGCACCTGGTCGACGAAGCGTTCCTCCGAAAGCTCGACCTGGAAGCCGGGAATCGACTCGAGCTTGTCCAGCGTCCCGCCGGTGTGGCCCAGCCCCCGGCCTGACATCTTGGCGACCGGGACGCCGCACGCCGCGACCAACGGCGCGAGTATGAGCGTGGTCGTGTCCGCTACGCCACCGGTAGAGTGCTTGTCGACCTTGACACCAGGTATCGAGGAGAGATCCATCACACGGCCGGAACGAACCATCGCATCGGTGAGCCACACGGTCTCCTCGGCGGAGAGTCCGTTCAGGTAGGAGGCCATCAGCCAGGCCGACATCTGGTAGTCGGGCATCTGTCCATCTGTGAACCCGAGCACGATCCGAGAGATCTCCTCGGCGGTATGTGTGTTGCCGTCGCGCTTGACCTCGATGAGTTCCTCGAACGTCTTCATGCGCCACGCACCTCGCCGAGGAAAGATGTCCCGCGCCCACAACGACCTGCCAGTCCGTAGAAGTCCGCGACCGTCTCACCGATGTCTGCGAACGTGGCACGTGTGCCGAGCGCGACGCCACGGTCCACGCCCTTCAAATGCGCGATCAGCGGCGCGTACTCGCGCGAATGATCGGTGGACGGCGTCGTCGGATCACATCCATGGTCGGCGGTGACGATCAGCAGGTCTCCGGGAAGCATCGTCTCGATGAGCTCAGGGATGCGCCCGTCGACCTCTTGCAGGCCATTCGCATAACCGCGGGCGTCGTTGCGATGGCCCCATATCATGTCGAAATCGACGAGGTTCGCGAAGACGAAGCCGGCGTCGGCGTCGTCCCTGACCCGGGCGATGAGGTTGTCGAGACCATGCATGTTGTTCTCAGAGTGCGGGGACTCGCAGATACCACGCCAGGCGAAGATCTCTCCGATCTTGCCGATGCCGTACGAGACGATGCCGTTATCGGCGAGGAGGTCGAGGACGGTCGGCTCGAAGGGTGCGAGCGCGAAGTCCCTCCGGCGATGCGTGCGTGTGTACATACCCTGCTCGTCGGGGCCGACGAACGGGCGCGCGATGATCCGGCCGACCGCGTGGTCGCCCACGCAGACCCGCTCACGCGCGATCTCGCAGATCTCGTAGAGGCGTTCGATGCCGAGGACTTCCTCGTGCGCTGCAACCTGGAACACCGAGTCCGCACTCGTATAGACGATCGGCTTGCCGGTCGCCACGTGCTCGTCGCCCAACTCCTGGATGATCTCGGTGCCACTGGCGGCGTAATTGCCGAGCCACCCGGCGCCGGTCTCTCGTTCGAACGCTTCCATGACCTGGGCCGGGAAGCCATCAGGGTACGTCGGGAACGGCCGGTCCAGCACGACCCCCATCATCTCCCAGTGCCCCGTGGTGGTGTCCTTTCCCGGACTCGCCTCCGCATTGCGACCCCATGACGCGACCGGAGCCGGCTCAGGCGGCACGCCGAGGATATCCGTGATGTTGCCAAGGCCCATCGCCCCGAGCGCGGGCATGTACAGCCCTCCCACAGCGGCGGCGGTGTTGGCAAGGGTGTTGGAGCCTTCGTCCCCGTAGTCGGCGGCGTCAGGCATCGCGCCGGCACCAACGCTGTCCAGCACGAGCACGATCGCACGCGGTGGTCGAGGCGTCCGGATCACAGGACCACCCGGTCGATCTCCTCGAACGACGTGATGCCGTCGGCGACCTTGTCCAGCGCATCACGGCGCATCGGTGTCATGCCGGCAGCCAGTGCCAACTGACGCAGCTCCTCGGCAGGGGCATGCTCGAGGTACGCCTGGACTATGGCCTCGTCGAGCTGCATGACCTCGAAGACCGCGATGCGGCCGCGATAACCGGTGTTGCCGCATTCATCGCAGCCAACGGGCGCGAAGACCTCGACCTTCTTCGACTCCGCCGCCGTGAAACCCGCCGCAACCAGTCGAGGACCGGTGATCTTGACCTTCTCCTTGCAGGCAGGACACAGCTTGCGGACCAGCCGCTGGGCTATCACACCCGTCACCGCAGATGACGTGATATAGGGCGGCACCCCCATGTCGCTGAAGCGCGTGAGCGCCGACGGGGCATCGTTGGTGTGTAGAGAGGACAGCACCAGGTGTCCGGTCAGTGACGCCCTGACCGCGATCTCTGCGGTCTCGGGATCGCGAACCTCTCCGACCATGACGATGTCGGGATCGGCCCGCAGGATCGTACGCAACCCAGCCGCGAACGTCAGTCCGATCCGGGGGTTCACCGCCATCTGTGTGACCCCGGCCATCTGGTACTCTATCGGGTCCTCGACGGTGAGCACCTTGCGAGTGGGATCCGAGAGGACCCCGAGGAGCGCGTAGAGAGTGGTGCTCTTACCCGAGCCGGTCGGACCGGTCACCAGGATCGCGCCATAGGGGCGCTGAAGCATGCGCCTGATACACCTGAGGTTGTCCTGGGTGAGTCCGAGATCGTCGATGGAGTGGAAGGAGAGTTCGGAGTTCAGGATGCGCATCGTGATCGACTCGCCGTACACCGTCGGCACCGTGGCAACGCGGATGTCTACCGGGCGCTCGTCGATGCGGACACTGATGCGTCCGTCCTGTGGACGGCGTTTCTCGGCGATGTCGATGTCAGCCATGATCTTCACCCGGCTGAGAACGCCCGCACGCGCCGCCAGAGGCAGTTCCATGACGACACGCAAGACGCCGTCCACCCGGTAGCGAACGGTGAGTGAACGTCGCCCCGGCTCGATGTGTATGTCGCTGGCGTTCTCCTGGACGGCACCGCGGATGAGCTGGTTGACCAGGCGCACCACCGGCACGTCTTCCGCGGCGTTCACCTCGGCCTCTACGTCGAGTTCCTCCACGCTGTCCACCATCTCCTGGTAGACATCCGCGGATACGACGAACTTCTCGATAGCGTGCCGGACCTGGGACACTGCTGCTACGACGGGCCTGACGCGCATCCCTGTACGCATCTCAACGTCGTCGATGGATTCGATGTCGAGCGGGTCTGCCATCGCCAGGATGAGCGTGTCCTCATCCTCGATCGCTACCGGTATGACATCACGGCGCTTCGCCATGCGCTCGGGAATGAGCGCGGTCACCGCACGGTCGATCGGATACGAAGTCAGGGAGACGTGTTCGAGACCCTTCTGGGACGCCAGTGCGCCTGCGATCTGGTCTTCGGTCAGCGCAAGCGAACGGACGAGGATCTCACCAAGCTTACCGCCGTCCTCGGCCTGTGTCCTGAGGGCCTCTTCGAGCTGACCGGTCCTGATCAGGCCATTGGCCAGCAGAATGTCACCCAATCGCTCACGCTGTAACACCTGGGGCTCCTCTCCCGATCACGAACCAGGTATACCGTCGCTTCGCCGGCTCAGCGACGCCGAAGTCACGCACGCGCACGGATGACGCTCAGTACCCATTCGACGAGAAGCATGACTGCTACCGTGATCGCGGCACTGACATCGAACACGCCACCGTACGGGGTCTTGATGTGTTCTATGCCCGTCGGTAGCGTGAGATAGCCACCGAGCCGTACGATCGCCTGACCCCACGACTCGCTCGACAGTGCACCGAAGAAACGAATGACGATGGTGGCGGTGACGATCACCGCGAGGATGACGAACACATTCATGACGATCGTTATGAGCGAACGGGTGGACTTCGAAGACACGATCACTCCCGGTCATAGCCGCTTGTTCTGCGTGCTTCGATTATGAGTCGACTGCGCATGGGATACCAGGGGTGAGTCTCGATACGGTCGCCTGCCCGACCGGAAGCAGCTATCGAATGGAGTCCGAGACGATCCGTCCGATCATCTTCTCAGCGACCTCAGCACCGGTCAGCCCGGCTGCACTGAGTTGGCGGCGCGCATGGTCGACTCGATCCTGCCGGGTGTCGGGCACGCCCGCGAGCACTTCCTGGATCTTCGCGACCAGGTCCGAAGACACACCGTAACGATCCGCTCTGCACTGGCGCGCCGCTTCGCTGCACTCTGGTGTCTGCAGGTACTCGGCGGCAAGCCGGACCTGCTCGTGTGAAATGATCATGTTCCCCTGAGTATCGGCGCACAGGCAGGTGCACTTTATGGAATCGGTGTGGAGACGGGTCCTCGATCCCCGACTTCCTGACGAGCGGTGCTGGGCGCGAGTGATTCGTGATATCCGTCACCGGCCTGGCACGGACGTCCACTGCACAGGTGCTGTACACCATGCGCACCCGCTCTACCAGGGCGAATTCGGCCCATACAAAGGGGGGAGCCCCAAGGCCGGCACCTTGAGGCTCAGGGGTAAGGGGTTGCACTCGCGTGCAACTCTTGATGAGATTCTACCCACTTCAAAGGCGTTACGCAACCTTCTTGTGAAGAATTTCTCATCCGAATTGCTCGTCCTGTCCCCCGAACCTCAGCCCGAGATCGAGAAGAAGCTGACCAGTTCCCCGAGTCCGGTGACGATGGGTACGATTCCGACGGCCAGCAGCGCGATTGCGACGACTGCAGCCGTGATCACGGCAAGCCGACCTCTCATGGGCTCATCGGCACCATCGACGGCCTCCGACTCGTCGCTGGATGCGTCATCTGCTGGATCGAGCGCCTCCCCGGCAACCTCTCCCCGATCCTGATCGCTCTCGGTCCGGGTCTCAGCCGCAGGCTCCATGAAGTAGATGGTCTTGAGAACCCTGCCGTAGTAACCGAAGGAGACTACCGACCCGAGCACACCCACAACAGCAAGCCACGTGAGGCCTTGCGTGGTCGCCGTGCCAAACACCAGCAGCTTGCCCCAGAATCCTGCGGTCAGCGGGATCCCGGTGAGCGAGAACATCGCCACTGCGGTGGATGCGGCAAGCAACGGCTTGCGGGATGCGAGTCCTGCCATCGCCGAGATGCTGCCGTCCCACGAATCTTCGCTCTGCTGTATCGCCTCGGCAACCAGGAACGCAGCGGCCGCGGCAAGGCCGTACGCGGCCATGAGCAACATCGACAGAGCGAAGCTGCGGCCTCCCGTGGCCGTGCCCACCAGCGCGTAGCCCACCTGCGCGATACCCGAGTAACCTAGCATGCGCGTGTAAGACTCCTGGCGCAGTGCGCCAAGGTTACCGATCACGATCGAACCCGCAGCAAGCAGGCCGAACACCATCTTGGGCTGCATCGTCGGCGAGACCGCCTGTACGGCGGGATACATCAGGAGACCGGCGATCAGAAAGACGGCCGACAGCGCCCCGATCTTAGGCACCGAGGCCAACATCGCCGAGGAGACCGGAGGTGCGGTCTCATAAGCGTCCGGAGCCCAGGAGTGCATCGGAAACGCACCCAGCTTGAACGCGAGCCCGATGACTATCAGGACGGCCGCGAGCGTCGCCGGAAGGGTGAGCGCCTCGACACCGGCTGCCATCTGGAGCAACGAAGAGCCACTGGCGAGTAGTCCAGCAGCTATGGCGAGTCCCAGGACGAACAGTCCGGTCGCAGTGGCTCCCTGGATCGCATATTTCATCGATGCCTCGGCAGATGCCGGAGTACGCGCAGCCGATACAAGCGCGTAGCCGCATACCGCGATGATCTCAAGAGCGACGAGTGAGAGCAGCAGGTCGAGAGATGAAGCCAGCGCCGCGCTCGCTGCTGCAGCGAAGGTCAGCAAGGCCGCCATGCCGCCGCCTTCAGGGTGCCGTGCAAGAGATTCCCCGCCGCCGATGACCGCGATCGCGGAGATCGCGAACAGCGAGAACCATATCCCGAAGAACCCATGGTCGGCCACGAGTACCTCGGCAACGACCTGTCCCGGGGCGGTAGCGTACAACCAGACGCACAGACCCGCAGCACCGGCCAGCGCCGCTGCGACGAGGGAGATGGCCAGTGCACGACGATGGAGCGCGTCCACGAAGACGGCCGCGATGCCTCCGGCAAGGGCGACGAGCAGAGGAGCGAGACTCACCCACCACTGGACCTGCGTCACGGTCACACCCCCCGCCCGAGTAGTACTGCGAGCGTCTGGAGCACTCCGGCAGAGACGTCGGTGACCAGCCGCGGCCAAAGTCCCAGGAGCAGGACGGGCACGGCGAGCAGGGCGACGGCGAGCAGGCCGCGCAGATCGAGATCGTCCAGATCGGGATAGCCCTTCACTTCCGGACCATGGTTGACGGCGCGGACCGCTCTCAGGTTGTACGCGGCGGCGAGCACCAGTCCGAGGCCGACCGGCGCAGTCCACCAAGCCCACGCCCCGAAAGCCTCCAGTAAGGCGACGAACTCACCTGGGAATCCAGACAACCCCGGAAGCCCGAGACTCGCGAGCCCGGCGAAGGTGAACGCGACCGCCCATCGAGGGACGAGGCGGCCAAGACCGCCGAAGCGGTCGATCATCCTCGTATGAGTCCACTCATAGAGCTCGCCTACCAGCAAGAACAGAAGGCCTGCGACCACGCCGTGCGAGACCATCACCAGCATCGCAGCGGACAAGGCAGCTTCCGTGCCGACGGAAAGCGCGATCACGACGAAGCCCATGTGGGAAACCGAGCTGTAGGCGACCAGGCGCTTGAGATCGTCTTGTGCAAGCGCCATCGCAGCACCGTAGATGACACCGATCACGCCGAGTGCGAACAGTACCGGCCTTGCGGCGTCCCACGCCTCGGGCGCGAGAGGCATCGTCAACCGCATCATCCCGTAACCGCCCATCTTGAGCAGCACCCCGGCCAGCAGTATCGAGCCGGCCGTCGGGGCTTCGACGTGAGCGTCGGGCAACCACGTATGCAAAGGTACGACCGGTATCTTGACCAGCATGCCGACGGACAGAAGGACGAACACGAGCATCCTGGGAAAGTCCGCCCCAGCCCCCGCAACCTGGGCGAACGTGGCAGCGCGGGCGGTATACATCGTGATCACGAGGCCGATCAGCATGAGCACACTGCCTGCGAACGTGTAGATGAAGAACTTCATCGCCGCGTGACGACGGTTCTCATGACCCCACTTGCCGATCAGGAAGTACATCGGGATCAGCACGGCCTCCCAGAACACGTAGAACAGCACGATGTGATGTGCGAGGAACACTCCCATCACGGCGGCCTGCAAGCCCAACAGCAACGCGTGATGGGCCGCCGGCCTGTCGTCGACCCTCCATGAGGCGAGAACGGCCACGATGCCCAGAAGTGCAGTAAGCGCCACCAGCGGTGCCGAGAGGCCGTCGATGACGAGCTGCCACGCCCGCTGGACGTCGCCGAGTTCGACCAGCCCGTGAGCCGATGAGCCCACGAACACCCCGAGCGGCTGCAGGGAGATCACTGCGCCAGCGGTGACCAGCGTGCTCAAGAAGGCGACGATGCGCGCTCTGGAGCCAGCCAGCGCCGTGAGCAGCGCTCCGGCCAGCGGCAGCAGCACTATGAGATCGACACGCAGCACCGGCTAGCCCCCCACCCCTACGAATCCGACGATACGCTGCCACATGATCGACAGCACGAACAACACGATGAAGCCGGTGACGACGAGCGATGAGTACCACTGCACATCGCCCATCTGCATCCTGCGCAGGACGTCGCCCGTGCGGTTGGCGAGCCAGGCGGTACCTTCGGCGGCTCCGTCGATCACGACCCTGTCGACGGTGCGGTACAGCCACGAGCAGAACGTGGTGACCGGACGAACGATCACGGACGCTACGAGGGCGTCGAACCCGTAAGCCCGGCCGAGCACAGGCCACAACGGTCCGAGCTTCGACTCCAGCGCGCTGTCCGCGAAAACTCCTCGCTTGTACACGAGAGCGCCAAGCGCGATGAACACGACTGCGATGCCCGTCGAGACGGCAGCAGTCGTGAGATGCAGCTTCTCTGCATGCCCGCCGAGGAGAACCGCGATCCTGCCACCGCCGAACCCGGCGACAGCTGCGACTGCGGCGAGCACCACCAGCGGCACCGCCATCACCGGCCCGGACTCGTGCGGATGTCCTGACCCGCGATACGAGCCCGCGAATGCGAGCATGGTCGCGCGTGTGATGTAGAAGGCCGTGAGCGCACTGGCGGCGAACAGGACCGCGCCTGCGATCGGCTGCGACGACCACACTGCGTGCAGGACTTCGTCTTTCGAGAAGAAGCCCGCGAGCGGAGGGACCCCGGCCAATGCGAGGCTGCCTATGACCCACGTCACAGCTGTCACGGGCATCGCCTTCGCGAGACCACCCATCTTGCGCAGGTCCTGGGTACCGGTGCCATGGATGACACTACCGGACCCCAGGAACAACAGCGCTTTGAACGCGGCGTGTGTCGCGAGATGGAACATCGCGATGATCCAAGCACCTGCGCCCAACGCCGCGAACATGAAGCCCAGCTGGCTTATCGTCGAGTACGCCAACACCTTCTTGATGTCCGATTGCGCCAGCGCGATCGTAGCTGCGGCCAATGCCGTGAAAGCTCCGACGGCGAGCACGACCGTCTGGGCCGCGGGCGACGCTTCGAAGACGGGCCATACGCGGGAGACCAGGAAGACGCCGGCGGCGACCATCGTCGCGGCATGGATGAGGGCGGACACAGGTGTCGGGCCCTCCATCGCGTCGGGCAGCCAGATGTGCAGCGGGAACTGGGCGGACTTACCCATCGCTCCGACAGCCAGCAGCAGGGCGGCCACCGTCGCCACACCAGGCGCAAGCTGGGCAGCTACAGGCAGCAGCGTCGCGTAATCGAGCGCGCCGACCTCACGCCACAACAGCAAGAGGCCCAGGAGCAGGCCGATGTCGCCGACCCGGGTCGTGAGAAACGCCTTGACAGCCGCGGCAGCAGCCTCGGGCTTGGTGAACCAGAAGCCGATGAGCAGGTAGCTGCACGCCCCCACCAGCTCCCAGCCGATGAACAACCCCGCAAGCCCGTCGGCGATCACGAGCGCCGACATCGAACCGGTGAACAGGCAAAGCAGGGCGAAGTAGCGGGTGAAACCGGGTTCCTCGGCCATGTATCCGACCGAGAAGACCATCACCATGAGCGCGACCAGGCCGACGACGAGCAGCATCAGCGCGACAAGACCATCGACATGCCAGCCGGCCGATATCGACATACCCGCCGAGGAGATCCATTCGAAGCTGCCCTCCCCGGGCGTGCGTCCTCCGGCGATCGCGAGGTACGCGGAGACTCCCGTGACGAGCACGCTCAGCGGAGCGAGCATCGCGAGCCACGCAACCGCGCGACCCAGCACGCGGCCGCTGATTGCTACGGCGACCGCCAGAACGAACGGCAGCGCCACGGTGATCCAGGCGTTGTCAGCGAACCACGTCACGTCAGCCCTTCACCTCCGTGATCTCGTCGGTGCGGGTGCGTGCGGTCTTGCGAGCCAACGCAACGAGCAGCGCCAGCCCGACCGCGGCGCCTGCGGCGGCGGTGACCATGAGGATGAGTGCGATGGCGCCGGTGTGTGTGGGGTCGGGCGTGATCGTGGTGGCGACCGTCGTCGTGCGAGAAAGCCCGACGAACAGCAGGGTCGCGGAACCGAGCATCATCTCGATGGACGCAAGGACCCCGACTATGTCGCGCCGAGTAAGCACACCATAGAGAGCGAGGGAGAAGAGTACCATCGTGACCACGATGAAGTTCATCGCTTCTCACCTCCCACGATGACGACCGCCGCGACGAGTGCTGCGAGCAAGAGCACACCAGCGGCCTCGAAATGCGGCAGATACGCGCCGAGCAACGACACGCCTATCTCGGCATCGGCGCCGCCGACGGTGGGCAGCTGCCCGGTCACATACTCACGAAGCGAGGTGATGACCAGCACGGCGACGCCCACGGCGACAACCGCACTGTCCAACGCATGACGCGACGTCAGCTCGGGCAGGCCCTGCTCCGAGCGGTGCAGGAACATGATCGCGAACAGGATGAGCACCAACACGCCGCCGACATAGACGAACACCTGGGCGATGGCGACGAACGCATGGCCGAAGTACAGGAACCAGCCTGCGACGGAGAGAAGGAATACCCCGAGGCCGAGCGTGAGCCGCATGACATCGCGCGTGAATACCGCTGTCGCCGCACCTGCGATCGATATCGCCGAGAGAAGCCAGAACGCGATGTCGGCAAGGTTGAGCTCCATCACGCCTCACCCCCGCTGTCGCCGGGGTGAATTCCGTCCCGACCGGTCGAGCGCGTGCCGGCAGGATCGCGCAACATCTCGTCGCGATCGAAGATCATGAGATCGCGCTGGTAGAAGGAGAGCTCGTACTGCCCGGTATGTCGCAACGCATCGGTCGGACACTGTTCGGCACACAGGCCACAGAAGCAGCACTTCGTCAGGTCGAGGTCGTAGTGGGTCACCTTGCGCTCGCCGGGATCGTCGATGCGGTCCACGGAGATCGCGTAGTCGGGGCAGGTCCGCGCGCAGAAGGTGCATCCGACGCACACACCGGTCTGACACCTCAGACAGCGCGCAGCCTCGTTCAGCGCCTCCAGATGGGTCATGCCGAGTTCGACCTGACGGAAGTCGGTCGCCCGTTCCTCCGGCCGCGCCATAGGCATCGGCACGCGTCTACGGCTTTCCTCGACGCCTTCGACCGTCGCGACCTGATAGCGGTCGTACACAGGGACCGGACGAGCGACACGACCCTCGAAAAGGTCGTGTCCCTGAAGGTAGCGGTCGATCGAGATGGCCGCCTCGTGGCCCGAGGCGATCGAAGCGATGGCGCTACCGGGGCCGGTCACCACCTCGCCACTCGCGAAGACCCCGGGGACATCGGTGGTCATGACCTCGCCGTCGACCGGCAGAAGGCCGCGGTCGGTGAGCATCAGGTCCGAGCCGCCCACCAGGTCGGCGAGCAACGGCGCCTGTCCGATCGAGAACACGACGACATCGCAGTCGACGGTTGTGTACTCGTCGCCGAACTTGGGTGAGAAACGGCCGGATTCATCGAACACGGAGAGGCATTCGCGCAGCTGCATGCCAACGACCTTGCCATCCTGCTCGAGCACCTTCTCGGGACCCTGGCCGCACATCGCTATGACGCCCTCGTCGAGCGCTTCCTCGATCTCCCAGGGGTGACAGGGCATCTCCTCGGAGGCCTCCAGGCACGCAAGCCGTACCTCGCTCGCCCCGACACGCAAAGCGCACCGGGCCACGTCGACCGCGACATTGCCGCCGCCGATGACCATGACCCGCAAGCCCTTGACGCCGGCATCGCCCTTCCAGTTCGATTCCCGGAGGAACTCCAACGCGCCCCTAACGCCGTCGGCGTCAGTGCCGGGGATCGGCAGCAAGCGGCTGACCTGTAAGCCTACAGCGATGAGTACAGCGTCGAACTCGCCCATGAGGTGATCGATGGGCACGTCGACGCCGATCTCGACACCGCAGTGCAGCTCAAGCCCGAGCGCGACCAGGTCGTCGATCTCGCCGTGAAGCACTTCGCGGGGCAAACGGTACGAAGGCACGCCGGAGTACAGCGCCCCTCCGGGCTTGGCCTCCTTCTCGTACATGGTGACCTTGTAGCCCAGGCGCATCAGGTCGAAGGCGGCCGCCAGTCCCGATGGTCCGGAACCGATGATCGCGACCGACTTGTCCTGCGTCACAGGCATGGGCGAAAGCGCAGGCTTGTTCTCCTGATACGCCTCGTACGCCATGCGATGAAGCGGCCTGATGGCGAGAGGTTCGTCATAGTAGTTGCGCCTGCAGGCGTTCTCGCACGGATGGTGGCAGATGCGTCCGAGCACGCCGGGCATGATGTTGCGCTCGCGAACCAGTTCGTATGCTTCCACCGGGCGGTCATCGGCCATGTAGTAGTTCTGGCCTCGCGCATCCACGTTCGCGGGACAGTTGCCGACACAAGGGGCGAGTCTCTCCTCGGCGTACAGACCGGCGATGATACCGTTGTACTCGGGCGCCTGGCTTCGGACGACCTCGATCTCGTCGTGGCCGAGGATACCGTTCAGATGCAGCGAGCCGCGCCAACGTGCCGTCATCGGCAGCTTCTCGGCAGGGTAGCTGAGCGTCTTATGCGGCCCCATCGCGCGGCCGAGTGTGATCGACAGACCCGTCGCGAGCGACTTCCAGCGCTCGACGACGCCGGCGATGCCCTCGGAGTACTCGTTGCTGACCTGGGGCCTCACATCCACGGGACGATCACCCCCACGATCACCAGCTGGACCAGTGCCATCGGGGTGAGGATCTTCCAGGCGGTGGTCATGAGCTGGTCGGAGCGCATCCGCGGGAAGGTCCACTTCACGAAGATGATCGCGGTGATCAGAAGGAGTGTGAGAGCGATGAAGAGTACGACACCGAAGGCTCCGGGCAGCCAGCGCCACCCTCCGAGGAAGACGGCGGCGCCGAACAGCGACGCGGCGACCACGGCACCGTACTCGGTCATCATGAAGATGCCCCAGCGGATGCCCGAGTAGTCTGCGAAGTAGCCCGCAACCAGCTCGGATTCGGCTTGCGGCAGGTCGAACGGGATGCTGTTGACCTCGGCGATCGAGGAGATGAAGTAGACGAGGAACCCGATGGCGTTAGCGAGGATCCACCAGGGACGCCAGGCCTCCATCACCTCAAGCGGCCGCATGGATCCGGCGAGCACGACGACCGAGAGCACGGAGAGCGTGCGAGGCAGCTCGTAGGAGATCATCTGAGCTGCGGCGCGCAGACCTCCGATCGTCGCGTAGGTGTTGCGGCTCGACCAACCGGCGAGCAACATGCCGATCACAGAAAGCGACGGTACTGCCAGGAAGAACAGCATGCCGATGCTCGTGTTCAGTGGCGCGAAGCCCGAGGCGAAGGGAATCACCGTCAGGGACATGGCCACCGGCACGAAGACGATGTGCGGGGCGAGGCGGAACACTCGAACATCGACCTGAGCTGGGGTGATGTCCTCTTTGAGTATCATCTTGAGGGTGTCGGCGGGCACCTGCAGCAGGCCGGCGGGACCGGTGGTCTGCGGCCCGATACGCATGTGGATGCGTCCGGCGACCTTGCGCTCCCACCAGACTCCGAACACGGTCGCAAGGGCGATGAGCATGCCTCCCGCAAGTCCCCAGACGAGTCCTCCGACGAAGCCGCTCACCGGTCCACCTCCCCGAACACGGGGTCCAGCGATCCGAGAACGACCACCAGGTCGGAGAGCGTGTGCCCCACAGCGAGCTTGGGCACCAGTGCGAGGTTGCAGAACGCCGGAGAGCGGAACTTCACGCGATAAGGCCTGGGTGAGCCGTCGGCGACGATGTAGACGCCCAGCGAACCACGCGCGCTCTCGATGTGGTCGTACGCGTCACCTGCGCGTGGCATGATCAGGCGCGGCTGGCCCTCGACCTTGTGTGGACCTGTCGGCATCTGCTCGATGGCTTGCTCGATGATGCTGCAGCTCTCGTAGCATTCCAGCAGACGCGTACGTGCGCGGTCGTACGCATCGCCGTTCTCGCCGATGGGAACGTTGAAATCGAATCGGGGGTACACGGAGTACGAGTCGTGTTTGCGCAGGTCCCAGTCCACGCCGGAACCTCGCGCGACCGGCCCGGAAGCACCCCACGCGACCGCGTCGTCGCGACCGAGCACGGCGACGCCCTTGAGCCTGCCGCGTGCGATCACGTTGCCGAAGTACATGCGGTCCATCAGATCGAGTGCTTTGCGATGGGCCTTCGTGAACTCAAGGACCGAATCGGTCCAGCCTTCGGGAAGGTCGAAGGCGACTCCGCCGGGACGAACGTAGTTGTAGGTGAGCCGGGCGCCGCAGAGCTCCTCGAACAGCTCGATGATGCGCTCGCGCTCGTCGAAGGAGTAGATGAAGAGCGTGGCTGCGGCCGTGTCTGCCGCTGCCGACCCGATCGACATCATGTGGCTGGCGATACGCTGCATCTCTGCGACGATCACGCGGATGTACTCAGCGCGCTCCGGGACCCGGATGGCGGCAAGGCGCTCCACCGCACGGCAGTACGCCCAGTTGGAGTACATGCTGCCGACGTAGTCGAGACGATCCGTCAGTGGGACCACCTGGAGATACGTACGGTTCTCGCACATCTTCTCGATACCGCGGTGCAGGTACCCGATGATCATGTCGGCCTTGGTGATGACCTCACCGTCGAGGTGAACGACCACACGGCCGACGCCATGTGTGGAGGGGTGTGATGGACCGACGTTGACGACCAGCTCCTGACGGGGTCGTCCGTCGGGGCCCTCTGTCTGACGCTGCTCCTCTATCTGCAAAGACATCGTGCGGTCCACCTCCTCTCCAAGCTCGAGGCCATCATCGGCCGGCCGTTCGCCACCGGTCAGATGTAGTCGGGCCTCTTGATGATGCGTTCATCCTGGTAGTCCTTGCGCAGTGGATGGCCGACCCAGTCCTCGGGCAGCATGATGCGGCGCAGGTCCGGATGACCGTCGAACTCGATTCCGAACAAGTCGTAGACCTCGCGCTCCTGCCACAAGGCGGCAGGCCAAAGGTCGTACAAAGACCTGGTGTGGGGCTTGTCGCGCGGGACCAGGCACTTCAGGAACATCCCGACCGACATCTCGCGAGATGTCAGCCGATATACCATCTCGAAGTGCTCGCCCCGGTCGACCGCTGTGACCATGCCGAGCATGTCGAAGCCCAGTGACTTGAGATCGGCGGCAGCGTCGTAGAGTCCCCGGCACTCGACCTGCAAGGTGCCGTCCCCGAACTCGATCGAGAACAGAGGACACAGGTCGGGGTACTGGCCGCACAGGTGATCGCGGAGTTCGTCGATGTTCACGTCACCCCACCTCCCCCGGCTCTGAAGGCTCGACTGAAGCCCGGGATTCGCCGGGGCCCGGCAGGGTGAGCTTGCGAACATGGCGCGTGTTCGGGCCGATGGACTCCTGGCGGATCTTCTCACGCAACTGCATGAGAGCGTCTTGCACGGCTTCCGGACGCGGGGGGCAACCGGCGATGTAGACGTCCACCGGAAGGAATTCGTCCACGCCGCGTACGACCGAATACGTGTCGTAGTAGAAGATGCCGCCCGATACGGTGCAGTTTCCCATGGCGATGACCCATTTCGGATCGGGCATCTGTTCGTAGAGCCTGATGACCGCCGGCTGCATCTTACGGGTGATCGTTCCCGCAACGACCATGACGTCAGCGTGCCGCGGGTCCGCTTGCGGAATGACCCCGTGCCGGTCAGAGTCGAACTTGGTGAACGGGAAAGAAGCGATCATCTCCATGGCGCAGCACGCCGTGCCCATCGGCATGACCCACTGGGAGTGGCTACGAGCCCAGTCGAACAGGGCATCAAGGGAACTGAGAACGACGCGTCCCGGCCCATGCTCCAGCGCAGAGCCCACGCGATCTACAATCGCCACTGCAGCGCCCCCTTGGACCAGGCGTACATGAGGCCGAGGGCAAGGAACGCCGTGAACACAGCGACTTCGAGCATGCCGATCCAAGAGCCCCGCAGCGTCGGTGCGACGGCGAAGAGCAGGATGGCTTCAGCGTCGAAGAGGACGAACAGCACCGCGAGGGTGGAGAAGCGGATGTTCACCGACGCCCAGGGCGTACCCGCCTGTGGCATACCACATTCGTAGGGAGTGAGCTTCTCGTCGGTAGGCCGACGTGGTGACAGCAGATGATTCGCACCGAAGACGAGGGCTATGAAGGCGGCGCCGGACACGACGAGTCCAAGCGCGAACAGCACGTTGTCAGCTGCCACTGCCTCCATGTACTACCCCCTGCCCGTTCTGTGTCTATGACTTTGTAACACTCCGTTACAAAGTCCAGCCGGTGACACATCACCCTTGCAGCTTTCGCCCGGTCACGTGCAGCTCAGCCTGAGGCGACCGGAGCGAATGCCGCATTGTACGCACATCAGCCCTACTTTGTAAACATTGTTACAAAGTGTGTGTGTCCGACGGCCAGAACCGATGGCCCCGCCGTGGTCCGACACCCCATACGCTCAGAGTCCGCTCTCGCACTCCTCGACCTTCGCGGCCAGGACGATCCACTCTCCCTCAAGCGCGCCGAGCCTGGCCTTCACTGGCCCGTACTCCTGCATCGCGAGGTCGAACGCGTCCTTGTCCGCATACGTGGCTTCATCACCCAGTACTTCGACAAGCTCGTCGTGCCGCCTGCGTGTGAGCTCAAGCTCGGCCTCGACAGCGTCAAGCCGATCACGAAGCTCGCGTGTGGCGCGATATGCCCTATTGCGGGCCTCGGCCTCAGCGCGCTTACGCTCCTTGGATTTGGGGCCGGAGATGCCCTCCGGGGCGACACCCGCACCAAGGTCGCCCGGGGACTGGATGCCGGCACCGGCGTCGTTTCGGCGAGAACGACCATGGCCGTCAGGTTCACTCTGACCAACCCGTTCGCGCTCGCCGCGCTTGAACAGGTAGTAATCGTAGTCGCCCTCGTAGACCCTGACCCCGCCGTCGGCGACCTCGATGATCTTGTTCGCCACCGCCCTGATCAGATGGCGGTCGTGCGTGATCAGGACCAGGGTGCCGGTGAACCGTTCGAGCGCCTGCTCGAGCACATCGCTCGAGGCGATGTCCAGGTGGTTGGTGGGTTCGTCCAGACACAGCAGCGGAGCGGGCTTGACGAGCATCTTCGCAAGCGCCAACCGGCATCGTTCGCCGCCCGAGAGCACGGAGACCTTCTTGTCCACGTCATCGCCACTGAACAGGAAAGCCCCCAAAAGGGAACGGACCTGCGCCTGGGTCCATCCGGGTGCGACCGAGTCGACCTCATCGAACACGCGCTTACGCACGTCGAGGGCCTCGAGTTGGTGCTGCGCGAAGTAAGCCACCGAGACATTGTGCCCGAGTTCGCGCTGACCGGAATCAGGGTCGAGTACTCCAGCAAGCATCCTGAGCAGGGTGGACTTGCCCGCGCCGTTGGGACCCACAAGAGCGACCTTGTCACCGCGATACAGCGTCAGGTCCAGATCGTGGTAGACGACGTTGTCGCCGTACGCCTTGCCGACACCCTCGAGTGCGATGACTCGCTCCCCCGTCCGCACCGGCTGAGGAAACGCGAACTTGACCTCCTTGCGCCCCTCGGGAAGCTCGACGAGCTGGGCTTTGATCTTCTCGATCCGCCTGATGCGGTCCTGAGCCGCCTTCGCCTTGGTGTTCTTGTAGCGGAAGCGGTCGACGAAGACCTGCATGTGTGCGATCTCCTTGAGCTGCGCCTCGCGGGTCTTGGCCATCTGCTCCAACGCGAGCTCCCGGGCGGCGAGGTACTCGCGATAGCCGCCCGTGTACTGGATGACGCGCCGCTCGGAGATCTCGGCCACGTGGTCCACGAATCCTTCTATGAACGCGCGGTCGTGGCTGACAAGGACGATGGCGCCCTCATACGTGCGCAAGAAGCTTTCCAGCCACGTCACCGATTCCAGGTCGAGGTGGTTGGTGGGCTCGTCGAGCAGAAGGACGTCCGGACCACCGAGCAGGAGTTTGGCAAGCGCAAGCCGCATGAGCCAACCGCCGGAGAACTCGTCCACGCCACGGGAGAGGTCCGATTCCCTGAAGCCCAGCCCGGTGAGTATCGTGCGGGCCTCCACTTCGACCGAGTAGCCGCCCGCGTGCTCGAACCTCTCGCGCAAGCGCCCGTACTCGGCAAGCAGCCGCCGCTGAGAGTCCTCGTCGGTCTCCTCGGCGATCTGGGTCTCCAGCATGCCCAGCCGGTGCTCGAGGGTCGAGATATCAGCTGCCGAGGACAGCGCTTCGGACAGCACGTCCCGGCCGTGCATCTCGATGGCTTCCTGACGCAAATAGCCGACTGCGGCGTCGCGCGCGACGGTCACCGTGCCCGAATCGGGAGATTGGATGCCGGCGAGGATCTCGAGCAGCGTGGTCTTGCCCGAGCCGTTCGGGCCCACGAGCGCCAGACGGTCACGGGCGCCGACCCGCAAGCTGGCGTCGGCGAACAGGACCCGGGAGCCGAAGGTCTTGGTGAGATTGTCAGCGGAGATGATCACAGCGAGTCAGTCTACCAGCCGTGGCGCCTCAGCACGAAAGCCGCGGCGAGCAACGAAGGTGCACGCAAGGCAACTATGGAAGCCGTCCGACTGCCTCTCGCATCTGATCGAAATGCTGAGTCACCAGATCCGATGGTGCTCCCCAGCCCTGGGCCTCGCCCTCCAGGACCTCGATCGCCCTAACGAGGTCTTCGGCGGCCGGATCGTCCCATTCGAGTCCGCACTCCTTGAAACACAGGCGCACGGACTCCAGTACGGTGCGCCGCATCTCGCGCTGGATGGTCAAGTCGTCGACGATCGACGGTATCCTGCGGTCGGGAATCGTGTGCAGCCGCAGACAACACTCGACCAGCAGGTCACGCGCGCGCCCAGGGGTCATCGCATCCAGTTCGCTCTCGCGAATGACCCAGTGGCCACCAACTTGCCGCTGCTCCACCCTCTGCTCCCATCCGTGCGTAGTCCCCTCGGCCCCTCAACCGGGTGACTGCCCTACTGCGCGGATAGCGCCGGTCCGCTCAGGAATCATAAGACAAATGTACTCTGTCGAATAACGTATACCACAGTTCTGACATTGCAGCGAAACCTGCCGGATTCCCGCCGACGGAGGGTCAGAATACGAAACGGGACCCCTCTCGGAGTCCCGCTCATTCACTCAAGAGCGTGTCGTCGCGACCGCTCTGCTGTCACATGGTGGGCGATACTGGATTTGAACCAGTGACTTCTACCGTGTGAAGGTAGCACTCTCCCGCTGAGTTAATCGCCCTCATACCGCCTCAGACACCACATCATCCCGAGACAACGAAAGACATTCTAGCATCTTCACGCACACGCGAAAGTCCCCGTTCACACGCAACATCACGACCCGGCACCCGCGTACCCGCTCGGATGCGAGGAGTGCCATCGCCACGCGTCCGCGACGATCTGCGCAAGATCCCCATGCCGAGGAGCCCACCCGAGCTCCTCACCCGCGCGCTTCGCGGACGCCACCAGGCGTGCCGGATCCCCCGCACGGCGCGGCCCCAGGACGACTTCGACATCGTGGCCGGTCTCCTCGGCACATGCGCGGACGACCTCAAGGTTGCTGTATCCCTCGCCGTTGCCGAGGTTGTAGACGCCGCCCGGCCCGCCCGCGACCAGGCGCTCGAGTGCGAGTTGATGTGCTTCGGCCAGGTCACAGACGTGGATGTAGTCGCGCACGCACGTACCGTCAGGCGTGGGGTAATCGCTGCCGAAGACCTCGAAGCGCCCCTGCCCCGCCCCCATCGCGAACAGGATGCGCGGGATGATGTGCGTCTCAGGCGCGTGCGCCTCGCCGATCGAACCGTCGGGCCACGCACCGGCGACGTTGAAGTAACGCAGCCGCACCGCGCGAGTCCCGTGGGCGACGGCCGCCCAGTCGAGCAGCTGTTCGAACGCGAGCTTGCTCAGCCCGTAGGCGTTCACCGGGCGCGTCAGGGAGTCCTCGGTGAGCAGATCGGTGTCGGTGTCGGGCTCGCCGTAGACCGCCGCTGTCGAGGAGAACACGATCGCCCCCACGCCATGATCGCGCATCGCCTCGAGCATCACCGCGGGTTGCGAGACGTTGTGCTCGAAGTACTTCGCGGGGTGCCGCTGCGACTCGGCGACCTCGATCAGGCCGGCCAGGTGCATCACCGCGTCGCAACCGGGCAGGCACTCGTCGAGCTTCTCGCGCTGCCCCACGCTGCCGACCACCAGCGTCGCCCGAGGATCGACCGCGGCGGGGTGCCCACGCTCAAGCGAATCGAGCACCACGCACTCGTGTCCCGCGTCGAGCAGGAGACGTGCGGTTATCGACCCGATGTATCCGGCTCCTCCGGTGACGAGGACACGCATGCAGGCCTCCCTTATGTCAGCGGGGTCACGCCACGCCTCAGGATTCGGACGATGCGCTCCGAGACCGCCCTGTCCCAGCGCTTCGGAGTGACCCACGCGCGCTTGGCCTCTCGCGCCTCCGCCACACACGCCGAAATCGCCCGAGGATCCGCTTCACACAGCCTGTTGGCCCCCACCTTGATCGTGGCGGTGTGCTCTGTGGTCGGACGCACCGTCACGCATGGCGTCCCGATCGTACACGATTCCTCCTGCACACCACCCGAGTCCGTCACCACCACAGCCGCATCACGCTGCAGCGCGAGCATCTCGAGATACCCCACGCGCTCGCTGACCATGAGCGCGGGCGGCGCGTCGATACCCCATTCCTCCATCGCCGAGGAGAACCCGTTCGTGTCGGGAAGGACCACGCTCAGGCCCAGATAGCCGAGCCCGGCGACGATGTTGGCGAAACGTTCTTGCGAACGCAGGTTCTCCGGGCGGTGGAACGACGCGAGGACATACATACCGGCCTCCACCCCGTACTTCGGAAGCGAATCGAGTCTGGCGATGTCGTCCATATGCCGCAAGACGGACTCGGCCATCATGTTGCCCACGAAATGGATGCGGTCGGTGGACACCCCTTCGGCTTCGAGATTCTCCATGCTCTCCTCGGTGGAAGTGAGATGGAGCGAGGCGATGTGAGAGATGAGGACGCGGTTGACTTCCTCGGGCACGGTCATGTCACCGCAGCGCAGTCCTGCCTCCAGGTGGACGAGCGGGAGATGCAGTTTCGCCGCCGCGATGGCTGCCGCCAGGGTGGGATTCACGTCGCCAACGGCGAGTACGGCATCCGGGCATTCGGCGGCGAAGAGCTCCTCGAGCGCGATGAGCGCCTTGCCGGTCTGGACACCGTCCGTCGCCGCACCAGCGTCGAGGAACCACCGGGGTGTCGGGAACGGGACACCGAAGAATGTGAGCTCGGCGGCGTGTCCGCTGGAGTACAACGTCCCCTGGCGCTCGGCCTCGCGCGAACCGGTGAACGCCACGTCGTACGAGATGCCGGCGCGCTGGAGGTGCGGAAGCAGCGGCCCGACCTTCACGAGGTTCGGACGCGCTCCCACGACGATCAGCAATCGCACAGGGCAGACCTCCAGGCATGTCGCGAGCGGGTATGGCAGCCGCGGCGCTTGAAGCGCAGCGGACGTCGCACCGGGGGGCACGGCGATGTAGGGATGCTACCCGAATAGCAGGCAGCTAAACGAACGGACTGACACCCTCTGAAGCCGCTATCACTTAGAATCATGTCATGGCCTACGAAGAACACCCATGGATCCAACGCAGAGCTAAACTCCTCGACTGTGTAGTGGATCCACTGGACATGGACGAATCCGTGCTCGCATGCTGCCGACTCATCGAGTCCTCGGTATGCGCGCATCACGTCAGCGTGAACGCAGGGAAGCTGGTGCTGGCGCACGACGATCCTGAGCTGGCCTCGATCGTCGAACAGGCGGATCTGGTCAACGCTGACGGCCAGTCCGCGGTATGGGGGGCCCGCATGCTGGGCATCCCGGTTCCAGAGCGCGTCACAGGGATCGACCTGATGATGCGGCTCATCGGAGAGGCCGAGACGAGGGGGTGGCCGATATACCTGTTAGGAGCGACGCAGGAGGTCTGCACACTCGCCGTCAAGGCGATCGAGTCTCGATATCCCAACGTCACCATAGCCGGCTTTCGTAACGGCTACTTCAGTGATGACGAGAGCGTCGCGAAAGATGTCTTAGCGTCCGGAGCGCGGTTACTCCTCGTCGGTATGCCTTCACCGCGAAAAGAGCACTTCATCCACGAACAAGCGGAAAGACTCGGGTCCCTGCTGGCTTTCGGAGTCGGAGGCAGCTTCGACATCCTCGCCGAGAAGACACGTCGCGCACCGAAATGGATGCAATCGGCTGGGCTGGAATGGTTCTACCGATTCACTCAGGAGCCCAGACGCATGTGGAGACGATACCTCGTGGGCAACGCCAGGTTCGTGCTTCTGCTCATACGGCAGATGATCGTACGGTCCTCTCGCCCTCAGTAGGCGCCGCGCGCAAGAAGGACTGCGGGAATCGTACGGATCATAAGTGAGATATCGAGTCCGACCGACCAGTTCTCGATGTAGAAGAGATCGAGCCTGACCATCTCATCGAACGTGAGTCGCGAGCGACCTGAGACTTGCCACAAGCCTGTCATCCCCGGAACGACCTCAAGACGGCGCCAGTCGTGCATCGTGTACTCGGCGACTTCTCGGGGCAGAGGCGGTCGAGGACCGACAAGGCTCATCTCCCCCTTGAGCACATTGATGAGCTGCGGGAACTCATCGATTGAGAACTTGCGCATCCAACGCCCCACTGACGTCACTCTGGGATCATCATGCATCTTGAATATGGGTCCGCTCGCCTCGTTCCGCAACTCCGTTAGACGATCCTCGGCATCGACCACCATGGAACGGAACTTGTACATCGCGAAGTACCTGCCGCGCCGACCGACCCGATCCTGACAGTAGAAGACTGGACCCTTGCTGGTGATCTTGATAGCGACCACGATGGCAATCCAGATGGGGAGACCGAACAGGATGACAAGCAAGGCAACGACTATGTCGAATACGCGCTTCGTCAACAGGTTGAGAGGCGTCAGGGCGATCCGCTTGACGGTGATGAGCGGCATGCCGCCGATCTCGCGGACGAGAACCCGGCTGGTCAGAACCTCAAACAACCCCGAGGAGATGTGGATATCGACGTCGATACCGCGCAGTTCACCGATCATCCGCGCCAGGACATCATGGTCGAAGGCGCTAGACGCTATGATCACTGTGTCTACCGCGTGCTCGTCGATCACAGACCTCAGTTCGCGGGCATCGCCCAAGCAGGGCACATCATCGGCACACCAGTCCAGAGCCAGTTTCTCCGCCTGGGACGAGGCAAGACAGCCAATGGGCACCAAACCATGTGCAAGCGAACCCCGAAGGGTTCTGAGGATGTCTGCTGCCTCCGCATTCGACCCGACGATCAGTGTCGCTTTTCTCATACTGCCCTTGCGCCTGCGCGACTCTATCCACCAGCGGATCAGCAAGCGGCCGGATACCACCAAGACGACGGCGGAAGACCACACAAGCAGGGTCCATGCGCGAGAGAGTCCTTCAAGCTTCAATACGTATGTCAGAAGCAGCAAGGCCACGAGCCCGACCGACAAGGCACGGATCACACGCCGGATCTCGCCAGTACCCCATGAGAGGCGCTCCATGTCGTACAGACCCTCGGACCAAAGCATCAACACCCATAAGGGTACGAGGAGTAGCCCGACCTCGAGGAACTGTACCTCGGACTCCACGCCCTCGAAAGCAACGTACTGTATGAGGGACCCGAAACGCAGGAAGGTGGCAAGCAGTGCCGCGGCTAGAATCGCAAAGGAATCGGCGGCAAGTAACGATGCGATCACACGCCGACGACGAGCAATGCGTAAGCTGCCGCTTGACGCCGTCTGTCCCTTCGCGACGATTCGCTCCTGAACCACTCACTGATCCCTTCGGGCGACATGCGCCTGAGTGCAAATTCTACCAATAGCCGCAGCATAGCACGCTTTCCGACAGGCGGAGTCAAATGGCAGACCAGCGGTCACAGATTCTGTGTTCTTGCTCACAGTCACCCTCATGAAGAGCTGAGTCCCCGCCGACAATTACTACTAGACGCGTTGGGTGCGCGTCTGTTGGCGTATGGACGGGAAGTCGCCGCTTAGGTGGGCGGCCATAGCCGGAGGTGTAGACGGTGGTATCTGCAATCTCGCGTGGGCGATGGGGTGTGGGTCTCTCGGTGGCCCTCGTGCTTCTCGCCTACGTCGCTCTAGGTGCGCCGGGTCTCGGCATCGCGAGCGGAACCGGTCCCTCTCCCCTCGATGAATACCGCTGGACGACAGACATCGGAGCGGGACGAAGCGCAATGCCGTGGGGTCTCGCACTCGACTCCGCAGAGAACGTCTACATCCTCGAAGACACCCAGATCGCCAAGTACGCCGCAGAAGGCAGTACCTCCACACCCGTCGCCACGTTCGACACTTCCGACTCCGGCGCCACTCCGGCAGACCTGAGCTACCCCGAACACCTCGCGGTGGACTCGAACGGCCGCATGGTCGTTGCCGATACCGGCAACGATAGGCTCATGATCATCAGTGGCGACGGTTCGTTTGTGCGCAGCATCAATTCTTTCGGCGAAGGAGAGAGTGGCGGCTACCTGGCCCAGCCTTATGGTGTGACGGTGGATGCGTACGACAACATCTACGTCTCCGACACCTACAACGACAAGATGCAGGTTTACACGTCGGGCGGAGGTTGGCTGCGTGGGTGGGATGTTGCAGGCGACATCCCAAGCCCCGACGGCGTGTGGGTCGACGACGACCAGAACGTATGGGTCACGTGTTCGTACTCGGACGAGATTCGCAAGTACAGCTCGACCGGCACGCTGCTGGCAACCATCTCTTCATGGAACGACGGCGGGCAGACGAACTACTTCAACGGCCCGCTGGGCATCACGGTTGATGACGAAGGCACGATCTATGTGGCTGACACCTTCAACAACAGGATCGTCATCTTCCGGCAGGACCTCGGTGAGATCAGCTTCGTCCAGTCATTCGGTACGTACGGCACCGGACATGGACAGTTCATGTGGCCGTATGACTTGCGGGTGGACGCTGCCGGTAACCTTTACGTCGCCGACAACGGAAACGAGCGAGTGCAGTTCCTGCGATACATCCCCGATTCCACGGATGAGACTCCACCTACCACGACATCGAACATACCGACCTCGTGGGTCAAAGCCCCCTTCAACCTCACGCTCACCGGTGACGACGGCGAAGGCGGCTCAGGTGTAGCGAACACGTACTATTCCCTCGACGGCACCTACCCGTCGACTCGCTATACAGGACCCGTCACCGTCTCCCAACACGGTGAATACACAGTCAAGTACTACTCGGTGGACATCGCCGCCAACGAAGAGACTCCCACAACGGAGCTACTGCGAGTGGACGGCATCCCGCCAGAGACGACCTCGACCGTGCAACCGCTGTATTTCGGCCAGGCCGTGATCGATCTCATCCCAAGCGATGAACACTCCGGAATCCGGGAGACGTGGTACAAGCTCAACAACGGGCCACAGACAGTAGGCACCAAGGTCATCACCTCCCTGCTCGCCACACAGCACAAGCTCGAGTTCTGGTCAGAGGACCACGCAGGCAACCTCGAACCTGTCAAGACCGTCTACTTCGCAGTCGAGCCGGTCGATGACGAACCCCCCGTGACTTCGTCCAACATCACCCCTAACTACTGGTACCGGGAGAACTTCCAGGTCAGCCTGAATGCTCAGGATCCGATCACCGGAGTGGACGTCACCTACTATTCCACGGACGGCACCACACCTACCGTTGAGTACACGGCGCCCTTTTGGGTCACATACGAAGGAATCACTCCTGTGAAGTTCTATTCCATCGACAAGAGAGGCAACGCCGAGACGGTCAAGTCCATCGACCTGAGGATCGACAAGACCGCGCCGGTCACCGGCATCACCATCCCAGAGAGCATCGTGGACTCGGGCACGGTGATACTGACTCCCACCGACAGCCTATCCGGAGTCCAGTCGACCTGGTACAAGGTCAACGGAGGGGCGTTGCAGGAGGGGACGTCCATACACATCTCCGGCGTCGGCAACCACACTGTCGAGTTCTGGTCCGTAGACTTCGCAAGCAACACCGAGAACGCCAAGGTGCGAAACGTCACTATCCTGCCCGTCGACAACGACCCACCCGAGACAGAGTCCAATGTCCCGCCGGGCTGGACGACAGCTCCTTTCTACCTGGAGTTCTTCCCATGGGACGAGGTCTCGGGTGTTGCAGCCACGTACTACTCCATCGACGGGACCACGCCGACAGTCGAGTATACCGAAGGTGAGGTCGTCACAATCACGCCTCCCGGCGCCCACACGATCAAGTTCTACTCGGTAGACACGCGCGGCAACGTCGAACCGGTCATCACACAGATCCTGACACTCGATGGCCAGGCGCCGGTGACCTACTCTGACAACATCGGGCTCTACATCGAGTCGGCGACCATTAGGCTTTACGCAAGCGACGATCGCTCCGGCGTGTCCCAGACACGATGGCGCTATGGCACGAGCGGTAACTGGAACTTGGGCAATACGATCGTCCAGAACACGTATGGTGACTATACGCTTCAGTTCTACTCGATCGATGCGGCCGGTAACAACGAGGCCATACACACCGAGTATTTCTCGGTGATGCCGCCCGACACCGAGCCACCGGTCACGACCTCGGACATCCCCGAGGGATGGCAGACGTCGAACGTCACGGTAAGCCTCACGGCGACCGATGCCGTTTCGGACGTGGCAGCCACGTTCTACTCGATCAACGACGGCCAGTACCAGACGTATGAGACACCGTTCACCATCACCGCCGAGGGCTCCACCAAGATCATGTACTTCTCCCGCGACACACGAAACAACACCGAAAACGCAATCACCGAATACGTGCGCATCGACCGCACCAAGCCTGTGACGACCTCCGACAACGGAGGCAGCTATCAGGGCGAGGCCGTGATCAACCTCCTGCCCACCGACGCTCACTCAGGTGTCAAGGAGACCTGGTGGAAGGTGGACAGTGGCGCCTGGCAGAAGGGCACCGTCGCCACCAGCTCCATCTGGGGCTGGCACACCCTGTATTACTACTCGGTCGACAATGCGGGACATGTAGAGACGACGAAGTCGGAGTCGTTCAGGGTGCGGCTCGTGACGAACACGTACCAGGAGACGAATTCGAATCTGGTACTGCAGGGGCCGTGGACGACGGTGACCGGATCCGGCAACGGAGGCTCGTATGCGTGGGTTGCCTCAGCGGGTTCGAGATCCCACGTCTACTTCAATGGCGAGCGCATACAGTGGTATTCGCCCAAGGGGCCTGACTACGGCATAGCTAATGTGTACCTCAACGGCCAGTTCATGGGAGCGGTCGATCTGTACAACAACGCACTCCAGACCGACCGAGCCGTTTGGGACTCTGGTCTCATCGACTACAGGTACAACATGCTAACAGTCGAATGGACTGGAACGAAGAATGCCGGAGCGACGGGAACTCGCATCGGCGCGGATCGCTTCAACGTCGACGGGGTGCTGGTCTTGGTTCCCGACGATCAGGCTCCGGTTACGACCTCCAACGCACCGGCGGTTTGGGTGAACGCGTCACAGCTTGTGACGCTCACCTCTACCGATACGACCACCAATGTGGCAGCGACGTACTACTCGATCGATGGGTCGAACCCCACCTTGCTGTACACGGGACCGATCTCGGTGACGGCTGAGGGTACAACAATCGTCAAGTACTACTCCGTTGACTCGCGCGGGAATGCGGAGAGCGTCAAGACCGACTACGTGAGGATCGACCGCTCGCCGCCGATAACGACGAGCAATGCGCAGACGAACTACCTCGGCGCGGCAACCATCACGCTCTCCCCTTATGACAACATCACGAGTGTTGCCTCGACGCACTGGCGCCTCGATGGCGGAGAGTGGCAGACTGGCACGACTGTCAGCGCGCCTTACGAGCTTGGTCAGCACACCCTCGAGTGGTACTCGGTCGATACCGTAGGCAACACCGAGAGTATCAAGTCAGCGACATTCACCATGCTCGCTCGCCACGAGCAGACCGACTCGCGCATCGTCTACAAGGGCACCTGGGGTACCGGCAACAACGTCAACCACTCAGGTGGTTCGTGGAAGTACGCCAACAGCGCCGGAGCGGTCGCCTACGTGGTCTTCGAAGGCACGCGCATCGACCTGATCGGCGCGAAGGGGCCGGACCATGGCGTAGCGCGTCTGCGGATCGATGGTGACTTCGCTGCGGATGTCGACTTCTACTCCGCAAGCTATCAACGCGCACAGCGACTCAAGTCACTCACCGACCTCGAGTACGGCGAACACGTGCTCACAGTCGAATGGCTGCCGACCAAGAATCCATCCTCGACAGGTTACATAGTGGGCATCGATGCGATCGATATAGTCGGCACCCTTGAGGCCGACACGGTCTCCCCCGTCACCGCCGATGACGCGCCTGAAGGCTGGGTCACCGGACCTGTCGACGTCACGCTGGTGTCAGCTGACGCCCACACCTACGTCACGGATACCTACTACCGAGCAAGCGGGGGTGAGAGTACACTCTACGTCTCGCCTATTGAAGTATCAGCTGAGGGCACCACGACGATTGAGTACTGGTCGGTCGACGCGGTAGGTAACACCGA
>DLMY01000040.1 GCA_002478275.1 Actinobacteria bacterium UBA7524
GTCAAGCGTCATGAATCTAACGTTCTTTGGCTTCAGCTGCGCCGCGAAGCGGCGTCTGCTGGAAGCCAGGGTTAGCCCCTTCACGGCAACCCTGAAGACAACACCCTATCCGTACGCTTCCACCGCCTCTTCCCTCGCCACCACGGTGTCATACAGACCGTAATGCGTCAGCCCGGGATGACTGTCGATCCCTGTGTAGCGCAGCGACGCATCCTCATATCGGCGAAACGCGAACACAGCCTGGTTCATGCGCTCTGTGTTGAACACCCTCAGCTGAACAAGTAGGTGGAAGTCCTTGACCGTAAGGCCGGTGACCGCGAGGAACAACTCCGGCTCGAGCTTGGTGATGACGTCCTGGAGCGTGTTCTCGCGAAAGTCGGTCAGGTACATGAACGCGGGAATCCGCGTAGCGAACTTGATCAGCTTCTCCTGGACGAGCTTCCGCTTGGACTTGTACTCCTTCTCCTCGTCCGTCAGTTCCCGCTTCTCTTTCGCCGTCAACGTGCCATCTTTCGCCTTGTTCTTGAGCTCCTTGATCTTGTCGCTCTGGTTGATGATCGTCTCGATGACGTTGTCGCCGAGAGCGCGCCAGCCCTCGATGCGCTCAACGGCGGCCATCGCCTCTGGGTTGTCCAAGATGCGCCGAAGGGTGTCGTTATCGACATTGACGAGCAGCGCCGACTCCCACTTGCGGGCAAGCAGCGTGCCCGAGGTGCCCGCCATCGCGATATCGAGAATACTGCCTGCGTCAACCGCCACCATGTTGGCGCCGTCGTAAGCCAGGACGGGCAGGAAGGAGACGAGGTCTCTGACCGCGTTCTCCGGGTTCGTCTCATTCGGCGAGAGGCCCAGCCCATACTCGGACAGCTGCCGCAGCGCCCGGGTCGGCGCGAAGTCGAACACGAAGCAGATCGGCTTCAGGATCTCTTCTTCGTTCGGGTCGTCGCCGTTGGGATTCTTGATCGCCCATGGCGACTGCACGCGGAACGCGGCCTGGAAGTACGTCTCCGGTGACGTGAGATTCCTGAGCATCAGGATGGAAGACCACTGCGGCACCGTCACGCCGGTCGTCAGCTTGCCGCACGACAGCGTGATGGTCTTCGTGTCGAATCCGCTGCCGATCGCAGCGCGCACGGGCGGCAACGCATCCAGACCTATGCCCGCCGAAGCCCCCGCCGCCACCACGACCTTGTAGTCGTGCCAGAAGGTGTTGTGTCTCGCAGCCAGCAGGTTCGCCATCGCGTGACAAGCCGCGACATTCGGCATGAACCAGAACGAGTGCTGCAAGTACGGCAACAGACGCACATCTGAGTACGGCCAGGGCGGTCGGGTTGCAGTCCTCAGGGCATCCACGGTCTGAGGCATGTATGCCCCCCGGATGATATCGAGCCACTTCTGTACCGCATCTTCGTGCTCGAACCGAGCGGTGGCTCCTGCACCCGTGGCTGCGAAGAACGCGTTGAGGTCGAACTCGTCGAACTCCCCCGTGCTCGCGATGGCCAACAGCTCGTCGGGCATCTGGTACGTGAGCAAGCGCATTTCCGGCAGAGCCGCATAAAGGTTCCACTCACCGGGGTGCTTCGACGCGAACTCTTCTTTGGCGCGCTGTTCGTCCGTGTACGTCCAGTTGAAGATCTGCTCTTCGATGAACTCACCGGTTGCCAGTGCGCGAAACGGTGTCCCTGAGAGGTACAGATACGCCTTCGTGGTGATAGGCAGGAACTCGGTCTCCTTCTCCGAGAGCGTGCTGAGATCCTCGTTCACCACCTCAAGACCTGAAGCGTACTCGAGGCTGGTCTCCCTCTTGGCGACCTCCTCGTCCTCGCCCTCGAAGAGCTCCTTCGCGGTGTCGCGCCAGGCTCCGAAGTGGTACTCGTCGAAGACCACGAGATCCCATTCCACCTTGTGGAGCCACTGGTTCTTGGGCTTGATGTTGCCAGCATCGTCGCGACCGAGGAGGTCTTGGAACGAGCCGAAGTAGACCAACGGCGTCCTGCGATCGACCTTGCTGGGGTCGAGATCGGAATGGCGCGACATGTACAGCCATCCGTCAAAATCCGCGTGCGTCTCTAGATCCGTGCGCCACGCGTCCTCGACGGCCGGCTTGAACGTCACCACGAGCACACGCCTCGCACCGAGCTTCTTGGCCAGCTGGTACGTGGTGAAGGTCTTGCCGAAGCGCATCTTCGCGTTCCACAGGAAGCGTGGAACCGCGTGCATATCCTCGGCCCAGACAGAGTGGAAGTACGCGTGGGTCTTTTCCACGGCCTCGGCCTGCTCGCGACGCATCTGAAACGTCTCGTGGTGGGTGCCGGTGAACTGCTGGCCAGTGCGCAACTCGACCAGCACGGTGCGCACGTCAGCGACCGAACACCGCACCCACTCCAGCTCGACGCGCTCGAAACCCTTCTTGACGAGAGCCGCACGCACGTCGTGGTCGCTGAACACCGTACCGTCATCGCGCTCGGCGGGTTCGTCGATCTCGATCCGGTAGTTCTTGATGGCGGCCGTCTTGACCTGCTCGGCGATGCGCTGTTTGACGTCGCGGGTGGTCTGTCCGATCTTAAGCAGCCCTCTGTGCGCCTCATCGTCGATCGAGTACGCGTAGATGCGCGGTCGCGCCTTGGGCTTGGGCGCGAGGATCTCTTCGATAGAGCGGCTCATGCCCCGAGACCCCCCTGGAACTCCATCGGGCGCACCAGCTTCTCGATGAACTCGATCTCGCTCTCCGTGATGCCGTATTTCGCATAAAGATCCTCGTCCGTCCACACGCACGTCCACTCCTGCATGGGCACGAACGTGTAGACCTTGCGTGTCGTGTCTTGAGACGGCTTATGCAGGAGGATCAGCAGGCGCGTGAGCCGGCACGTGAGGTACGATAAGACGTTCTCGGCTTCCGCTCGTGAGTCGAACGGTCCGATGCAGAGGTAGGTCTCCGAAGAGATCGTACCTGGCTCCCCGATGAAGGGCGTGCTGAGCACCCTGTGCGGATAGGTGTCCCTGTTGCCCGTTCCAGGCGCGGCGCGGCCGACATAGACCTTCCAGCAGTCAATGAGGTCAGCGCCCGTGGTTATCAAATCCCTGGCGATGTAGCCCTTGCCGCCGTTCTGATACACGAGCAGGTCGCCGGGGCCCTTGGTCGTCTTGCCTTTGAACGTTGTCTCGAGCCCGAAAGGCTTCCTCGAACTCACCAGTCGATCGAAACGTCTGTCATCAGGTAGTTGCAGGGAGTCTGACTGGCCACTTTCTACGGCGATGACCTTCTTGAGAATCGACAGCCCCTCGTTGAACCGGATGAAGACGTCCGCGCCCTTCTCCATGAGCGGTCGCGTCGCGGTCGACACTGGCCAGTCCCTGAAGTGCGTGGAGACCCTGCACGGCCCTGGATTGTCCCGGTCCCACAGGAAGTAGCACACACCCCCTTTGAGCCCGACGCCGGGAAAGACATCGGCCGCACTCAGGAAGTCGTCGATCGAGCGCAGACGGTCATCGGTGAGCATCGACTCCCTGAACTCGTCGAGTCCTTTGCCGCCGGCGAACCACCGCGAAGGGATGACCATGCACAGATAGCGCGGCTCCAAGGCCTTCGCCTGCTCCACGAACAATTGGTAGATGGGGGCGGCGCTCGTGCCGTACCCGCCATCATCCAACTGATACGGCGGGTTGCCGATGATCACATCGAACTGCATGTCTCCTCCAAAGAGCTCGGCTACACGCGCCTTGACGTCGTCGGTGTGGATGAGCGCGTAGGCGTGGGTCTCGAGGTCTCCACCGCGGCCCAAGGTCTTCTCGCTGGCACCGCAGTATCTGCACCGGCCATCCACCCACGTATGCTCGGTCCGCTCGAACCAGATGTTGCCCTGGTCGCTTGTGAACGACCTGGCAACGGAGTGCGGACCTTGCGCGTGCTTGGAGCAGTACACACTTCGGCGCGCCAGCAGGCTGGTGAGCTGCGTGATGGCGATGCCGAACACCTGCTTGGTGAGGATGTGATCCACACGTTCTCGAAGGTCCGGAATCTCCTCCGCCAGGCCCTTGGTGAGCCGACTGGTGATCTCACGGAGAAGGACGCCGGATTTCGTGGAGGGGTCGAGGAACCTCACCGAGGAGTCCGCCCACAGGTTCGCGCCGTCGTTGTCGGCCGCCCACGCCTCGGTCAAAGTGTCGAGCATCCTGTTCGCGAACTCGGGCGGCGTGAAGACCTCATCGTTCGACAGGTTCGCGATGCATGTCAGTACGTCAGGGTTGCGGCCTCGCAGCGACAGCTGCACCTGGGCGTTCACTCTGCCTCCACTGGGTCATCCGACGCAGACACACGGGCCAGCTCGCGAACCGTCATCGGCGGGTAGGTCTTGATGGGCACGAAGATGTCGTGCCTGGCCAGATCGGCGAAGAGCGTGCCCTCCTGACTGAACGCCGCTGATTGAGCCAGAGCGTCAAGCCGAAAATCGCGTCGCTGGAACTTGCCCTTCCCGAGGTAACCCCATTCAGCAAAGGAGATAGGCTGATCATCGATGGTGCGCATCGACAGCGCATCGCCGTGGACGAGGTTCTGCGACAGCACATACGAGGCAGCGCCGTAGAGGTCATCTGATTCCTCGAGCTGCAGATAGCTGGATAGGACCTCGAGCATGTTGGCGCGACACTCGGTGATGTTGTCCTCGAGGAGCTCGATCCCGTAGCAGCACATGAGGGCGAGTAGGGCGTAGTGACGCCTCTCATAGTCGGACCTGCCGAACTTACTCTCGACAGCTTCAAACTTGCGCTGCAACACACGGACGAGGAAGTTGCCACTGCCACATGCAGGTTCAAGGAAGCGCGAGTCAATCCGCTCGGTTTCGCCTCTAACGAGGTCAAGCATCGCACCAACGAGCCACGGGGGCGTGAAGACCTCCCCGTGGTCGGCGACGCGCTGCTTCGACTTGATCAGGTTCATACGCCCATTGTATTCGAGGGGCTGACGTTCGCTCGAGGAGCTGATTGAGCGCGGAAGTCAGCACTTATGCGCCTTCAGCGGCGGCAGAGGTCGATACTCATGCACTGACAATGCGCTGAATGGGGCTAACGCTCTTGGGCGTAACC
>DLMY01000018.1 GCA_002478275.1 Actinobacteria bacterium UBA7524
TGCGGATCTGGCTGCCGAAGGTGATGTCCTTCTTCTCGCCGCGAAGCGCGTCGAGTTCCTCGCGGCGCTTCTGCTCTTCGAGCTCGTAGAGGCGCGAGCGCAGGATCGTCATCGCGGTCTCTTTGTTCTTGATCTGGCTCTTCTCGTTCTGGCAGGTCACAACGATGCCTGTCGGGATGTGCGTGATGCGCACCGCCGAGTCGGTGGTGTTGACCGACTGCCCGCCGGGGCCGCTCGAGCGGTAGACGTCGATGCGCAGGTCCTCGTCGCGCATGTCGACCTCGATGTCTTGCGGCAACACGGGCAGGACCTCGACACCGGCGAAGGTGGTCTGGCGGCGCTTCTTCTCGTCGGTCGGGCTGATGCGCACGAGACGATGCACGCCCGCTTCCGAGGAGAGCATGCCGTAGGCGTTACGGCCATGCACGGTGAAGACCGCCCGGTCGATGCCGAGCTCCACACCTTCCGGCGCGTCGTGGATGTCGATCTTCCAGCGCTTGGACTCCGCGTACTTCGAGTACATCTTGAGCAGCATCTCGGTCCAGTCCTGCGCTTCAAGCCCGCCCTGGCCGGGCAGGATCGTGAGAATCGCATCACCGGCGTCGAACTCGCCGGAGAACCACGTGTCGACCTCGAGTGCGTCCAGGCTCTTGGCGAGAGCCGTGAGGGAGGAAGCGACCTCCTCGGCCATGCTCTCGTCGTTCTCGGAGAGCGCGAGCTCGTTGGCCACCTCGACGTCCTCGATGGTCGCGCGCGCCGATTCGTAGTTCGCGATCTCGTCTTTGAGCGCCGAAAGCCTCGCCATCGCCGTCTGCGCGGTCTGCTGGTCGTCCCAGAATCCAGGCGCGCCGGACGCCTCCTCGAGCGAGGCTATCTCGGTTCGCTTGGCATCAAGGTGCAGGTACTCGGCCATGCGCTCGATGCGCTTGGCGAACGCCTGGATGTCGTTGGTGCGATCTTGGATCATGGTGCTCTCTGGCGCACTTGGCGCGGGCCGGGACGGTACAGGGCACACGGATTGTAGCACGCATGCGGGGGCGGTAGCGGGGAGGCCCGAACGTGGCGTGATGAGCTGCGATGGGCATCAACTACGTAGCTTTCGCGCAGTGCGCGTCAGGGGGCGGATGTTCGTTCGATGTGGGTCGCGTGCGCGGGGACAGGAGGCCGATACGGGTGAGCAGGCGTGGGCCGACATTCGCGCTGGTATGCGCTGTGGCGTGCGCGCTGCTGACGCTCGTGTGCGCGACCGGGTGCCGGGATAGCGAGGACGCGAGCGGTGAGGGCGGGATCAGCATCGCCGAGGAGACCGTGACGGCCGTGGGAGCGGGCGCGGATGCGAGCGCGGACAGCACAGCGGTGCTCGCGCTCGGCGTCGAGGCGATCGACTTCGGCAGGATCGCGCAGGACGAGGTGGTCGAGAGCCGGGTGATCGTCACGAACGTCGGCGACGGGGATCTGGTGATCTCGCGCGTCAGCTCGAATTGAGGTTGCCTCACCGGGCTGGTCAGCACCACGACAGTGCCGCCGGGCGAAACGGCGGATCTCGAGCTTGCGCTCGATCCTGCCGGCAAGTTCGGCGAGACGACCAAACTGCTGAAGGTGTACTCGAACGACCCTGCCTCCCCGGTCACGGAGTTGCCCGTCCGAGCGATGGTGCTGCACGGCGTCGACCCGGGCTCGACGCTGTCGGTGGAGGAGGCGCTGTTCGGCCAGGCCCAGTGCGCACGCTGTCACTCGGCGCCGGCCCGCGACCTGACCGGTGAAGCGCTGTACGAAGCCGTGTGCGAGATGTGCCACGGGCCGCTGGCACAGTACGCGCAATCGATCCCTGTCGATCGTCGCTCGCGCGAAGCGCTTCACCGATGGACAGCGTACGGACAGGACGGCACGAGCATGCCGGGTTACCTCTACGCGCACGGGGGACCGCTCTCCTCGGCACAGGTCGAATCGCTGGTGACACTTATGAGTGGTGTGGTGGAGTGAGGGGTTGCCCTCACTCCACGAGCTTAGCCACCTCGTCTCGCACTCCCTGACTCACGGCTGCCGTGCCGCCGATGAAGTACACGGAGTGTATGTCTGCCTTGTGCGTGGTCAGCCGCGTGCGTGCGACCTCGACCAGGCTCGTCTGCTTGGTCAGCAGCAACACGGAGCCGGCGCGTCCGAGCATCGCCCCTCCGGACAGCGCATCGGGAAACGCCATGCCTGTGGCGATGCCCACGCCGTCCCAGTGCATGCCGAGTCCAACGCCGTGATCGGCGATCTTGGCCGCCGTGTCGTAGCGGTCCTTGCCACCCACACGCACGACGTTGGCCGAGCCCAGTGCGGTGCGCACCGCCGACTCGGTCGCAGGTGTCACGGCCGCCTCGCCGCCCAGGATCGTGGCGCGCTTGACCGCTGTGGGCAGGTAGGGCGCCGCATCGGGCTTGGCGAGCAGTATCGGACGTGCCGAGGACGCGGCGAGCGGTGAGGCTCCAAGTGCATCGGGGAAGTTGGCCCCGGTGGCCACGAACGCGTCACCGGAGTAGCCGCCGCCCTTGATGCGGATGACCTCGTCGGCGACCTTGTTGGCCGTGGCGTAACGAGTGGGACCGAAGATGCGGGTCACCTTGCCGCTGAGCTTGGCATCCAGGCTGTCTTGGACCTGCTGGGAGACGGCCGCGGTGCCACCGAGCACGTAGGCGTCGGTAGCGCCGAGACGGGTGAGCTCGGTGACGACCGCATCAGGCAGCGAGGTCGGCTTGACGAGCAGGAGCGGACCGTCCACAGCACCGGCCAGCGCCGAGCCGCCAAGGGCGTCGGGCCAGTTGGCGCCCGTGGCGATGACCACGGTGGAAGCACCGGCGGGATAGGCCTCCTTGGAGGCTTCGACCGCCGTCTTGTAGCGGTCAGCGCCCGCGATGGGCACGAACTCGCACGGCGCGGCGGTGACCGTGAACTGCCTGGTGCGCGTACCAGCATCTCCGTCCTTGTCGGTCACCGTGCAGGTGACCGTGTACGTGCCGGCGGCGGCGTAGGTGTGAGAGCCGGTCACCGTGCCGTTGCCGCCAGCCTCGCTGACCGCCCCGGCTCCGCTCGTACCGTCACCCCAGGTCCACTGTGCCGTGTGTGTGTCGAGACTACCCGGATCCGTGAACGGAGCGGAGAACTGGACGAGCGTACCGGCCACAGGGGCCGGGTCCGACATGACGACAGGCGAGACCGTCGGCTTGACGTTGGTGACCGTGACTTGTATCGAGTCGGTGCCGGTGCCGCCGTCGTCATCCGCGACCGTGACGGTGACGGTGTAGGTGCCGTCGTCGGCGTAGGTGTGGGATGGCTGCACGTTGCCCGAGGTCTCCTCGGCAGGGCGGATCGGTTCGGACTTCGACTCTTCGCTGCCGTCACCCCAGTCGACCGTGACGGTATGGGTGTCTTCCAGGCCCTGATCGCCGAACTCCACGTCCAGGGTGAGTTGCGAGCCTTCGGTTGCGGCGTCTGGGGGCACGACGACTACCCGGGGCTCGGAGTTCGCGACGGTGACGGTCGCCGTGTCTTCGTGAGTCAGGCCGCCATCATCGGTGACGCGCAGGCGGATCTCATACTCTCCGTCGTCTGGGAACGTCACTTCAGTGACCTCTCCAGAGGCGTCATCGAACTGGCCGTCGCCATCCAGGTCCCACTCCCAGGACTCTATCCAGCCCCCGGGTTCGTTCGGGTCGCTTGATGCGGACCCGTCAATCTCGACAGCGGCCCCCTCCGTCGCGAAGTAGGGTCCCCCAGCATCCGCTACGGGTGGCGTGTTGAGCACCGTGACAGCAAGCGAGCGCACGTTGTTGGCCTCGTTGCTCTCGTCGACCACATCAGGCGCGTCTGCAACAGCAAGCAAGTGATACTCCCCGGGAGGAACTGTGGCAGGCACCGTCAGCGTCGTGCTCCGCGAGCTAACTGCGGTGTCAGGCGCCGTGGAATGGGGGGTCAAAGCAGGCAGACTGCGGGTTCCCAGCAGCAGGTCATCGCTCTCATCGAAGAGGGTGTCCTCGGACAGGTAGAACGCGACTGTCGTCTCCGAGCTCATTGAACCGCCGGTATTCACGAAGGTATCGTCATACCGGTAGCTCTGTCCCACCTCGACTGGCCCAAACCCGACCAGCGCCGAAGCGACAAGGTCGGGCTTGCCGATAACCACCGCCTGGATCGTATGGGTGTTGTTTCCCTCATTCGACTCATCGACGACGTCTGCGGCATCGACCTCGAGAAGCAGGTAGTAGATGCCCGGAGGTGCTGCAACCGGCAACTGAGCATAGAAGAGCGGGGACGTACTCGACTGCTGATTGACCAAGGGCAATGCGTGGTCATACAACACCACGTCATCGACATCCACAAGCGTGTCAGCGGAAAGGTACAGCCGCAACGTACAGGCCTGCGATTGCGAGCCGCCGTTGTTGTTTACCGTGGGGTACACGTAGAAGATCCCACCAGCGACGCTCCCGGCGTCCGAAGAAGCGCCTGTGATCCTCAAGTCGGGCTTGGAGATCGTGACGGGCGACGAAATGACGTAGACGTTGTTGCTTTCGTTCGACTCGTCTACGACGTTTAACACATCGATCTCAAGGATAAGGTAGTAAGTTCCTGGAGCTGTTGCCACGGGTATCGATGCCGAGTAGCCTGGATACACAGAGGACTGAGCGTACAACGACGTGAAGGAGTAGTCGCCCAGTACAGTGTCACCTGCATCGACGATCCCGTCGGTTGACAGGTAGAGCCTCAACGTACACGGACCCGACGTGGAGCCGCCGTTGTTGTTTATTGTGGCTCCGACGGTGAAGCTGGTACCAGCGATGCTACCAGCGTTCGAAGAACCGGCTGTTATCCTCAAGTCAGGCTTTCCGATGACCATGGCACCGGAGCTACGGGTGTTGTTGGATTCGTTGCTTTCCGCGACGCTGTTGGTTATATCCGCTACCACTATGATGTAGTACGTCCCCGCCGAAGTGGCTACACCGATGTTCACCGTGGTGTTCTCTGTAGTTGTTCCCCCGGCTGCAAGCGAACCGACCACCCTTGTTGCCAGCAGCTGGTCACCCCCATCGAAAACAGTGTCGGCGGAAAGGTACAGACCCACCAGGAACCCCCCGGTAGGTGTGTCTCCCTGGTTGTACACTTGGTTGCCGACCGTGATCGACTGGCCGGCATAGCAGGTCGGAGGTATGGCGACCTGTGTCACCACCAGATCAGGCCCTACGGCCGCTGAGGCCTCCTGCGTAGGCGCCAGCACCGCCAATGCACACAGCACGACAACGACCAGCGCATAGCAATAGATCGTACGCGACTGCTTGACCATCCTAGGCTCCCTCCCACTTGCGAGCTTCTCTGCCCGCCCCAGCCCCGACGCCAGCCTGTCGAAAGCAAAGGCCGACCCTTGGCAACGGATCGGCCCCCAGACATGCGATGGAAGAAGCGAACGAAGCATCTCCCCCGCGGCATCGTCACTCCCCGTGCCCCGGCCACTCACGAACACTTGCGTGCTGGCAGGTTCATTGT
>DLMY01000041.1 GCA_002478275.1 Actinobacteria bacterium UBA7524
ACCACTACCGGGGACGTTAACAGAGCACGTTACCTCGAGCTACTCGTTGGGTCCTACTTGGAGTGGTTGTGCTCTTGGAGGGACACTGCAATCCGCTGCACAACTCCCACGACCAAAGCATTCCCCATGCAGAACGCCCGTTGTGCCGGCGACATGCCGTCAGACGTCCATCCTCGGGGGAAGCCATTGAGATCCTCGAGTTCCTCGGGAGTCAAACGCCTCAGGCGACCATCACCGCTGTCGACTATGTGCTTGAATCTCGAAGCGGATGCTCCACCCTCACCTGTAAGAATCGTACGTGAAGGACGGTCGAGCGCGTCAGGGAAGGTCATCGCCCCTTCCGAGTAGAAGTACTCGAACCCCGACCGATGCGTGCGCCTCTCCTTCTTGGACCCTTTCTGATAGGCCCATTTGTCCAGTGTGGCAGGGTCGACGAAGTACGAGGAATCGACACGCCTCGTCCTGCGCACGACATCGCCGAGGGTCCGCCTCCTGAGACCGCTTGCATCGGGACTTAGATTACCGTGAAGGCCCTGACCCCCGTACATGATGCCCGCGCTTTGAAAGGGCCCCGAGCTGCCTGGCAATCCGTACTCCTTGCTCACGAAGTACGGGAAGTGCGGGTTGGCTAGGTCATCGAGATTCCGACGGAGAAGGAAGCGGTCGAGGCCGGCGGCATCGACATCGACCAATCCGCGCTCTCGAATCGGGAGCGCTCCGGCCAGAACGCCTGACCGCAGCAGACGATCAAGTAGACGTTCCTCGAGATGCCCGCCGGACTCCTGGTCAACGCGCTGGGCGAAGATGAAGACCCGGCGCCTGCGTTGGGGGAAACCGTAGTCCGCGGCGTTGACGACCCTCCATTCGACGAGGTAGCCGAGATGCGCGAAGCAAGCGAGAATGACCGCAAAGTCACGCCCGCGCTGCACCGCCGGGGACTTCAGCAGCCTGTCAACGTTCTCAAGCAGCACGTACCGAGGGAGATCGGCGGATATGCGTTCGTGAATCTGCCACCAGAGCACGCCCTTCTTGCCCTCGATGCCCGACGCTTGTGGAAGCGGCTTCGCCACCGAGTAGTCCTGGCATGGAAAGCCACCGCAGAGCATGTCGTAATCGGGCAGCCGGTAGCGGCCGGCCTTCAGACCTTCATTGACGATCGCTATGTCCTCGTTCTCAGGGGGGAGAGTCTCGTCTGTAGCTCCGAAATGGCTGCTGTAGCACCGAAATGCGAACTGCCTGGCGAGAGTACCAGGTGGTTCCCATTGGTTGGACCAGACGACGCGGAACCCATGGTTGGGCCAGCGACGACGCTCTGCCTGCTTCGGGTGGCCTTCCAGACCGAGCCGAAAGCCTCCTACGCCGGCAAACAACTCGATGACGCGTATGTCATCCCGCTCGGTCATGGTTGACACCTGATACTCCTCTGGAGGGCCTTGGACGGATTGTAGAGGTTAGCAGTGACAGGATCAAGCGGGGAGGCGTCCCATCGCTGACCCGGTACTAGGAACAAGAACAGGGAGGCTAGGGCCGATCGAGCAGTTCCCTTAGGAACGTCGGATTGAGGTACAGCGATCTGGCGGTTACCTTGGTCCCGCCTGGGCCAGAACGCAGGCCCTTCTTCGGATCCTGCGTGTTGATTAGGCAGACACGGGTGTCCTTGGTAGAGGCCTTCGGCAGCCTGTCCAGCCTCCCAGCGATGACAGCCTTCTGAGAGCGAATCCAGACCTTCCTCACCGAGGCGATGTTCTGCTTGCCGAACGAGTGGAACCGGATACGGGCCACTCTCTCATCCCCGAGGCGGTCCTCCGCAAGGACCACGAAGATGTGTCTCTTCATGATTGTTCTTGCAGCTGGAGAGGTCTCCCAGGTCTGGTTGCCTATGGAGTTCATGTCCAGCCCACAGAGCAGGACGTTCTCCTTGGGTCGCAGCCGATGGTTCAGGCGTACTACGCGGAGCACGGCGTGTTGCTTCAGGTACTCAATCGACGCCGGCGCGCACTCGCGCTCCAGGGCCTCCATGATGACGCCGTTGCGCCATCCCGTGTCCTTGTGGTTGCGATTCACAGTACCTGCACGCTCATCGATCTCTGTGGGAGTGAGCCCTCGTGCCTGTGACAGCACCCATTCAATATCCTGCTCGGCCTTCAGGTGGGCGACTGCTCCGTCGGATTCTGCGCCATGCGCCAGAGGAAGCCTCCGTCGTGCTTCGGTGGCTTCTAGCGGAGACACCCCGCCGAAGCCACCTTGGACCAGACGACCGACGGCAGAGGACAACCGCTCCCGATCGAGCATCACGGTGATCATACGAACTGCGGTGAGCAGGTTGTTGTACCTGCCCCTCTCCGTCGGCCCGCCACCGGTGCTGTACCTCACATCCTCATTCAAAGCCACGGCATCTACCAGATGCAGCACGTTCAGCGTTGCCATCGGCCCGATTGTCGGGGCCAGAGACTCAAGCTGAGATACGACCGGCGCTGGTGGGCAATACCGCCATCCGTCCTGCGTGGAGGTATGGTCGAGCATGTATGCGTCTCTCAGAAGGAGAGTGGCAACGATATCCAGGGCTTCGATGCCCCTAGGGTCCCGGCGCAAGTCTTCGAGCCACCCGTAGAGCTCGCCGAACGTGGGCAACAACCCCGTGTCGCCCCTGCCCTTCCACAGCTGGGGAGTCATATCGTACGGGTACTTCAGCGCGTCCTTGCCCGGCTTCCTGAATCGGATGCGATATCCGTTAGGCAGGTGTGAGTACGTGGTTACGCACGTATTCCGTTCGCTGCCCGGCCAATGAGCGGCTTCGTCAATTGCCTCTTTGCGACGTTGCAGACTAGCGCCGAAGGCCGCATCGAGGTCCTCGAGGCCCTGTCCCAGCAGTTGCGCAATTGTGCTTTCAGCCAAGTGATCTCCCATGGGCGTCAATCTAAGACTAGCCCGTTTGCGACAAGTTCCCAAGCTGTCTTCTGAGGGGTCGGGCTGCGGCCTGCCTAACGTCGAACGGGTCATGTTTGCAGAATGTCTGCAAGACGGCCGGAATCGCCCCCCGTACCACGTTTGCGCTTCTAGTGGCGGAGAGGCTGGGATTCGAAACCTCATAGCCTGGGATGCTTGCTACACGGTTCTCAATCGGCGGCAGGTGGCGACTGCCACACCAGCCTGCGGCGTCTCGCGTCGGGAGGGGGTCGGACTTCGAGCGTCA
Organism: Actinobacteria bacterium UBA7524; assembly: GCA_002478275.1. Lineage (GTDB taxonomy): Bacteria > Actinomycetota > Coriobacteriia > Anaerosomatales > UBA912 > UBA7524. Next base: position 3,194 of record DLMY01000041.1, read on the forward strand.
TCAGGCTTCGAACACCGAACTCGAGTATAGGTCACCGCGCTGACAAGTGGCTGGCGCCACGGCCGAAGCGCTGGATTGCGGCGCTGGGGAATGGGTCGGGCCCGAGCCTTCGCCGCCGAAATCGGGCGGGTGCGATAACCACCTGGGGGTATGGGCCGGTCGCTGACTCACCCAAGGCGGAAAGCGTAGCACCCCCGTGGGGGCTCGGGGGTGCTGCTTCAGACTATTGAAACCCGCGGCCGAGAGGGACCGCCGGGGTTCCCGAGGGGACGTCAGTCGCCGGTGTCACCGTTCGAGTAGCCCTCTATCAGCTCGGCGTGCACTAGCAGTTTGCCGTCCTCAACGTGATACGCGCACGTAGAGAGTGTGAGCGTCCGTCCGGCAGGATCCGGCCGGAAACCCGGATCCAGAAACGCACGATCCGCCCAGCGCGCAATGCGATCCGAGTACGGCCGCATGACCGGGAACGCGAACGCGTCGTCGGAGCCATCGGCCACACG
>DLMY01000022.1 GCA_002478275.1 Actinobacteria bacterium UBA7524
ACCACTTGACGGGACGTGGCCCCGCAGCTCTTGAGTACCAACGAGTCCCAAGTAGTCCCAATAGTCACAAGCACTTTCAGGATTCGAATTCCCTTGGGGGCACCAAGATTCTGCATGCAGCAGGCGTGAAATTCCCTGTGGCATGCATAGAATCGGGAACCAAATCCTGCCCTTCTGAGTCCTAGACAGAAGACAAAGCCGCAGCTCAGAGGCCGTGTCAGTCTCATTGCGGCACCTAGAATCCGGAATCGATCATCGGGATCGATTTGTCGCCCGATTTGTCGCCCAAACCGCATCAAGCATGCCCAGGATGGCCGGCGGCAGCCTCAGGAACGCACGAATAGTGCCGTTTGCCTCGCATGATTCCAAAGAGTATTGTGTTTCCTAGTTGGGAAACAGATATGTCGGAGGAAACATGGCTGCTGTCAGTAGGGATGATGAGTATCGGGGTCTGGAGCACGCGCTCCGGGAGATTTTCCCTGGTGCGACCGTCGAGGTGAACCCGAGCCGATCGCGAGGCCATGCACCGGCGGCTGAGGCTGACGTGCACCTCGCCCGCGGGCGCCTTCATCTCCGGGTCGTGTTGCAACACGCGGCCAGCCGGGCTCAGCTGATCGATGCCGTCGAGCTGGCGCGCCTTGCCCCCGCGGACGAAGGATCCTCGATCGCGGTCATCGCTTCGGCGTACCTCAGCCCTGCCAACCAGCAGTTGCTGCGCGATGCGAACGCCGCCTTCATCGACTACGCGGGCAACGCGTGGCTCGTGGCGCCGGGAATCCACATCGATCGGCGCGGCTTCGCCAACCCCGGCAAGGAAGAGCGCGGTCAACGCGACCTGTTCTCCGACAAGGCGTCTCTCGTGCTTCGCACCCTCCTCGTTGCGCGCTCCCCGATGGGCGTGCGTGAGATCGCGAGCACCGTCAGCTCGAAAGACGAGCGGATCCGGCTCACCCCAGGCTATGTGTCCAAGATGGTTGGGGAGCTCGAGAGGCGCGGCTACGTGTCCAGGAGCGATGAGAAGATCATGCTTCGCCATGCCGACGAGCTGCTGCGCGACTGGACCTCGGCGTATCGAGGTCGCCGCCGGCCAATCCCGGCAGGCTACTTCGTCCTCGCGCCGAGCGCCGAAGACCTCCTTCCCCGCATCGCCGAGGCGTTCGACGCCAAGGGTGCCGACTACGTCCTCACGGGTCACGCCGGTGCGAGCCTCGTCGACCGCTACAGTGTGTTCGACGTCGCAGACGTCTACGTCAGGGAAGTCGACGACGTGGTGTCGGCGCTTGCTGACCTCGGCGCACGGCGAGTCGAGCGCGGCGGCAACGTCAACATATCGGTGCCCTACTATCGGGAGTCGGCGTTCTACGACCGGCAGATGTCGAAAGGCGGGATCAAAGTGGTCTCCGATCTCCAGCTCTATCTGGACCTCTACGACTATCCCGTCCGTGGCCGGGAGCAGGCCGAGCACCTCTACGAGCGACGCCTGCGCTCGCTCGTAGAGCGGGAGGATCGACCGTGAACCGGCTCGACCCGGTCCTTGCGCGCGGCCTCGCCGCCATCGAGCCCTACCTCGACGTGGTCGTCGTTGCCGGCGGATGGGTGCCGCACATCTACGAGCTGCTCTACGATGCCACCGCGGCCGGTCGATCGCCTCGAACCCGCGACATCGATCTCGCCGTGCCCCGTTCGGTGCCGGTCAGGAGCAGGAGCATCGATGACTTGCTCAGGAGTGCCGACTTCCGCTGTGAGTTCCACTCACTGGATTCGCCGCCGGTCACGAAGTACGTCGCGAGGCAGGGTGGTGACGACATAGAGATCGAGTTCATCACCGACGCGCCGGGCGGGTCCGAGGCCGCGATCATGGTGCAGCCGGATCTCTCGGCTCAGGAGCTGCACTACGTCGGGCTCCTGCTCGAGAGCCCGTGGCCCGTCGACCTCGCCAGCCTGACCGACGGAGAGGTCGACCTGACGATCCTCGTTCCGAAGCCCGGCGCCTTCGTCTTCCACAAGTCGCTGGTGTTCAAGAATCGCCGAGACCGGCTCAAAGGGGAGAAGGATCTCTACTATGTCTTCTTCGTTCTGGACGCATTTCCGGAGTGGCGAGAGGCGATCACCGCGGAACTCGAGCGCCTCGCCGCGCAGAAGCCGGCGTGGTTCAAGAAGAGCCTCAAGAACCTGAACGCGATCTTCGACGAGCCGGAGTCCAGTGGTTTCGATGCGCTTCTCAACCAGAAGCCGCCCACGGCCTTCCCCGGCCTGAGCGACGAGCAGTTCAGGCAGTATGCCTTCTCGGTGATGTCGGGATTGATCGCGACGATGGAATCGGCGGTTGACGGCTAACCCGACGGATTGGCGCTGCTCGAGGGCTCGCTACACCTCCGCGGTGCTCTCGGCGGTAAGCCATCTCGGGCCCTACGCGGGTCCCGCAAATGAATCACGCTCGCGCTTCATGATGTCGTTAACGACTCATGAGGTCCTTCGCATGACGCCCCGGATTTGTCGCCCGATTTG
>DLMY01000049.1 GCA_002478275.1 Actinobacteria bacterium UBA7524
ACCACTTGACGGGACGTGGCCCGTGCTCTCCTCTTGGGTCAGGGCTTTTCCGGGGTGTCGGGTTCCGAGATTGTTGCTTGGGCCCCGATACCCATGCGGTCGACTGCTCAGTTCGCATCCTGTTGCGCAACAGTGAACGCTGCTTGGCAGACGAGGGGGCCAGACGCTAGTCTCATCTGCGCGGGGAACGCGACAGGACAGGTGCCATGTCATACGCAGAGCTCGGCAACAGCCCCCGCGCGTCGACCGAGGCAGTCGCGCGCTCCATGCGAGGCAATCGAAAGCGTGACACGAAGCCTGAGCGGCAGTTGAGAGCGCACCTCCGTGCAGCCGGCATCAAAGGCTACAGGCTCAACTGGGCCAAGGCGACGGGTACCCCCGACATCGCCTTCCCAGGCAAGAAGGTGGCCGTGTTCGTCAACGGGTGCTACTGGCATCGCTGCCCTCAGTGCCAGCTACCCCTCCCAAGGTCGCACACCGAGTTCTGGAAGGCGAAGTTCGAGATCAATGTGCGCCGAGATGCAGCGGTGGTGGCTGCGCTTCAGGAGGAGGGCTGGACAGTCATCACGGCCTGGGAATGTGCGATTCGCACTCGTGTGGACGAGGTAGTAGCCGAGATCAAGGGCGCGTTGTTGGCCAGATAGAAGGCAGGATGTGGCCTCGGGACGCGTCAGAGCGGGGTGCTATCCTAGGCAATGTGCGCCATAACCCGGGGGGACACCAATGCTGCTGCCGGACATCGACCTGCGAATGAGCTATGACTCGGGGGAGCTTGGTGTCGATGTCGTCCGCGATTTCTATGTGCCCGCGCTGTCAGTAGCCAAGTCGTATGACCGACTAGCGGGGTTCTTCTCATCCACCTCTCTCGCCGTCGCTGCACGTGGGATTGCGGGACTCCTGGCTAATGACGGGAAGATGCGCCTGGCCACCAGCCCAAGGCTGACGCCCGAGGATGTGCCCATCATCGAGTCGATTTGCCGAGGTGAAGAACCCGACGCACAGACTCTGACCGATCTGCTGCGACGCGGTCTACAGGAGGATCTAGGCGACGAGATTGCGAAGAACCATGTCCGGGCCTTGGGGTGGATGTTGTCGAACGACCGCCTTGAGGTGCGGATTGTGAAGCCTACTCCGAAGAGCGGGTTCGAGGGTCTCTTCCATATGAAGGTTGGTTTGATCTGGGACTCAGCCGGCCGTGCGGTCGCATTCGATGGTTCGCTCAACGAGTCGCTATCGGGCTGGTATCGAAATATCGAGCGGTTCTCCGTGTTCGCGAATTGGCGGGGCGAAGAGGCTCGCGTAGAAGACGTGCTCCGAACGTTCGTGCGCTACTGGGAGAGCCCTGGACCTTCGGCGCGGACATGGAGACTCCCGGATGCAGTGGCCGAGCAGCTCATTCAGCTGGCGCCCCGAGACGTGGACGAGCTCGATCTCGGCTACGCGGACCGAGGTGTCGCGGCGGTGCCTGGGTTCACTCCGCAAGAATCGCCCGCCCATTTCCCTGAGCTCCGATGGTACCAAGAGGAAGCCATCTCGGCCTGGGAAGAGAACGGCTGTCGCGGGATGCTTGAGATGGCCACCGGTACCGGGAAGACCCTGGCGGCCCTTACCGCCGCCAAGCGGTTAGCCGGTCGGAGCAAGAGACTACTCGTGGTGATTGCTGTCCCCCAGAACCATCTGGCCGAGCAGTGGACTGACGACGTGTTGCCCATGTTCCCTGACAGCAGGATTGTTCAGGCGGGCAGCGACTTCTCCGGCTGGAAGAGCAGGCTACTCAGTGCGGTGGCCGCGCTTGCCGCAGGAGGGAGTGGAGATGTCGCCGTGTGCATTGCAGTCCACAAGACCGCCGGACTCGAGGGCTTCTCCGATGTGGTCAATCGTGCCGCTGCTGCCGGCTGTCAGACTCTGCTTATTGCGGACGAAGCGCACGATTTGGGCGCCGAGAGGATTGGCGCTGCTCTCCTCGACTGCTACCAGCACAGACTTGGTCTCAGCGCGACGCCGGAGAGGTTCTATGATTCGTCTGGCACCGCACGGCTCATGGACTACTTTGGCGGTGTCGTCTTCAAGTTCGGACTGCCGGAAGCGCTTGCCGAGGGCGTCCTGACTCCCTATGAGTACCACTGCACGTTCGTTCAGCTGAACGAGGATGAGCTCGCCGAGTATCGTGAGCTTACAAGCAGGGCCGCTCGAGCCGCCTTCGCGACGCGCCGCGATGGTGGTGCGGGAGCTAGCCAGGCTGAGGAGCGCTTCTTGCAGCAACGTGCCGCGGTTGTGAAGAAGGCTGCTAGTAAGATTGACGCATTCTACGCACTCTTGGAGCTCTTGGGAGAACGCCTCCAACACTGCATCGTCTACTGCCTTGACACTGATCAGATGTCGCTTGTGGATGAGGTCCTGGACGCGCGTCACATCGTCTACCGACACTTCACGGGAGACGAGAGCAAGCCGGACCGATCGAGGATCCTGGGCAGCTTCGAAAACGGCGACACTAAGGTCCTCGTGGCCATGAAGTGCCTGGACCAGGGCGTTGACGTCCGAGAGGCTCGAACAGGCATCATCCTTGCCAGTTCCACAAACCCGCGCGAGTCCATCCAGCGGCGTGGGAGACTGCTGCGGCTGCACAAGGACAAGGAACGTGCGCACATCTATGATCTCATTGTCTCCCCAGACCTCGAACGTATCGATGACCCAGTTCTGAGGCAGGTCGAACTGAGACTATTCCTCAAGGAGCTCCGGCGGCTTGAGGAGTTTGCTGCAAGCGCGATGAACGCCGCCGAGTGCTACGCACAGGTGGCTGACGAGCTAGCACGGCTGGAGACGCCAGGCGACGCAGTCCTATACGACTAGGAGGCAGAATTGTCGAACAAGATTGCCGACAAGCTTGATGCAGTGGTGGACAACGAGGCCGTCCGGGCCGCGCTGCAAGACATCTTCCTGTTTGAAGTCGATCAAGGGCAGGGCGGCATCCAGTACAAGAAGGAGTATCGCGCAGTCCTCGAGCGCAGTCGCAAACACGGCCAGGAAGCGGGCGAGGAGTAGATGCGCATCGTCAAGATTGAGGTGGAGAACTATCGACAGTACCGGGATCAAGTCTTCGACTTTGCGTCCGGACAGAACGTGTCCGTAATCGTAGGAAGAATCGGGAGCGGGAAGACAAACCTCCTGAACGCCCTCACCTGGTGTCTGTATGGCAAGGAGCACTTTGCGGGCGGTGACATGGAGGTGCAGCAGCGAGGGCGGTCTCGCGCCGATGATGGCCCCCGAAACGGCCTGCCGCTCCTCAACGTCGGCCCTCTTGACAGGGACCTCAAGCCCGGACTGTACGAGACCAAAGTCGAAATCACGCTGGAGCTCGAGGCCGGCGCTCGTGCAATCGTGTCGAGACGCCAGAACTTCATCGTCAAGGACGACAATGATGTCACTCCCGATGGCGACTCACGATTGACCGTCATGTACAAACGCGACGGTGCAGGATACGACGATCTTGCAGAGCCACAACACTGGGTGAACAAGCATCTGCCCGAGCGAGTCCGGCCGTATTTCGTGCTAAACACCGAGCGTCTGCAGCAGTTCTTCCATCAGGGCGCCGAGGCCTCAAGGGTCAAGAACGCGATTCTCGAAATCGCGCAGATTGACGTGCTCGCCACGATGCGCGATCGATTGAACGCAGTCAGAAGTGACTACTACCAATCCGCGGGAAGCGGAGGGGGCGACGAGCTCCTGGTGCGGCTTCAAGGGGATCGGGCGAGGCTTGAAGAACGAATCGCTGGCAAGAACGAGGACTTGAGGCGTCAAGCCGAAGCCTTGGAGCGCCACGAGCATGACATCGCCGAGATTCTCGACGAAATCGGCGACATGGAGGAAGCAGCTACCCTTGTCAGGGAACATGAGGACAAGGAGGACGAGCTCGAGAGGGTTGTGAAGGACCTCGAGGGAGCGGAGCTTGAGCTCCGAAAGCAGTCCGCTCTCGATGCGCCTGCGGTCCTTGGATTGCCGATGCTTGAGCGATTCCTGCAATACGTGGACACGGCAATCGAGGCCGGTAGGTGGCCAGCGCCCGTGCATCCCGGCTACGTTCGCAAGCTCATTAGTGAGAGCCGCTGCATGTGCGGATGCGAGTTGGATGACGAGAGGCGCGCTCGTCTCGAGCAGATTGCCAGGGACGGCGAGCAATCACCGAACCGAGTACTGATGGAGATGCAAAGACCCGCGGCGGTTCTGAAGTCGCGTGCGGAGAGCTACCGCCAGCGCATCGGCCCGACTCAATCACGCATGGCCGATCTCAACACGCGCGGTACAAGGCTTCGGCAGCGGCTTGACGCGATTCAAAGCGATCTGGACCGCCTGGGCGTGAAGGACCGAGACTTCGACTTGAAGAAGGAACGATGGTCCATGGCGCACAAGGGGAAGGAAAGCGCCCTTACCGCCATCGCCTTGCTGGGCAAGGAAGTCGAAGGGCTGGAGACACAGCTCGCTGAGACCACGAAGAACCTGAAGCTGCAGTTGGCGAAGGACGAGGGGAAGCGCGAACTCGCCCGCATGGTCGCATTCACCGAGGAGTGCATAACCGCAGTTGACCGGGCCTACACGGAACTCATCACGGAGACGCGCGAGGAAGTCTCGTCCGCCCTAAACGACTCATTCCTCAAGATGATTGAGGAGACCAAGGGCCGTACATTCACCAGTGCCGCAATTGATGCCAACTACCGTGTATCCATCACTGCTGCCTCGCGTTTCGATGCGGCGGAGAATCTTGGGGGTGGCGAGGATGTGTGTCTTGCGCTCTCCTTCAGCCAAGCACTCGGCAGGGTATCCGGATTCGAGCTGCCGCTCATACTCGACAGCCCCTTCGTGAAACTGGACCCAGAGGCGATGTCAGTGGTGATGCGTACGATGCTCGACAATCTCTCGGGACGTCAGATGATCCTGCTCATGAAGACCCAGGAGTATAACTCCGGGGTCCAGGATGTGCTCAGAGACCACGGTGTCTCAGACGCGCTCAGACTGGAATTCGATGAGCAGACACAGTCGACATCTGTGATAGGAGCGTGAGGACGTGGAGGCGGTGCGCGAAACACTCAACGTCGAGAACGACCCCGACCGCAGACCAGAGTACGACCGTCTTCGCAATGCACTCGGCGGTGTGGAGACCAAGGTCTCGTTTCTCATCTCCATGATGTACGGCTTCCAGAACCGATCGCGTATGCCCTTGAAGAAGAAGATCAGCTACGTAAGGATTTCCTACCTCAACGAGGAGGATCGCTGCCTCGTCGCCGCGGTTGCCCTCGAGTCCGGGCTGACTGAGGACACGTTCTCATGGAACGAGGCGTTCGAAATTGCGGAGGAGTACGCGCGGGGCGGAATCGCGCTCCTGCGCAATCGCCTTGAAGATATCCACGAGTTTGAGAACTCCTTCCCGCTCGAGATTCTGGCGCAGTCGCCAGAATCCGTGGCGACGAACGAGGCGTAGCAGATGGCCCTCGTGCTGCTGGTACAACCGCCTTTCCCAACGGCGCGCAAGAGTCTGAACCACAAAGACTTCCTTCCCGTTGGGCTCCTCAAGCTTGCTGCCTGGCGGCGGGCGATGGGTGATGATGTTCAGCTGTCGTTGGGCTGCGTCAGGTGTAGTGGAACGCCTGATGAGATATACGTCACCTCCTTGTTCACCTACTGGTCACAAGTGGTTGCGGATACCGTGGCGGAGTGTCGATCGAAATACCCGGGAGCGCACATAACGGTCGGCGGGATTTACGCTTCGCTACAGCCCGAACACTGCGCTGCAAAGACATGTTGCGATGAGGTCCATGTTGGCGTCCATGCTGAAGCCGACGGGTTCGCACCTGAGTACTCGCTGGTCGACACAGACTTCCAAATCGTACATGCATCCAGAGGTTGTGTTCGGCGATGCAGGTTCTGTGGCACCTACGAGATTGAACCAGACTACGTGCCCAAGAAGTCGATTGCCCACGAGGTGGTCAAGAACCATCTGGTCTTCTACGACAACAACTTGCTCGCAAACCCAAACATCGAGGATCTTCTGGGCGAGGTTGCGCAAATGCGAGTAGGCGGACGCGTGGTGACATGCGAAAGCCAGAGCGGGATTGATGGCAGACTGCTACTCGAGAAGCCAGCGTTGGCGTCCGTGCTTAAGCAGGCACGCTTCCGCAGCGTACGAATCGCGTGGGACGGGCCAGTCAGGCAGAGCGACAGCATCAACGAGCAGCTGCAGATTCTCGTCCACGCTGGCTTCCCGCGGAAGGAACTCCAGATCTTCATGCTGTACAACCACGATATGAGTCCCGAGAGCATCTTCGAGAAAGTCGAGCAATGCTTCCAGTGGGGGGTCCAGGTATCCGACTGCCGCTACCGGCCGCTTGACCTCTTCCACGACGGCTACTTGCCGCAAGCAGTGTCTCAGGACGACTCAGAATACTACCTCCATGAGGGTTGGACAGATGCTGATGTGCGGGGCGTCAGGAGGGCCGTCCGAGCGAACAACATCTGCGTCCGGTACGTGATACCGCGAGAGAGATACGCTCGAGAGCTCGAGGGGCTGAGCTTTCGGGATAAGCGGCGAATTGCCACCTCGCTTGGGATTCCGGGGTCGAGGTACTCGTCTCAGGAGCTTGATCGGATCAACGCTCACTGGCTTGAACGTCGCGCACCATCCAGTGGCTCCTAGGTTGAGTGCCTACTGATGCCGTTCATGCTCAAGCAATTCCCTCGCCCGGGATACGCAATCGTCGCGCGGGCCCTTGCGCCGTATCTCCAGCATGACAACGCCCACGTGTGGCGCGAATCAGGTCATCGATGGTCACGGTGCTCACAGTTGGATGCGTCAGTCTGGTCTGCTGTAAGCCCCCAGGTCGCAACCCGACTAGCGAGCGTTGCCACGCAGCGGGCCCAGAGCCTGGTGTATCTACCGCCACCCGATCTTGCCGAGATGACCGTCGGAGACCTTGCCGCTGACGGTTGCGATGTGCTGGTTGTATCGAAGGGAACCTACGGTGCTCTCCAGCGCGCGGGTGTCATCGTGTCCGGGGATGCCTTCTACTCGCTCACACTGTCGAGGTTGTTCCGGGTGCCTGGATTCGGAGGCAAGGCACTGCTCGATCTGGCCGCTTCCCTCGAGACACCCCGGCCCGTGCTGTTTGCTGCCCCCGAGAACCCCCGACCCGTGCCGTCCGCCGCCCGGCGAGTCCCGCGGGTGACTCGCTCGAATCCGTACGTCGAAACCTTCGGGACTCTCCAGATAGCTCAGGACAGCTTCCCTCGTCCCGGACAGGCCATCGTGCCGAGAGTCCTGCAATCGGTCTTCACGCCCGGATTCCGCATCGACCCTGAGTCGCCCACTTGGGATTCGGCGACCCGGGTTGAGCAGTCCCGGACGGCGGAATCAGCCGCTCGACGTCTTCTGGCCGAGATGAATCCACCTCGGCCGCCGCTCGCCGATGTCCGTCTGAGCCAAGTCGGTCGGCTCGAGGGACGCCGACTCACCCTGACCAGGCGCACTGTGAATGCGCTTGGTCGCGCCGGTCTCCTCACGGAGGAGGAGGGATTGGCCGACGCAACGCTGGGCCAGGTCTGGGGAGTGAAGGGCCTTGGCCCGCGCTCCATCCTTGACTTACTCACGAGCCTGGAGCTTGAGTCCGCGGACCAGCCAGTCGATGATGCCATGCTGTACCAAGCGTCACCCTGCCGCGACCCCCTCACGAGACGAGCAGCGCGCATTGACGCTGCTCTCGAAGCGTCGGGACAGTCATGCTTCGACCCCAAGGTGACGCGTGGGCCATCCGGCGAGTTCGTGGCATTCGTCAGAGCGGCGGCTTCCTCGGCGAGGAACGCCGAGATTGCCCTCTCCAGATTCGGATGGCAGGAGGAGTCTACTCAAACCCTGGAACAGCTGGCACAACGCTTCGGGTTGACGCGCGAGCGGGTTCGGCAAATCGTGACCAAGGTTCAACAAACTGCAGCCGCTCTGGCAGAAAGAGTGGGCACCCCGCACCTCGACGCGGTTCTCGCTCGGATTGAAGTGGCTGGCGGCGTCAACTCCGCGGAGCTAGATGCCAGGCTGCGCGAGGAGGGTCTGCTAGAAGCGCCGTGCTGTGCGAGAGACATCGCGCTCATTGCTCGCTGGCTTGGTAAGCCGACAGAAGCCTCCGAGCGCCTCATAGAATCGTCCTCGGCCCGGGACAACGAGAGGGCGAGTCACGACACGAGGCTCGATCAGGCCATTCGCCGCGTTGCTCGGCGATACGGGGCGGTCCGACTTGACTACTTGTGGACGTTGCTCGAACAGCAGGATGTTGGGGGACATGTCGAGGCTCTACGAGAGGAGCTGCGCCAACGGTATGGGGCGGAGCCTCTGGATGGAGAAGGTAGCTGGTGCTGGACGGCCCATTGCGAGGTCGCTACGACCACGCTGGGCAACAGTATGCGCAAGGCCCTGTCGGTGGCTGCCGACCTTTCGCTGGTGGAGCTGCATAAGGCCGCATCGAAGAACCCGCGCTTGAATGACCGACTGCCTCCGTTCGAGGTCTTCGTTGAGATGTGCAAGCGCACATCCTGGCTCGTAGTCCAGGGACATCAGGTATGCGCCAAGACACCAATCAGTCCTGAGGTCGTGATGGAGGGAGATGAGCTTGCGATAGTGCGTTTGCTGTTGACGTACGGCCCTGTTCTCCCAGTCCATGACCTCTGGACACTCGCCTCTTCCGATGGCATGGGCAAGGTCAGCTTCTGGATGTGGCTGCGGAACTCTCCGGCCATCTCGCGCGTCGGCCCCTCCTTGTACGCGCTGGTTGGGGCGGAGATCCTGGCGACGGACCTTGTTCGTCTCGACGAGCAGACGCGGCCGAAAAGTGCGACCGTCATGAGGGAGTGGGGGCGGACCCCCGCCTCATCCTGGGCAAGCTACAGGTTGAGCGGGCCGGCGATCCGCACTGGGCGGCTGAGAATCCCGACTCCCATTAGGGGCAATCTTTGCGAGCGATACGATGTCCAGGTCGATGAAGGCCACGCTGAAGCACTCTTCGTTGGTGAAGGCACCGAGTTCCGCGGACTCACTCACCACTTCCGCCGGCTGGGCGCACGACCCGGCGACTGGCTTCTGATTGTCATCGGAGGCAGGGCGGCCCGACTGATTCTAGGAGATGAAGCCGCGATTCGGGCGGAGTGTGGACGGCTGTCCTGCTAGGGTCGGTCCGCCATCCAGCGTATCCAGCTTCCAGAAGTTACTGGCTGGGGGTGTCAGACGGCAAGGTGCCGCCGAGTGCCCGCTCAATTGCCGCCGCCGTCTCCTGCAAGTTGGGCAGGACGTGACCGTACGTATCGAGCGTGATTCCCACGTTCGAGTGCCCGAGTCGCTCACAAGGTCCCGTGGGGTCCGTCGGTTGCACGCTCGCCTGCCTAGGGCGTCGGAGCCATCGCTGACGCCTTCCACTCCGGTCTCCGAATCGACGCGATTGTGGAGCTGCGTGTAGACAGCTCCGAGATCTTCACGACGTCACCGGTGCGCGGTGCATGAACATACTTGCCGCCGCCGATGTACATGCCGACGTGGTGGACGTGTCCCGCTTCCCAGAAGATCATGTCGCCGGGCTGGATCTGCGACAAGCTGACGCCCGTGCCGAGGGTGTTCCACATGGAGGAGGTCGTGCCGCGAGCGGTGAAGCTCGTGTAGCGCCACATGATCCAGTCCGCGAGACCGGAACAGTCGAACGTGTCCGGGCCGGTTGCTCCCCACACGTACGGACAGCCGAGGACGGACAGGGCAAGCCGCACCGGCGGAAAGTTGACGGCGACGCCTGACTTGTCGAGCTCGCCCAGTACCTCAGGGGTGAGTGCCGTCGCACCGGGGCCACTGTAGCCGACGATGTGAAACTGACCCTCTACTGACGATTTGAAATTGACCCCCCCTGCACGGCAGGGACACG
>DLMY01000016.1:0-2494 GCA_002478275.1 Actinobacteria bacterium UBA7524
CGTTCCGCGGGATGTTCAATCCCATGAACTGAGAGTAGACCCCCCGAAACCTTACGCGCTCAACGAGTTCGACCGCTTGACGCGATGGGCAGGTGGTATTACTGTGTACTCCATCGCTTGTAACAAGAGTTACAACCCTTAAGCATCGTTATGAAGGGTAGGCCCGGCAGCCTGGCGAAACAAAGGAATAGCGGATGTGTCTCCGAGCTTCATCACCTACAGCGTGAAGGTGCCATGGTGTTGGAGCCGATAGGGTGTCGAAGGAAACGACGGCGCCTCCCGGCTTGGAAAGGGGACCACGGACGTGACGCTGCTTGATCCTGCGTCGTCACATCCGCCCTACCTGGGGTAAGGGAGGCGCATACGTATGAAGACCGGCCTACAGCTCACCATCAGAGGTGTTGCTGGTGCCGGTCTTTTCACGTTCGCATGCTCCCGGAACGCCCGACCGATGGGGGGTGAGGCCTGCAACGCGTGATGTTCCGGGAACTAACGATGTTTCGCAGTCCCAATTCTGGGACTACGGAGAAGAGAGGGAAGAGGTATGGGCAAAATCGACAAGGGTAAAGGGGTGAACCAGGGCCTGAGCCGGCGCGACTTCCTCAAGACCGGCGCAGTGGCTGCAGCAGCGGCCGCCGCAGGCGCTGAGATCGCCGCTCGCCCGTCAGTTGCCGCAGCCAACACCGTTCCTCAGGAGACGTACCACACGACCTGTCCGTACTGCTCCGCGAGCTGTGGTCAATTCGTTGACGTTGCAGCGAGCGGTAATGTCGAGACAGAGATACTGGACGTCTACGGCGATCATATGTCGCCGATGAACGATGGTGGTCTGTGCGCGAAGGGCGCTGGCACGTTCCAGCTCGTGAACAACCCCCGCCGCCTTGGCGCGTGGGCTGGCTCGCACCCGGTCAATGACGTGTTCGCGTATGACGAGAACTACGCCGATGGTGTCGCGTACAAGCGGACCGGCAACAATGCGTGGAACAAGATGGACCTGCAGGACGCGCTCGACGAGATCGCCCCGTTGCTCGTGGACGCTCGCGGGGACGTGACCTACGCGAACGGCTACAACTCCAAGAGCATCGCGTTCTTCGGCTCGTCGCACATGAACAACGAGCAGAACTACACGTATCGCCGCCTGATCGCTCAGTTCGGCACGTCGAACGTCGAGCATCAGGCCCGTATTTGACACTCCTCGACGGTGGCCGGTCTGGCCGCCGCATTCGCACGAGGAGCCATGACCAACAACTGGAGCGATATCGGTAATGCATCGCTCGTGGTCGTCATGGGAGCCAACCCGTCCGAGAACCACCCGGCATGTATGGCGCACATCAATGCTGCGCGCGCCAAGGGCGGTAAGCTGGTCGTCATCGACCCGCGCAAGACCCGCACGGCTGTTCAGGCAGACCGTTACATCCGCATCCGTCCCGGTACCGACATCGCGTTCATCAACGGCGTGGTACGAGGTGTCATCGCAGAGATGGAAGACACAGCGAGCGGTCTTGGCTGGATTCCGGTCGCGACCCGCGAGACGGTTCGCACTAAGTTCTTCGCCTTCTTGAACCAGGGCGACGACACTCGCACGTTCTTCACGGACGGCGACGCCACCGGGGCGAGCACGACGGTTGCTGTTACCGACTTCTCGAAGTACACCGATGCACGTCTGATCGTGGATGGTTCGGACTACGCCCGTCAGACCATTGGATCCGGTCCTACGGGAATCTCCAACTTCCCGCAGTACGCCTCGACCATCGATGGAGATCCGGATACGGTCTACAACTGGCTCAAAGCGCATGTCGATCCGTACGACTCTGCTACGGTGACTGATGTTTGTGGCTGTACCGCTGATGACCTGACCTACGTGGTTCGCGCCTTCATCGACAACGGGCGTTGTTCGAGCGTCGGTGCTGTTACTGGCGCCAACTCTCAGGACCCTCGCGTCGCTGGTTATAAGTGCACCACGATGCTCTATGCGATGGGTCTGACCCAGCACACCCACGGCGCTTCCAACGTCAAGTCCTTTGCGGTCATCCAGACCCTCATGGGCAACGTCGGTCGTGCCGGCGGCGGCATCAATGCGCTGCGCGGAATCCACAACGTCCAGGGCTCGACGGACATGGGCAACCTGCAGCACCTGATCCCGTTCTACTCGGGCAACCCGACGGCGATGAGCTACATTGATGCTTCGGGTAATCCGGATCCGACGAAGAACCCCGCGAACTACAAGGACTCGTTCGGCAAGTACATGGACATGCTGTGGGGCTCGCCGCTCAACGGTACCGCGGGTCGTACTGAGATGGACATGAGCTACGGCGACGCGTATCGTCCGGCCACCCAGGCTGGCGTTCCGGGTCTGCAGCAGTGGGGCTTCTTCAACATGACGTACGACTTCTTCGGTGGCGGACAGACATGGAAGACGGCGTTCACTTCTGGTGGTTATGTCGACCGGGAGAAGACGGATGCGCTCTACGACCTGTGGCCCAAGACCAACGGT
>DLMY01000016.1:2704-6948 GCA_002478275.1 Actinobacteria bacterium UBA7524
GAGCCGAACCAGAAGTGGATCCGCGAGGGCTTCTACCAGCTCGACACGCTTGTTGTCACGGAGCTCTACGAGACCGAGACGGCTGCAGTCAGCCGCAAGTCGGACGGCGTCACGTATCTTCTCCCCACGTGCTCGCACGTGGAAGAGGCGGGTAGCGTCTCCAACTCCGGACGCGTGCTGCAGTGGCGTGAGCGTGCAAGCAAGCCCCGCGGCAACAGTAAGTCCGACCTTGAGCTCCTCTTCAGGTTCGCCAAGGCCCTGAACGACGCAGATGCGTTCACGCACATCACCGATGTGTGGGACGGCTTCGGCGGGGCGTATGTCGGCCTCGATGCGTTCCAGGTCCTCTACGTCGACCCCTTCAACGACGCTCCGTTCGGTGGGGGTGCCGGCACGTGGAATGGCGACCTTGATACCTTCGAGGACGTCTCGGCGACCATGGAGGTCTGGCGTGGAGCTGAGACTGCGCCCAAGAACGTTACCGTCTACGGCACCGAGGTTTTCTGCGACCTGCTCTTCAGGCGCCTGTGCACCCTGAATACCGGCACGTCGTGGCTCTACACGGACGCCTACAACACATCTAAGGGCTCAGGCAGGCTTCCTGCTGCCCCGTATACTGCTCCAGGTGACGGCGGCCTACAGATTGAGTGGCGGGTCAACAACCGGGCCAAGAGCCGTGATACGCGCGACCCGGTGGCCACGCTGGCGTACCCTGCATGGGGCTACTCATGGCTGGTCAACCGCCGCGTGCTCTACAACAACGGTGACGTACCCGGTGACCAGCTTGATGGTTACCAGCGCCCGGAGAAGCTGGCGGCACTGTTCGCTACCACCAACGCGACGAACGGTCGTGCGCTCAACTACTCCAACTCTTACCGCTTCTACCACCGCCTGGCGGACAAGCCGGACGTCACGAGCAGCAAGCACGTTCTGCCAGGACGCTTCCCGGCCCACACCGAGCCGTACGAGACGCTTCGTGGTGACCTGCTGTCGACCTTCGGTCGCAACACCAAGGGCGGCCCGAAGTGGGATCTCGTGCCTTCGGACACCACGGTTTGGGTGCCGCTCGCATCCGAGGCCGGCGGTTCGAAGACCAACACGACGCCTGCAGGCATCGTGACGGCAGCCAGCAATGAGGGTCTTCCGGACATCGCACAGCCGCTCGTCATGACGTCGATTCGCTGCGTCGAGCACTTCCAGGGCGGTCCGATCACCCGGAACAACCCGTGGAACGTTGAGGCGGAGCCGGAGCCGTGGGTCGAGATCAACTCGTTCGATGCGGCTGCTCGCGGCATCAAAGACGGCGACTACATCAACATCTACACGGTTCGTTCGGACAGCTTCGAATCTGGTATCGCCCGCCCGGCGGTGCGCATGACCGGTTCGAAGGAGAGCGGCACGTGGAACAAGGGCTACATCGCCCGCGTGGGTGTCGGCCTTCAGTCCAACCAGAGGGTTGGACGTGGCGTCGTCGCAATTCCGTGGCACTGGGGAGACAAGGGTCTTTCCACCGGTGCGCGCGCGAACGACCTGTGCATCGATGCAAGCGATGCGAACACTGCGATTCCCGAGTACAAGGCGTGTGTCTGTTGGATCACGAAGGCTTAAGGAGGTGACGAGCAGTGGCTAACGTAATGGCTGTATTCCAGGACGTAGATAGGTGCATGCGCTGTAACGGCTGTGTGATCAGCTGTAAGCGCACGTGGAAGATGAGAGCAGACAACTGGGGTGTTCACAAGACGGCTCCCGACTCAAGGGTCATGATCAAGTCGCAGAAGCGTCTCGACATGGGTCCGTTCATCCGGTTCAGCTGCTGGCACTGCCCCGATCCTCCCTGTGTTGGACGATGCCCGTTCAACGCACTCACGAAGGAGGAGACCGGAGCGGTCTCGATCGACCCGACGCTGTGTTCGCCCGGTGCTACCAATCCGGCGAACGGCAAGACCTGTACCCGTCAGTGCGTGGCAGACTGCCATCGCGGCGGTTATCCCAAGGTCGGCGTCGGCAGTGACGGCCAGTACACCGATTCGAAGGCGTGGAAGTGCACTCTGTGTCACGGACGCTCTGGAGATATCGAGGGTCTCGATGCTGAGACCCAGGCGGAGTACCAGGCCAAGTACGGCAACCCGCTTCCCACGAACTACAATTCGACCACGGGTGCTATGACCGTGCCGGAGACCAACCATGAGCCGAGCTGTGTGTATACATGCCCGGCCAAGGCGATGAAGTGGGATTCGAGGGCGAACATCCAGGCATGGATCTCAAACTCGGACAACGGGTACATCTCGTACATGGGTAATGGTAGTATGTATTGGGCGAGCTCGAAGTACGTGCTTGCCGCACCGAAGGCAGACCCGTTCATCGAGGACCACATCACGCCGCTCCTTTCGAGCGTGCTCAACGAGTCGGTCGCCAAGGCCGCTTTGGTCCCGACACTGGTCGCCGGTGGTGTGTTCGCAGTGATCGCTCGTCGGATCGCACTTGCCGACGAAGCCGCGACGGTTGGAGAGGGGTGATCTGCATGCGGAGAAGTCACGTTCTCATAGTGGTCATAGCCGCAGCGCTCGCGTTCGCCCTGGCTCCGGGTGTCGCGATGGCGAACAACGCGATTCACGGCGGGTACTCCATGGACACTGATGCGTGCGCCGGTTGTCACCGTGCGCACACGGCTGCAAGCAGCATCCGGTGGACCAAGACCGACGGCTCGGAGGGTAGCGCCTTGCTGCTCTCGACTGCCGACGAGGTCTACGAGTTCTGTCTCACCTGCCATGGTGCCGACGCCGCAGGAGCCGCCACGAACGTGTGGGACGGCATCTACGAGGGCACCGAAGAAGGTACCCAGTTCGACATGCTCAACGGTGGCGGTTTCAGCGACGCCGACTTCCCGACCACGCACCTGTATACGGGTGTCAGCTGGCCGGCATGGGGTGGCTCGACCGATGCAGGACTGCTCGGTGAGCTCATCGATGCCCCTGAAGTCGTGATGTCGTGCTCGACCTGTCACGATGTGCACGGTAGCTCCAACTACCGCTTGCTCAAGGATGTCGTGAACGGCCGTACGGTCGGCGGTTACATCGGCGCCGGTCCGGACCCGACCCCCGATCCTTGGGTCATCTCCAACGAGCCGGGCTATCCGGACACGGGCTGGCTGCTTCACGAGCCGGGTGCTGTCCAGGTAGCGGGTTACACGCCCAACTACACCGAGCCGATGTACTCCAAGGCCCCGGATGAGGATCCGACCAAGGGTATCAGCGGCTGGTGTGCGGCCTGTCACGTCCAGTACCTCGAGCCGACTTCGACCCCGGTCGCGGGCGGTGCGTGGTGGGACGTCAACCAGACGGTCGACGCTCTTGGTGAGTCGACGACCGATGGCGAGCTCCTTGAGTGGCAGGAAGGTCGCGTGTACGACGTAACGGACGGCTTCGGCTACGTCGTGCGTCACAAGCACCCGATCAACGTCGAGCTGGCGAACTACCTTGGCGCACGTGATCTCAACGTGAACACGCCGGGTCTTCCGCTTGCACACAGCTCCGGTGACGTGGCGACCCACGACCTCACCGACTGGATCGACTGTCTGACCTGTCACAGGTCTCATGGTTCTGGTTCCTCGATGACGGGCTTTGCCCGCGTCGCTGACTCCACGAACCCTGAGGAAGACACGGGTCCTGGCGGCGTTGCGCCGGCCTTTGGTCAGCAGGACACCGAGGGTCCCGACGATCCTCGGAGGGGCAATGCGTTGCTCCGTTTGGACAACCGCGGCGTGTGCGAGTCGTGTCACAACAAGTAGACACCACTGCATCGCAGTTGCGGGAGTCTCGCAACGACGGGAAGGGCCGGGTAACCCCCGGCCCTTCCTTTACGTCGCTTCGGGCGGGTGGCATCAAGTCGGCGCTTCTGCTAGCGGGCACTTGGGTCGCAGTATCGGTGGCGGCAGCGGGTGAATTCGTGTTCGGTACGACTACCGTAGGCAGTGTCGATCCGGCGGTCGTGGTCGCCTCGGCGACCCTCGCCGGATCGGCGCTTCTGCTGGCCGTGCACGGTTCCCCTGCAAGTAGGGGTTCTTCCGCACGAGCGCATCCAAGTCCATCATGGGCGGCTGTCTTGATGATAGTCGCTGGTTCCTTGGTCGCTCAGCTGGGAGCCCCGCTACTCCTGTTCATGAGCCGCAAGACCGACGCGCCTTCAGGCGCGATCGTGGCGTTTTGGTCCACGGGCTTCTGGGGGCTTGCCCTGGTCCTCGCGGC
>DLMY01000016.1:7099-24577 GCA_002478275.1 Actinobacteria bacterium UBA7524
GCCCTGGTCCTCGCGGCAATCGTCTTCCAGCGGTCGACACGTCGCAGCCCGGCTGTCGTGCTCTCCGCCGGCATGCTGGCCCTCATCTCTGCAGCCGGGGTTCTCGGCAACTGGGAGCGCCCTAGCTCCTTGTCGCTCCTCACCCGCTTCACTGCTGAGCAACTCACGATCGGCGGCGCAGGTCTACTGTGGGCGGCAGCGGTGTGCGTCCTTGGGTATCTGGCCAGGCGGCACGGATGGGCACCCGTGGGCAAGTGGGTGGCTGCGTCGGGAGTGGTTGGCGCCGTCATTCTGTCGGCGACCCAGGGTGGCCTGGGCGCCATCGTCGCGACTCCCGTCACGGTCTGGGTTCACGCTGTGTGCGCAGGGGCGGTTTTCGTCCTGACCATCACGCTCGCCTCGACAGGCCGCCTCGCCACTGCCGGAACGGCAATGGCGTTCGCTCCCGCGTTCATGTCACTTCTCACGCTTGTCGAGGTCGCGGTCGGGATGCTTGGACCGCGTCCGATACTGGTGGAACCCGTGATGTGGGCATCTGCGGCGGGTATTGTGGCCGCTGTCGTCGCGGCGAGTGTGGAGACAACTGAAGTCGCGGCAGGGGAGTCCGAGTTTCACTCCGGCCCTCCGCCAGTCCGTCTTAGCCTCGCGATCGCCGCCGGCTTCGCGGTCCTGCTGGCCGTTGTCGGCATGTTCTCGCCTGGTGTTGCGGCCTCGGTGCGCGGGACCTTTTCCGGTGGCGAGGCGTTCGCGGCAGATTTCGTGCTGTCCGGGTGGAGGACGGTCGGGGGATGGCTCGCGCTTTCCTCGGCAGGTATCGCTTTAGGAATGGCTACAGGTCGCCTGCACCATCGCGCGGTGTTGGCTTCTTCGGGTGCGACCCTGGTGGCGGGGGCTGCATGGTTCGCGCTGCGTTATACCCCACTTCACACCTGGATGAGCTGGATACCGGCGGAGATTCAGCAGGATTTCGGGACTGAGTATGCACATATTGTGTTTTCCGGACTCATCCTCCCCTGGCAGGCTGCTGCGCTGGTACTATCCGCCGTAGTAGCCAGTGCGGCTGCGTGGTTGTCGATACGGCAGCGGATGCGCACCGCAGGCGGCGAAACGGTCGCCGCGAGCTGATCGCGTAAGGGGTAAGGGTCATGGATCGGATCACCCGTATTCTCACGGTCTTTCTTGTGCTCGGCGCACTCCTGGTGGGTGCGGGGTGTAAGAAGCAGATGGTGACCGTCCGCACCGGCGAGATAGTCCTGTGTACCGAGGGTGAGGTCATCTCGGACACCACAGAACAGCTTTCGGTGCCCGCCGCCGATGTCGGCGACTACAAGGTCACCACTCACGTGGAGACGTGTGAGCTGCACAAGAAGCTCGCTGCGCTCTATGAGGCGGCCCAGGCGGCGATCGCGGCTGGAGATCTCGACAGTGCCCTGGCGCGCCTTAAAGAACTGACAGGACTCGATCCCTCTTACCGCAGGGCCGCCCAGCAGCTCGCCGACATCGAGGCGGGCAGGACTCCTCCGACGGATCGCACGGCTGGCTCCGGCGGGGGTGTCGCGACAGGCGGTGGCGCTTCGAGCGGAGGCGCCTCTGGCGGCGGTTCGAGCAGCGGCGGTTCGAGTGGTACGACGCCGCCAGACGATGACGCCAACGTGCCGACCGGCCCGGTGATGAATCTCGTCAACTACGTCCCTGACACGCTTCCTGGTTTCAACGGACAGGATCTGATCGTTGATGTGTTCGCGCTCACCAGGAACTACGTCCCGACGTCGAAAGGCTCGATCGCCACGCTCGTGATCGTCGTCGAGCAGTTCCAGGACGAGGCGGCCGCCAAGAAGGCGCTCGACCAGACGATCAAGGTCGACTACCCGCAGGGAGGCGCCGGGCTGACGGTCAAGGGCCGTACGGGTTACTTCGGAGCACGTCAGGGCTTCGGCGTCGTGGCGTTCGCCGATGGAGCCCTGCTCGTGGCGATAGAAGGCGGCGCACATTCCAGCACGGGAGGCACCGCACTCAAAGCACCGCTCACGACGCTCGCTGACGCGGTACTTCCTTAACCACGCGTCAGACACGGTTGGGCACGTATCGTGCTATGAGGACGCGTGCGGCCCGGCCTTCGACGACCGGCATCGTCAAGGAGTAAGGTGGACCACTCATGAGAACGAACTCGCACTCGCACCGGGCGCTTAAGGTGTTTCTGACGCTGTGTCTGGCCTTCACGCTGGTACCTGTGGTGAATCCTCAGCCCGCGAGCGCGGTCTGGACGGACGCTGGCTGGTTAGGCGTGACGCTGCGGTGCGTGACCTTCATCGACTCGAACGTCGGCTTTGTGGCGGGAGATTCAGGCGTGATCATCAAGACGGAGAACGGCGGTGTGAGATGGCGCGTCGTCCGCTCCGGCGGTACCGAGAGGATCACGGGGATCACCTTCGCTGACAGCACCACCGGATGGGCGGTCGCGCAGTCCGGGGTGGTATACGGGACCACGGATGGCGGGGACACGTGGAGCAAGATCTCCGATGGACTCGCCGCTTCGTATTCCGGTCCGAACATCTACGACACCATATTCGCCGGCGTGAACAGGTTGTTTGCGGTCGGAGGCGCGCTGGGCACGCAGCCAGCCGTCTGGGACAGCGGGAATGGTTCGTACAGCTGGGGTCAGGCGGCCCTGCTCGGTTCCTATGACCCGTCCGGCGACTACACGAGCCCGTGGCCGCGTGATGGCCTGGGCGCTTTCTATGGTATCGACCAGTTCGACGGTACAGTGTGGGTCGTGGGCCAGGACTGGCTCAAGACGCCGACCCGCAGCGTGGTATGGCGCAACAACAGCGGCAGTCCCAACTGGACCGAGCAGCAGCTCAAGACGAGCACAGGCGTGTTCGAGACGGTGCCCTACTACGACATCTCGTTCTCCTCGGCTACTAATGGAGTAGCAGTCGGTGGCACGGGGAAGGTCCACACGACCACGACGGGTGGGACCACGTGGACTCCGCGTACGTCGGGTGTGACCGTGGACCTCAAGGGCGTATCGATCGCGCCGGGCACTTCGAGTGGATGGGCTGTCGGCGCATCGAACACTTTGCTGCGTACCACGAACGGAGGGGCGAACTGGACCGCGCAGGCGTCGGGTGTGTCACCGGCCCCAGCCTGGGAGGATGTGTACGCGATCAGCGCGACGAAGGCGGTCGCCGTAGGTAGCTCCGGGCGTGTCGTCTACACCACAGATGGTGGCACCACATGGACACAGCCGGCGCAATTCCCCGCCGCCCCTGTGATGACGACCTTGACGTCGAGCTCTCACCCCTCAGGGACCTGGGTCAAGTCGACCGCTCTTTCCGCCGCATGGAGCGCCACGGGCGAGCCGCCGCTCGGTTACGGATGGGAGCTCGATACTTCACCGGCAACGGTGCCTACGGTGCAGAAGACGACCGGGACTACGCTGTCGACCACGGCGCCCGGCAGCGGTACCTACTACTTGCACGTGGCGGCGAAGGACCAGTGGAACAGGTGGAGTGCGCCGTTGCACAGACAGGTGCTCGTCGATGTCACTGTGCCTACGGCCATCGATGACGTCTATGCGGGAGGATACGTCTTCTCGGCGAGGGTCACGGTAAGCGCGTCGGATGCGCATTCCGGAGTGAAGCGCGTCGAGTATCGGGTCAACAGCGGGTCCATCGTGCAGGTCAGTGGCGCTCAGGCCATCATCGACCTGGGGGCCGGTGATCACCAGCTCGAGTACCGGGCAGTCGACAATGTCGACAATGTGAGCAGTTGGGTCTCTAAGAGCGTCAACGTCGAGAATCCGACGCCACCAGAGATGACATCGCTTACGTCCTCGACACATCCGGCCGGTGCGTGGACCGCTTCGACGGATATCGGAGCGAGTTGGAGTGCCACGGGTGTGGCTCCACTCGGGTACGGTTGGGTGGTCGACATGTCTCCGGGTACGGTTCCCGGGGTGCAGAACACGTCCGCTACCACGCTTTCAACCACTGTGGCTGGCAGTGGGACGTACTACCTGCACGTCGCGGTGCGTGACGTCTACGGTCGCTGGAGCGCACCGATGCATAGGCAGCTGCTGGTCGACGTCACCGTGCCCGAAGTGGCCGATGACGTATTCGAAGGCGACTACGAGGCTCGCGCACGCATCACGTTGAGTGCATCTGACGCCCACTCTGGCGTACAGCGAATCGAATACCGCATCGATGGTGGCAGCGTGGTCCAGGTTGCCGCTTCGCAGGCGGTCGTCGACATCGATGGCGTCGGTGAGTATGAGATCACCTATCGCGCAATCGACAATGCGGGCAATGCGAGTGGTTGGATGACGGCCGACGTGAGCGTCGTGCCACCAGCAGGTCCTGAGATGACGTCCTTGACCTCGTCGAGCCATCCTGTGGGGACCTGGACAGCGAGCACTTCGGTAAGCGCCGCGTGGAGCGCGACAGGTGATGCGCCGCTTGCCTACGGATGGGTGCTCGACACGTCTGCCGGAACCGTGCCCAGCGCGACGAACACCTCGAACACGACCCTTTCCACAACCGTCGCGGGCAGCGGCACTTACTACCTCCACGTACGCGCACGTGACAGCTACGAGCAGTGGAGCGCCACTTCACATCGGCAGCTGCTGGTCGACGTCACCCTGCCGCAGTCAGTCGATGACGTGCTGTCGGGTGGTTACACGACATCCGCCAAAGTCACCGTCTCGGCATCCGATACCCACTCCGGCGTCCAGCGCATCGAGTACCGTATCGACGGAGGAGACATCGTACAAGTCACGGCATCACAGACAAGCATCGATTTCGGTGTAGGAGAGCATGCTCTCAGTCACCGCGCCGTCGACAACGCGGGCAACGTCAGTGGATGGACGAACAGGGCTGTGACGGTCTCGCCGCCCGCTCCGCCAGTTATGACGGAGCTTGGATCGTCCTCTCACGCACAAGGTACCTGGACTTCCTCGTTGAACGTGTCCGCTGCGTGGAGCGCAAGCGGCACCGGTATCACGGGATACGGATACGTGCTGGACACGTCGCCCGGCACGGCTCCTGGTGTGCAGAATACGACAGGCACCACGCTTTCGACCTCCGTTGCGGGCAGTGGTACCTACTACCTGCACGTCGCGGCGAAGGACGCGTACGATCAGTGGAGCGTCCCGTGGCACCGGCAGCTGCTCGTCGACGTCACCGCTCCCGCAGCGGCTGACGATGTGTTCGCCGACGGCTACGTGATCTCGGCTCACGTCACTCTGACCGCCACAGATGCTCACTCAGGCGTGCAGAGGATCGAGTACCGGATCGACGGCGGGTCCGTAGTGCAGGTGACCGGTGCTCAGGCCGGCATCGACTTTGGTATCGGAGAGCGCCTTCTGGAGTACCGTGTCGTCGACAACGCCGGGAACGTGAGTGCGTGGACCCCCAAGACAGTGAGTGTCTCGCCGCCTCCACGACCCGTGATGACGCAGGTCAGCTCGTCGACGCATCCGGAAGGCGCGTGGGCGACCTCGACGTCGTTGTCTGCGACCTGGAGTGCCTCGGGAACGGGAATCGACGGGTATGGGTGGATCGTCGATCAGTCTCCCGATACCGTCCCTGTGACAGCGAACACGACCGGGACCAGCATGTCGCAGTCTCTCGCGGGCAGCGGCGTCTACTACCTCCATGTGGCCGCACGCGACGCCTACGGTCAGTGGAGTCTCCCGTGGCATCAGCAGATCCTGGTGGACAACACGGCTCCGGAACCATCGGATGACATCTCACCGGACCCGTATCCGGGTGCTGCGCAGGTCACGATCTCCGCGAGCGACGCGCACTCCGGTGTGGCTCGCATCGAATACCGTATCAACGGTGGCGCGGTCCAACAGGTTGCCGCAGCTCAGGCGGCGGTCGACATCGTGCCCGCCACGCAGTCGATCTCGTACCGTGCCGTGGACAGGGCGGGCAACGCTTCCTCATGGGTCACAAAGCAGATCACTGTGGAGTTGCCCGTCGTGCCCGTGGAGGGCAAGGACCGCTATGCGACGGCCATAGCTGCCGCTGACATCGTGTACCCGGGCATCATGCCCTCCGGCCCTGACGGCAACCGCACCGTGGTCCTCGCCTCCGGTGAGAACTGGCCGGACGCTCTGGCTGCCTCGGGACTTGCGGGTGCGCACAGAGCCCCACTGCTGCTCACGAAATCGACCTCGCTCCCGACGACCGTGGCGCAGAAGATCGCGTCGCTCGGCGCCAACCGCGTGATCATCGTGGGAGGCACGGCAGCGGTCTCCGACGCGGTCGCGACGGCAGCCGGGCAGGCGGTGGGTGGCGCCAGCCGGGTCTCACGCATCGCAGGATCGCACCGTTATGCGACGGCGAACGCCATCGCCGCTGCCACGGTGGCCGTTCCGGGCCGTACGGCTTGGGACGGCACGGCGTTCGTCGCGACGGGAGACAATTTCCCCGACGCGCTGGCAGTGGCTCCGCTCGCCGCCGACAAGGGCTATCCCTTGTACCTGGCGGCACCCACAGGCATAAGCGATGCCACACTCGCTGCGATGAAGGCGGCGGGGGTCAAGCGCGTGTACCTGCTCGGCGGCACGGCGGCAGTAAGTCCGTTGACCGAGAGCCGCATCGCAGGTACCGGCATCTCAGTGGCCGGGCGCTGGGCGGGTTCGGACCGCTTCGCCACGGGTCGCGTGATAGCAGAGAATTCGCTGAATTCGGGGCTCACGGCGCGTGAGGTCGCTTTGGCTACCGGACGTAACTTCCCCGATGCGCTCGCGGGCGGCGTGATGCAGGGCCTGACCGGCTCGATCATGGTGCTCACCGAGAGTACGCGACTGCACGCGCAGGCCGAGGCGGTTCTTGCCGCTAACGTGTCCTCGATCCATGAGATACGCTTCGTCGGAGGCCTTTCCGCGCTTGCCCAAGACGTGCGTGACAGGGCCGAGGAGGTCGTTGCGCCGTAGAGGATCGATCCCCCTGAGTCCCCCTGGCCGTCCTCGGACTCCACCGTGGGCGGCCAGGGTGTCATCTGGGGCCCGGCACCTGTCAGTGCGTAGGCGATCCACATGGGGATTCGACGGGTACGGATGAGGGCTTGTGACCAGCTCTGCGGATATCGGGAGCTGCGCGGATGCGCTATACTGCAACGAACGGGTCCGGATGCCTGGTCACGCGTGCGACCCCGGATTTGAGCGCACCGTGGAAGCCGGGAACCGAACAGGATGGTGTGGTCGATGCTAAAGGGCATCGCCGCGCGTGTTTTTGCGTGCGGTCAAAGGGGATGTCGGGGTAGGGTGGCTGCAGTCGCGGCAGCCGCCGTCTTCGCGATACTTCTCGCCGCACAACCCGCCTTGGCCACGAGCGCCCCGCACGTGCCCACGTCCTTGGAGACGGACACATGTGCGATGTGCCACCGCGCTCACACCTCGGGTTCCGACACTACCTGGACCGTGTCCGGGGTCTCGGGCGAGGCGACCGGAAACGCGCTCATCCTGGGCGACTACACCGGAATCGGCGACACAGGTTTGTGTTTCACCTGTCACGGTGTGGAAGCGCTCGGATCCGAATCGAGCATTCAGCGCGAGTTCGATTCGGCTTCAGCACACCTGCTCATGCCCGCTGTTTCCGAATTCGGCCCCACAGCGAAGCAGTGCAGCTCGTGTCATGACAGTCACGGCTCCGAGCGTGACCTGGACGGAGACCCCTTCGCCGCGTTACTGCGGGCGTACTCGATCGAGTCCCCGTTCGGCCCTTCGTATGGAACCGACGAGTACTGCGGGACGTGCCACCTCGATCGGCCGCAGAGCCGGTTCGACGGCCTCGCGGTCTGGTACGAGACGGCCCATTCGAGTGAGATGACACCACCCGCTTCGGGTACCGGTATCGTCTGCGTGAATTGCCATGAGGCCCATGGGTCGACTCTGGCCCCGCTCGTCCGCTCCACACTGCAGCCGCCTGCGGCACCGGCGACCGTTACGATCGACGCTAACGATCGCGAGCTGTGCCTGGCGTGCCACTCCGGAACGCTGGCCACTTTCTCCGGGCGCGAGGCCTACGACATCTCAGGCCATGCTCTCTCTGAAGCAACCGTGACGATCTCCGGTGAATGGCCCTCCCGGGAAGCGACCCGCACGGTCGGCGAATGCCAGAACTGTCACGCGCCGATGGGACGCTCCGATGGCGATGGAGGTGTGATACCGAAGTTGGTCGACAAGACCGGCCGCGAGATGTGCGATACATGCCATTCCGCTGATTCTCCAGCAGGTGAGGCGGCCGGTGACTTCGCGCAGTTCAGGTTCCCGGCATCCGAGACAACGAAGCTCGAGGTAGCTGTAGCCTACAACGCCGAGCGGCTCCCGACGGTCTTCGACCGCCTTGCGCTGTATGCGCAGGAGACGACAGGCACGCTGCCGTTCGACCTTACCGGTCCACGCGAGTATGACGTGCCCGGCGAGGCCGCCGACATGGTCGCGGCGGACGTGCAGCAAGACGGTGTCACACAGCTGCTGATCGCCGATCCAAGCGCCAAGCGCATCGTGATGGCCACTCCCGACCCGCTCGCTGGCGTTTCGGTCTCCGAGTACTCGCTCACGACCACGCCGACATTGATAGCGGTCGGCGATGTATTCGTCGAAGACTCCGGTCGACCTGAGCTCGTCGTGGTCTCTCGTTCCGAGGAGACCACCGTCAACAACAGCTTCCTCTACGTGTACCGCTGGAAAGACACCTCTGCCACGACCGGCGAGTTCGAGGAGCTGGCCGGGCCGATCGCCCTGGACGATGAGGCCTCCGGCCTCGCGGTGGGCTATCTGGGCCGGCTCGACGATGGCGACGACATCGTCGTGACCGCATACGGTGTCGTTTCGGGACCGTCGGTGAGCATCTACCGGGAATCCTCGGCGACTCCCGGCAGCCTCGATGACCCGCCCACATACCGTTACGACGACGCCGATGGCGTGCTCGCCGGCCCACGCGGGCCGAGCATCGGTGACGCGGACGCCGCATCGGCCGGCAACGAGATCGCCGTGGCGAACTCGCGGGAGACCGTCGACACACTCACGCTGATCAGCCCGACGACAGGTCCCATCGCCTCCTACGAGGCCACCGTCGCGCCGGGTGCATGGGCCTGGGACACGCTGATAGCCGACGTGCTGCCCGGTCCTGGTTTCGACGGCGCAGAGACTGTCGTCGCGCTGCGCAACAACGTCGGCGCGAGCGGCATCAATGTGTTCGGGCGTCACGGTACGGCGGGCCTCGTCACACCGCCACTCTCATACGAGACAGGCCACTACTTCGCGACGTCCTCGCTCGCTTCCGGCGATGTCGATTCGGCCGAAAACGGTCGCGCCGAACTCGTCGTCGCCAATGCCGGCACGTGGGCCGAGACGCCCGGCGGTGATCCGACACCGCCGTCGATACAGGTCTTCCGCACGAACGTCGCGGGGGACGCGCTGCTGACTCCGCCGTCGGTATACTCGGCAGGCGGCGTGGAGAAGGCCGGTAACACCCCGGCGCTCGCCCTGGCAGACCTCGGCTCCGTCGGAGGCTCTCGACACCCGACCTCCGTCTCCGCCGATCCGGATGCCGTCAGGACCGCGCATGTCTCCACCGAGACCGCCGACACGGAGCCGTTCGAGCTGCACGTCGAGTGTACGGACTGCCACAACGTGCATGAAGCCACGAGCACGCCGTCTCCGGCCGACGCGACCGCACCCGAGGTCTACGGACGCCTCAAGGGCGCCTGGGGCATACAGGTCGAGTACGGCCCTGCTGCGGCCACCACGTACACTCAGCGTCAGGGCGTTCTGTACGAGTACGAGGTGTGCTTCAAGTGCCACTCTGGCTGGACGCGTACCCCGGACAGTGGAGACGACATCGCCGCGCAGTTCGACACCCGCAACCCGTCCTTCCATTCGATCGCCGGCGGCAGCACCAACGCCTCGAATACCGCAGGTTCATTCGTGAACGCCACTCCCGCATGGACCACGACGTCGGTCCTGCACTGCGTGGATTGTCACGGCAACAGCGATACCGACAAGCCCGTTGGTCCGCATTCGAGCCCCTCGGCGCCGCTACTCTCGCGTCCGCTCTGGGGCGTCTCACCCGCCGAGGAGACAGGGCTTTGCTACAAGTGCCACAAGCGCAGCGTCTACTACACGGGCGTCGACGACGGTACGGCCAGCCCGGGCTCGATGAGCATGTTCCATGATGGCACCCTGGCAGAGCCCAAGCTCCACAAGCTGCACAGCGAGACGGCCGGTTTCTCGTGCGAGACATGTCACTACCCGCACGGTGCCAGGGAGCATGAGCATCTCATCCGGCCGGGACTCGATTGGGTGCACCTTGAGAATGGCGGCGCGTGCTATACGCCGTGTCACGGGGGGAGTACCGCTAATGTCTATTCGCGCGTCGCTGCCGTCAGCGGAGACGCCACAGCCACCGCTATCACGCCGATAACCTATCAGTCGGTGAGCGGGAACCTGGCTTCGATACTGACTCAGGGTGACCTTGATGTGTACACCGTCCAGGAGCGTCAGGGCAACTACCCCGTGTTGCGACTCCAGGTCCAGTTCGGCGGGCTGGCGGGCAACCCCAGCAGTTTCCGCCTGTTCGGTCGCTATCAGGGTAACGTCGGCCACACGGTCGAGGTTCGCGTCAAGAACCAGACGAACGGACAGTGGGTCGTTCTCGGCGAGATCCCTCATGCCACGGTCAATGGCGAGTACGTCTACCCCTTGGGCAATCCTGCCTACGTCAGTGGCACGGGGTTGCTCGAGATCGAGATCGATCACGTGACGGGTGGCTCGGCCACGCACTACCTCTATATCGACCGGGCCTGGTTGCGGTATTAGCTACCCGTCGATGCGGCGACCCCGGCCGAGAGCCGCGACGCCGGTCGGGCCGACCGCCGACCGCCTACCTTACGATCAACACCGGTGTTCCGACCTCTACGCGCTCGTAGAGGTCCTCGATGTCCCAGCGATGCATGCGCATGCATCCGTGGCTCGCGGCGGTTCCGATCGATGAGTTCTTCGTCGTTCCGTGTATCCGAATGCCCGGAACGTTGAGGTTGAGCGCTCTCGTGCCCAGGGGATTGCTCGGGCCCGGAGGGATATAGGCGGGCATGTCGGCGCCCCACCCGTTGGGAGCGGGATTACTCCACGAGGGCCTGTAGCGCTTCAGTATGATCTCGAAAGCGCCCTTGGGGGTCGGGTAGCGCGCTGTCCCCACAGCGACGCCGTACTTCTTCTCAAGCTCCATGCCGTCATAGAGGTAGAGTCTGCGTTCAGAGATCTTCACGACTATGGTCTTGCCCAGATCCGTCTCGGAGACCGCCGGCTCAACAGCATCCACCATGAGACTCACGCGCTTGACGCCCTCCAGCAGTGCTTCTTCGATCTTACCGGCGGTGCGCTCGACGTCTGTCGCACGACCTGTCTCCGAGGCGCGCATCACGATCTGCCCGGCGTCGAGGGTGAACGTCGCATCGACCGCAGGCGTGTCGACTCGGGACGCCACGGTGCGGACCCACTGAGCGATCCGCTCGCTATCGACCTCGAGGACCGGCTCGATCTCGGTGGTCTCCTCGGCCCCGGTGACGCGCAGCAGAGTGCGCTCGGCGACAGTGACCGACGATTTCGGGTCGAATGCGGCATCAAGCATCGCGTCGATGTCCACGAACAGGGTGTCGGACGGGTCGAACGAGAACGCGACACCTCCGTAGACGACTTCGACAGGGGCGAGCAGGGGAGATGCCACCCTGCCTTCGAGCAACCGACGGGCGTCGTTCCTGGACAGGCCGGACAGGCTCACGCCGTCGGCAAGTGCCACTCCATCGGGTACGATGTCCCGGGTCTGGTAGTCGTCAGCGACCGACCAGGCGAAACCGGCGGACAACGCAAGCATCACGCTGGCCGCCAGGAGTCCAAGCAGGCGCAGCGCGCGTGTGCGGACACTCATGAGCGAAATCCTTCCGGCGGGTTGCAGGTATTCTACAATGTTCTAAGGCTGCGGTCACACACCAGGAGGACTCGTGGACCATGGGGCGGCGGACCAGGTGTATCGGGGGAATCTCGATCGCCTTGTATCCAAGATCGACGAGGAGCGGGGGATCGATCTCTCGCAGTACCGCCGCGCGTACGTCGAGCGGCGTGTGGCATCGCGCCTTCGGAGTCTGGGTCTGCACTCGTATCGCCAGTACATCGATTACATGGATTCGAATCCCGCCGAGTACCACAAGCTGCTTGACACGTTGACGATCAACGTGACCGACTTCTTCAGGGATTCGGTCGTCTACGAAATCTTCTGCAAGGAGATCGTACCGGCGATGCTCAACGAGAAGATGCGCACGCGGCATCGCATGATCCGCGCCTGGTCGGCCGGTTGTGCGACCGGCGAGGAGCCCTATTCGATAGCCATGTCGTTCCTCGACGCGATGGGGCGCAAGGACACCAAGTTCCTGTTCAACGTGCTGGGTACCGACCTGGACCTCGGAGCTCTTGCCGTGGCGCGGAAGGCGGAGTACTCGATCGACAAGCTTGAGCACATCCCTAAGCCTCTTCAGCTAAAATACACAGAGGTGCATGGAGAGAAGTTCATCATCAAGCCTGAGGTCACGAAGCACGTGAGGTTCAGGCAGCTCAACCTGTTCACGGACAGGCCGATAAACATGGTTGACGTCATCTTCTGTCGCAATGTGTTCATATACTTCAACCGGGAGCAGCAGGAGAGGGTACTGGAGATGTTCTGGTCGGCGTTGAGCAGGGGCGGTTATCTCGTGCTGGGACGCAGCGAGAAACTGGCATCATCGCTGGTAGGACGCTTCGAGCTCTACAACGGCAGGGAAAGGGTCTACCGCAAGCCGAAGAGCGTGTAGCGACACGCGGACGAAGTGGCGTTGCTCGGGTTGACGCCGCAGGAGTGAGGAGGAACTCACAGTCATGGCTACCGAACACCGCGAGAGCACGATGAAGCGCGGCTTGTCGTTCACGTTCACGCTACTGACCTGGGCCACGATCGGCCCACCGGTTCTGCTCGGTCTGATCCTGTCGGCGCTCTTCGCCTTCTGGTGGCTTCACCTTACCGTCTCGGAGATGTTCCCCGTGATAGTCGCAGGCGGAGCGGTCATGGTCGTCCTGTCCGTTCCCGGGACCATCTTGTGGCGCTGGCAGTTCAAGGAGCGCATCCTGCGTCCGCTGCGTGACCTGGGCGGCGTGATGGTCGAGGTCGGCCAGGGGGATCTCAGGCTTCGTGCGGAGATCGTGCACGAGGACGAGATCGGGGTCTTGGCGGCCGAATGCAACAATCTCATCGAGTCACTGGCCGGTATCGCCGGACAGGTTCGCAGATCCGCAGAGTCGGTCTCCGCGGCGGCGACGGAGCTTTCGGCATCATCCCAGGAGATATCGTCGTCCACGATGGAGATATCCTCGTCCGTGCAGCAGATCGCTCACGGTGCCGAGCTGCAATCGCGCAAGGTCGAGGAGACATCTCACGCGATGGAGTCGATCAACTCTACGACCGACGAGGTGTCGCGTCAGGCCGAGGAAGCCGCGACGACCAGCGAGGAGGCCGCCCGGGTCGCCGCGCACGGGGAGCGAGCAACGGACGAGGCGATCGTCAAGATCGCCGAGGTTCAGCGCGCCGTCGAGACGCTTGCAGAATCGGTGGAACTCCTCGGCAAGCGTAGTAGCGAGATCGGGAGTATCGTCGACGTCATCACGTCGATCGCGGACCAGACCAATCTGCTTTCTCTCAACGCGGCTATCGAGGCCGCGCGTGCGGGCGAGTCCGGCCGCGGCTTCTCGGTCGTGGCCGACGAGGTCCGCAAACTGGCCGAAGGCTCCGGGAAGGCCGCCGAGAAGATCGGGGTACTCATCAAGGAGGTCCAGGCCGAGACGGCCAAGGCTGTCAAGTACATGGAGATCGGCACGCGAGAGGTCGAGCAGGGCAGCGAGGTGGTGGGCCGTTCCGGTGAGGCGCTCCGGCAGATCAACGACGCCGTGTCACGAACGGCGGTGCTCGCCGAGCAGATAGCCCATGCGATGAAGGGCCAGGCTTCGCGCACGTCTTCGGTCGACAAGGCGATGCACGACATCGCGGCCGTCGTCGAGCAGAACGCGGCCTCTGCCGAGGAGACCGCTGCAGCGGCGGAAGAGCAGACCGCCTGCATGGAGGAAGTCACCTCTGCCGCGCAAGAGCTCTCGGACATGGCCCAGCGGCTTGAAGAAGCCGTGCGGATGTTCAAGGTCGAGTGAGGTATCCGTGGCTGAGATGCTCGAACAACAGGGACGCACCTTCGTGATCTTCCAGGTATCGGGCGAGGAGTACGGGCTCGATATCGACAAGGTCCAAAGCATCGTGCGATACGAAGCGCCTACTCCGGTGCCCCGGTGTCCGGAGTCGGTGATGGGTGTCGTGAACCTGAGGGGCCAGGTCATCCCTGTAGTCGACGTTGCGCGGCGCCTGGGCAGAGAGCCCTTCGTACCCACGGCCACATCACGCATCATCGTGGCGGAAGGTGAGGCCGGCTTGTTGGGGCTGGCCGTGGACGCCGCCAGTGAGGTTGCTGTGATATCTCCGGACTCCATCCAGGACACACCGGAGTCGGTGCTCAGCGCAGAGAGCGTCGACGTGTTCGAGGGCGTCGCCGAACGCGACGGCGCGCTCGTCATACTTCTCAACCTCGATCGTGCCGTGCCCGGAAACGAGTACGGCAGACCTGGGGATGAGATGCGATCGGAAGGTGGCGGTGATGTCTAGGACGGTACTTGTTGTCGACGACGCTGCGTTCATGCGCATGATGATCCGCGATATCCTCGCCAAGGAAGGATATGTCATCCACGAAGCCGTCAATGGCAGGGACGCCGTCGAGAAGTACCGCGAGGTGCATCCGGACCTCGTGACCATGGATATCACGATGCCGGAGATGAGCGGACTCGAGGCCTTGCGCGAGATCCGCGCCGTCGACCCGGAGGCGCGCGTCCTGATGGTCAGCGCGATGGGGCAACAGAAGATGATCGTCGAGGCGCTCGAGTCCGGGGCGATGGACTTCCTTGTCAAGCCGTTCCAGCCGACCAAGGTGCTTGAGACGATCAAGAAGTGCTTGCAGCCACGTAACCCCTGACCGGCGGATGCCATATGCGCACAACCATCAAAGTACTCGTCGTCGACGATTCTGCGCTCATCCGGCAGATGCTGACCCGTGCGCTCTCGGTCGATCCCCGCATCGAGATCGTCGGAACCGCCAAGACCGGTGTCGAGGCTATCGAGAAGGCGCGGGACCTGGATCCCGATGTGATCACGCTCGATATCCAGATGCCGGAACTGGACGGGCTCGAAGCATTGCCGCACATCACCAAGCACAGCGATGCCCGGGTCGTGATGCTCAGTTCGGTCGATGATCCTGATACCACGTACCAGGCGCTCTCTACCGGGGCGGTCGACTTCATCTACAAGCCCCGGGGAGGCATGGCCAGTTCGCTGACCGAACTCACCGAGTTGCTGCTCAAGAAGATCCGTACGGCGTATCGCATCGATCCGAGCAAGGTGGATGGTGTCCGGGCTGCCGGCATAGAGCAGCTCCAGACCCAAGCCGGCGTCGCCGAGGCCGCGCCCGAGGTCGTGTCCGAACCTGGCGATGGCCTTCCGCCCATTGCAGTCGAGGTTCACGGTGGCGCCCCCCCTTCTCTGATCGTGGCCATCGCTGCTTCCACCGGCGGTCCACCGGCCTTGGAGTGCGTGTTCCGCGGATTGGTGTCGTCCCTGCCGGCCGCGTATCTGGTTGTCCAGCACCTGCCACCAGGCTTCACCTCCTCGCTTGCGAGAAGGCTCTCCTCGGCAGGTGATGTGGAAACCGTAGAGGCGGTCGACGGGATGGCGGTCACGGCCGGCCGGGCGTATATCGCCCCGCACGGTCTGCACATGCGCGTGGTGAAAGAGGACGGCCAGGTGCGCCTTTCGCTCACCGACGATGCCCCCGTTCACGGAGTCAGGCCTGCCGCGGATCCGCTCTTCGAAAGCCTCGCGGCACAATTCGGCGACCGGGCCGTCGGCGTGGTGTTGACGGGGATGGGTTCTGATGGGGCGCGAGGTCTGCTTGCGATCCGCCAGGCGGGGGGCAGTACCATCGTCCAGAACGAGGAGACCAGCGTGGTGTGGGGCATGCCGGGCGCCGCCATGAAGCAGGGGGCTGCGCGGCACGTCGTTCCCATCGGCCTGGTTGCTGCGGAGATCCGTCGGGTGAGTAGAGACAGGTCCTCATGAGCGATATGGATGCCTACAAGGATGTGTTCTTGTCGGAGAGCGCCGAGTTCATCCAGGCGATCACCGACGGGCTCCTGGGCCTCGAGGAATCACCGCATGACCTGGAACCTGTGGAGGTCATATTCCGAGGCGCCCACAGCCTCAAGGGCATGTCTGCGGCGATGGGCTACGAGCACACCGCCGAACTGACGCACAAGATGGAAAGCCTGATGGATCGTGTCCGCAAGCACGAGCGCGCCGTGGACACGGCGCTGGTGGACCTCATGCTGGAGGCGGTCGACACGGTCAAGGCGCTCATCGACCAGGAGTCCGGGGACAAGGAGCCTGAAGACACGGCACCCCTTATCGAACGCATCGTGCAGATGGCTGAGGGCCAGACCCCCGACACGCCGCAGGATGCTGATCTCGGGAAGCCGGGTTCTCCGGATCCGGCATCGGTCGCCGCAAGCGACGAGTCCCTACCCGAGTCTGTGGCTGGGACTGACATACAGACCGGGGGAGAAGGTGAGCGTACCGGTGGTGATCTGCTGGCAGTGACCGTCACGCTGGAAGAGGCATGTGTGCTCAAGGCTGTCAGGGCGTACATGGTGCTCAAGCGGCTGAGCCGCATGGGTACGGTGATCGATACCGAGCCTTCCGCGCGGGACATCGAAGATGAGCGCTTCGAGCTTTCGTTCAAGGTCCTGCTCCGCACGGAAGCCGGTCACGACGAGGTGGTTCGGGCGGTCACCGACGTGAGTGAGGTCGATGGCGCGGTCGTGCAGGAGGCCACGGTGAGAGGCGTCGTCGACGACTCGGCAGAGCAGGCACCGGTATCTGCGATTCCCACAGGGCACAGCCGCCGTACCGAGATTCCCAAGCTCTCGGAGACACAAACGGTGCGAATCGCGATAGGACATCTCGACTCGATGGTCAATCTGGTTGGAGAGCTGGTGATCCTGCGATCGCGGCTGGACCGGATTGCGAACGAGTTGGAGCACAGGGAACTCCAGTATGCGGTCGAGGAACTGCACCGTGTCTCCGGTGACCTGCAGCAGGAAGTCATGGATACGCGGATGGTGCCGGTCGGCAACATCTTCAACCGGTTCCCTCGTATGGTCAGGGATCTTGCCCATGATCTCGGCAAGGAAGTCACCTTCCGTATGGAGGGTCTCGACATAGAACTCGACCGCACTGTGCTCGATGAGATCGGTGACCCGATCGTGCACCTGCTGCGCAACAGCATCGACCACGG
>DLMY01000016.1:24692-71843 GCA_002478275.1 Actinobacteria bacterium UBA7524
CTGCGCAACAGCATCGACCACGGCGTGGAGGCCCCCGAGGTCAGGGAGGCGGCCGGAAAGGCTCCGAAGGGCTCGATCACGCTCGGCGCCCGCAGGGACCGTGATACCGTCCGGATCGCCGTCAGCGACGATGGTGGCGGTATGGACGTCGAGGCGGTCTGGGACAAGGCGTGCGTGATGGGTCTTGCCCGCCCGGAAGACCGGTCCTCGATGAAGGACGAGGACGTCTTGCTGATGACCTGCACGCCCGGCTTCTCGACCGCGAAGGTCACCACCAAGGTCTCGGGCCGGGGTGTGGGAATGGACGCTGTGAAAGGGAAGATCGAGTACCTGGGTGGCAGTCTGACCATCAACTCGAAGATGGGCGAGGGCACCGAGGTCGTGCTCACGCTGCCGCTCACGCTTGCGATCATCCAGGCGTTACTGGTGTCGACGAACGAGCAGACGTTCGCGTTGCCGCTTGGCCTCGTGGACGAGGTGGTAGACCCCGAGGACGCCGTTATCGATACGGTCGACGGAGCTCCCGTGTTGATCGGTCGCGGTGGTGGAGTGATCCCTGTTCTCAGGCTCGATGATCTACTCGGCATGTCGGACAGCGAGACGCGTCTGCCGGCGTCCGACGAGCACATCGTGCTCATCGAGGATGCGGGGGGGATAAGGCGCGCGTTGGTCGTGGGAGAGCTGCTCGGCCGTACCGAGATCGTGGTCAAGCCGCTGGCATCGCTCTTCCGTGACGTCAGAGGGATCGGCGGGGCGACAGTGCTCGGAGACGGTCGTGTCGCGCTGATCCTCGATCCGCGGACGTTCATGTCGGGCAGGGAGGACAAGGCATGAGACTGGACGAACTGTCGGATCTCCAGAAGGATGCCTTGCGCGAGGTGGGTAGTATCGGCGCCGGACATGCCGCCACTGCGCTGTCGCAGCTGACGGGCAGGCCGATAGATATCACAGTGCCCAGGCTCGAACTGATCCCGTTCTCGCAGGTACCACATGCGCTCGGCGGACCGGAGCAGCTTGTCGGGGCGGTATACACGCGCTTGCTGGGTGATGTGGACGGCGGGATGCTCTTCATGACCCCCAGGGACTCATCGCTCGCGCTCGTGGACCTTCTGCACAACCGGGCGCCCGGCACCACCAAGTCCTTCGGTCATGACGAGGAGCGCCTGATCACGCATGTGGCCTCGATTCTCTCCGCAGCGTACGTGGCTGCGATCGCGCGTCTGGCCGATCTCGACGTGCTGCCTTCGAGTCCTCTGTTCGCACTCGACATGGCAGGAGCGATCCTGCAGGTCGCGATGGCGGAGGCGGGCATGAAGGCGGAGAACGCCCTGCTCGTCCGCACTACCTTCAACGACGAGGCCACGAGCACTGACGCGATACTGTTCTTCATGCCGGACCCGGACAGCCTCGAAGTGATACTCGGCAGGCTGGGAATGGCGTGAGCCGGATGGACGGCTTCGGGACGGATCCCGCATTCCCGCAAGATGAATATGCCATCGAGATAGGTCTCGGGGCATTCGCCGTGGCACAGCATCCGAACTACCTGATGACGCCTGCGCTTGGCTCGTGCGTCGCTGTGGCGTTGTGGGACCAATCGACGCGTCAGGGCGCTATGGCGCACGTGATGCTCGCACGGCCGTTCGAGAAGACGCCACCAGGAACCGAGATGCGGTTCGCCTCCAACGTCGTCCCTGAGATGGTCCGGCAGCTCGGTGTCATGGGTGCTCCCAGGCGCCGATTGGTCGCCAAGATCGCCGGCGGCGCCATGATGTTCAAGGCGGACAGCATGATCGCGGGCATCGGGGACCGCAACGTGGAAGAGGCGAAAAGGCAATTAGAGCTGTTGAAGATACCTCTTTATGCCGAAGATACGGGAGAACGCCACGCCAGGACGGTTGAGTTGCATCTGGATACCGGGCTGTTCGTGGTGCGCAGTTACCTGTACGGTGTGAAGAGGCTCTGAGCCGTGAGCGAGGATCCTGGGTCATGGAAGAGATCGAGATGGTCGCGGCCCCTGCGAGGGGAGTGGCCGGAAGGCAACTGACGATAGCCATCGTGGGCGGCAGCCTTAGGGCTGCGTCCATCTTGAGGCTGCTCAGCGAGGTCGACAACATCGACGTCGCCGCCGTTTCTTGCCCGAACTCGACGGCCCCTGCGGTTCGCCTGGCCGAGGACCTCGGCATCTACTCCACCAGGGACTACACCGAGGTCTACCAGGTCCCGGGACTCGACCTGATCATCGACATGTCCGATGACCCCGTCATCCGGCAGGCGCTTCAGTCCCAGAAGCCCGCCGGGGTCGAGATGATAGGCGAGGGCGGTTCGGAGCTCATCTGGGACCTCCTTGTGGCCAAGAAGCGAGGTGAGGAGCAAGAGAAGCTCTTCGTCGAGCTGCAGGTCGCATATGACAAGATCCGCAGCCACGAACGTCGCCTGCAGTCCAGCAAAGAAGCGCTCGAGCGGGCGAACGAGGAACTCGAAGGCCGCCTTGCCGAGATATTCTTCACTCACGAGTTCTTCAAGGCGCTGACGTCCTTCAGCAGTGTCGATGATGTGTGCTCGCTTATCGTTGACGGCGCGAACGGTATCCTCGGCGCGGAGATATCCTGTGTCTACCTCTTCTCGCGTGACGACTGGACCTTCCGCCTGGCGGCTTCGCAGGGCCGTCCCGACGATATGTTCGAGTCCACGATCTCCGTTCGCGACACGATCCTGGGCCGTGCGTTCAGGGACGGTATAGTCCAGGAACATGACGTGCCGTACGGCTCGGAGAGCGCGGCATGGTGCAGATGTGCCGAGGAGATCCGGTCGCAGTCCGCGGTTCCCCTGAGAACCGGAGACAATGTGATCGGCGTTGTCGTCATCGGTTCGTCGATCTACCGCGAGATGACTCCGGCGGAGACGGAGAGACTTCAGGTCATCGCGAACCAGTCCTCACTTTCGCTGCAGAACGCCCTTCTACATGGAGAGCTTGAGCGCTTGTCGGTCACAGACCGCCTGACGGAACTCTACAACCACGGCTACTTCCAGCAGAGGCTTGAGGAGGAGATCGGCCGTGCCGAGCGCTTCGGTCACAAGCTCGCCCTGATCATGCTCGATATCGACGATTTCAAGGACTTCAACGACACCTACGGTCATCCGCGGGGAGACCGCGTGCTTCAGATAGTCAGCTCGATCATCCGAGCCAATCTGCGCGAGATGGACGTCGCCGCCCGTTACGGGGGCGAGGAGTTCGTCGTCGTTCTCCCTGAGACTGCTGCTGATGGGGCCTATGCCGTGGCGGAGAGGATCCGTCAGGGGGTTGAAGAGCATGAGTTCCAGGGCGGGGAGGACATCCCGCCCATTCACAAGTCGGTGTCGGTTGGAGTGGCGGCCTACCCCGAGCACGCCGGGTCACCGAGCCGCCTGATCGAGGCTGCGGACTTCGCGATGTTCGCCGCGAAACGCGCGGGTAAGAACGGAGTGAGGGTAGCAGGTTCGTAGCCGGGGCGGCGGAGCGGTGAAGGCTCGTTCGTTCGGCCGGATGAAGACCGCCGGATCATCGCGATCGGAGTGGGTGTGACGCTCAAAGGGGCTTTGGAGCAGTTGCCGAAGACACAGCCGACGCAGGACACCCTGCGTGAGGTCTTGAGACTCGCCATGCACCGCCGGGATGATTGGGTGCCGGCCCTGGAACTCGCCGCTCACGCCCGGGTACCGGTGTCTGAGGTGGACACCATCCTGAGGACGTTGGTCGCGAGATTCGTGCTAGACTTCGACGGAACCACGGACAGCTACCGTTACCGTTCCGACCATTTCAATGATATCGAAGTGGAGCGGTACCTCAAGCGTGAGGACGGTCAGCGTGGTCATGTACGTGCCAATGTCGAGAAATTCCGGCGCGAGTATCGCTTTCGATGACGCGGGATGTCTCCCGCGCGAGTGTGGGAGATGTGTGTCGTGAGACCGATCGTGTTGGGGGTCAGGGGCCCGGCGGTCGAGGATGTGCAACAGCGTCTGCTCGTGTTGGGCCATGACCTGGGCTCTACGGGCATCGACGGTGTGTTCCTCGGCAAGACGTACGACGCCGTGCGTGACTTCCAGAGAGCACATGGCCTTTCCGAAGACGGCGTGGTCGGACATGAGACCTGGTCGGCTCTTGTCGATGCGACATTCACACTCGGGGACAGGATGCTCTACCTGAGACTGCCCCACTTCCACGGGCGGGACGTGCAGGTCCTTCAAGAGGCGCTCAATGCATTGGGTTTCGCTTCGGGGCCCGTCGATGCGATCTTCGGTGCCTACACTGAGCGTGCCGTTCGCGAATTCCAGCGCAACTGCGGTCAGCCCGCTGATGGGGTGGTCGGGCTGGAGACGGTCAGGACGCTGATGGGTCTGCGTCACATCTGGGAAGGCAAGGATTCCAATCTGCCCCTTTCGGCCAGTCTGGCGCCCGCCCGGGTGCTCACCCCGCTACTCAGCACCGCAGTGATCGTAACGGCGCAGGGTGCGTTCGCCTCCGAGGTGGCGAAGCGCCTCGTCAATCTTGCGAAGGCTTCTCACGATGCGGCACTCGTCTCGATGATGAGCGAGGCGGAGGAAGCGGGCGACAGACGCCGGGACGCAGGATTGACCCTGATGTTGGCACAGGGACTGGATGACGACCCCGACACGGCCGTGACGGTGCTCGGAGACGATGATCCTGCAGCGTTCCATTCCAGGCTGCTTGCCGCGTTGACGGCCATGCACGGGATGCGTGGCAGCCTCGTCATCGACCTCGGTCGAAGCGGTGATGGCGATGACGAGAAGCTCGCACAACGGGCGGCTGTCCGTCTTCTCGACGCTCTTTGTGCCGTCTTGGCCTGATACCTGCTTGCTCTGCCGGGGGTTCCGTTCGCCCGTGCCCATGCGTCCGCATGGTAGAATAGAACGGTTGTAATGCAGCCGACAGCCAGGAGGAGTCATCCTGACAGTTCGACTTAAGACAGCCATCGTTGCCTTCGCGCTGCTCGCCGTTGTGGCCGGTACGTCGCCAGTCTTCGCCACCCCGTCGGTCTCTGACAAACGTGACGAGGCCCGCCGGGTCAAGGCTCAGCTGGATCAGCTCGACAAGGATGTCGAGGTCGCCGCCGAGGCTCACAACGAGGCGCGTTCAGCCCATGAACGCCTGTTGGCGGAGATCGAGCAGACCGGCAAGGTTCTCGCGGAAACCAACGCGAGGATCGATGAGCTTCAGTCACACCTGCAGGTGCGTGCGAGCTCCATGTACCGGGGCGGTCCTGTCGGCTTCTTGGAGGTCCTTCTCGGCACGAACGACTTCCAGGAGTTCGCTTCGACGTGGGACTTGCTCAAGGACATGAACGCCAAGGAAGCCGAGGATGTGGCCTCACTCAAGGATGAGCGTGCCAAGGCCGAGCGCTACCGGACCGATCTCGAAGCGAAGGAGTCCGAGGCGAGGGCGGTTCGGGAGCAGATGGCGGCACGTAAGAGCGCCATCGAGGCCAAGCTGGCTGAACGCAAGCGGATGCTGGCCGGTCTCGAGAACGAGATCGCTGCGATCGAGAGGGCCGAAGCCGCCCGTGCTGCGGCAGCCGCTCGTGCGGCCGTATCGAGATCGACGTCAACTGGGAGCCGTACCTTCCCGCCTCCCACCCGGGCTCCTCGGAGTGAAGTCGTGAGCATCGCGAAACGCTACCTCGGGGCACCGTACCGGTGGGGCGCTTCGGGGCCGAATGCCTTTGACTGCTCCGGGTTCACCTCGTTCGTCTACCGCCAGGTGGGCGTATCGCTTCCGCACTCCTCGCGCGCCCAGATCAATGTCGGCCAGCGTGTATCACGTGCCGACCTTCAGCCGGGCGATCTCGTGTTCTTCGGCTCCCCGATACATCATGTCGGTATCTACGTCGGCGGAGGCAGCTACATCCATGCCCCACGCACCGGTGATGTGGTCAAGATATCGCCTTTGACGCGAGGGGACTACGCCGGCGCGACGCGTCCGTAGGCGACTCGTTCCCCGGCGGCATGCGACGAAGCTGTCGGTATGGCCCTTGAGCCTCGCTGCAGGGATTCCGATAACAATTCATCACAGGGCGCGGCTGCGCTATGCTTGTGTGGATGCCGAGGGATTCCGGGTGATGTCGTATGGCTGAGATCGACGGACTGCTGCAGATCATGACTGACAAGGGCTCCTCCGACCTGCATGTGAAGGTCGGGAGTCCCCCGGCGATCAGGCTCAACGGGCGACTGGTGGTCCTGAGGGACCAGTTCCAGCCGTTGACACCGGAGCAGACCAAGGCGTTGGCGCTTGGAATGATGGATGACCGGCAGCGCCAATCTTTCGAGAACCACCGTGAGATCGACTTCGCTTACTCCCTTTCCGGGGTCGGCCGCTTCCGCGTCAACGTGTTCCACCAGCGCGGCAGTGTGGGGATGACCATGCGACGCGTGGCCACAGAACTGGCGGCGATCGAGGAGTTGGGACTGCCACCCGTCATCAGGCAGCTGGCGGACGAGCCCCGGGGCCTGGTGCTCGTGACGGGAACCGCCGGATCCGGCAAGACGACCACGCTGGCGTCGATGATCGACCACATCAACAGCACGCGTGACGGCCACATAGTGACGATCGAGGACCCGATCGAGGTGCTGCATCATGACAAGAAGTGC
This sequence comes from Actinobacteria bacterium UBA7524, assembly GCA_002478275.1. Taxonomy (GTDB): domain Bacteria; phylum Actinomycetota; class Coriobacteriia; order Anaerosomatales; family UBA912; genus UBA7524. Next base: position 31,335 of record DLMY01000016.1, read on the forward strand.
ATCGTCAACCAGCGAGAGATCGGGATCGACACCCAGAGCTACGCGGACGCCCTGCGTCATGTCGTGAGGCAGGACCCGGACGTCGTGCTCATCGGTGAGATGCGTGACCACGAGACGGTCTCTGCCGCGTTGACCGCTGCTGAGATAGGCAACTTGGTGCTTTCGACCCTTCACACCATCGACGCGACCGAGACCATCGCGCGAATCATCGACTTCTTCCCGCCTTACCAGCAAAAACAGATTCGGCTGATGCTCTCTTCGACCCTCAAGGGGATCGTCTCGCTGCGTCTGATCCCCTCGATCAACGGGGGCCTCGTCCCTGCGGTGGAGGTCATGATCGCGACCGGCACCATCAGAGAGTTCATCAACGACCCGGACAAGACCTACATGATCAGAGACGCCATGGAAGAAGGCGACTACTACGGCATGCAGACGTTCGACAAGAGCCTCATGAAGCTCTACACCGAGCGAAAGATCACGCTGGACGACGCTGTCGCCATGGCGCATAACGCACATGACTTCAAGATCAAGCTCCGTCAGCTTGGAGTGGACCAGCAGACCGCTGCGGAGAGCGGCATCTACTAGGACGACGGCTCACCGCCGATGTCGGGACTGCCGGTTTAGCGAACGCGCGTCAGAGCCACTTGCCCATGAGGCGCTCGACCTCTTTGGGCATCGAGCCCAGGCCGCCCATGTGCTGGCGCAGGTAGCTGTTCTCCATGAGCAGCTTCATCGTCACCATGAAGTACTCGCGCTTGAACGTCGACATCGTCGCGATACTCTTGAGCTTGCCCATGTAGAAGCGCCGGTAGCAGTTGATGACCTGCTCCATAAGCTCGTCGATCTCCATAGCGATCGGCTTCACGACGGGAGCGACGAGGTTGTAGTCCTCATAGTCGTAGCTCACGATGTGAGGCTTCAGGTCCTCGTAGATGTCCGCGTACGGCCATGGTGCGATGGTCAGGAAGAACGCAAGGTCGGGGTTGTAGTGCTGCGCCAGCTGGAAGGTTGCCTCGATGGTCTCGGGCGTATCGGTCGGCAGTCCGAGCACCAGACTCGTTTCGGAGATCATATCGTGGCCATTGACGAGGTCCAGAGCGCGTTTGCCCATCTCGACCTCGGTGTTCTTCTTGAACAGGTCGAGGGTCGTCTGATCAGTGCGTTCGACGCCCAGATAGACATGGTTGATGCCGGCGCCGTGGTAGCGGTCCATGATGGCTTGGTCGCGCAGGACATCGTCGACGCGGGTCTCCATCAGGATGTGAGATCCGACCTCGCGTTCGATCAGCCCGTCCAGAAGCGCATGCCAGCGAGTCTCATCCAGCGTGGGTGTCTCATCGGCGAACATCACGACGCCCACACCGAAACGATCCCGGAGCATCTCCATCTCAGCGATGACGCTTTCGGCGCTGCGGGCACGCCAGGTCTTGTTCCAGAACACCTGCTGGCTGCAGAACGTGCATGACTGATCGCAGCCGCGCGAGGTCGACAGGATGGCCAGTTTGGTGTCAGGTAAGGGGTAGAACCGGTAAAGGCTCCAATCGACCAGATCCCACGCGGTGGGGAGTGAATCCAGGTCGTGTACGAACGGCCGGGCCGGCGTCGCCAGGACCGCTCCGTTCTCGTCCCGGTAGGCGATTCCTTCGACCTTCGCGAGGTTGTCGCCTGCGTTGAGGCACTGGACCAGTTCCGGTAGAGTGCGCTCACCCTCCCCGCGGACCACGAAGTCCACCGCGTCGCCGTCTTTCGTGAGCACCTCGTCGTACATGAAGTGCGAATGCACGCCGCCGATACCCGTGATCACGCCCGGCAGGGTCTCCTTGGCCACGCGCAGCATCCGCGCCGCTGCGGGATAGCTGGGCGTGTAGGCACTCGTCAGCACCATATCGGGAGCGTAGCGTTCCAGCTCTGCGGCGATCCGGTCCATGTCGTGATGAGCGGTCATCGCGTCGTAGATGATCGGATCGAAACCGGCTTCGCGTAGAGCACCAGCAAGGTAGACGAACGCGACGTTAGGCCAGCTTCCTGCGGTTTCGACTACGCCACTGTGGTACGGCGGCGTGACGAGTACGATTCGCGAGAGCATGTGAGTTGTTCCGATCCACGATGGACTAGAATCTAATCGCCCCTGGCGGGGCGTTTTCAGGCGTGACAATCTTAACATGCGTCCGCCGGAGGCCGTAACCGTTCGAGCCGATGCTTCGTTTCTTTGGATGGAGTCCCCGCACAGATGAACACCATCGACGAGAGGTTCGTTGACAGGTTCGTGCGAAGAGCGATGCGCGGTGATGTCGACGCGTTCGGTTCGATCTATGACGTTTACGCCGACAGGGTCTATGCGTTCGTGCGATCGCGGATCGGGCACGTCCAGGACGCGGAGGACGTCACCGAGGTCGTCTTCCTCAAAGCGTTCGAGGCGATCGGTGCGTACGATCGCAGGGGTCTTCCGTTCGGAGCGTGGCTGTTCAGGATCGCGCGAAACGCGATCGTCGACCACCATCGCCGTACGGCTCGAGTCCCTGAGCCGGTGGAAGACGCCGTGTCACTCGTGGAGAACGCCGCCGACCCTGTGATGGTGGATGAGCGCGTGCTCGCGGATGTGGATGCGGAGCGTCTGAGGGAGTGTATGAAGAGCCTGACCGAGGAGCAGGCTGCAGTGCTGGTAGCCAGGTTCTTCTGGGACATGGATGTCCGTGAGACCGCGGCTGTCCTCGGCAAAGGCGAGGGGTCGGTCAAGGCCCTTCAGCACCGGGCGGTTCGAAGCCTGGCGCGCAAGCTTGAGGAGTTGGGCGAGGATGAGTGACCGATCGGCACAGATGACCGAGGTCTCTCTGGAGGAGTGGCTCTCCGGGCGAGATGCCGGTTTCGAGGCGGGTTCGCGCGAGCGTGTCCGTGATCGCGTCATGGCCCACGTTCCCGGGTATGCGGCCCCACTTCATTCCGCACGACTCTTGTTCCGGCGAAGCGCGACCGCCTTCGCCGTTACCGCTACCATGCTCTCGGGCGTTTCCTATGCTGCTGCTCGTTCCGGCCCAGGGGACCTGCTCTACCCGGTTCGCATGGCAGCGATCCAGGTCCGAGAGGCTCTTCGCGGTGACTATGAATCGACCGGCGGTAAGGCTCCGGAAGATCGACCTGGAAGCTCTGCGGCGACGTCTTCGACGGTCGTGCCCGTACACGAGCAGACGCAGGAACGGATTCGCTTGCGCGAACACCGCGAGTTCAGGGAAGCGACCTCCGAACAGTCGCGCACCGGTGATGAGACAGATGGACCTTCGGGTTCAGGGACCGGCCCCCACGGCAGCGACGGCAGTGGCGGCAGTGCCGGCAGTGCCGGCAGTGGTGCCACTGACGGCGGTTCCGGGTCGAGTGGAGGCGGAAGCGAGGGTTCCCGACAGGGGACCGGAGGCGGCCAGAACGCGACGCCGGGCCAGAACACAGGACAGAGCCAGGACGGTACGGGGTCAGGCTCCGGCGGTTCCGGTGACGGGCAGGCCGGTCAGGGTGACTCACCGGGAGGAGATGGCGCGCAGGACCCGGGGGGACCATCCGGTGACGGAGTGTCACCGGACCAGCAAGACCAGCAGCAACAGCGCAACAACGATCGCGATCAGGGCGGCCAGGGCGCTTTACCCTGAGCCTTCGGGCCTGCCGGGCACGGTGCCACCTGACTCAGCACGGCGGCGCTGGAGATAGCGGTGTACTCCAAGGCTCGTAAATGCCCCAACGCCTGCCCCAAGCGTGTCGAGACCCCAGTCGACGACGTCGGGAACCCTGCCGGGCACGAACGCCTGGTGGACCTCGTCCGTCACGCCGTACGCCGAGGAGATCACAACGGCCAGGCAGGCGGCACGGACTGCCCCCTGCTCTCGCGCCAACGCCAGGAACAGCAGGGCGCCAAGCACCGCGTAGACGGTGAAGTGGGCGAGGGAACCGTAGTCGCCTGGCGGTACGTCGGACCCGGGGATCGCCGATAGCCGGAAGATCAGGGTGGCCCAGAGTACGGAGGGCACCCATTTGACGGCCGCACGCAAATGGGAGCCACTGGCGTCCGCTGTAGGTTCGGCATCATGCATGAGGCACAGGGTTTCCTCGGCGGGTAGGGGAACGGTCGCCCGCAGTCTATCAGAGCATCGCGTGGGTCGACATGTCCTTGACGCGCTGACTGCGTGGTGGCAGCGTGAGCGGTCGGAGCTGGTGAGAGGAGCAGGGTGGAGCGCAAAGGAGCACTCATAGCGGCGATCGCATCCGCAGCTTGTTTCGGAACGCTTGCGGTCTTCACCAGACTCGCATATTCCCGGGGGGCATTGCCCCTGCAGCTGCTCACATGGCGCTTCGGCCTGGCTGCGCTGCTGCTCGGGGGGTATGTCGCCCTGAAGAACCCTCGGCGGTTGCATGAGGGCCTGAGCGATCTGGGCAGGTACGCCCTGATCTCGTTCGGGGGATATGGGGCGGCGTCCATCTGCTTCTTCTTCGCCCTGACCTTCGCCGATGCGGCGGTGGTGGCCGTCTTGCTCTACACGTATCCCGCGATCGTCGTGTTGGCTGAGCGGACTCTGTTCGGCGTCACGGTCTCAAAGACCAGAGGTGCCGCGGTGGCGCTGTCGTTCGCAGGCTGTGTCCTGGTCGTCGCTCCATTCTCAGGCGCGGTCCGGGTGGGTGTCCCTGGCCTCCTTCTCGGGCTGGCCGCCGCGTGTGGGTACACATCGTTCACCGTGGCGAGTCAGCGCCTACTGCCTGACCGGCCGAGAACCGTTCTGATGACTTACCTGTTCTTCCTCACGGCCCTGATGGCCTTCGTCGCCGCTCTGCTCACATCCACGCCGCTGTCCGCCGCCGGCTGGGGTTCGGAGCTGTGGCTTCTGCTCGCGGGCATCGTGCTGCTGCCGACGTTCGTCGCGATTCTGCTCTACTTGCGGGCGCTGCGTCACCTGGGTGCCGGACGTACCGCCATCGCCTCGACGTTCGAACCGGTGTTCACCATCGTGCTGGCTTCCATCCTGCTTGGCGAGCGGATGACCTTCGTCCAACTGGTCGGGGCCGCGTTGGTGATGGCAGGTGTCGTGGTCGCGGAGCGTTCGGGTGGTATCGCCGAGGAACCCGCTATCGTCTGATGCCGCAGGGGGGTCGTCTGCAGGAGACATCCGGTCTGCAAGGGATGTCGTCAGCCGATCGACAGCACCCTCAAGAGCACGGCCGCGTTTCGGCTAGCGATGATGACCAGAAGACCCACGAATTCGACCGCGAAGCCCGCTGCCACGGTGTATCCGGCCCTCTTGACGTCCGGCTGGTTGTGGCGCAGGACACGGTAGGCTGTCACCGCGCCCAGGCCCCATGCCAGAGCACGGGTCACGGGTATGATGGCGATGATGAACGGGACCGTTCCCGCCGCCCACGATGCTGTGACCAGGACCCGTTCCCCGGACCCCCGAGGCCTGAAGACCGTCCACATCACCGCGAGCCGGGCAGACAGCCAGACGAGCATCAGGCCGCCCGCAGCCAGGGCCCGGGACAGCTGGCCCGCCGGTGCTATCAGCGCTGTCAGACCCGCTCCTGCGAGCGCAAGTGCGAGTGCGACGATGGTAACGCGGCCGATGACCGCACGCGAAGGCGCTCGGGCATGAAGAAGCAGCTCGAAGGTGGCTATCGCTGTGACCTTCGTCCCGCTGGTCAGGGAGCGTGCGACCAGCCGTGTGTGCCTCAGGACCCTGGATAGTCCCCGGCGCCAGCTGGCGAACACCGGGGAGCTGCGGAGGCTTCGGCCGGAGCCGTTTGAGGACCTTCTGGCACCACGGCGCAGGGGCAGTGACGGCATCTGCAAGACCGAGGTGAGGAAGCGCCTCCACCAAAGGAATGCCCTGTGCACCGGATCGTCGGCGACGTCGCTGGTCGCACGGGTCTCGCGTGGTAACATGACGCGTATCGCACTCCTTGCCCGTACGCTGGTCGCCCGGCCTGCGCCCGGCGCAGGATTTGCTCTCTGTTGAGAGTGTACTTCACCGGAATCCGGCTATGGAGGAAGCGCGTGATCGTCTCCGGACGTTTCGCTTCGATCCTCAAGGGCGCGGCGTTGGTTCTCGCGACGCTCGTGGTGCTTTTCAGCGCCATAGGGTTCTATCTGTACCGTGTCTCGCTCACCCTTCCCGATCTGGCGACTGGGCCGGAGTCGCTGCGCACTCCACGCACCTCGATCGTCTATGCGGCCGACGGCAGTGTCATCGCGAAGTGGCATGGCGAGCAGGACCGTACCGTCATACCGCTCGACAGGATGGCACAGACGGTGCGTGACGCGGTCGTCGCGATCGAAGACGAGCGCTTCTACGAGCATCACGGTGTCGATACGAAGGCGATCCTGCGCGCATTGCGTTCCAACGCCGAGGAGGGCCAGATCGTCCAGGGTGGAAGTACGATCACGCAACAGGTGGTCAAGCTGTTGTTCACCGGCGGGGAGCGCAACTTCGCACGCAAGCTTCGGGAGGCCATGCTTGCCTACGAACTCGAGGCGCGAGCGGACAAGGGCGATGTACTCGAAACGTATCTGAACACCGTGTACTTCGGTCACGGCGCCTATGGAGTGGAAAGCGCGGCGCGCAGGTACTTCGGCGTGCCTGCATCGGATCTTTCCCTGGCGCAATCCGCAACGCTTGCCGGCATCATCCGGTCTCCCGGCAGGTACTCGCCTATCGAGGACCCCGAGGAGACTTTGGAGCGCCGGAACCTGGTGCTCCTCAAGATGCGCGATCTCGGCTATATCTCTCCCGGCGTCTACACCGAAGCCGCGGCCACGGCCCTTGAGGTCGCAGCACCGGCGAACGTCCCCGACGTGGCACCGTACTTCGTCGAATATGTGAAACAGGGACTGATCGAGAAGCTCGGTGCTGATGCGGTGTTTCAGGGGGGGCTGAGGGTCTACACGACGCTTGAGCCCGCTATCCAGGCAGCAGCGGAGAGTGCGGCGAGTCAGGCGCTGAACTACGAAGGTGACCCCGAGTACGCGATCGTCGCCCTGGAGCATCGGACCGGGCGGATCCTCGCGATGGTCGGTGGACGCGATTTCTCCAAGAACCAGTTCAACCTGGCCGCGCAGGGGAAGCGTCAGCCGGGTTCCGCGTTCAAACCGTTCGTCCTGGTCAGAGCCCTGGAGGAAGGCGTGCGTCCGGACCAGGTCTTCGACGCGTCTCCTTATGCGGTCGAAGTCAAAGACGGTGTGTGGCGGGTGAACAACTACGAGAACCAGTTCGCGGCGGAGCGCCTCACGCTCAGGGCCGCTACGAACTGGTCGGTCAATTGTGTCTATGCGAGGCTCGTCATGCAGGTGGGGGCGGCCGACGTCGCCGAGACTGCGAACAGGATGGGCATCACCAGTCCGCTGGAGGACAATCCCGCCATCGCACTGGGAGGGCTGTCCAGCGGCGTTTCTCCGTTGGAGATGGCAGCAGCGTACGGCACGCTGGCGAGCGGCGGCTTGCGAAACGACCCGTTCGCCGTGAGCAGGGTGACCGACGACGCGGGTGAGCCTGTATGGGAACCCGAAGCGATCTCAGCGCGCGCCGTCGATGAGGCCGTAGCCATCCAGGCGTCGTTGATGCTGCACGATGCCGTGGAGTCCGGTACGGGTACGTCCGCCCGGATCCCCGGCACGTGGGTCGCGGGTAAGACGGGCACGACACAGTCGTACCGTGATGCCTGGTTCGTGGGTTGGGCGGAAGACGTGTCGTGTGCCGTGTGGGTCGGCCACCGCGAAGGTCAGGTCCCGATGACGAAGGTCCACGGCATCCAGGTCACCGGTGGCAGCTTCCCCGCAGAGATATGGAGCCGCTTCATGGCCGAGGCCCTCTCCCACCAGCGAGCACCCATCATGCCGGGCCAGCCGGCGCCGACGTCGCCCATAGAAGGGGACGGGGCGGATACAGATCCCCAGGCCGGATCGCCTCCTGTGCTCGTCAGCGTGTGCCCGGATTCCATGCAACTGGCGAGCAAGAGATGTCCGAACCCGGTCAACATGCAGCTGGAGCCCGATCTTGTTCCCAAGAACGCCTGTGAGAGGCACTGAGTCGACCGTGGAGGAGAGCGTGGACCACTACCGGACCCTGCAGATCGACCGTTCCGCTGAACCCGAGGTCGTGGAGAAGGCGTACAAGGTCTTGTGTCTCAAGTATCACCCGGACGTGAGTGCACCGGAACGGCGCTCTGAGGCGAACGCACGGATGCAGAGGATCAACGCGGCCTACGCAGTACTGCGCGATCCCGTCCGCCGGCGGCGTTACGACCGCACGCTCAGCGGTGCCGGTGCGTCCCCACAGTCGGCGTGGGACGTCTTCATGAACAAGGGTCTCCTCGGCATGTTGCTCGATAAGGTGGCACCGGACTGGGAGTAGGGGGCCCCGATCCCGTGACAGCTCGGGTCAGGGGCGCTTTCTCGGCAACATCCGGGCCGCCAGACGCCCCAGCGCAGGCACGTGAAGTGTGATCGCCTGGGGAGGGCACAGCTCCTGGCAGCAGTAGCATCTGATGCATGCACTCCGGTCGAATGCAGGGCCGTCTGAACCCAGATCGACGGCCCCGACGGGGCAGACCTTCCTGCAAGTCCCGCAGAGGGTGCACGCGACCGCACCGGTGAATTCAGGGCGGGCGAGCAGGTGTGCATTCGCCGCGTCGTTCAACCAGCTCGGCATGCGGCTCATGGGGTCCGAGGCCGGAAGGCGGAAGTCCGGGGGTGCGAGCTCACGCCATGGCACGCCCAGGACATCGATCTCATCTGCGGTCGTAGGGACCAGCCCCCGGTTCGCAGCAGCACGGTTCGTGTAGACCTCCATCGGGTCGAACCCGGCCATCGCGGATGCGACCACGTCGAGTGCTGCGCAGTCGGCCGAGGCCATCAGTGCGCCTATCTTGCGCGGATGGCCTCCTGCCGGGCCGTCCCCTTCCATGCCTACGACGGCATCCATGACGGCCAGCGCAGGCCTGCAGACCCGCATCAGGTCCACCAGCATCTCGGCGAACTCGTTTCGGCCCGGTACCTTGAGGTGGAAGGTCGCTTTCTCCAGGCCGGGAATGCACCCGAAAAGGTTCTTGACCGCGCCCGTGAACATCATGAACCCGTGCGTCTTGAACTTGGGGACGCTGATCAAGACGTCGGCCTGGGCCACCGCGCGCCCTATGGTGAACGCCCCGAACAGCGCGGGATCGTGCGTGGTGACGCGAACGGGGTCGTCGTCGAAGAGCAGCAGCGGGACGTTCTCCTCGGCACATACCTTCGCGATGCCGCTCGTCTGGTGGATCTGCCGAACCCACGCCGGGGTGTTGGGTCCACCGGGGCTGTCGCCGACGCTCACTTCGCCGCCCGCCGAGCGGACCGCGTGGATCAGCGCCCGCACCACTTCCGGATGAGTGGTGACGGCCCTGTCGGGCTCGGCCTTCGACAGCAGATTGACCTTGAGGAGCACGTTCTGTCCCGGAGAGACGAACGCGCCGAACCCGCCCAGCGGTTCAAGAGCGTTCTCAAGCGCCGAGGAGACATCTTCTGTCCGGTACGAGGAGCACTCAGCCACAGAGACGCGATGGTCGGAGGGCGGTGTCACGATTCGGGTTCTAGAGGGCGCTTCGTGTGAGCCGGTTACCGACGGCCTTCAAGATGGCCGGGTAGGAGACGGCCCCGTCGTACAGCGGGACCCCATCGACCACGGTGACGGGATAGAGCAGGCCGCGCGCCTCGATCTCCTGGACGATGCGGGCGTTCGTCTCCCTGACCCCGGCATCGCTGACATCGTGATAGATGATGCGCGCTGCGTCACCGAAGCGACGATCCATCTCCTCACCGATGATGGCGGTGATCTCCTCCGGAGACCACGATGGACCTCAACCCCCGCTGTAGCAGGAGGTGTAGGTGGGAAGATCGAACACCTCGACTGTGATCGGCGAGTGCTCTGTCATGCTTTGCTCCTTCATGCCGGACGAACAGCTCCGCCTGCGCAGACGCGCATGCACACGGCGCAACCCTTACACAGGGACTCGATCACCCTGTAACCCCGTGACCCCGGATACGGACCGCCTTCTACAGGTACGATAGCACCCGTCGGACACACTCGTCTCGACGGACAGGTGTCCGAACGGTCGCAGGCGGCGTTGTCGATCGTTACAAGCATGTCGCGATTCGCTTTCCCGAAGGGGCTGCAGGCGTGGATAGTATACCCCATGGGGTATACCGATGCAACATACGATTGTAGTTAATGCCGCAGCAGACTGATACTATTGTCAAGGATCGGCCTACCGAAGGGGAGGGCAACGTGCGCATCAAGATGACGGACACCAACCGGAAGCTGCTCGTCACCATGTTGGCGGCCGGCATCGGCATCGGCATCGCCTTTCCCCTGATAGCCGGATTGTTCGTCGTTCCCAAGAGCCCACAGCTGTGGGTGGTCTTCTGGATACTGTGTCTTGCTGCGGGGATCGGCCTTGGCCTGCTTTGTGTATTCGTCTCGGTGCGAACGGGGGACGGATTGTTCCGCGAAGTGTTGCGAGAGGCGCAGAAGCGCTACTCGATCACCGTGGACATGAGCGGTTCCGCTGACGACATGCAGAAGGAAGTCCTTTCGTTGCTCGACAGGCTGAACTCCCTTCTCGAGAGTGCCACGTCGATCAACAACGACATGCGCGCGCTGACCTCTCAGGTGCTTGCTGCGACGGAGCAGCAGGCGTCCGGTGCTGCGGAGCAGGCGGCGGCGGTCGCGGAGACATCTGCAACGGTCGAGGAGCTCGCTCAGACCTCCAAGCAGATCGCCGACAATTCCACGGCGGTGGTCAGCGTGGCCGAGCGCACACTCGCAAGTGCGGAAGAAGGCATGCAGTCGGTGACCGACACCGCTGAGGGCATCGAGGAGATCCGGGTGAGTACGCAGCAATCCTCCGACCGGATCCTTGTGCTGGGTGAGCGTAGTCAGGAGATCGGAAGGGTCCTGGTCATCATCGATGACGTGGCTGAGCAGACGAAGATCCTCGCGCTGAACGCCGCTATCGAGGCTGCCCGAGCCGGCGAGGCCGGCAAGGGTTTCGCGGTCGTCGCCGAGGAGATCCGCAAGCTGGCCGATTCGGTCACCGAGTCCACCCAGGAGATCGGCCGTGTAGTCAGAGAGATACAGGCGTCCACCTCGCAACTCATCATGTCGACCGAGCGTGCGGCCAAGAAGGTGGAAGAGGGCAAGGCGCTCGCGCAGCGTACGCAGGATTCACTGGACAAGATCGTCAGCCAGGTCGAGGAGACCACTGATTCGGCCAAGCAGATCTCCATAGCCACTCAGCAACAAAGGACGGCATCCGACCAGGTCGTGCTTTCAATGCGTGAGGTCGCCCAGGTAAGCCAGCAGGCCGCCGAAGCCTCAAGACAGATCACCGCGGCCATCGTGGACCTCAATCAGCTTGCCGATTCACTGCTGATAAGGTGAGGACGCATTCTCGTTATGACTGCTATTCTGGTAGGAGAGGGTAGGGATTCTCCTTTGCGTGGCGAAATGTCCAGAGTAGGCGTGAACCGTCTGCTCTGAGCATGTGTGAGTCCTGTTGAGCGGGTGGGCTTGTTCGGATATCGTTAGCGCTGTGGGCGGAGGCTAGTGCCGCCTTTCACGTGTTCGAAACCGGCCCCGGACGTGATCAAGGAGAGATGTGTATGGCGAAGATCTCACTGGATGGGTTCAAGGACCCTATCCGCCGGCCGCGGTTCATCATCTGGACGGGCGTGGCCGTCCTCATGCTGGCCGCCGTCGTGATCGTCGCGTTGGGGGTGACATCGACCTACTGGTTCTGTGCAGAGGGCTGCCATAAGGTGCAGGACGACACGATTCTCGCGTATGACCGTTCATCACACTCCGAGATCTCGTGTATGGCCTGCCATATGCCGGTTAACGCCGACCCGATCACCTTCGTGCTGCATAAGGCAGAGGCTCTCGGCGAGCTGTATCTCACCGCTACCAACAACTTCGAGTTGCCCCTGAACGGGCATTCGCATGTAGCCCTTGAGATGCCTGAGGGCCAGTGCACGCAGTGCCATTCAAGCAACCGCAAGATCACGCCGAGTCCCGGCATCATCATCGACCACGAGATACATCATGAGAAGGAAGTCAGCTGTACGATGTGCCACAACCGTGTGGCGCATCCTGAGGACTTCGAGCTCACGCTGACGGACCCGAAGACCGGCGAACCCAATCGTCCACACGACGACTGGATGCTCATGACCGCGTGCTTCCGGTGTCACAGCCTCGAGGACGGGGCCGAGGCACCAGGCAGGTGCGCGGCGTGCCACCCGAAGGACTTCGAGCTCAAGCCTGACAATCACCTCGTTGAAGGCTTCTTCCCGCGTGGTCACGCTGACATGGCGATGGATGCCATCGCGAGTGTCGAGGCCGCTACTTCCGGCGAGCACGGTGAAGAGGGCGAAGCCGAGGAAGAGGGCGAAGCCGAGGAAGAGGGCGAAGAAGAGACCGGGACCGAGTCGCAGGAAGACGCTTCTTTCGGCATTGCTCGGGCCTACGCTTCTGGCGGTGCCCACAATCCTTGGGCAGACAAGATCCCTGCAGTGGCCGAGGTCAACTACTGCTCGACGTGCCACCCGCAGACGTTCTGCAGCAACTGCCACGGCATGGAGATGCCGCACCCCGAGGAGTTCCGCACCAAGACCCACCGGGACCTCGTGGCAACCGCGGCAGACAAGTGCGATTACTGCCACAACACCGAGGAGACCAACTACCTGTTCTGTAACGACTGCCACCATGGTAGCGCCTCGAACTGGGAGTACGATCCTGCGGTCGCCTGGCAGACACAGCATGCTCAGACCGTGGTCGCAAATGGCATAGACCTGTGTCTCGAGGCCTGCCACGTGCAGAAGTTCTGCCTTGACTGTCACACGAGTCTGATGCCGGTGCCCGGTTCACACAGGGCCGCAGACTGGCTCCGCAAGCCTGCTGATGCGCTTGGCGTGCACGCTGAGGCGTTCAAGGGTCAGCCGAGTGCATGCGAGATATGTCACGGTCCCGACATGCCGAACGGCAATGCATTCTGTCGTGGCTGCCACCAGCTCGACGTCCCACACCCGCAGGAGTTCAAGCAGTTCCACTCCAAGACGGGCAAGGACTCACCCGCAGTGTGTGCGAACTGCCACACGTACCGCGAGCTTTGTAGTGACTGTCACCACACCGGTGCTGTTGACGGCACTCCGTGGAACAACATCCACGGCGGCATAGTCAATGAGAGCGGTGCGGCCGGCTGCCTCGAGAAGTGCCACAAGCAGGAGTTCTGCGTGAACTGTCACATCTCGCGCAACATAGTCCCCGCATCTCACAACGCGGCAGGCTGGACCAATCGTGCGGCGCTGTCGACTCCGGCTCTGCACCCGGCTGCCTATACTCAGGCAACAGACAGCTGCTCGTATTGTCACGGTGGCGGTACGCCCGCGGAGAATCAGTTCTGTACCGATTGTCACGTGCTCGAGATGCCGCATCCTTCTGGATTCGGCGCGAAGGGCAAGGGCAATGGCGGAGCGCACCAGGCTGGCCTTACTGACGGCTCCTTCACGAGACCGCAGTGTCAGAACTGTCACAGTCAGGCGTTCTGCGATGGATGTCACCATGACTACACCGGTCAGCAGCGTTGGGTGAACTACCATCCTGCTCCGGTGAAGGAGAATGGTGCACAGCCGTGCTTCGACTGCCACGTGGAGACTACCTGCTCGTACTGTCACGTGCGACTCGCGTCACAGTACATCAATCAGTAGCTTTCGATTCACGACACGGAGTCTAGAGGCCCGGCCACGTCAAGTGGCCGGGCCTCAACCTTCGGGCAAGGGGTTTCACAGGCCACGATGACCGTGTATCATACCGCCTCGTCGGGATGTGGCTCAGCTTGGTAGAGCGCTGCGTTCGGGACGCAGAGGTCGTGGGTTCGAATCCCGCCATCCCGACCATCATCGAGACCAGACAGCGGGCCGACTGATGTCGGCCCGCTGTTCGTGTAAGGGAGTCTGCGCAGTGCCACGTGTGCTCGAGTTGATAGGCTTCGGACTGTGCCACCAGTTGCCGGAGCGCTCGTTCTTCGCAGGCGGGGTTCAACTGCCAGTGTGTGCCAGGGATACGGGCATCTACGCCGGCTTCGTGGTAGCCGTGGTCGTCATCATGCTGTTTGCAGACAGCAGACGTGCGATCGACATGCCCCCGCGCTGGCTGATGGTCCTGCTGGTGGGCTTCATCGCGACGATGGCTGTGGATGGTGTGAGTTCATATGCGGGTTGGCGCGAGACGAACAACGACATTCGGTTGGCCACCGGACTTGCGGCGGGATTCGCCATCGGGGCGCTGAGCGTCCCGATGCTCAACGGACAGCTTTGGCGCGACTATCGTCAGGCCAGGATACTGGGCAGACCACACGAGGCGGGTGTCTTCCTCATCGCGTTGCCCGTGACATACCTGATCCTTCGATATGTCGCTCCGGCCACTGGCGCACTGTACGCCTGGCTGGTGGCCTTGTTCATACTGCTGACTTTCACGACTGTCAATCTGGTGATCGTCTGCCTTCTGCGTCCTTTCGAGCGTCGAGCAGCCAGGTTCAGGGATGCGTGGCCGTCGGTGATGTGGGCATTCGTGCTGACGGTCGTCGAGCTGACACTGGCTTCCTTCGCCCAGCTATGGTTGGCCCGGCTGGTCGCAGTGGTTGCGTGATCGCCGGCCCTACCCTTGCTTGTTTTGCATGTTCTCAGCTCCTGTGTTTAGGTTAGAGTTGCGATGAGGGCTCGACCGGTCGAAGGAGGCGCTCGTGGTCTATACGAACAAGGACTGCGTGAGCGTGGTGATCACCACTGCTTCGCTGAAGATCGAGGGCAAGATATATGTTCTGTCCGGGTCGCGGTTGACGGATGCGCTGAACTCCAAGGCCAAGGACTTCCTCGCGGTGACGGATGCCCGCGTCTACAGACTGGACACCGGTGAGCTGCTCTATGAGCCGGCATACCTTGCGGTGAACCGTGAAGCGGTTCAGGTGATGTTCCCGGCCTGAAGGCCGACGACGCCGTTAGTGTCATACCTGGGTTCTAGTCTGGCTTCGAACAACGTTCGAAGGGAGACGAAGATGCCTGAGGCTGCTACATTCGAGACACCGACTGGGGCGATATCCTTCCTGCACGCCATCGAGAAGAACGCCGTTGATTCCGGTCGCATTCCCCCGAGTCTGGCGCAGTACGCGCGCGCGGCGACCGCACGCCGCTTCGGTCACGGACCTACCCCCATCGGATCTCGCGACCGGAACCGCATGCGTGCGTACTTCTGGGCGGTCGTGCGTCGCCGGGGCATCAGCTCTCGCGGCGGGGATTTGAGAATCCTGCGGGAGCGACTCCTTCTCTCGACTCTCGAAGCTGATCTTCTCGATGCGGGCAGAAGTCACAGAGAAGTCCTTGAGGAACTCGTTACCGACTACGGCAGTTCAGTCTCGCCAGAGAGTCTCTTGGAGCTGAGATGCCGATTGACGTGTGAGGGGGACTACTTGGATGTTGTTGACACGATCACATCGCCGGTTGCCCGGTCGAACGCCCAAAGGCGTAGACGGTCGAGCGTTCCTCCTTCGGACCCCCAGACTTCGATGATGACCCATGCCTCGCGCCCGTCGACACTGGCCGACTCGGTATGGAATGGGACCGATCTGCCATCTGAGGGGAAGTGCTCAGTGATGAAGTCGGCCAACTCGGCTTGATCCGTACCCTGGGAGCGAAGCTTGCTCAGTGCTGAGTGACGATGTCCGGGGGCGCTGTCTACCCGATCACCGAAGTAATCGGGGCGTTCAACCTGGGCCACTAGTGGCTCCATGTCATCGGAGCGGTAATCGTTGCCTGAGTCGACGTAGTCGATCCGGATGGGGGCGGAGCATGCAGGCAACACGATCGCAGCACCGGTGAGAGCGACAACGACCCAGTACGCATGATTCAGACGGATGTCGATCACCTCCATGGCTGGATGAATCCAATAGTAACCGAAAGCCCGGTCATGTAGTGCTTACTCGTGGTTTCGGGCACCATTAAGTCAGGTGACGGCGGTCGATGAGGGAGTGACCCGTGCAGAACATCATCTGTTTTGTCTCCGATTTCGGTCTTGAGGACACGTGGGTGGGGGTATGTCATGCGGTCATCCATCAGTCGTGTCCTCAGGCGCGCATCGTCGACCTGGCTCATCAGATACCTCCTTTCGACATCCGCAAGGGTGCGGCGGTTGCGGCTGCGGGCCTGTATCAACTACCGGACGCCATACACCTTGTGGTCGTCGATCCGGGGGTTGGTGGAGGCCGGATGGATCTTTGTCTGATGGCGGCGAACGGGACGCGCCTGGTCGGTCCGGACAACGGCGTGTTGATTCCTGCGGCGCGGCGCGGTGGCGGGGTCGTCCAAGCGGTGGCCATCGACCCCGGAAAGTTGCACCTCGCACCCCCGTTGGCGACCTTTCATGCTCGCGACGTGCTGGCTCCGGCTGCTGCGGCACTGGCTTGTGGCGTCGAACCATTGTCCTTGGGGCGTGAGGTGGAGGTCGAGACCCTTGCGCCTGCGCCCTTCGGCCCGTGTGTGGCCGAAGGGAACATGCTGTCGGCCGAAGTCGTCGATATCGACAGATTCGGCTCCATGCGCATCGGGCTTACGGCGGACGATATGGGGAGACATGGGCTCACGGGCTCTGTCCTCGAACTGAGTTTTGGACACCTGCTCATCGAGGTGCCCTTCGCAACCACGTTCTCCGATGTCGATGAAGGCGAACCGGTAGCCATGGTCGATTCGTCAGGCTGGCTGACTCTGGCGGTCAGACAGGGAAGCGCCGCCGAGCGCTACGGTATCGAACCCGGCGCGGTCTTGAGGGTCCGCCTCGAAGACGTGGATACCGGCTAGGGTCCGTATCGCGTCACTCCGATTCCGAATGTCAGAACCCCCGTCTACGATCTGTGTGTAGAGCCATCTCAGGTCAAGGACGGTGTCGTGTGAAGTCTCAGTTCGTCGATGAGCTTGTGGAAGGCATGCATGTCGATAGTGGTTTCGTGCTTTCGCACAAGGAGTTACGCCATACTCGCGCGGGTGAGACCTATCTGACCCTTACGTTCGCAGACCGCTCTGGGCGGATCGCAGGAGTGTGGTTCAGGCCCTCCCGTGATGGCCACGCCATTCCTGCGGGAACCGTGGCCAGGGTTGTCGGCACGGTAACCTCATACCGGGGAAACAGACGCATCTCGGTCGAATCACTCACTGCGCTTTCGCGGTTCGACGAGACTGACATGATCGCGACGACACAGAGAGAACGGAGCGCCCTGATCGCAGAGTTCAAGAGCGCCGCCGCGCGAGTGGTCGATCCAGATCTGCGACGGATACTCAAAGCGGTCTTCGGTGACGCCACCTTCTTCGAGAAGTTCGCCATGTGTCCCGGTACGGTCAGGGGTCATCATGCATTCCTCGGGGGACTGATCGAGCATTCGGTGGCGGTGACCGGTCTGTGTGCTGCTCTGGCGCAGACGTATCCGGAGGTGGACGCGGATCTGCTCGTGACCGCCGCACTGCTCCATGATATCGGGATGGTCGACGCCCTGAACTGGAGGACCGCCATCGAAGAGAATGACGAGGGCCGCCTTCTCGGCCACGTGCTGCTGGGGGAGCGTCGGCTCCGAGATGCTACAAGGACACTGCAACCCAGGATCTCGTCGACAATGCTTGCGCGTCTCTCACACGCGCTGGCTGTCCACCATGCTGACATCGATGCCTCGCCGGGTTCAGGACCCGTGACCTTGGAGGCCCGGATCCTGAATCAAGCGGACCACCTTGATGTGATGATAGCCACTGATCTTGACCACACACTGGGTAGCGCGGTGTTGGAGGAGCGATGGGCTGTGACAGGTGATGATAGGAGCCGCGTGCTTCACGTGCCGGGCCCTGTCGCATGCTCAACGGGAATGGCGGTTGCCCCGAGGCGTTCTGCGTAGCCGCCGATCTGTGGACGGTTCGCGAGAGGACGGTTCGCGAGAGGGGATTGAGTCCTCGGGGAATACTCTACAATCGAATCAACGTGTTCAAGTGGCCGTACGCGATCAAAGAGGAGTGCCATGATGGAGTATCCTAAGGCCGAGATAGGCGTCTTCGGCGGTAGCGGGTTCTACGAGCTGCTCGACGAACCTCAGGAGTTCAAGGTGGAGACGCCGTTCGGTGCGCCCTCATCGGCGGTGATGTACGGCGACATCGCCGGTCGTAAGGTGGCGTTCCTGCCTCGCCACGGAAACGACCACCAACTCCCCCCACACATGATCAACTTCAGGGCGAACCTCTGGGCCATGCAGGCGTTGGGGGTGAAACGCATCATCGGACCGAACGCGTGCGGATCCCTCCAGCCCGAGATCGAGCCAGGGCACTTCGTGATCTGCGATCAGTTCGTGGATCGGACCTGGGGCAGGAAGGACACCTTCTTCGACGGGCCGGTGACAACCCATGTGTCTTCGGCGGATCCTTACTGTCCGACGATGAGGCGGGTGGCTGTCGATTCGGCCGGGGTCGTGGGCGTCACTGCGCACCCGGCTGGAACCGTTGTCGTCATTCAGGGCCCCCGCTTCTCGACTCGGTCTGAGTCTCGATGGTTTGCAGCACAAGGATGGGAGGTCATCAACATGACCCAGTATCCGGAATGCTACCTGGCCCGTGAGTTGGAGATCTGCTACTGCAACATCTCCCTCATCACTGATCATGATGCGGGTGCCGAAGGAGTGGAACCCGTTACGAACGACGAGGTTGTGCGCGTATTCCTCGAGAACAACGCGAAGGTGAAGGAACTCATCTATGAGATGATCCCGCGCTTGCCGACCGAGCGTGACTGCGTGTGTGCCCATGCGTTGGACGGTGCCCGGTTCTAGGCTGCGAAAGCGCACAGAATGCGTGAGGCTATCTGAGGGAGGCGACCGGTGTTCGATCTGCCGTCCATACGCATCGGGCGCCTCTTCGGGATCCCGGTCGAGGTGAATGCCACGTGGCTGGTGGTGTTCGTGCTCGTGGCTGCGTCACTGTCTTTCAGCTACTACCCCTCGGCGTTTCCGGATCGTCCCATGTTCGTGGACGTGACAAGCGGAATCATGACCGCGCTGCTGTTCTTCGCATCGATAGTCATCCATGAATTCAGCCATTCTCTGGTGGCTCGCACAGGTGGCATTCGGATCGCCAAGGTCACACTCTTCATCTTCGGCGGTATCGCACAGATGGAGGATGAGCCATCGACGCCCTTGCGCGAATTCGTGATGGCCATCGCCGGACCGCTCGCAAGTCTGGTGCTCGCCGCAGTATTCGCCCTCAGTGCGGTGACACTGTTCAGATTCGGTGTCACCAACGTGATCTGGGGCCCGTTCGAGTACCTCGCTGTCATCAACCTCGCGGTGGCCGTGTTCAACATGCTGCCGGGGTTCCCGCTTGATGGCGGTCGCGTCTTGCGTGCTCTCCTGTGGGGCCTTACCGGAGACCAACTCAGAGCGACACGGTGGGCCAGTGTCGTCGGGCAGTTGATCGGCTACGTTCTGGTGGCGTTGGCGGTGATGGGAGTACTCGCGGGTAGGCTCAATCTCATATGGCTGGGGCTGGTTGGGATCTTCATAGTCGTGCTCGCGGATTCCGCATACCGTCATCAGCTCGCCCGCAGCGCCCTTCACGGCGAGTCGGTCGAGGACCTGTCGTCGCGCGAGGTGATGGTCGCCCCGGGAGAGATCAGTGTCGAGAAGCTTGTTCACGAGTACTTCCTCGACGGTCCTCACACTCGCTACCCCGTCATCTATGAGGGCGAGGTCATCGGTTTGATCACGCTTGACGCCGTCAAGCGCGTCCCGCGCACCGAGTGGCCGAATACCCTCGTCAAGGATGTGGCCGACACCGATCTATCCAGACTGCTGATTGGCGCGCGGGACCCCGGGGATGCTGTGCTCGCGCGATTCGGGAACGAAGCGTCGCCGGGCGCTCTGCTCGTCGTCAAAGACGGCCATCTCGCTGGGATAGTGACTCGCGCTGACGTTACATCTCGCCTTCGGCGTGCCGATCATCGGACCTGATCGCAGGATTGCCGCTTGTGCCGGTTTGTAACGATTGTTACGATATTCGCGACCGATGAGTGATTGAGGGACCCCGGTGAACGTACGATCCCCGATCGACCACATCCCGGAAGGCGTAATTGAACGACTTCCCGCATATCTGAGTGCGCTTATCCAGCTGCGCAAAGATGGCTGTTACACGGTCTCATCAGCCCGACTTGGGGAGATGACCGACATCAATCCAGCGCAGATCCGCAGGGACCTCACCCAATTCGGCTCTTTCGGGAAGCGCGGCGTCGGATACGAGATCGTGAACTTGATCGATAGGATCCAGGGCATTCTTGGTTCGAACCACACGCATCGGATAGCACTGGTTGGAGCCGGACACCTTGGGTCCGCCATCGCGGATTACGACGGCCTGCGCTCCAGGGGTTTTGTCGTCGCCTCGATATTCGACAGCGATCCCGCCAAGGTCGGAAACAGGATCGGGGACATCGTCGTCCAGGACATCGCTTCTTTCGAGCGTGTCACCCGAGAACAAGACATGAAGATCGGAGTGATCGCGGTCCCCCCGTCTGAGGCACAGGGTGTGGCGGACCGCATGGTCGAGGCGGGCATACGTGTGATCTTGAACTACTCGTCTGCGATGGTACGCGTTGCTGGCGACGTGATGATACACAACACCGATCCCGTCAGAGAGCTGCTGCATACCCTGTACTACCTTTCTCGGACCGAAAGCGTGGCGCATGCCTGACGGTTGGTGGTACGCTAGCTAGGCGTTTCTGGTGTGACAGTCTGCGGCGATACCGCCGCTTGGCCGTGGAAGATGACTACGATGGAGGAAGCGACATGGCAGCGATATTCGGACTGGGACCGGTCGAGATTGGGCTCATCGCCGTTGTCGTCCTGGTCTTGTTCGGCCCGAAGCGGCTACCGCAACTAGGTAAGTCGCTTGGTAAGACCGTCCGGGCTATCCGGGAAGGCGTCGAAGGTAAGATCGACGACGAAGACGAAGATGCGACTGTGACCAAGGCCAGTACCAAGGCCAGCACTGACAGTGGCGACGATGACGAGGACGCGTAGCATCCTTCGCGTCGGGAGACCGCGCAGTCTGCAGTGTCCGCCTGGACGGGTGTGCCCGCATCGGAGCATCGCAGGTTCCCGTTCCGCTGCTGTCGAGGTCGTACCCCGGTAACGACTTGTGCCGTTCGGTATTTCGGGTATACTTTCGTGGACATTTCGGGCTGCCAGCCGTGGCAGCCCGTCCAATTGAGGCCGTACCTCGCATTAGGCGTAACCCGGCCCCGGGATTCACACGGGAGTCTTCACGTATGCAGAAGGAAGTAGCCCTCACTCGCGAAGGCGCCCTGCGCTTGGAAGAGGAACTCCGCCACCTTGAGACGGTTCGTCGGCGTGAAGTCGGCGATCGCATCAAGGAAGCAAAGGAGTTCGGCGACATCTCGGAGAATTCCGAGTACGACGACGCCAAGAATGAGCAAGCGTGGGTCGAGAGCCGTATTGCGGAGATCAATCAGATACTTGCGCACGCGTCGATCATCGAAGCGCCGGCGCGCAGCGACAAGGTCAAACTCGGCAGCCAGGTCGAGCTTGAGGACGCCGAGACCAAAGAGGTGCACAAGTATCGTCTTGTCGGCTCTGCCGAGGCCGATCCCGCGCACGATCGCATCTCGAACGAGTCTCCTGTCGGTCGAGCCATCATGGGTGCCAAGAAGGGCGATGCGGTCAAGGTCTCGACCCCGTCGGGTCGAGTCATAGAGTACCGGGTCCTCAAGATCTCCAAGTGACGATGGCCGATCCTGACGCGACAGACGCCGAACGAACCGCTCCCGCCGAAGACCCGTTCTCGGCGCGAAGGGCCAAGCTGGACCAGCTCGTCGCGTCTGGTATCGACCCCTACGTGTCCCGTTTCGATGTGACCGCGCGCGCGGGCGAGCTTGTCGAACGCCATGCGGAGCTGGAGGCCGGCGCCGAGAGTGACGATCTCGTTCGCGTAGCGGGCCGGTTGGTCGCCAAGCGCGACCAGGGCAAGCTCGCGTTCCTCGTACTGAGGGATTCGACCGGGGACATCCAGCTGTTCTGCCGCACCAACGTCCTTGGGGAGGATGACTTCGCGTTCGTGAGCGATCTCGACCTCGGCGACTGGATCGGTGCCGAGGGCAACGTGTTGCGGACCCGCCGAGGAGAACTGTCGGTGCAGCCGACCTCGGTCACACTGCTGTCCAAGTCACTGCGCCCGTTGCCGGAGAAGTACCACGGCCTTACGGACACGGAGACCCGCTACAGGCAGCGCTACATCGATCTCATCGCCAATCCGGAAGTGAGACAGGTCTTCGAGATCCGTTTCGCGGCGATCTCTTCGATCCGCCGGTTCATGGAATCCCGCGACTTCGTTGAGGTCGAAACCCCGATGCTCCATCCGATTCCCGGCGGGGCGACGGCGCGGCCTTTCGTGACGCATCACAACGCACTGGACATGGATCTCTACTTGCGCATCGCCCCCGAACTCTATTTGAAACGCCTGCTGGTCGGCGGGTTCGAGCGCGTCTACGAGATCAACCGGAACTTCCGCAACGAGGGCATGTCTCCTCGGCATAATCCGGAATTCACGATGCTCGAAGCGTACCAGGCATTCACTAATATCGACGGGATGATGGAACTGACCGAATCGATGATCGTACATGCCGCCCGCGAGGTTTGCGGGACATTGCTGCTTGAGTACCAAGGGGCGCCGGTGGATCTGACTCCTCCGTGGCCCAGGCGTACCATGCTGGAGCTTGTCAGTGAGGCGGCCGGAAGAAGTATCTCCTTCGACGACAGTCTCGATGACCTGGCAGCGCTGTGCGGGCGTCATGACATTCCCGTCGACGATGGATGGGGCAAGGGTAAGCTCATCACCGAGTTGTTCGAGAAGTTGGTGGAAGGTTCGCTTGAGGGCCCCATCTTCGTGACGGGGTATCCAGCCGAGACTTCTCCGCTCGCTCGCAGGAGTGACGCCGATCCTCAGCTCACCGATCGGTTCGAGCTCATCGTCACCGGACGCGAGCTGGCGAACGCATTCTCGGAGCTGGTGGACCCCGTGGATCAGCGCAACCGCTTTCAGGAGCAGGCGAAGGCGAAGGGCGCCGGCGATCACGAGGCGATGGGCTACGACGAGGACTACCTTCGCGCCATGGAGTACGGGATGCCTCCTGCCGGGGGGATGGGGATTGGGATCGACAGGTTCGTGATGTTGCTGGCCGATGTCGCGTCCATCCGTGACGTCTTGCTGTTTCCACACATGCGGCCTGAGAAGGACGCCTGAGTCCTGCACGCGCGAGACTCGTGGGCACCTTGTGGGGCGTGCTCCGGAAGTTCAGACATCTGAGTGGATGAGACTTAGATACTTGGGCACACCGATTGCTTGAATCCTGCAGCACGACCCTCGCATGTCGCAGTCGCGGGGTATACTGTCTGCACAACACTACGACGTGGAAACCGGGGCTCGATGGTCCGCCGGTGACGATAGGGAGCCAGTGATGTTCGAACGCTTTACGGAGAAGGCCCGCCGGGTGGTCGTGTATGCCCAGGAAGAGGCCCGAATGCTCAATCAGAACTACATCGGTACCGAGCATCTTCTGCTGGGGTTGATCCGCGAGCAAGACGGAATAGCCGCGAAGGCTATGGAATCACTCAACATCTCGCTGGAAGACGTCCACCAGCAGGTCGAAGATCTCATCGGCAGGGGCACGTTCGTGCCAACTGGTCACATCCCGTTCACCCCACGCGCCAAGAAGGTTCTTGAACTCAGCTTGCGCGAGGCCCTGCAACTGGGTCACAACTACATCGGGACCGAGCACATCCTGCTTGGCCTGATCAGAGAGGGTGAGGGTGTTGCCGCTCAGGTGCTCATCAACCTGGGAGCCGACCTGGACAAGGTGCGTTCCGCCGTCATCCAGCTCCTTTCAGGGCACTATGGCAAGCAGACGGAATCTGCCGAGGAGCGCAAGGGTGGGACTGGCGCGCTGCTTGACGAGTTCGGACGCAATCTCACGCGAGCTGCTCAAGACGGCAAACTCGATCCGGTGATAGGCAGACAGACCGAGATCGAGAGGGTCATGCAGATCCTGTCCCGGCGCACCAAGAACAACCCGGTCCTGATCGGTGAGCCGGGCGTCGGCAAGACGGCCGTCGCCGAAGGCCTTGCCCAGGCGATCGCCGCGGACGAGGTTCCCGAGACGATCAAAGACAAACAGCTGTACACGCTCGACCTTGCCGCACTGGTCGCAGGCAGCAAGTACCGTGGCGAGTTCGAGGACCGCCTCAAGAAGGTGATGAAGGAGATCCGGGAGCGCGGGGACATCATCTTGTTCGTCGATGAGATGCACACGCTCGTCGGAGCGGGAGCGGCGGAGGGCGCCATCGACGCCGCGAGTATCATCAAACCAGCTCTGGCGCGCGGCGAGCTTCAGACCATCGGAGCCACCACGCTCGATGAGTATCGTAAGTACGTCGAGAAGGACTCGGCCTTGGAGCGTCGGTTCCAGCCGATACTGGTCGGGGAGCCGAGTGTCGAGGAGACCGTGGAGATCCTTCGCGGGCTGCGTGACCGCTACGAGGCGCACCACAGGGTCAGTATCACGGATGCGGCCATCGATGCGGCAGCGACGCTGGCCGACCGTTACATCTCAGACCGATTCCTGCCTGACAAAGCCATCGACCTGATCGACGAGGCGGGCTCGAAGATGCGGATCAAGATGATGACCGCCCCACCCGTAGTCAAAGAGGTAGAAGAGCGCCTGCGGCGTGTAAGGGCGGAAAAGGAATCCGCTATCGAGTCGCAGGAGTTCGAGAAGGCTGCGAGCTTGCGTGACAAGGAGAAGCAGATCCTTTCGGAGAAGCGTGCGATGGAAGAGGAGTGGCTCAAGCCCGACAACCGACGCCTGGTCGAGGTGACCGAGAATGAGATCGCCGACATCGTTTCGATGTGGACCGGCGTACCGGTGACAGCGCTGACCGAAGAGGAGACTGAGAAGCTGCTCCGGATGGAGGCATCACTCCACGAACGCATTGTGGGCCAGGACGAGGCCGTCACTGCGGTCTCGAAGGCCATCCGGCGCGCCCGGGCCGGCCTCAAAGACCCGCGCCGACCGGCGGGATCCTTCATCTTCCTGGGGCCGAGCGGAGTGGGCAAGACGGAGTTGTCCAAAGCTCTGGCGGCTTTCATCTTCGGCAGCGAGGATGCTCTGGTCCAGCTCGACATGTCCGAATACATGGAGAAGCACACGGTTTCGCGCTTGATCGGGTCGCCTCCGGGATACGTCGGCTTCGACGAGGGTGGCCAGCTCACGGAGGCGGTACGTCGCCGCCCGTACAGCGTGATCCTGTTCGATGAGATCGAGAAGGCCCATCCTGATGTCTTCAACGTCCTCCTTCAGATCCTCGAGGAAGGACGTCTGACCGACGCCCAGGGACGCAAGGTGGACTTCAAGAACGCCATAGTGATCATGACCAGCAACGTCGGAGCGCGTGACATCGCGAAGGGGCAATCCCTCGGTTTCACTGCAGAGAGCAAGAGAGGGCTCGCATATTCCGAGCTCAAGGAGCGGGTCACCGGTGAGCTCAAGAAGATCTTCCGCCCAGAGTTCCTCAACCGTGTCGACGAGGTCATCGTGTTCCACGATCTCACCGCGGAGGACATCAAGGCGATCGTCGATCTGATGGTGGACAGGCTGCGTGAGCAGATGGTCCAGCACGGCATGGGTGTGGTGTTGACGCCTGAGGCCCGGGATATGCTGGCCGCCGAAGGCTTCGACTCGACTCTCGGCGCCAGGCCTCTGCGCCGTGCGATACAGCGCTTGGTCGAGGATCCGCTGTCGGAACAGATTCTGGCCGGTCAGTGGGAAAAGGGCGACGTGATCGAGGCATATGTCGAAGGTGGAGAGATATGCTTCCGCAAGGGGCAGGGTCCTGCTCCGGTGTCCGTCGCGTCCGGAGCCAAGGACACATCAGCCAAGGCCACGATGCCCAAGAAGGCGACTCGCCGAGGCCGGGGTGATTCAACGGCAGGCGGGGTCACAGGCGCGTAGCATGTCCCCGAAGGCGAAGACCGTCTGGCGCTGTCAGGAGTGTGGGACCACGGCCTTGCAGTGGTACGGCCGTTGTCCGGACTGTGGCCTGTACGGGACACTCGCAGAGGAGATCGAGCAGACTGACCACTTCGCGTCCACTCGCCCACACGTCCAGCCGGTTGCCGTCGCGGACGCGGGATCTTCAGCGGATGAGCGCTTCCACGTTGGTATCGAGGAACTCGACCGTGTGCTGGGCGGCGGTCTCGTCAACGGATCCCTTGTGTTGCTCGGGGGCGAGCCAGGCATCGGCAAGTCGACCCTGCTGCTTCAGGCATCCCACGCCGTGGGAGCTGACCTACCTGTTCTCTATGTCTGCGGGGAGGAGTCTTCCGCGCAAGTCAGCTCAAGGGCGAGGCGGCTGGGTCTGTCCTGCGACGGCGTGTCGCTGTTGCCGGAGATCGACGTCGCGGCCATCGAGGCGGCCGTCACAGAACGGCGTCCGGGCCTGCTCGTGATCGATTCGGTTCAGACGGCTTTCGATCCCGAGCTTTCGGGTGCTCCGGGCAGTGTCGGACAGGTGAGGGCTGTCACGGCCAGACTGATGCGGATAGCCAAGGACATGGGAGTCACGACGCTTGTTGCGGGGCACGTGACGAAGGACGGGGCGATCGCCGGACCGCGTGTCTTGGAGCATATGGTCGACGCGGTGCTCTACTTCGAGGGTGACAAGGAACATGCGTTTCGTGTCGTGCGTGCGGTCAAGAACAGATACGGGCCAGCGTCGGAGATCGGCGTTTTCGAGATGACCGATTCCGGGCTCAAGGGTGTTGGCAACCCTTCGGCTCTCTTCTTGGACGAAAGAGCCGAGGCCAGGCCCGGCTCCGTGGTGATGCCGGCTACTGAGGGATCTCGGTCGCTACTCGTCGAGGTCCAAGCACTCGTCACCCCCAGTTACCTGCAGATGCCTCGTCGTCTGGCCACGGGCGTGGAAGGCGGGCGGCTCCTGCAGGTCATCGCAGTGCTAGAAGGGCGCTCGCAGATCTCGTTCGCCGGCCACGACGTGTACGTGGCTGTTGCGGGCGGGGTGAGAGTCACTGAACCCGCCGTCGACCTGCCGCTCGCCTTGGCGCTCGTTTCGGCCCGGATCGACCGTATGGTGCCGAGTGGCATGGCAGCGTTCGGGGAAGTGGATCTCACGGGTCGGGTACGTGCTGTCTCGCACGCGGAACCACGACTCAGAGAGCTCACCCGTCACGGGTTTGAGCGAGTGATCGCGGCAGTACCTCAGGGTGTAACTGTTCCCCCGGGCCTGGCGATCGACCGAATCAGCTGCGTTTCGGAGATCATCTCATCGATGAGCTGGTGAACCTCGGCGATGTTTGTCAGAATCAGACCAGACTCCGACATGCGTGAGTGATTCCGCGCATTGGACGTGTTGAAGGGACGGAACAGCACCGGCCAGTAACGATTCGGGGAGGTATGGTGGAAGAGCGGTCCGGACAAGAGGTGCCGCGCTCGGAGCTCGAGAAGGTCGCCCCCGGCACTCATCTGCGCGAGGGTATCGAGTACATCATCTCGTCCAGAACGGGCGCCCTGATCGTGATCGGCGATACCGACGACGTGCAGGAGCTCTGTAACGGCGGTTTCGAGATAGACATCCCGTTCACTCCACAACGTCTCTTCGAGCTGGCAAAGATGGACGGCGCGATAGTGTTGGACGCTGAAGCGAACCGGATTCGCAGGGCGAACGTCCATCTGGTTCCCGATCCCCACTTGCACACCAGTGAGACCGGGATGAGGCACAGGACTGCGGAGCGTGTCAGCCGACAGACCCAGGCTCTCGTCATCTCGATATCGCAGAGGCGTGATGTGGTGAGCCTCTATCTGGCTGGCAAGCGTATCATTCTCGACGACATCGAGGTGGTTCTGGCGAAAGCGAACCAGGCGCTCCAGACACTTCAGCGCTACAGAAGCAGGCTCGACGAGGTTCTCGAGCGGTTGACGGTCCTGGAATTCGACGACATCGTGACCCTCGGTGACGTGACCGAGGTCATCAGCCGGTTCGAGATGGTCCGCAGGGTCGCCCAGGAGGTATCGCGCTATATCTCCGAACTTGGCACCGAGGGTCGTCTGGTCAGGATGCAGTCGGAGGAACTGACGGCGAACGTCGACGAGTACTACACACTCGTCGTTCGCGACTATGCCAAGGATCCGGCCCCACGCAAGGCTGTGACGATACGGAATGCCCTGGGCAAGTTGACTCCTGAGCAGTTGGTCGAACCGGTCTCGATAGCCGCCGCGCTCTCGCTGCCTTCCGATGTCCAGTCATCAGAGGACCATGTCCGTCCGCGTGGGTTCAGGGTCCTGCGACGCATCCCGTTGTTGCCCTCGGCAGTAGTGGGCAGGATCGTGGACCGGTTCGGCTCCATTGCGGGTATCATGCAGGCCTCCGTCGCTGAACTCGACGAAGTCGACGGCGTGGGGACCCGTCGTGCGCAGGCCATCAGTGACGGACTCGTACGCATGCGGAGCAGGCTGGCCAGCTAGTGATATCATTTCCCTTAAGGGTTTGAGAGTCCAACGGTGACTCGATCGAAGGGAGGTGGGGACGCCTTAGCGGATAACGCATGACGCGTCCGGGCCATATGGTCGTCCACATCACGCGTTTCCTCTTCGTGACGATCGGTGCTCTGAGCGGATTCGCGACCTCCCGGCTCATCGACTGGACCCAAGAGACCGGCTTTCCCGAGTACTTCGTCATCTTCATATTCATCATTCTCGGCTGGTCAGTAGGGTATCTGCTCGGTGGGATCCTGGGGCGCGAACTGGCTCGGGTGTTCGTTGTCATCGAAGAACATCTTCAGGAGTTCTCAGCTGCGGACTTCATCCTGGCTGCCGCCGGGATGCTGGTGGGGCTTGTTGTCGCTGCCCTCATCTCCTGGCCGCTGCGTCTGATCGAACCTGCCTGGTTGGCGGTGCTAGCCACGCTCGGCCTGTTCGTGTTGTTCACCTATACGTTCATTCGGATCGCGTTGCTCAAACGAACGGACGTGGCGGTGGCTTTTCCTCGACTCTCCGGTGACGGTCTCGGGGTGTTGGAGCCTAACCGGATGTTGCTGCTTGATACTTCCGCTGTGATAGACGGCAGATTCGTCGAGCTGCGGGCGCTCGGCTACCTGCCAGGCGATATGCGTGTCCCTCGCTTCGTTCTTTCGGAGTTGCAGGCGCTGGCCGATTCGGCCGACGACATCAAGCGTGCGCGTGGGCGCAGGGGATTGGACCTGCTCGATCGCCTCAAGGGCTCCAACGCCAGGCTGGAGTTGTTGGACGCTGACGCCACTGACGTGAGCGACACAGACGGCAAGCTGATGGCGGTGGCCGAGGAGAGAGGCGCTGCGATAGTCACCACTGACTTCAACATGATGAAGGTGGCGAGGGTCCGGGGTCTCGAGGTGTTGAACCTCAATGAGGCGGCAGGAGCTTTGCGTCCCGCATATCTTCCCGGAGAACCTTTGCGTCTCGCGATCGTGAAGAGGGGTAAGGAGCCAGGACAAGGTGTCGGCTACTTGCCTGACGGCACGATGGTCGTCGTCCACGATGCTGCCGAGTTTGCTGGGACGGAGGTGGATGCTGAGGTGACTTCCGTGTTGCAGACATCCGGCGGCCGGATGATCTTCGCGAACTTCACCGCTGTGGCCAGGTCGTCGCGGGAGGGGTCTGGTGAAGACTGAGATCTCAGCCCAGGCGGGTGGATCACAGGAAGTGATCGCGATCGTCGTCGCCGGTGGCACGGGTGATCGGTCCGGGCTTGCCGGCGGCAAGCAGATGGTCCCGTTGGGCGGCCGCCCCATGCTGTCTCACGCGATCTCCGCGCTGGATGCCGCCGAGCTCATTGACCTTATCGTCGTCGCTTGTCATCCCGAGAGAGTGGAAGAGTATCGTGAGTCCGCGGTCGAGCCCTGGGTCTTCCTGACTGGCACGAAAGTGGTGCCCGGAGGCGATGAGAGACAGGACTCTGTCCGTTTCGGGCTGGAAGCGGCTCTTGAATCCTCGTCGCCGGAGATCGTGGTGGTGCACGACGGGGCGCGCCCGCTCGTGACGGCGGAGACGATCGATTCCGCAGTGGCCGTGCTTCGGGATGATCCGGGTGCGGCAGGCGTAGTCGTTGGCCATCCGGCCTATGACACCCTGAAGCTCGTCGAAGCCGACCGGGTGGTCGAGACGCCGGAGCGCGAGAGGTTCTGGGTCGCACAGACGCCCCAGGTATTCAGGACTTCATGGCTGGTAGACGCACATGAACGTGCGCTCGCAGAGGGTTTTCGGGGCACCGATGACGCCTCTTTGGTCGAGCGGATCGGGGGTCTCGTCAGAATGCATCTGGGGCCGCGCGAGAACTTGAAAGTGACTGTTTCCGAGGATTTCCTCATGGCCGAGGCGATACTGCGCGAACGGAGTCGGCGAGATGGAGTATGAGCTGCGGATAGGACTCGGGTTGGACGTACACGCCTTCGTCGAGAACCGCCCACTGATCCTTGGTGGCGTGCAGATACCTCATGACCGTGGTCTCGCAGGACACTCCGATGCGGATGTCCTGACCCATGCACTCATGGACGCGATCCTCGGTGCGATGAGGGCGGGCGACATCGGGCAGCACTTCCCAGACACCGACCCGTCGCTCGCCGGGGTATCCAGCATGCTTCTTCTGGGCCGCACGTGCGACCTGATGCACGAGGCTGGCTGGGAACTCGTCGACGCCGACTGTGTGCTTGCGCTTGAGACACCCAAGATCGGTCCATACCGTGATCGTATGCGGCACGAGATCGCAGGAAAGCTCCAGGTGCAGGTCGAGCACGTCGGCCTCAAGGCCACTACCACCGAAGGACTGGGCTTCGCAGGCCGTGGAGAAGGAGTCCAAGCGCAGGCGGTCGTCTTGTTACGGAGAAGGTCGACACAGGCTGGTGCTTGAGCCGAAGGCCCTCTGTCGGCGAAGATGGACGTTATACGTGCACGACTGATTGCCGGGCCCCTACAGATACCCGCCGAGGAACCCTCTATGCTCCATCGGATCCAGGATGACATCAGAGCCGTCAAGGACCGCGATCCCGCGGCTACCTCGACGTTGTCCGTGCTGTTGAATTACCCGGGTCTACACGCCCTGTGGTGGCACCGCATCAATCATTGGCTGTGGAAGCACGGCAGGCGCGGCCTGGCCAGGTGGCAGTCTCAGCAGATTCGCTTCTTCACAGGTATCGAGATCCATCCGGGGGCTACCATCGGCGAGAGGTTCTTCATCGATCACGGCATGGGCGTCGTCATCGGTGAAACCACGATCATCGGCGACGATGTCACGCTCTACCAAGGAGTCACCCTCGGCGGCACAGGGAACGAGACCGGTAAGCGGCACCCGACCCTGCAGGACTGCGTCGTCGTGGGAGTGGGAGCGGCGGTACTGGGAGACATCACCATCGGACGCGGCAGCCGTGTGGGTGGCGGCGCGGTCGTCGTCAACGATGTTCCGCCCAATTGCACGGTGGTGGGTATCCCTGGCCGCGTCGTCGTCCGGGAGGGGAGCAGGATCGACGCCATCGACCTGCATCACGAGGACCTGCCCGATCCTGTGGTCGAGATGTTCCGCTGTCTGCAGCGCCGTCTGGACAGATTGGAGCAGGTTGTCTCGGATGAAGCGGCTGAGGCGGATGAGGCGGCCGAGACGAAGCACCCGGATGGCGGCCTGGCACCACACGCACCTGTATCAGACATACATACCGAATCGTGCGACCTGTGATAGAGCCGGTCGCGTTCTCGGGGAATCGAGGGCATCAGGCATGACGCTTCGGGTCTACAACACGCTCACCCGCTCGAAAGAGGAGTTCGTACCGCGTGAGGCAGGTAAGGTCTCGATGTATGTGTGCGGACCTACCGTGTACAACCATATCCATATCGGCAACGCCAGGACGTTCCTTTCCTTTGACGTCATCCGCAGATATCTCGAGTTCCGCGGTTTCGAGGTGACGTTCGTCCAGAACATCACCGACGTCGATGACAAGATCATCGCGCGCGCGAACGAGGAAGGCCGGTCAGCGTCCGAGGTCGCTCTCGAATACACTACGGCATTCCAGGATGCGATGCGCGACCTGGGAGTCCGGCCCCCTACGGTCGCCCCAAAGGCTACCGAGACGATTCCCGAGATGATAGGGATGGTCGAACGACTCATCGAGTCTGGCCACGCCTACGAGGTAGATGGTGACGTCTACTTCGCAGTTCGTTCGTTTCCTGGGTACGGTCGTCTGTCTGGCCGCGACATCGAGGAAATGAATGCAGGCTCAAGGGTTGACGTCGACGAGCGCAAGAGGGACCCTCTGGACTTCGCTCTGTGGAAGTCGGCCAAGCCGGGGGAGCCTCACTGGACGTCGCCCTGGGGGGAGGGACGACCGGGCTGGCACCTCGAGTGCTCGGTGATGTCCGAGAAGGAACTCGGGACATCCTTCGACATCCATGGTGGTGCCAGCGACCTCATCTTTCCTCATCACGAGAACGAGATCGCGCAGTCTGAGGCCGCGACAGGCTCGCAGTTCACCCGGTACTGGCTTCACGGAGGGCTGCTTCAGGTCAACGCCGAGAAGATGAGCAAGTCACTCGGCAACTTCATGCTGCTCAAGGAGGTTCTGCAAGACTACCCCTCGTCGGTCGTCAGGCTGATGATGCTCCAAACCCACTATCGCAGTCCGCTCGACTTCTCGACCGAACGTCTGGATGAGGCCAGGGTCGCATACGACCGGCTGATGACCCCTATACGCGACATCACTGATCTGTCGACCGGCGACAAGACCTGGGAACCGATGAAGGCCACGTCGAGTGACAGAACGGCACTGGTCGACGCGGTTGAAGCGGCAAACGATTCATTCGTGACCGAGATGGACGATGACTTCAACACCGCCGGTGCTCTGGGTGCGGTGTTCGAGCTGGTACGCACGACGAACCGCTTCCTGAACGATTTCGGCACGGGTGTCAACGGCGAGAACGTGCCTGTGCTGCATCAAGCCCGGGATTCCGTCACTGAGCTTCTGGCGGTGCTCGGCATAGAGGTCGTATCCCGAACGACGGACGAGTATCCCACGGATGTGGTGCCTCTTGCCCGCAGGCTGGCGGCCTATGAGGGTGACAGCCCGATGGAAGCGGTAAACGCTTTGTTGGCTGCGAGGTCGGCCGCGCGCACCGAACGCAATTGGGCCGCCGCCGATGCGGTTCGAGACGGTCTTGCGTCCCTTGGCTTCACCGTTGAGGACACACCGCAAGGGGCGCGGGTACTGCTCGGGCGACCGGGCGGCTGAGGGCGTGTCAGCCTTCATCGAAGGACGCAATCCCGTTATCGAGGCACTTCGTTCGGGCATGCCCGGGCAGGCCGTCTTGCTGGCTGAATCCCTTCGTGATGCCGGAGTCGTCGACGAGATCGAGCGCCTGGCCAAGCGACGCGGGATCCCGGTCAAGCGGGTGTCCCGACAATCGCTTGACGCGCGGAGCGTCCGCGGCGCGCACCAGGGCGTGGCATTCGAAGCCGAGGAGTACCGTTTCGCTCGCCTCGGCGACGTTCTCGCGAGCGTCGCTTCTCGGGACAGGTGTCTCCTGATAGCACTGGATCATGTGACCGACCCGGGAAACCTGGGGGCGGTCGTCCGCTCAGCCGAGGTGGCGGGGGCCTCGGCGGTCGTTGTCCCGAAGCGCAGGACCGCGGCGGTGGGTCCGGCCGCATATAAGACGTCGGCCGGTGCGTTGTCCTGGCTTCCAGTCGTGCAGGACAACCTCGCCCAGGCGATCGAGATGTGCAAACAGGCGGGCTTCTGGGTGGCCGGTGCCGATGGATCCGCTCCGGACACGCTGTGGGAAGCCCCGCTGGACGGGCGCCTGATGCTTGTTCTCGGTTCGGAAGGTGAGGGCTTGTCCAGACTCGTTCGGGAGCGCTGTGACTACCTTGTCCGTCTACCGGTAGCTGGTAGGGTAGACTCCCTCAACGTGGCCCAGGCAGCTACGGTTCTGGCCTATGAATGGATTCGACGGGGAGAGGCGGACCGGGCATGAGGTACTTCGTCATCGACGGATACAACGTGCTTCGCTCCTCGGCTCGTTATCGCGATCTCTCTGCCGCAGATATCGACTCCGCGCGAGCTAAGCTGGTGGCGGATGCATCCAGCCTTTTGAGCGATGCTGACGGAGTGACTATCGTGTTCGATGGCGGAGGAAACCCCTCGTCTGACGGTTCCGCACACGAGATCGCGGGACTGGGTGTCGTGTTCTCGAGGTTCGGTATCGATGCCGATACCGTCATCGAGGAGATGGTGGCGCAGTACAGGTCCTCTGGTCATAAGGTGGTCGTGGTCACCTCAGACGAGCAGACACAGTGGGTCACCATGGGACCCGGAGTGGTGCGCATGTCGGCATCGGAGTTCGGTCGCCAGATCGACGATGAGCAGGCGGGTTGGCCGCAGGAATCTCGGTCAGGCCCCCTTGGCTCCACTATCGACGAGCGTATCGACCCTAAGACCCGAGACACGCTGGCACGGTGGGCACGGTCGGGATCATAGGGTCAAGGTTCGTGCAGTGTGCTATCAGGCTTCTTCAGGCTTAGGGAGATTCGTTGACACTCTCCGAATCCAGCCCGTATGGTCGAGAGCGTGTCAGGTACGTCTGCCCTGCCGGGGGCGCATCCTCGAGCACCTTCGCAGGTTCGTAATGGGGGGTTTGTGAATGCAGGCACAAGAATGGACCGCAGAGTGGCCTGGTAACTCGCACGGTACGGAAGTCGCCCTTGTCAGGGCGGCTCAGGCAGGTGATCAGAACGCCTCAAGTCAACTCGTCCGCCGCTACAGAAGTCTCGTGCGCTGCAAGGCGCGTTCGTACTTCCTCGTCGGCGGGGATCGCGATGACGTGATCCAGGAGGGGATGATCGGCCTTTTCAAGGCGATCCGGGATTACGACCCGTCACGTCAGGCGAGCTTCCGGAGCTTCGCCGAGTTGTGCGTCACCCGCCAGATGATCACGGCCATCAAGACGGCCACGCGACGCAAGCACACCCCCCTGAACACCTACGTCTCGCTGAGTAGGCCTACTGTCACTGAGGATGAGGGAGAGAGGCTGCTTACAGATATCCTTGCCGCCAAGGAGATCTGCGATCCTGCGGAGATCGTCGTCTCTGCGTGGGAGGGTGACAGGATACGCAAGGGTCTGTGTGACTCACTGTCCACGTTCGAGGCCCGGGTGCTCAGACTCTACGTGGACGGTTGTTCTTACCAGGAGATCGCGGAGCGCCTTGGTCGGCACGCAAAGTCCGTGGACAATGCGCTACAGCGGATCAAGCGTAAGGTCGAGATGCAGATCGATCGCTGCCGGGTCTGCTGATCTGGACAAGAGGCACTTCTCGCCGCCGCGCCGTGTGGCTACAATGGGTCGCACTGGCTGGCGTAGCTCAATGGCAGAGCAACGGTTTTGTAAACCGTAGGTTGCAGGTTCGACTCCTGTCGCCAGCTCCAAGTCATCACCAGAGAGCACCTGGATATGAACCGGGTGCTCTTTTCGTTCGTGTATCAGACCTCAGGTTCTTATCCCGGGTGCGAGTGGCGTCTGTCCGTCAGCCCAGAGTATCTCGACCACCTCGGTCGACTCCGCGATGTTCTTGAGATCGAAGGGTCCGTGACTGAAGGTCTTGATGTCCGCGGGATCGCCCGTGTCTGCAACCAGACGGCTCGCGAAGATCTGACCGCCGTCTGCGAGGTTCATGATTCGCGCCGCTAGGTTCAGCGCCGTCCCGATGAACGGGCGACCGCCCTTGTCCAGCACGACCTCACCGTCGGCTATCCCGATGCGCACGATGATCTCGCGTTCGTCCGGGTGGATACTGTTGTGCTCCAGCAGGGTGCGCTGCATCTTCGCTGCTGCTGACACGGCCGCCGATCCCGACGGAAAGGCAGCGAGAAGTCCATCGCCACCAGTCGACTTACCGCTGCCCCCGAACTCCGTGATTATCGGAAGCAATAGGTCGCGGTGGCGCTGGATGGTCTTGGCTGAGGCGATACTGCCGTCTTCCTCGGTCATTTTCGAGAAGGACTTCATATCGGTCAGCATCACGACGGCGTGAGTCGTGTGCTTGTTCGCAAGCTGGTCTTCGGCAGTGGCAATGAGGCGCAACAACTCGTCCACGTCCGCGTCCTCCGTGGTCATGCTGCCCGGTCTGGTCGGTGCGACGGACGCCGGGACGGGTGCGAACAACGTCTCCGAAGCCGCCGCGAAGATCATGGCGACCGCCAGCGAACCCAGGGAGACCGGAACGAGAGTCGACGAGTCGATGCCGGCCTGCGGCAGGACCACCCCTGCGATCACGCCCATGACCGCCAGCGCTGCAACGCCGATGGATGTCGAGGCCAGTGCACCAGTGATCCGTCGATCGCGGCCGACCCAGAGCTTGATCGAGGCCGACACGGCCGCGGCTATCGCCCACAGTACAGGCTGGAGAACCAGGGGGATCCATGAACGAATCGAGGTGAACGTTGCGATGAGTCTGCCCGGATCAAGGTCGGCGATGCCGGAGGCGATCCACTTGAAGGTCAGCAGATTGGCCGGTGACTCAGGAAACGAGATGAGCACCTCGTTTCCTGACGTGATGAGCGGTCCGAGGCGCTCCGCTCCCGTCAAGATGCCCGCTATCTGCAGAACGACACAGACGACGATCGCTGTGAGCGCGCCCTCCGATAGGCCCAGGAAGTAGCCGGCCAGGACCGGTACGGCCCAGAGCGGACCATAGGTCGCTCCGATGAAGGCCGCTGCGATGACAAGGAAGACGCGGGCCTTGTCTTGCGCAAGATACTGTAGGGACGCGAAGGCGATGATCAGGAACACGGCTCCCGTCAGTATGTCGGATGCGAGCAGTGGCAGCGACATGGCTATGATCGCCAGCACCACTCCCACCGCTGGAGAGAGAAACGTGGCTGCACCCACCGCCCCTGCAGCAATGTAAGCGGCGTACACGGGTCCGAAGGACATCGAGATGAGTCCCCACGCAACGAAGGCAGCCATCGCCACTGACCGGAGAGGGTCGAGTAGGCGCCCGTTCTTGCGCTGGATGCGTACGCTCATGTTGATCTCCCTGCGCTCATAGGTTGTTCGCCATTATCACGACGATGATCGATGCCCATCCGAGGCTGCAGATGACAAGGCCGGTCAGCGCCGCAAGCATGTGGCAGGCTCTCTCGTCGCCTTCACGCCAGAATGCATATGCGATACGAGGTAGGAATGGTACGGCCAGCCAAGCGGGATTCGCTGCAACGACCAGGACAAGCGCTGCTCCCCGTTCGATCATTCCCGCCACACGCCACGAGTCAAAGGGCAGGATCTCGCGGCGGCAGGAGGTCGGCCCGAAGGCGTTTCCGACTTCGTGGACGATGATGGCGCCCATGAGCGTGACGACCGCCAGTGCGCACAATGACAGTAGGTGCCAGGCAGTCAACTGCGGCAGGCCGAAAGGCACTAGCTCGACCGGAGGCAGCAGATTCTCGGCGATCCACACGA
Organism: Actinobacteria bacterium UBA7524; assembly: GCA_002478275.1. Classification (GTDB taxonomy): domain Bacteria; phylum Actinomycetota; class Coriobacteriia; order Anaerosomatales; family UBA912; genus UBA7524. Next base: position 69,014 of record DLMY01000016.1, read on the forward strand.
TTCCGACCAGGGACAAGACGTGGAGGCCCTGGTCGATCGCCAACACGGAGATGCCACTCAGGGCGGTGATCCGGCTGCGGAGCCGGATCGTCACCATCTCGATGACCAGATGGGCCGCCATCGACAGAATGACCACACCCCACAGGTACTGGATCTGAGCGATGACGATGATGACGGTACACAGTCCGATGATGGTCACGTGGGCCGCGAGCCCGCGCCACCCATTCCTCTTGGCTGTTACAAGCCATCCTGGCTGGAGTGCGAAGTCGCCGACCAGATGCCCGAGATACAGAGCCAGCAAGAGCTCCAAGTCCGCCTCCCCGTGAGGTCTTCTGCCGTCACTATTCTCGCATGAAGACATCGGACGCGTCTGCTATGCCGCGTGATCGAGGGGATATAGAATGGAAAGGTCCGGTACCGTTTGACCTTGCTCACCTATGATTCGGAAGTGCGGGAGGCCCCAATGGCACACGAGGAGTTCTTGGCCAGAGTACCCATCTTCTCCAATTGTACCGCCGAGGAGATCACGGCTATAGGTTCAGTGGCCCAGGAGAGCGGGTTCCAGTCGGGTCAGATCATAGTCACCCAAGGTACACCGGGGCAGGCGTTCTACTTGATTCTTGAAGGTCGAGTGGAGATAATCCGGGACGGTCAGTCACTGGGTGCGTTCGGCCCTGGGGATTTCTTCGGAGAGATGTCGCTCCTGGACCAGGCGCCGAGATCAGCTACGATCCGAGCACTGGAGCCTACCACGTGCCTGATGCTGTCGAGTTGGGATTTCAAGGCGCTACTCGAACGCATGCCGTCGATAGCGATCAAGCTGTTGGAGGTTCTCAGTCGCAGACTTCGCGTCGCGGACGAGCGCCTTGGCAGATAGTAGACGAGCTCCCGGAGGGGGACGCGTATCATGACGACAGCTGCGGGAGCGGTCCTGCTACAGGCGGTTGCTGAACGGATCATCGTCCAGTTGTTGCGCAAGTCCGGTCACACGGATGCGCGACCGGTGGCCTCACGTCCCGCAGGTGGGGCAGGGGTCGACCTCGTATACACGTCGTCCGGTCAGCGGACCAGGATAAAAGTGAAGCCCGATGCGTACTTCGGTGTGGACCCGGCCAAGGTCGGTGATCGCGCGCTCACGTTCTATCGGCCGGATGCCGGCCACTACGCGTTCGAGTCCATCTCCAACAACGTCACCCGGGAACCGGGCTGGATATTCAACTCAGAGGCCGACTATCTCTATTACTACTACATCGCACTTTCGCAGAGCGAGAGTGAGGTCGCGGCTCTTCTGAGCGAGCCGGACGCGGTGTTCTTCGGCGAACTGAAGGTCGAGCGAGACCAGTTGCACGTGATTCTGATGAAGAACATCAGACGCTGGTTCGAGCAACACTATGAGGAATACACACCCCGGCCGGTTACCATAGGAGATCATTCAGCATGGTACCGGCTGATTCCGCGTCCCGACATAGAGAAAGAGGTACAAGGCATCAACATCGTGGCCTCCGTCTTTGCGGGGCTTGGGGACTGAATGTAGTCACCAGTAGACTGTCGGGGACCTGTCCCCGAAGTGCTGGGGCGCCATTTGGGTGTGAGTTCAGATAGGCACGCCCGGCACCGTTGTCGTCGTTGACACTCGCGAAAGCGATGCAGTACTATCCGTATGCCTTTCGGCAGGTCTACAGCAACTTGAAAAGAGTACACAGCGGTCTTTTTTTTGTGGGGGTGTGCCCGAGTGGCTAAAGGGGACGGGCTGTAAACCCGTTGGCTACGCCTACCCAGGTTCGAATCCTGGCGCCCCCACCACACAGACATCGCTCGGAATGTCGGCGATTCAACGTCGAATGCCCACATAGCTCAGTCGGCAGAGCACTTCCTTGGTAAGGAAGAGGTCACCGGTTCAAGTCCGGTTGTGGGCTCCACCGATCACAGCCGCTGGCCGAGAGCTGGCGACAGATGGCGGTGTAGCTCAGTTGGTCAGAGCACACGGTTCATACCCGTGGCGTCGCTGGTTCGAGTCCAGCCACCGCTACCATGACAATTCACGCGGGAACGTCTGCGTATGTTTGTTCGTCGGACGGTTTCGGTAAGAGAGGTTCAAGAGAGACGGGAGTGGGCCGGTCGTTGACGGGCCGGCCCGTCCGGAGTCTCGTGAGGAGGAGACTTATATGGCGAAGAAGAAGTTCGAACGCACCAAGCCGCACGTGAACATCGGTACCATCGGTCACGTCGACCACGGCAAGACCACCCTTACGGCTGCGATCACACGCACGCTGTCCGAGAAGGGATGGGCAGACTTCACGCCGTTCGACCAGATCGACAAGGCCCCCGAAGAGCGCGAGCGCGGTATCACGATCGCGATCGCCCACGTCGAGTACGAGACGGAGAACCGTCACTACGCACACGTGGACTGCCCGGGTCACGCCGACTACGTCAAGAACATGATCACCGGTGCCGCGCAGATGGACGGCGCGATCCTGGTCGTCAGCGCCGCGGACGGTCCCATGCCCCAGACCCGCGAGCACATCCTGCTCGCCCGTCAGGTCGGCGTGCCCTACATCGTGGTCTTCTTGAACAAGGTCGACATGGTCGACGACCCCGAGCTGCTCGAGCTCGTCGAACTCGAGGTCCGCGAGCTGCTTTCCGAGTACGAGTTCCCCGGTGATGACACTCCGGTGGTCAAGGGCTCGGCACTCAAGGCGCTTGAGGGCGACGAGGACGCCAAGACCGCGATCTGGGAGCTCATGGAGGCTGTGGACTCCTACATCCCCGAGCCTGTCCGTGAGACCGACAAGCCGTTCCTGATGGCTGTCGAGGACGTCTTCACCATCAC
>DLMY01000016.1:72004-103222 GCA_002478275.1 Actinobacteria bacterium UBA7524
ACCATCACCGGCCGCGGCACCGTCGCCACCGGCCGTGTCGAGCGCGGTATCGTCAAGGTGGGCGACGAGATCGAGATCGTCGGTATCCGCGATACGCACAAGACCGTCGTGACCGGCGTCGAGATGTTCCGCAAGCTGCTCGATGAGGCGCAGGCCGGCGATAACGTCGGCGTGCTGCTTCGCGGTGTCTCGCGCACCGACATCGAGCGCGGCCAGGTGCTGTGCAAGCCGGGCAGCATCACCCCGCACACCGAGTTCATGGGTCAGGTCTACGTGCTCACCAAGGAGGAAGGCGGCCGGCATACCCCGTTCTTCGACGGGTATCGTCCGCAGTTCTACTTCCGCACCACCGACGTGACCGGCGTGGCGCACCTGCCCGAGGGCACCGAGATGGTCATGCCCGGCGACAACGTCGAGCTGCGTGGTGAGCTCATCGCCCCGATCGCGATGGAGGAGGGCCTGCGCTTCGCTATCCGCGAGGGCGGCCGCACCGTCGGATCCGGCCGTGTGACCAAGATACTGAAGTAACCGAGGCGACTCGTTTCGTTTCAAGACGGAGGGTAGAGAGTTGGCGAATCAGAAGATCAGGATCCGGCTGAAGGGCTATGACCACGAGATCGTGGATCAGTCGACCAAGATGATCGTGGATACGGCCCACAAGACCGGGGCGAAGGTATCGGGACCCATCCCGCTACCTACGGAGCGCAACCTGTACTGCGTCATCCGTTCGCCGCATGTCAACAAGGACAGCCGCGAGCACTTCGAGATGAAGACGCACAAGCGTCTCATCGACATACTCGAGCCCACGCCCAAGACGGTCGACTCGCTGATGCGTCTCGATCTTCCGGCCGGAGTGGATATCGAGATCAAGCTGTAGGGAAGCGGTATCCGTCGAGGCGAGCATTCCTCGGCGTTGTAGGAATGAGCGGTCCGCTGGGAATCGCTGCGCAAGGGGCGCGGTGTCACAGGCCCAAGACCGCATGACGAACGGAGCAAGCGGATGGTAACGACGATACTGGGACGGAAGCTGGGGATGACCCAGCTCTGGAGTGAGGACGACAACCTCATTCCGGTGACCGTCATCGAAGCAGGGCCTTGCGTTGTCAGTCAGGTGAAGACGGACAAGCGGGACGGCTACAGCGCTGCCCAGATAGCCTTCGGTGAGATCAAGGAACAGCGGGTCAACAAGCCGATGCGCGGGCATTTCGCGAAGGCGGGTGTAGAGCCGAAGCGTCATCTCGCCGAGGTGCGCCTGGTCGAAGGTGATTCGGTGAAGCTTGGCGAGACATGGACGGTCGAGATGTTCGAGGCAGGTCAGATGGTCCACGTCACAGGAGTCAGTAAGGGTAAGGGCTTCGCCGGTGTCATGAAGAGGCACAACTTCCGCGGTGGACCTGGTGGGCACGGTTCGCACTTCCATAGGCAGCCTGGCTCGATCGGCATGTGCGCCACTCCGGCACGCGTGCTGAAGGGCACGAAGATGGCAGGTCACATGGGTGACGAGACCGTAACGGTCCGCAACCTCGAGGTCGTCAAGGTCGACGTCGAGCAGAACCTGATCATCGTGAAAGGCGCTGTCCCGGGTGGCAAGGGCGCGCTTCTGACCATCCGCGCGGCGTAAGTCACGGTCGTTGACGGACGCTTGTCATACATGAGGAGTACGAGAAAGATGGCAACGATAGAGATCAAAGACACCGCCGGCAAGAAGGTGGGCGTGGCGGAGGTTGCGGACGGCGTGTTCGGTATAGAGCCGCATACGTTCGCCATGCATCAAGTCGTGCGCAGCCAGCAAGCTGCTCGACGGGCCGGCACCCACAGCACCAAAGGACGCAGCGACGTGTCCGGCGGTGGAGCGAAGCCGTGGCGCCAGAAGGGCACGGGTCGTGCACGGCAGGGCACCATCCGCGCTCCTCAGTGGCGGGGTGGTGGTATCGTGTTCGGTCCTAACCCGCGGAGCTACGCGTTCAAAGTGCCGAACAAGGTCGTCAAGCTGGCGATGCGCAGTGCGTTGTCCGCCAAGAACTCCGAGGGTGTTCTGCACGTCGTTGACGAGTTCGCTCTCGATGCACCGTCGACCAAGCGCGCTGCCGAGATACTGAAGAACCTCGGTATCGCGGGTCGCGTCACTGTGGTCGTTGACAACGACGACCGCAACGCGCTCCTTTCATTCCGCAACATACCGAAGGTCTGCGTCATCACGGCCTCCGAGGCCAACACGTACGACCTCGTGAACAACAATGCCGTGCTGATCACGAAGCCGGCTCTGAGTTGGCTTGAGGGGGTGCTGGTGTGATGACCGATGCCCGAGATATCATTATCCGCCCCGTCGTGTCGGAGAAGTCCTTCGACATGATCGAGCAGAACCGCTATACGTTCGAGGTTGCGAAGACCGCCTCTAAGCCACAGATCGCGGATGCTGTCACCGAGATATTCGGCGTGACGGTGACGGACGTGAACACGATGAACGTCGCGGGTAAGCCTCGCCGATTGCGCTATCGCAAGGGGCTGACCCGCACGTGGAAGAAGGCGATCGTGACCCTGAAACAGGGTGACTCGATCGAGTTCTTCGAAGCAAGGTAGGTACGGACGCAGGGCGCGTTCGGGTGTTGCGGGCGAAAGATGGAGCCGCCCGGCACCGTGGTAGTCCGGCGTCGACGCCGCCTAGTGGGTCACGATGATCCGCTTGTCCCGGGCAGCGACGGCCATCGGACAGAATAGGAGCCAGGAATGGGACTTAAGAAGTACAAGCCGACCTCACCGGGTCGACGCTTCCAGACGGTCTCGGATTTCTCCGAGATCACTCGGAGCGAGCCCGAGAAGTCTCTGCTCGAGCCGCTGCACAGGACCGGTGGCCGCAACAACCGTGGACGTATCACCACCCGGCATCAGGGTGGCGGACACAAGCGGCGTTACCGGCGTATCGATTTCAAGCGCAACAAGGACGGTATCCCCGCCAAGGTCGCTTCGATCGAGTACGACCCGAATCGTTCGGCTCGTATAGCGCTGTTGCACTATGTCGACGGCGAGAAGCGCTACATTCTCGCGCCGAAGGGTCTGTCGGTCGGCGCAGAGGTCATGAGCGGTGCGGATGCTGACATCAAGCCGGGCAACAGCCTGCAGATCAAGGACATCCCGACCGGTACCGTCGTTCATGCGGTCGAGCTTCAGCCCGGCAAAGGTGCCGCGATGGCTCGCTCTGCCGGAACTTCGATCCAGCTGATGGGCAAAGAGGGCGACTACGCGATCCTGCGTATGCCCTCCAGCGAGATGAGGCGGGTTCTTGTGACCTGTCGCGCGACGATCGGTGAGGTCGGGAACTCGGACCACGCGAACATCACGCTGGGCAAAGCGGGGCGGGCGCGCTGGAAGGGCGTGCGTCCGACCGTTCGTGGTACCGCGATGAACCCGGTCGACCACCCGCACGGTGGTGGAGAGGGCAAGAACAAGACCGCTGGCCGTCATCCTGTGACTCCGTGGGGTGTTCCGACCAAGGGGCATCGTACGCGCAAGAAGGGCAAGGCCTCGGACCGTCTGATCATCCGGCGTCGCAAGAAGTAGCGGCGAGGGCAAGGGAGCTGATTGCAGATCATGAGCAGGAGTTTGAAGAAAGGGCCGTTCGTTCAGCCGAGACTGCTTGCGCGGATCCAGCAGATGAACGAGGCGGGAGAGAAGAAGGTCGTCAAGACCTGGTCTCGCGCGTCGACCATCTTCCCGGAGATGGTGGGCCATACGATAGCCGTTCATGACGGGCGCAAGCACGTGCCGGTGTATGTCACGGAGTCGATGGTCGGTCACAAGCTCGGAGAGTTCTCGCCGACGCGCACATTCCGCGGGCACGCGGCTGACAAGAAGGGCAAGAGGTAGGGACGATGGAAGCAAGAGCAGTAGCACGCTACGTGCGGGTCAGTCCTCGCAAGGCCCGCCTTGTGGTCGACCTCATCCGTGGTAAGTCCGTGGACGAGGCTTCGGCGATCTTGAAGTTCACGCCGCGCGCGGCCGCCGAGATCGTGGAGAAGGTTCTCATGAGCGCAGTGGCCAATGCGGAGAAGAACCTGAAGATCAAGTCGGACGACCTCATAGTGGCGACGACGTATGTCGATGAGGGTCCCACCCTCAAGCGTATCCGCCCCCGTGCGCAGGGTCGTGCGTTCAGGATCGGGAAGCGCACCAGCCACATCACAGTCGTTCTCAAGCAGCGAGAGGAGGCGTAGAGCATGGGCCAGAAGGTCTATCCTGTCGGGTTCAGACTCGGCATCACTGAGAACTGGCGTTCTCGCTGGTATCAGGGCAAGGGCTACAGCGAGACGCTTGCTCAGGACCTGAAGATCAGAGAGTACCTGCTCAAGCGCTTGCGCCGCGCGGCCGTCTCGCGCGTCGATATCGAGCGCAAGGGTGACAAGACGATCGTCGCGCTTTGGACCGCTCGTCCGGGCATCGTCATCGGCAAGAAGGGCGCCGAGGTCGATGTGCTTCGCAAGGATCTCGAGAAGATGACCGGTGGTCAGGTGACGGTCAACATCGTCGAGATCAAGCGTCCCGAGCTCGACGCGACCCTCGTCGCACAGGGCGTAGCCGAGCAGCTCGTGGGACGCGTGGCTTTCCGCCGGGCGATGCGCAAGGCGGTGGCATCGGCCATGAAGAGCGGTGCCCTCGGCATCCGGATCCAGTGCTCCGGTCGTCTCGGCGGCGCTGAGATGGGTCGGCGCGAGTGGTACCGCGAGGGCAGGGTCCCCCTGCACACCCTGCGCGCCGTGATCGACTACGGTACGGCGGAAGCACGGACGACGATGGGCGCCATCGGCGTGAAGGTGTGGATCTACCGCGGTGAGCTTCTGCCCGGCCAGTCCATCCCGAGTCCGTCGGACGAGCGCGAGCGTCCTCAAAGGCCGCGACGCAACGAAGGTGGAGGGAGACGCTAGATGCTTCTGCCTAAGAGAGTGAAACACCGCAAGGTCCAGCGCGGTTCGATGAAAGGGCAGGCCAAGGGCGGAACCGAGGTCAACTATGGTGACTACGGTATCAAGGCGCTCGAGGCTGGCTGGATCACGAACCGGCAGATCGAAGCCGCGCGTATCGCGATGACGCGTTACATCAAGCGTGGCGGTAAGGTCTGGATCACCATATTCCCGGACAAGCCGATCACCCAGAAGCCCGCAGAGACGCGGATGGGTTCAGGTAAGGGCAATCCGGAGAAGTGGGTCGCGGTCGTCAAGCCCGGACGCATCATGTTCGAGCTTGCCGGCGTGCCCGAGGATGTAGCCAAAGAAGCGATACGGTTGGCGCGTCATAAGTTGCCGATCAAGACGAAGTTCGTTACCCGGGGCGATTCCGGTGGTGAGGGATAGATGAAGACAAGTGAGATAGTCGGTCTGGCCGACGCTGAAGTGATCGAGAAGATCAAGGACGCGCGCGCCGAGCTGTTCAACCTGAGGTTCCAGCTCGCTACGGGTCAGCTTGACAACCCTGCGCGCATCAAGACCGTCAAGAAGACGATAGCGCGTCTGCACACGGAGATCAGGTCCCGCGAGCTGCGGGCAGAGCGTGACGCGGCTGCGTCGTAGACGGATGGTGGAGGAACACACAGTGAGCGAACAGCGCAACAGCCGAAAGATCCGTCAGGGAACGGTGGTTTCCGCATCGGCGGACAAGACGTGTGTGGTGAAAGTCGAGGCCCGCAAACAGCATCCGCTGTACGGGAAGATGATCACCCAGAGCACGAAGTACCACGCACACGACGAGAACAACGAGTGCGGTGTAGGTGACACCGTCACGATCATGGAGACGAGGCCTCTGTCCAAGCTCAAGAGGTGGCGTCTTGTGGAGATAGTCGAGAAGGCCAAGTAGACAGCGGTTCGTGCACGTGCTCTCGCGCGATGCGAGAGCACCTCTCTCGCTCCGCTCCGGTAACGGAGGAAGCAATGATCCAGGCAGAGACCCGGCTCAAGGTCGCCGACAACTCGGGTGCACGCAAGGTCGCGTGTATCAAGGTGCTCGGCGGCTCCAAACGTCGATACGCGTACGCCGGTGACGTCATCGTCTGTTCCGTGAAGGAAGCGATTCCGAACGGTACCGTGAAGAAGGGCGATGTGGTGCGTGCCGTGGTGGTGCGCACGAAGAAGGAAGTCCGACGCAAGGACGGTAGCTACATCAAGTTCGACGAGAACGCCGCTGTAATCATCGATCAGCAGGGTAACCCGAGGGGTACGCGCATCTTCGGCCCTGTCGCGCGTGAGTTGCGTGATAGGCGCTACATGAAGATCGTCTCGCTCGCCCCCGAAGTGCTGTAGGAGGCTAGCGAGGATGTCGAGATCCATGACTGTGCGCAAGGGTGACAAGGTGAAGGTCATCGCGGGCAAGGACCGTGGCAAGGAGAGCCGTGTTCTTCGGGTGTACCCGGAGAAGCAGAGGCTCGTGGTCGAGCACGTGAACATGATCAAGAAGCATAAGCGAGCCACCAGTAAGCAACCGCAGGGAGGCATCCTCGAGGTGGAGGGCACGATCCATGTCAGCAACGTGATGCTGCTGTGCCCGAGTTGCTCGCAGGCGACCCGTGTGGGTCGACGCCGGGAAGAGGGTACCCGGATCCGCGTGTGCAAGAAGTGCGGCAGTGACATAGACAAGTAGGTCCTGGACCTACTTCAAGACGTGCCGGGTCGGAAATCCGGTACGCGCGAACGGACACGGAGGTAATGCCAGATGGCCCCAAGGTTCAAAGAGAAGTATCGCGCAGAGGTCGTCCCGAAGCTGATGGAGCAGTTCGGTTACTCGAACGTCAATCAGGTTCCCCGCCTGGAGAAGATAGTCGTGAACATGGGGGTTGGCGAAGCCGCTCAGGACTCAAAGGCCCTGGATTCGGCGATGGCCGACCTTGCGATCATCACCGGCCAGAAGGCGATGGTAGCGCGGGCCCGTAAGTCGATCGCGGGTTTCAAGATCAGGGAAGGTATGCCGATCGGCGCGAAGGTCACTCTTCGTGGCGACCGTATGTGGGAGTTCTTCGACCGGCTCGTGACGACGGCGATACCGCGAGTCCGTGACTTCCGGGGGTTGAACCCGAAGTCGTTCGACGGCAGAGGCAATTACTCGATGGGCGTCACCGAGCAACTGGTGTTCCCGGAGATCGACTACGACAAGATCGATCGCGTCCGTGGGATGGACATCACGTTCGTTTCGACAGCGAAAACAGACGAGGAAGCGCGCGCCTTGCTTGACGGCTTCGCCTTCCCGTTCAAGCGATAGAGAGTTCTCGGAGACAACACGTCTCGTGAAGGAGGTTCACAGGTGGCCAAGAAGTCGATGATCGCCAAGGCGAAGCGTACACCCAAGTTCGGGGTACGTGCGGTCAACCGCTGCAATCGCTGCGGCAGGCCGCGGAGCTACTACAGGCAGTTCGGCCTGTGCCGCATCTGCGTGCGTGAGCTCGCGAGTCGCGGCGAGCTTCCCGGTGTCCGTAAGGCGAGCTGGTAGCCAGGACCCCGGAGAAGCCCTCGCGTGTAGGCGTGTCGGCCACGGGCGGACACGAACCGTACGCGAAGGATCGATCCAGGACTATAGGAGGTAGTAAGACATGAGCATGACAGACCCGATCGCCGATATGCTGACCAGGGTGCGCAACGCCAACTCTGCGTTCAAGCCTTCGGCGAGCATCCCTGCTTCCAAGAAGCTGGTGGAGATCGCGCGCATCATGAAACAGGAGGGTTATATCGAGGACTACGCCCTCGAGCCGGGCACTCCTCAGGACACCCTGCAGGTCGTCCTTAAGTACGGACCCAAGAAGCAGCGCACGATCACAGGCATACGCCGCATATCCAAGCCCGGCCTTCGCGTGTACGCCAAGAAGGACGAGCTCCCTCGCGTCTTGGGAGGGCTGGGTATCGCGGTCATATCCACATCGAGTGGCGTGATGACCGACCGGGATGCTCGCAAGGCGGGCGTCGGCGGCGAAGTCATCGCGTACATCTGGTAACCGGACAGGACTGAAGGAAAGGAGCGTACGCCGTGTCTCGCATCGGCAAGCAGCCCATCCCGGTCCCTTCCGGGGTGGAGATCAAGATAGACGGCTCTTCCGTCACGGTAAAAGGACCCAAGGGTGAACTGTCGCAGCAGTTCAACGAAGACATGATCATCGAGATGGACGAAGGAGTAGTCGCGGTGCGGCGCCCCAGCGAATCACGCCAGCATCGCTCGCTCCACGGACTGACCAGGACCCTGCTGGCCAACATGGTCACCGGCGTCTCGGAAGGCTTCTTCAAGAACCTCGAGATCGTCGGCGTGGGGTACCGGGCCGCTCTCAAGGGTTCCGACTTGGAGATGCAGCTCGGTTTCTCTCATCCCGTTCTCGTCAAGGCGGAGCCAGGCATCACATTTGAAGTGCCGGCCCCCACGAAGGTCACGGTGAAAGGCATAGACAAGCAAAGGGTCGGTCAGGTCGCAGCTGAGATTCGCGGATGGCGGCCTCCGGAGCCCTACAAGGGCAAAGGCGTTCGCTATGAAGGTGAGTACGTAAGGCGCAAGCTCGGTAAGACGGCCAAGTAGGACCCGAATCCGGTCCGAGTCGGGCCGGGGATCTCAAGGAGTGTTGTGGATCATGGATAGGCTCAAGACCAAGAGGGCGGGTCTCGCACGGCGGAAGACTCGTGTCCGGGGCAAGGTGTTCGGCACAGCCGATCGCCCACGTCTGTGTGTGACCCGGAGTAACATGCAGATCTACGCGCAGTTGGTCGACGACGTCGCAGGAGTGACACTCGCCTCTGCTTCCAGTGTCGACCCGGAGCTGCGTAGTGTTCTGAAGTCCGGCGGCAATGCTGACGCGGCCAAGGCTGTCGGTGAGTCGATTGGGCGCAAGGCGTCGGAGCGAGGCATCACCGAGGTCGTATTCGACCGGAGTGGCCGTCTCTATCACGGCCGCGTGAAAGCACTCGCCGATGGCGCACGCAGCGCCGGACTCACGTTCTAGGGAGGACATGCATGGCGCGCAGAGAAGCCCCGGTATCGGAGCTGCAGGAGAAGGTCGTATACATCAATCGAGTTTCCAAGGTCGTGAAGGGCGGTCGTCGCTTCGCCTTGACGGCTTTGGTCGTCGTCGGTGACGGCGCCGGGAACGTCGGTGTCGGTATGGGCAAGTCCCAGGAGGTGCCCATCGCCATCAAGAAGGGCATCGAGGACGCCAAGAAGAACATGTTCCGGGTTCCGTTGCAGGACGGCACCATTCCCCACACGGTGACGGGTGTCTTCGGTGCGGGTCGCGTGTTGCTCAAACCGGCCAGCCCGGGTACCGGCGTGATCGCCGGAGGACCGGTTCGGGCGCTGCTCGAGCTCGCCGGCGTACAGAACGTCCTGTCCAAGTCCCTCGGGACGGACAACGCACTCAACATCGTCAAGGCCGCAGCGGAAGGGCTGAAGTCCCTGTCGTCTCCGGAGGATGTGGCGCGCAAGCGCGGCAAGTCCGTGGCACAGATCTATGGTTGGGAGGAGTGACGACGTGGCCAAGAAGTTGAAGATCACTCAGGTCAGAAGCGCTATCGGCCTGGCGAAAGACCAGAAGGCCACCGTGCGCGCACTGGGACTGAAGCGCATCAATCACAGCGTTGAGCAGGAAGACAACCCGGTCATACGGGGGATGGTGTTCAAGGTCAAGCACCTCGTGGAAGTCGAGGAGATCTAGACCGGATCGACACAGTCACGGCTGCAGGAGTCGTCCTGGCGGCCACATGAAGTCAGTCGGCGGCGAGCGGCCGACAGCGCCGGAGTCCGGCGGCAAGCGAATACGAAGGAGAACAAGATGCAGATTCACGACCTGTTCCCGGCGCCAGGATCCCGCAAGGGTCCGAAGCGTGTGGGCCGCGGCCACGGAAGCGGTCACGGTGGGCGTTCGGGACGCGGCGACAAGGGCCAGCTTTCCAGGTCCGGCGGCGGAAAAGGCCCCGGATTCGAGGGCGGGCAGAATCCCCTGCACATGCGGCTACCGAAGCTTCCCGGATTCAAGAATCGCTTCCGTACCGAGTACGCTGTGGTCAACGTGTCTCGCCTTGAGGAGAAGTTCGCTGCGGGCGACGTCATCGACGTTGACTCACTGTTCGCGGCTGGCATCATCAAGTCGAAGCAGGTACCGGTCAAGGTCCTTGGTGACGGCGACGTGACCAAGTCTTTCACCGTCAAGGTCGATAAGATATCCGGCCAGGCGCGCGAGAAGGTCGAGAAGGCCGGAGGGACGGTAGAGGCCCTGTGATCACCGCACTGGCGAACGCATTTCGCGTACCGGAGCTGCGTAAGAAGATCGTTTTCACGCTCATCATCATAGGTGTCTACCGGATCGGCGCGCACATACCCGTCCCGGGCATCAACATCGAGGCCGTCAAGCAGTTGGTCGAGGGTCAGGCGACACTGGGATTACTCAACCTCTTCTCGGGTGGAGCGCTCGAGACGTTCGCCGTGTTCTCTCTGGGTATCATGCCCTACATCACGGCATCGATCATCATGCAGCTGCTCCAGGGCGTCATCCCCAAGCTCGAGCGTTGGGCCAAGGAAGGCGAGACCGGACAACGCAAGATCACTCAATGGACCAGGTATCTCACCCTGGCGATCGCGTTTCTGAACTCGGTCGGGCTTCTCACGGTGTTTCGCGACGCCTTGCGCGGCACGGGCATCGGTTTCGACTGGGTCACCAGCGCGGTCATCGTGATCTCGCTCATCGCGGGTACTGCCCTGATCATGTGGATGGGCGAACTCATCACCCAGCGAGGCGTCGGTAACGGGATGTCGCTGATGATCTTCGTCAGCATCGTGGCCAGATTCCCGGCCGCCTTGTGGCAGGCGCTCCAGCTCGGTCATGTGCTCATGTTCGTGATCACGATCGTGATCTTCCTTGCGGTCGTCGCGTTCATCGTCACCATGGAGCGCGGTCAGCGGCGCATACCCGTCCAGTACGCCAAGCGGGTCATCGGCCGTAAGGTCTACGGAGGTGCCGGCACCTACATTCCGCTGAAGATCAACGGTGCTGGCGTTATCCCGATCATCTTCGCTTCGGCGGTGCTCTTCTTCCCGGCCCAGCTAGCCGTGTTGACAGGCAATCCTACACTCACCCGCATCGGCAACGCTCTTTCCGAGGGCTGGCCCTACTACATGCTGTTCGCCGGGCTGGTCATCTTCTTCGCCTACTTCTACACCGCACTGGTGTTCAACCCGATCGACCTGGCCGACAACCTGCGCAAGAACGGTGGTTTCATCCCCGGCGTGCGTCCCGGCAAGGCGACGGTCAACTACATCGAGAACGTCATGAACAGGATCACTCTGCCCGGCGCGGTATTCCTCGCAGGCATCGCTATCCTGCCTACCATGCTTTTCCGGGCGACCGACGTCACCGTTCTGGAGCAGTTCGGAGGTACTTCGATCCTCATCATGGTGAGCGTCGCCCTCGATACGATGACGCAGCTTGAGAGCCAGCTGAAGATGCGTCACTACGACGGCTTCTTCAAGTAGTACGTTCCGGTGGAGGAGGGAACACGATGAATGTCGTTCTGTTGGGTGCTCCGGGCGCAGGTAAGGGTACGCAGGCAGCGAAGATGATCGAGGAGTGGGGACTGCCCCACATCTCGACCGGGGACATCTTGCGCAAGGCTGTCGCCGATGAGACCCCGCTCGGGCTGCAGGCGAAAGGGTATATGGACGCCGGCGAGCTGGTCCCCGATTTCGTAGTGGTGGGCCTGGTCAAGGACCGTCTGGCCGAGCCGGACGCCGAGAAAGGCTTCATCCTCGATGGGTTTCCCCGCACTGATGGGCAGGCAGTCGCGCTGGACGATGCCTTGGCGGAGTCCGGCATGGTATTGGATGCCGTGCTCAGCATCGATGTGGACAGGGACGTCATAGTCGAGAGGCTTACGTCGCGGCGCACGTGCCGTCAGTGCGGCCGCATCACGAATGTGGCCGAGGGTGACACGTGTGTCACGTGCGGAGGCGAGTTGTTCCAGAGAGATGACGATACCGTCGAGACTGTCACGAACAGGCTTGCTGTCTACGACCGTTCCACGGCGCCGCTCATCCAGTACTACCGCGATAAGGGATTGCTGCACGAGATCGATGGCGGCCGCCCAGTCGATGACGTATTCGCTGACGTCCGATCCGCGCTGCAGGGATAGAGCTACTTCGTGATCATCCGCAAGTCCCCTTCCGAGCTGGAGATAATGCGTGAGGCCGGGCGGATCACCGCCATGGCCTTGCGTCTTGTAGGGGAGCTTGTGCGGCCTGGCATATCCACCGCTGAACTCGATGAGGCGGCGGAGGCGGCCATCCGTGATGCGGATGCCCTTCCGGCGTTCAAGGGCTACCATGGCTTCCCGAGTACCATCTGTGCCTCGATAAACCACGAGGTCGTTCACGGGATACCCTCGAAACGCCCGCTGACCGAGGGTGACATCCTGTCGGTTGACGTGGGTGCTGTCGTGCAGGGCTACTATGGTGATTCTGCCCGGACGTTCGCTGTAGGCAGGGTAAGTGATGAAGCGCGGAGGCTGATGGATGTGACCCTGGCTGCACTTGAGGCCGGCATCGCCAGAGTGCGAGAGGATATGCGTCTTTACGACATCTCCAACGCCGTGCAGACGGTTGCCGAGTCCGCAGGGTTCAGCGTCGTTCGAGAGTACGTGGGGCATGGCATAGGACGCTCGATGCATGAGGAGCCACAGGTTCCCAACTACGGCCCGGCTGGAAAAGGGCCGACCCTCAAGCAGGGGATGGTGTTCGCTATCGAGCCGATGGTCAACGCCGGAGCTGCGGATGTGGAGTCTCTTGAGGACGGTTGGACCGTGGTCACCAGGGACCGTTCGCTCTCGGCGCATTTCGAGCACACGGTGGCGGTCGGTGATGAAGGACCCGTGATTCTGACCATGGAGTGAGACTGCTCATAGGACGCGAATGTTTTTTATGGACGATGGCCAGGACGAACGGTATACTACTCATTTGCGGCTCGTAGCCAGGTAAGGAGAACGCAGCTGGTGGCAAAGCGTGAGGACGCCATAGAGATGGAAGGCACGGTGGTCGAGCCGTTGCCGAACGCCATGTTTCGCGTCGAGCTGGACAACGGTCATAAGGTCCTCGCTCACATCTCCGGTAAGATGCGAATGCACTACATCCGGATACTGCCGGGTGACAAGGTGGTCGTAGAGCTTTCTCCATACGACCTGACGCGCGGACGGATCACCTACCGGTACAAGTAGGTCCTGTGTGCGGGTGCGTTGGACACGCCCGGCGGCGTGTGCCATCCAAGACGACAGAACACGCCTGCGGCTGGGTGTGAAGATAGATGTGCAAGTCCGAAAGGGAGAACGATGAAGGTAAGACCTTCGGTCAAGAAGATGTGCGACAAGTGTAAGATCATTCGCCGCCACGGCAAGGTTCTCGTGATCTGTGAGAATCCTCGCCATAAGCAGCGGCAAGGTTAGAGGAGGTACGGCGAGTGGCCCGAATCTCAGGTGTAGACCTGCCACGCGAGAAGCGTGTCGAGATAGGTCTGACCTACATCTACGGCATCGGCCTGACGACGAGCCAGCAGATACTGCGTGAGACGGGTATCGATCCCGGCACGCGGGTCCGTAACCTCACCGAAGAAGAGGTCGTCCGGTTGCGTGAGTATATCGATCGCAGCCTGCGCGTCGAGGGCGACCTCCGCAGGGAGGTCAGTCAGAACATCAAGCGCCTTATGGAGATCGGCTGTTACCGTGGTTTGCGCCACCGTCGCGGCCTCCCCGTGCGTGGACAGCGTACGCACACCAACGCGCGCACCCGTAAGGGTCCACGCCGCCAGATCGGCGCGAAGAAGAAGGGCAAGTAGGGCATGGTAGCCAAGAAGAAGACCGCCAAAACGCGGGTACGCCGCTCCGAACGCAAGAACATCGCGGTGGGGCAGGCGCACATCAAGAGTACGTTCAACAACACCGTTGTGACGATCACGGACCCGCAGGGCAACGTGATCACCTGGCAGTCGGCCGGTACCGTGGGCTTCAAGGGTTCGCGTAAGTCGACCCCGTTCGCGGCACAGATGGCCGCTGAGGCGTGCGCGAAGGCCGCCATGGAGCACGGGATGCGCAAAGTCTCCGTGTTCGTGAAGGGTCCCGGTTCGGGACGCGAGACCGCGATCCGCTCGCTCCAGGCCGCCGGCCTGGAGATAGCAAGCATCCAGGATTGCACCCCTGTCCCCCACAACGGTTGTCGGCCGCGCAAGCGCCGCCGCGTGTAACAACAGGAGGAACCAGACGATGGCACGTTATACCGGGGCGGACTGCAGACTCTGCCGCCGCGAAGGTGTGAAGCTGTTCCTCAAGGGCGATCGGTGCTATAGCGACAAGTGCGGCGTTGAGCGCCGCCCGTACGCGCCGGGTATGGCGGGCAAGCGACGCCCGCGTGACTCGGAGTACCGTATCCAGCTCCGCGAGAAGCAGAAGACCAAGAGGATCTACGGTTTGCTCGAGAAGCAGTTCCGTGGCTACTACGAACTGGCGAACCGCCAGCAGGGCATCACGGGCCAGAACCTTCTGCGCCTGCTCGAGAGCCGTCTCGACAACGTGGTGTACCGGCTCGGATTCGCGAAGTCACGTGATGAGGCCCGGCAGGTAGTCACGCATGGCCACATCACGGTGAACGGACGCCGCGTCAACATCCCGTCATACCGGGTACGCACCGGTGACACGGTTGCCGTGGCACAGAAGTCGAAGGACCTGCTGGTCATCAAGACCTCACTGATCTCCTCGGAGAAGGTCGAGGTCCCCGGCTGGCTCGAGGTGGACATCGAGAAGCTTTCCGGCAAGGTACTGTCCCTGCCCGAGCGCGACCAGATCGATGCCCCCGTCCGCGAGCAGCTCATCGTCGAGCTGTACTCGAAGTAGGACGCTCGGAAAAGCCAAGGAGGCTCCAGAAGTGACAGAGTTCATGAGACCGCAGGTGACCGTCGAGCCGGTGGACGACCGCGTTGCAAGGTACATCGTCGAGCCTCTCGAAAGAGGTTTCGGCTACACCTTGGGCAACTGCATGCGCAGGGTGCTGCTGTCCTCGCTTGAGGGCGCTGCTCCCACCTCGATACGCGTCGAGGGCATCCAGCATGAGTTCAGCTCCATCGACGGTGTCCGCGAAGACGTCACCGATATCGTGCTCAACATCAAGTCCCTGGTGTTCAGCGAGACCGGCATCGGAGCTGCGGACGCGGTGGCGACCCTGTCCGCCAGCGGCCCGGGTGTCGTGACCGGCGCGGACCTGAAGGTTCCCTCGGAGTTCGAGTTGGTGAACCCCGATCAGCCGATAGCCACTTTGAACAAGGGCGCCAAGCTCGAGATGAGTGTGCGGGTCGGCGTGGGTCGCGGGTATGTCTCAGCGGACCGGAACAAGAGGGTCGAGGACCCCATCGGTGTCATCACCGTCGATTCACTCTTCTCTCCGGTGGTCCGCTGCACGTATGTCGTGGAGAACACCCGTGTCGGCCAGCGCACCGACTACGACAAGCTCACGCTCGAGCTTGAGACCAACGGCTCACTCGATCCGGGCGATGCCGTGGCCCGTGCGGGCCAGATCATCAACGAGCACATGATGGTCTTCACGGAGCAGGCGGTAAACGGACTCTCCGAGGATGGCATCTTCGCCGCTGCGGTCGACGAGGCCGACAGCGTGCTGGATACGCCGATCGAAGAGCTCGATCTGTCGGTGCGCTCCTACAACTGCCTGAAGCGCCAGGGTGTCAACACCATCGGGCAGCTTGCCGAGTGCACAGAAGGTGATCTGCTCAACATCCGCAACTTCGGGGCGAAGTCCATCGAAGAGGTCAAGGACAAGCTCCAGCAAATGGGCTTGGGTCTGAAGCAGTAGGAGAACATTCACCATGAGACATCTCAAGAAGGGCCGCAAGCTCGGCACCGATGCCAGCCATACGAAGGCGATGCTTCGCAGCCTCGCGATAGCGCTGTTCACCAACGAGAGGATCAAGACGACCGAGGCACGCGCCAAGGAAGTCCGTTCGCTGGTAGACAAGATCATCACGTGGGGCAAGAAGGGCGATGTGCATTCGCGCAGGTTGGCGATGGGCGAGCTCGGTGACAAGGAGCTTGTACACAAGGTATTCGCGGACATCGCACCGCGCTTCGAGGGTCGTGACGGAGGCTACACCCGTATCCTCAAGCTCGGCCCGCGCAAGGGCGATGCCGCACCGATGGTCATCCTGGAACTGGTCGAGTAGGGCCGCTCCGGTACCGGTGTGAACGCACCGGAACACACGACCGACACAGAGGGCCTCGCAGGAAGTTGCGAGGTCCTTGTGCTTCGGTGAGTATGTTCATTGAGGTAGAGAAGGGGGCGTTTTGATCAGGTTCGATGACGTCGTCTTTCGCTATCCCGCAGTCGAGGGCCCAGCCGTCGCAGGCTTGAGCTTCGAGCTGGCTTCGGGACAGCTGCTCGCCGTGTTGGGCTCGAACGGTTCTGGGAAGTCCACGCTGGCGAAGCTGGCCAACGGGTTGCTGCTGCCCGTGTCCGGATCGGTCACGGTAGATGGACTTAGCACGGGTGACGGGCAAAGCGGGTGGGACATCAGGCGACGCGTCGGGGTCGTGTTCCAGAATCCCGACAATCAGATCGTTGCGACCGTCGTCGAAGAGGATGCTGCATTCGCCCTGGAGAACCTGGGGGTCGCGCCAGAAGAGATACGTCGCCGGGTCGACCACGCGCTGGCCCTTGTCGGACTGACGGGGCTTGAGCGACGCGAGCCTCATCTGTTGTCAGGTGGACAGAAACAGCGTCTTGCGATCGCGGGGGCGATCGCCATGGACCCGGAGTACCTCGTCTTGGACGAGCCGACGGCGATGTTGGACCCTGTGGGCCGGCGGGATGTGCTCCGTATCGTGTCCTCGCTTCGGGACCAAGGTCGCGGCGTCATCCACGTGACTCATCATCTCGCAGACATCGCATCCGCAGACCGGGTGCTCGTTCTGCGCGATGGCATGCAGGCCTTCCTCGGCAGACCCGAGGAGCTTCTCGTATCCCCCGGGCTGGTAGAGCAACTCGGGCTCGCGATGCCGCCGATCGCTCGCTTGTCGCAGTCTCTGCGCATGCGAGGTGTCAGTCTCCCGGTGACAGCGTTGTCGCCAGAGCGTGTCGCAGGTGCGTTGTGTCTCTGAGGCTCGACACGGTTACCTACACCTACGGTGCGGGGACGGGGTTCGCTCACCGTGCCCTCGAAGACGTCTCGCTGCAAGTAGAACCGGGAACGCTGACATTGGTCCTGGGTCCGACCGGATCCGGGAAGTCGACCCTGCTTCGCCTTGCCGCAGGCTTGTTGTCGCCCACCGCAGGTTCCGTGGCTCTTGACGGGGCCGCGGTACAGACGAGTGGCGTCGGAGGCGCTGGGCTGGTGTTCCAGAGCCCCGAGACGCAGCTGTTCGCCGAGACCGTAGCCGAAGACGTCGCTTTCGGTCCGCGTAACCAGGGCATCACCGGCGATGAGCTCCAACGCGTTACCCGCCAAGCGCTCGACGCGGTAGGGCTGGCCTTCGAGCACTTCGCGCGGCGCTCTCCCTTCACGCTGTCCGGAGGGGAGGCCAGACGCGTTGCGCTGGCCGGCGTACTTGCGATGAATCCCGCGTACCTGCTTCTTGACGAGCCGACTGCGGGTCTCGATCAGGCGGGCAGGGAAGCTCTGCGAGCGACTCTCGACGGACTGCGCCAGCGGACCGGGATCGTGGTCGTCACGCACGATGCCGAGGAGTTCATCGACGATGCGGATACCGTGGTAGTTCTGACCGCTGGGCGGATCGGCTTCTGCGGCACACCCGAAGAGCTGCTTGAGGATCCTGCGCCCCTTCGACAGGGTGGCCTGATCGCACCGGATGTACTCGAGTTGCAGCTATTACTGCGTGATAAGGGAGTCTTCGAAGGCCCGTTCGCGCTTGACCCCGATGTGGCCGCCGCGCGCATCGCCGACTCGCTGCAGGGGGACCGCACATGAGGACGCCGGTTCCTTTCGGGCAGTACGTACCACTGGACTCCCCGGTCCACTCGCTTGAAGCGCGGGCGAAGATGGGGTTGACCGCCTCGTTCACCGTGCTTGTGTTCGCGGTGGAGGGTTTCCCGGGACTGTTCGCGGCCGCACTTCTGGTCACCGTTGCGATCCTGTCGTCGCGTGTGCCACCCCGGCTGGTGGCTCGAGGCTTGAAGGCGATCACGCTCCTCTTGGTGTTCACGCTGCTGGCGCATGCTCTCAGATGGCAGCCTGCCACGGTGGCACTCGTGCGCCTGGGTCCGCTTGCGATAGATCAGGGCGGTCTGGTGACCGGACTGTTCTTCTCGTTCAGGATCGTTCTGCTTGTGGTCGGGACGTCGCTGCTCACCCTCACGACCTCCCCGGTGGAACTCACAGACGGGCTTGAGCGTGTCATGCGCCCCCTCAGACTCCTACGTGTGCCTGTGGCGGAGCTGTCGATGATGCTCACCATATCGCTCAGGTTCATACCGACGACCGCTGAGGAAGCGGAGAAGATCATCGTCGCCCAGACCGCGCGAGGTGCGAGGTTCGACAAAGGAGGGCCGGTGGCGAGGGCCAAGGCGTATGTGCCGGTCCTCGTCCCTCTGTTCGTCAATCTTTTCCGTAGAGCCGATGAACTGGCTACGGCGATGGAGTCTCGGTGCTATCGTGGCGGTGAGGGACGCACGCGGTTGCGGGAAACGAGGCTCATCTTCAGGGACTGGATCGTACTGGGTCTGGGACTCGGGGTTGTCGCAGCCCTCGCCATGATGCTGTGAGTGCTGAGACGGCGAAGTCAGCAGATGGGTACCGGGTCCATGGATGTAAGGCGGGAAAGATGAGCCACACGATCGCGATGGTCGTCTCGTACAACGGAGCCGGCCTGTCTGGCTTCGCCAGACAACCGGACCTTGAAACCGTACAGGGACGACTCGAGCAAGCTCTCGGAACGGTGTTGCGCCGCGACGTCGAGATCACGGGGGCGGGACGCACGGATGCCGGGGTCCATGCGCTCGGGCAGGTCGTGAGCTTCGAGGCGTCGGGTGACGAGCCGTCCCCCGATGCGCTTATCCGTTCAGTCAATGCGCTCGCGGGTCCCGGCATCGTGGTGACCGGTATTCAGCGAGCCCCGGCCGGATTCTCGGCGCGCTTCGACGCCGTTGCCCGGGAGTACCGCTACCGGTTCGTGCCTGGGCCGGTGCCACCGGTCTTCCTCTCTCCGTATGCGTGGTGGATCAAGCATAAGCTCGACCTGCACATGATGCGCGAGGCGTGCGCTGCCTTGGTCGGGGAGCACGATTTCGCATCGTTCTGCGTCAGCGAATCGGCCCGTGAAGGAAGTACCGTTCGTGCTCTGGAACTCGTTTCCATCGAGCCTGACATGGTGCTGGGAGAACACAGCGTGGTGCTGAGAGTGGTCGGCAACGCGTTCTTGCACTCCATGGTGCGCGTCATAGCTGGCACGTTGGCGGAGGTCGGCGTGGGTCGCAGGGAGCCGGGGTGGGTCGCCGACGTCCTTGAGGCCCGCTCGCGCGCGGCAGCAGGCCCGACGGCACCCCCGAACGGCCTGACGCTCTGGCACGTCAGCTACCCGGAAGAGTGCTGGTTGTAGCGTCGGTAAGGGGTTCCTCGGCATGGATACGCCCGGACGCGTGTAGTTATTGACTCGGCAGGGGTCGATGGCTATAGTCAAAGGGTTCGTTTGAGCCCCGTGAAATCTCAATCGAACACGTTGGAACAGATACCGTTGGAGGGCCAGTGAAGACCTACCACGCCAAGCCAGGCGAAGTCGAGCGCGAGTGGCTGCTCGTCGATGCCGAGGATATGGTGCTGGGTCGTCTTGCCAGCAGGATCGCGCAGATCCTCAAGGGCAAGAACAAGCCGCAGTACACACCGCACGTGGATACAGGCGACTTCGTTGTGGTCGTCAACGCCGAGAAGATCCGTCTGACCGGCAACAAGATGGCGACGAAGTCCGCGTTCCGTCACAGCGGGCATCCGGGCGGCCTCAAGGAGATGCCGATCGCCCGTATGCTCGAGCGTCATCCCGACCGAGTCATCCGCAGGGCGGTCAAGGGCATGTTGCCTAAGAACTCCCTGGGACGGGCGATGCTCAAGAAGCTCAAGGTCTACGCG
The DNA here is from genome assembly GCA_002478275.1 of Actinobacteria bacterium UBA7524. Lineage (GTDB taxonomy): Bacteria > Actinomycetota > Coriobacteriia > Anaerosomatales > UBA912 > UBA7524. Next base: position 92,130 of record DLMY01000016.1, read on the forward strand.
GGGCCGGAGCACCCGCACGAGGCTCAGAAACCGCGTCAGATCACGCTGGAGGGTTAAGCACATGGCTGAGGACAAAGCAGTCTACTGGGGAACCGGCCGCCGCAAGACCTCGGTCGCGCGCGTGCGTCTGATCCCGGGCACGGGCGCCATCACCGTCAACGGTCGTCCCGCTGCCGACTACTTCGGTCGCCAGGCGCTCGTGACGTTCGCCGAGACGCCGTTCAAGGCTACCGAGACCGCCGGACGTTTCGATGTCATCGCCAAGATCCACGGCGGCGGCATCTCGGGCCAGGCGGGAGCGTTGCGTCATGGGATCGCCCGGGCGCTACTTGAGGCCGGCGACGAGTACCGCGGCGAGCTCAAGCGCGCCGGCTACCTGCGCCGCGACCCGAGAATGGTCGAGCGCAAGAAGTACGGCCTGAAGAAGGCCCGCAAGCGTCCGCAGTTCTCCAAGCGCTAGGACGACGCGGGGTACGCGAATCCTGCAAGGCCCGCCTGTGTGGCGGGCCTTGTGCTTTCAGAGTGAAGGAGTTGCGCGACATGACACGGCTGTTCGGGACGGACGGGGTCCGAGGCATCGCCAACGTCGAGTTGACGCCGGAGCTGGCGTTTCGGCTCGGGGAGGCGGCCGGACATTTCCTCGGCGACAAGGGCCGCGGCAAGATCGTGGTGGGCAAGGACACTCGTCGCAGTGGCGACATGCTTGAGGCCGCCCTCGTCGCCGGGATCTGCTCCGGTGGTGCGGACGCCTTGGTCTGCGGTGTGGTACCCACACCTGCGGTCGCGCTGCTCACGCGTTCGCTTCAGGCCGATGGCGGTGTGGTGATCAGTGCCTCGCACAACGCGCCTCTGTACAACGGAATCAAGTTCTTCAGCCGCGAGGGCTTCAAGTTGCCCGACGAGCTCGAGGACGAGATCGAGGAGTATACGCACGGTGAGCGCGACTGGGAGCGTCCGACCGGTGCGGAGATCGGTCGCACGGACTACGTGGACAATGCGGCGACACGATACGTGAACCACGCTATCGACAGCATCGACACCGCCCTCGAAGGACTCACGATAGCCGTCGACTGCGGTCACGGGGCGGCCTCGGTCGCCACACCGGCGGCGTTGCGTGAACTCGGCGCGAAGGTGGTCGCGCTCAACTGCGACTACAACGGCATGGACATCAACGTCGGGTGCGGGTCGACCGATCTGTCGGTGCTTTCAGAACTCGTCGTGAGTCACGACGTCGACTTCGGGATCGCACACGACGGTGACGCCGATCGGGTGCTCGCGGTCGACGAGGCCGGTTGTGAGGTCGACGGCGACATGATCATGGCGATCTGCGCCGCGCACATGCACGACCGCGGGAAGCTCAAGGGCGACACGGTCGTCGGCACCGTGATGAGCAACATGGGCTTCGAGGTCGCGATGCGTGAGCGAGGCATCAACGTCATCAAGACGAAGGTCGGTGACCGTTACGTGCTCGAGCAGATGCAGTCGAGCGGTGCGGTGCTCGGCGGTGAGCAGTCGGGCCACATCATCTTCATGGAGCACAACACCACCGGCGACGGGCTTGTTACCGCACTGCAGCTCGCCCAGGTGATGAAACAGACCGACTCACCGCTCTCGGAGCTGCGCCAGGTGATGCGGCGTTATCCGCAGGTGCTGCGTAACGTGACCGTTCGCGACAAGGCGCTGCTGGCCACCAGCGCCGCTGTGGCCGATGCCGTGCGTGAGGCCGAGCGCGAGCTCGGCGAGCAGGGGCGCGTGCTCGTGCGGGCGTCCGGGACCGAGCCGCTCGTGCGCGTGATGGTCGAGGCCGCCGAGGAGAGCGTGGCCGGCGACACCGTCGCTAAGCTGAGCGAGGTCGTTGAGCGCGAGCTGGGGTAGAGACCTGGCTGGTCGCTTCTTCACCCCCTCAGCGCCTTTCGCCTGAGCCATCACGGATACTGCACCGCTTCGATCCGGCACGGTCGCCCAAGACCTGCTTGAGGTCGAACCCTTCGTCGAATGGATGTAATCGATATCGTGCCGGAGTCGGCACGATATCGAACCGCACAGGCTGTGAGCCTGGACACGGGCACGATGCTCGTAGGGTGGCCACTTCAGCGAAGCGGTCGGACTCCCAGACGGGTGCCTTCACCACTCTCGCAACCTTCGCCACACGCGAAGGGCGGCCCCTTGCGGGACCGCCCTTCGGCTACGCGTCTATGTCAGGTTCTAGCGAGGGTAGACGTTGGTGGCCTGGGGCTTGCCGTTCTGGCCGACAGCCTCCTCGAACGTCACGGCCTGACCCTCTTCGAGGGTCTTGAAGCCCTCGGCCTGGATCTCCGAGAAGTGGACGAACAGGTCGTCGCCACCCTCACGCTCGATGAACCCGTAACCCTTTTCCGCGCTGAACCACTTGACTGTGCCTTCTGCCATGCAAATCCATCCTCTCGCCCCGTGGGGCACAAACAATGCGACGCGACCACCCGCAACTAGAGCGGATACTCACGTCGCGATCCTTCCGAGCCTCCTATGGCCCGGCCGCCGTGATTCTAGCATAGGTCGCAGCTGCTGTCCTAGTGGTCATCGAGCTCACATGCGTTCGATTGTTTGAGCAGCCACCAGGCGAGTCCTACGGACACCAGTAGGGCAGACATGCCCAGAGCGCTTTCCAGATAGTCACCCTTCGGTTCGAAGACCACGAACTTGCGGGCTACGGCGACGAGCGCGGCCTCAAGCACCGTTGGCACTACGTTGCGGTGCGTCATGTAGGCGATCGCTATCCGGAACAGCTCGATGACGATGAAGACCTCGATCGCGGTGGAGATCACGCTTGTGAACTCATCGCGGCCGAACACCAGGCCACCTGCGACGATCGCGTAGATCTCGTTACCTAATGCGATGACCAGCAGCGCAGCGATGAGTACCAGCGCTATGGACACGGCAATCTCGAGCCAGGCGACAAACTGATTGAGCGGTTTCTCGAACATGTGTCTCCTTGTGTCGTTGACTTCTGATCCCGGCGGGGAGTGCCCGGACGATCGGCCACGGAGTATGAGGACCCTACTGAAGGAATGACAGGTCCGGCGACGTACGGGCATCTCTTTGAGTTGGTTCCCGAAATCGCGTGCGGTTGTCGGTGTCACTCGGGCCGGGAACGCCAGAATGCGAACAGCGCCATCAGCGCGGCCGCTGCAGAGAGCCACAGGAGACGGATGTCGCGAGGAGAGACCTTCTCCGTGATGATCTTGCCTGGTGCAACGATCTGAAGCGCGTCTGCCTGGATCAGCATGTCCCCCCCGTGTGCGGGGTCTGCGGCGCGGAAGACGCCGCTGACGGTCACCAGGTCGCCCCGAACCCGGTACGAGCCGTACGCACCGATTCGCTCCGCGAGATGCGCCGGTACCACGATCGCGAGTCCGGCGTTGTAGCCTTCGGTGTCCGAGCCTTCAGGAATCGTCCGGTAGGCGTAAGGGTCGTCATTCAGATGCAGCCAGGCGATGTCTCCCCGGATCATCGCCTCGCCGATAGCCTCTCCTGTGAACGTGATGTCCTTGCCGTCCCAGAACCCGGGTGTTTCAATCAGCCGTGCGCTGGAGACGGTTGGTGGCGTTGCGCTCCCCGGAGCGGCGAGAGCCACCCCGGGCACGAGAAGCAGGCCGAGGAGAGCCATGGCGCATAAGTACACGCCGGTGCGCGCAGGGAGACGTGCGCTCTCGGCTCGTAAGCGGAAGTGGGCTATGGATGCCGTGAGCCTCATCTTCCGATGATCACCGACCAGATCCACCCGACGAATGCGAAGGCCGCGAAGAACTCGAAACGGCCGAGCCACATCGCGCCGGTCAGGATGAGCTTCATCACCCACGGCATCGCGGGGGAGATGACGCCACATGAGAGCCCTGTGTTCGAAGCGGCGGAGACTCCTTCGAACATCGCCTCCAACAACGGGTAGCCGTTGAGTACGCCGACGAAGGTCACAAGCGCGTGCATCGTCAAGAAGGTGACAGTCACCATGAGAGCCAGTCGTGCGGTGTCGTCGTCGATCAGTCGGTCGCGGCCGTGGTGGTAGCGCATCGTCAAGGCGGCCGATTCCGGTCCGAGCAGACCCTTGATGTTGAGAAGGAACGCTTTCGTGATCACACCCATCCTGAAACCCTTGATGCCTCCGGCGGTGGAACAGGAGGATGCTCCGATGATCATCGCGCCGATGATCGCGAGCATGGCTACCGGACCCCATTGCGTCACCAGTGCGCGTGATGCCACGGTGCCGAAACCGGTTGTGGTGTGGCCGGAGATGAGCTGGTAGAACACCTTGCGGAAGAGGGAGATCTGGTCGGGATAGACACCACTGCGGGCGAGCCCGAACGATGCTACCGTCACAAGTACGGTGAGAGTGAGCGCGAAGCTTCGGGTCTCGATGTTGCGAAGGATCTCCCTCCGATCGCCCCTCCAGATCAACCAGTGGAGAGCGAAGTTGAGCGAGCCTGCGAAGAAGATCATCACACACACGATTTCGAACAGCAGTGAGTGGTACCAGAAGGTGTTGTAGGACTGAGGTGCGAAGCCTCCGGTGCTGAACGCCCCCATGAACACCCATAGACCGTGCAGTATCGCCCGGACCGGCTCCTGACCCAATGCGAGCGCACAGGCGACCAGTATCGTCGTGCCGATCACCAGCCAGACCAATGAGACCAGCCAGATGATGCGCGCCGTGTTGACGACGTTGGGCAACAGACGTTCCTCTTTACCCTCTCCGGCGTACAGGTGGAACGTGCCGCTCGTGCCGCGGAACAGGAAGGTGAGCGCCAGGACGACGATGCCCTGTCCTCCCACGAAGGTCAGTACGAAGCGCCACATGTTCAGGCTGTTGGGTATATGGTCCAAGTCCTGGAGCAGGTATAGACCGGTCGTGGTCAGTCCGCTCATCACATCGAAGATGCAGTCGAGGAAGCTGCCGAAGTGACCGGACAGCCAGAAGGGGATCGCTCCCAGCGCCGTTGCCAGAAGCCAGGAGACCGAGACCACAATGAGTGCGTGCCGTTTTCGCAGGCCTCCGGACCTGCCTCCCGCGGCCTGAAGTCCGAGCCCGACCGCCAGACAGACAAGAAGGCCGATGGCGAAGCGCACCAGGTGGGCCCATTCCGAGAAGACCGCGGCGGTCAGGATGGGAATCGCCATGAGCAGTCCGAAACCGGCGATGATGCGACCACTGTAGGTGGCAACGATCCGGTGATCTTGAAGCGAGGGACGTACGATCACTGCGCGAGCCACCTGGCCATCATGCACGACACGCCGCCAACACAGATGAGGAGGGCGGCGAAGCCCACCTCTGCGGCCATTCCCTGGATCAGCATGACACCCCGGTCTGAGATGCTCTCGGTGATGCGCGTTGCCGGCCCGAGGTGCGTCAAGTCGTCCCGCTCGCGAGGAGAGCGGATCCGTGTGCTCATCGCCGTGCCGTCTCGCGCTCCGCGAGCGCATGTAGCTCGCGTGCCAGTCTTTCTGGCCCGCACAGACATTCGATACCCAGTGCGTGATAGGCGTCGTCGGCACAGGAGCGCACAGAGAGAGCCAACTGCCGCCTGACTCCGAACATGTTTCTGGCCAGCAGGCATGCGGCGATATTGACGGCGTCTTCGTTCGCGAGCGCGTACACCACATCTGCTTCCCTTGCGCCGGCGGCCGAGAGGCTCTCCGCATCCGCACCTGGTCCCTGGACCACCATGGCGGCCGGGAAGCGCATCGAGAGCTCCTCGGCCCGATGGGGGTTGGAGACGATTATGTATACATGCTCGTGAGAGGTGAGAAGCAGGGCCGCGAGCCGGGCGGCCACCTCGTCCTCACCGATGATGATGGCATGCATGGCGCGTGACCTCCGATCGTCGGTTCATATGAGTCTAGGACCGTCGATGTTCAGTTCGCGCAAAGAAAGGACGCCTGTGCGTAAAGATTGCGCAAAGCCGAGCCCTGGTTGTTCGAAACGTGGCATGCCGCCGGGCAGGCGAGCCGCCAGATGGCTTCCGGTGGCTCTAGCGGGTGTTCAGCCTGAGTCCCACGCCTGGTTCGGTGAGTACATAGCGAGGCACCGAAGGATGCGGTTCTATCTTGCGTCGGAGGTTGCTCACATGCACGCGGATCGTCCTGATGTCGACCATCGCATCGTGACCCCATACAGTCTCGCTTACCTGGGACCAGGTAACAAGCCGGTCGGGACTGCGCGCCAGTAGAATCAGTATGTCGAATTCGATCGGGGTCAGGGAGGCGGGCTCGCCCGCTCTTGTCACCTGATGTGCGGCCGCGTCGATGACGAGATCTCCAATGGAGAGGACTGGTTGCGGGGCCGCTGCTCCTGATGCCCGGCGCAGCAGGGCCCGAACTCGCGCGACGAGCTCTCCGGCCGAGAAAGGCTTGGTCAGATAGTCGTCTGCCCCCGTCTCCAGTGCCGCGATCTTGTCCGCTTCATCGGCCCTGACCGACAGCACGAGAATGGGGCTCTCAAGCCAGGTCCGCATCTGCCGGGCCAGCTCGATCCCGTCGATGTCGGGAAGCGAGAGGTCGAGGACGACGAAGTCGGGCGTACGCTTCATCAGTGCGTCCAGCGCCTCGGCCCCTGTTGCTGCTGTGAGTACGTCGAAGCCCCGGCTACCGAGGATCGTCTGCAGCGCTTGACGTATGTGGGGCTCGTCGTCGATCACCAGCCCCGTGTATCGGCGTGAGTGCTCTTGGGTCATAGCTTCTCCCCATCAGCCCTGGATGCTCCGTTCCGGGCAGGCAATTCCAGTAGCAGTGTGACTCCGCGCGGGACGACGTCTTGTATGTGGACGGACCCGGCGTTGGCTTCGATCAGCTCCCTGGCCAAGGTCAGCCCGAGACCCGTGCTTGAGGTCGAGGCCTTTCCCGACGAGCCCCTGTAGAACTTCTCGAACACCAGCTGTCGTTCGCGTTCGGGTATACCCGGCCCGAAGTCCGTGACCGCTATCCCCAAGACGCCGTCAGTGGGTTCTCGGGCCGAGATGAGGACTCTCCCTGCAGTGTAGATCAGCGCGTTGTCTATCACATGTCTCAGCGCCCGCGCCACCTGCCTGAAGTCCGCGTAGATGCATTGAGTATCCGACGGGATGTCGAAGTCGATGCGTTCTCGCGAGTTCACCGGAAGGTCGCTCAGAACCATCCCGACGACCTCACCAACGTCGAATTCCTCCGGTTGCGGCCTCCATGCACGGGCCTCCAGGCGGGACGTGTCGAGGAGGTCGCCGATCGAACGGTCGAGTCGCTTCAGGTCGCGAGTCGCTCCACCGAGTACCTCCCTGATCTCGGCCGCGCCTGGTGCCGGGTCTCTGTCGAGTATGTCCGTGATCGAGGCCGTCAACGAGGCGAGTGGGGTCTTCAGTTCGTGCGAAACAGACGACACGAGAGCGTTGCGCAGGCGTTCGGTTTCCCGCTCGGCAGCGGCGCGCATCGCTGTGTCAGTCATGTGGCGGTTGTCAAGGAACGCCGTCACGAGATGGGCCACGGATGTGATGAACTCGCGTTCTGCAGGCTCGACCGGCCCATCGTATCTGACCGTGAGACGGGCGGGATTCTTGCCCGTGGTCGGCAGATCCATGGTGACCGTTTGGTCTTCGTGTCCTGTGCAGGTATTCGCCGCCCCGGGTAAGTGCCCCACATCGAGCGATACGCTTCGGATACCTGATGCCGAGCACAGCTCGGATTCAACCATGGTTATCATCGCCTCAAGAGTGGTGTCTGCGACGAGGCTCGAACTGAGCCTGTACAGCGCAGACGTGCGCGCCTGTTCGCGAATCGCGACGGCTTCGCGCGTACGGAGACGCCCCGTCTGAAGCCCTACGGCGATCGCGACAAGGAGGAACGCAAGGATGTGCAGCAGGTCTTCGCTCTTCGCGACTACGAACGTGTGGTGCGGCGGGATGAAGAAGAAGTTCCAGCAGAGGAACGAGAGGGCAGCCGCTATCACAGCCGGGATCATGCCCGCGACGCCGGCTACTGCGCCAACCACGAGAAGGTACGGCCAACCCCATTGCTCGTAGGCCATGTCGTATCTGAACGGGAGGAAGGCCGCCGTAGCCAACGTCACGGCCAAGATCGCAGTCGTCTTGCCGAAGCGCGCGGCTAGGTCACGAACCTGTTCGTACGCCGATTGCAGAGAGCCCATCGTCGGCTCCTCGTCCTTCGGTGATCGGAGCTGGCCGCTGCATATGATACTCGCGTAGCGCTCAGGTGTCGCACGCTCAACGTGGGGCTGAGTGGCGGTTGGGGAATCTTCTCACTGGGCCGTGTGTGCGAATCCAGGAGTGTGAGTATGAGCGACTACGTGGAACTGATGGGCGTTGACGAGCTGCCCGACGGGGAGATGACCTCGTTCCAGGTCGATGGGTCGCGTCTTCTTGTCGCACGCGTGGGAGAACAGCATTTCGTCGCCGATGCACTATGCCCACATCTGCGCGGCCGGCTCGACAAGGGGACGCTCGACGGCACCGTTGTGACCTGCCCGAGGCACGGCTCCCGGTTCGACCTGGCCGACGGGCGGTGTCTGAGGTGGACCAAGTTCACCGGCGCAGTCAAAGGGGCGGTGGAGTTGGTGCGGCACGAACGCCCACTGACGGTCTATGAAACGCTCGTCGAGGACGGGAAGCTCTTCGTCGGGCCTGCGAAGCCGGTGGCTTCCGAATCACCGTAACCGTGCCGTCACCCCGCAGGCACTCCTCGGCTGGTATAATCGCGCGCAGGACATCCAGTAGCGAGAGGAGTGCCCGGCAAGAACAGAGACTGCACCACAAAGCGCCCGAACTGGTCTGCATCCCATGGCCAGTCGACGAGGAGAGAGCTTATCGAAGCGTTCGGCGGATGGCTCTCCGGCTCGACCGGAGTCGAAAAGGTACCGACAAATCCCGAGGGTGACCGCGGGGACAAAACGGTGCCGGACCGGTATCCAGACTCACTCCCAGGGACTCACGGTCCCGCACCTCGGCATGTGTCATCGACGGGGTCATCGGTAGTCGTACTGTATCTCGTAGCGCGCTGACATCGTCATGTGCTGCGTTCGTGGAAGGTTGGTGCACGCATGTGTGGAATCGTGGGATACGCGGGACCCAGGAAGGCCAGCGACGTTCTGATGGGTGGCCTGGCGAGACTCGAATACAGAGGGTATGACTCGGCCGGTGTCGCAGTCATCGACGAAGACGGTCTGCAGGTCGTACGCCGCGTGGGCAAGCTCGTGAACCTCTCGAACGTCTTGGAGGAACACCCGGTGACGGGCCAGGTCGGCATCGGGCACACGCGCTGGGCGACGCATGGGCGCCCGAGTCAGGACAACGCGCACCCGCATGTTGACTGCACGGGCAAGATCGCTGTGGTACACAACGGCATCATCGAGAACTACATGGAGCTGCGCTCCGAGCTGGCGCGTAACGGCCACATACTGCGCAGTGAGACCGACACCGAGGTGGTCGCTCATCTCGTCGAGGCGTACTTCGACGGCGATCTGGCGGAAGCGGTGCGCAAGACCATCGGTCGCCTGGAGGGTGCCTACGCCCTGGGTGTGGTGCACGTCGATCATCCGTCGACCATCATAGCCGCACGCAAGGACTCGCCGCTGATCATCGGCATCGGCCAAGGTGAGAACATCGTTGCCAGCGATATCCCGGCTGTACTCGAGTACACACGCGAGGTCCTCGCGCTGGCCGACGGACAGATCGCGACGGTGACCGCGTCGGCGGTGTCGGTGACCGACACGAGCGGCGAGCCTGTCGAGCCCGAGATGCTCCACATCGAGTGGGACCTCGCCGCAGCTGAGAAGGGCGGCTTCGAGGATTTCATGTTGAAAGAGATCCACGAACAGCCGCGGGCGATCCGCGAGACGCTGCGCGGCCGCATGTGCGACGGCGAGATCCAACTTTCCGAGCTCGACATGACCCCTGAGCAGGTGGCGGCGATCGACAGGGTCTTCATCCTGGCGTGCGGTACCAGCTATCACGCGGGCATCGTGGCCAAGACGCTCATCGAGCAGTGGGCTCGTGTGCCCGTCGAGGTCCAGGTCTCCAGCGAGTTCCGCTACTCCGACCCCATCGTCGACGACGAAACGCTGGTGGTCGCCATCACGCAATCCGGCGAGACCGCCGACACGCTGGCCGGAGTGCGCGAGGCCCGGGAGCGCGGCGCCAAGGTCGTCGCCATCACCAATGTGGTCGGCTCACGAGTGACCCGCGAGTCCGACGGCGTGATCTACACGCACGCGGGTCCCGAGATCGGAGTCGCGGCGACAAAGACCTTCACTGCTCAGATCGCGGCACTCAACGTCCTTGCGCTCAAGCTCGCACAGACGAAGGGTGCGCTGCCGCAGGAGCGTATCGAATCGCTGTGGGCCGACCTGAGCAACATCCCCGACATCGTAGAGGCGATCTTGCAGGATTCCGAGGAGACCGATGAGTGCGCGGCAGCCTACACCGACGTCTACTCGACGCTCTTCCTCGGCAGAGGTGTCGGTGTACCGGTGGCGATGGAGGGCGCACTCAAGCTCAAGGAGATCAGCTACATACACGCCGAAGCATATCCGGCAGGCGAGATGAAGCACGGTCCGATCGCGCTGATCAGCGAAGACGTACCGGTGGTCGTCGTCGCCACACAGGGGCACACGTACGAGAAGGTGGTCAGTAACATACAGGAGGTTCGCGCACGCGGCGCCGAGGTCATCGTCGTGGCCACGCACGGAGATGAGGACATCCGCCAGCACGCGGAGCACGTCCTGGCGGTGCCTGCGACACCCGAGGAGCTTTCCGCGATCCCGGCGGTCGTGCCCCTGCAGCTGCTGTCGTACCGCATCGCGAAGCTGCGTGGCTGCAACGTCGACCAGCCGCGCAACCTCGCCAAGTCAGTGACGGTGGAGTGAGCGCGATGACCGGGGAACACCGCTACGAGACGCCCGCCGACCCTGTGGTCGCGGGCATCCGGGGCCTTGGCGTCGATATCGTCGAGATCGACCGCATGCGCGTGGCGCTCAGGCGGCATCCCAACTTGCGGGAGCGTCTGTTCTCCGAAACGGAGCGCGAGTACTGCGACGGTCGAAACAAGCCGGAGATCCACTACGCGATGCGCTTCGCGGC
>DLMY01000009.1:0-1864 GCA_002478275.1 Actinobacteria bacterium UBA7524
GCTCTCCGTCGTCCCGAAGCCGTCGGCATCGAGCATCTTGACCGCGATGATCGAGACATCCCAGTTGACACCCGTCACCCCGAGGCCGTTGTCCCCCACCCCCCCGATCGTGCCCGCACAGTGTGTCCCGTGTCCCTGGTCGTCCATGGGGTTCCCGTTGCCGGCTACCGCATTCCAGCCGTGGACATCATCGATGTATCCATTGCCATCGTCATCGATCCCGTTACCGGGGATCTCCCCCGGGTTCGTCCAGATGTTCGCGGCCAGATCGGGATGATCCCAGTCCACTCCCGTGTCGATGACCGCGACCTTCACATCCGCTAGTCCCGTAGACAGGTCCCACGCCTCGGGAGCATCGATGTCGGAGTCCTCCACACGGTCATCCGGGCCGTTGAGGCCGGTGTTGTGAAGGCCCCACAGCTCATCAAAGCGCGTGTCATCCGGGAGTCCGGCGATCCGCTTGATGTAGTTCGGCTGGGCGTAGAGGACGTCCGGCATCGCTTCGTACGCCTTGATGGCCTGCTCCACGCTCACGCCCTTGTCGAGCTTGGCTACCTGCAGACCCTTGACCGACTCGAACGTCCGCTTGCGCTTCGCGCCTACCTTGGCATGAGCCGCCGACGTCGAGGCAGCAGCGAGCCCCCGCTTGAAGCGGACGATGACCTCGCCCTCGACGTGGCTCCCACGCTCGCCGGACGCGAACGCGCCGCCCTCGGTCCAGGACACATGGCTTCGGGTCTGGATCGGTCTCTGGCGTGGCACGGATCCCGAGGTGGCACGACCCGGCTCCTCACCAGCGGCAACCGTCACGCCCGGCCACATCGTCGCAGCCAGGATGAATGTCACGATCGAACAGAGAGCTCGTCTGGATCCGACACCCATCGCGGCTTCTTTCCTCGGCACGCCTTCGTTGCATCAGCATGCGGTCCTGCACGTGCTTACACAGTGAGTCCGACCAGGAGGCCAAGTCAACACGAACGTTCGAGAGAGAGCGCCCAACGGGTATGCTCTCGGCAAGACGACGCCCGGACTAGGAGGATACCGATGCCGAAGACCTCCGAACCTGTGCCCGACCTTACTGCCGAGGAACGCCGCAGACTCGCACCTGTCTACGCCGAGCGCATGGCTGAAGCCTACGGCGATCCGCGACCAGCGTTGCGCTACCGCGACGCCTACGAACTACTCGTCGCCGTCATCCTGTCTGCCCAGACGACCGACGAGGCCGTCAACAAGGCGACCCCGGCGCTGTTCGAGCGCTACCCCGACCCGGCGGCCATGGCGGGAGCGGACCAGGAAGACGTTGAAGAACTCGTGCATTCACTGGGGTTCTTCCGCCAGAAGTCGCGAAACATCATCGCGGCGGCGCGCATGATCGTCGCCGAGTACGACGGCCACGTGCCCGACACGATGGAGGACCTGGTCCGGCTGCCCGGCGTTGCGCGTAAAACCGCGAACATCGTACTGGGCAATGCGTTCGACAAGGTCGTCGGCATCGCGGTCGACACGCACGTCTTCAGACTCGCGCGACGATTCGGGCTGTCGACCGAGCACGATCCAGACAAGGTCGAGCGCGACCTCTTAGAGCTGTTCGAGCCCGAGCATTGGCACAGGGTCAACTACGACATGATCACGCACGGCAGGCAGGTCTGTGATGCCAAGCGGCCCGTCTGCGGAGCATGCTTCCTGTCCGACATCTGTCCCAGCGCGTTCAAGCTCAAGGGCTGGCGCGAGAGCGCCGACTGAAGCGCGGGGAGACACGATGCGCGAACGCGGCGTCAGCCGATCGGCGCACCACCCATCGCGATGAACGCTGCGATCCATGCGATCATGGCGACGATGACGGCCGCACCCGCGACCGCCCATG
>DLMY01000009.1:2047-72664 GCA_002478275.1 Actinobacteria bacterium UBA7524
GGTCGCGCCGCCCATCGCCGCACCGATCACGATCGTCCAGGGACCGAGCACGGCAGGACCCCTGAGCATGTTGTCCACGAACACCCACGCCGGCAGGAAGAAGACGCCCCACCACTGCCCGTGTGCCACGCCCCAGATCGGCGGTAGCAGGAACGCGCCCCAGTTGAAGCGCGGGCACTCGATCCGCACGAGGTCGCCTGATTCGCACGAGGCTGTGGAGTCCGGGGTCATGGTGGGTTCCTCGGCAGTGGCCTGCGCCTCGATGTCATGCCTCACTTCGCGGTCCTCGCTCATCCCAGCACCCCCGCAAGCACGGCGGCCACGACGATGGCAGGCAGCATGTTGCCGACGGGCAGACGTTTGATGCCGACCAGGTCCAGGCCGATCGCCAGTATCAGCGCCCCGCCCGAAGCGCGGATCGCGTCGATGACGGCAGGGGTGAACAGGGGCTCGAAGGCGACCGCACCCGCGGCGATCGATCCCTGGATCACAGCCACCGGGATGACCGAAAGTCCGACTCCCGCGCCGAGCGTGGTGGCCAGCGCTATCGATGCGATGCCGTCGAGAAGCGACTTGAGGTACAGGAGCGTCGGGTCGCCCAGTCCGTCCTGCAGCGAGCCCAGCACCGTCATCGCGCCGACGCAGAAGAGCAGCGAGGCGGTCACGAAGCCTTCGACCAGCGTGTGCCCCTTCTCCCCCGGTTCGGTCGCGCGGCCCGGCGCCAGTATCGGAGAGCGGACGGCCAGCGATTGCAGCTTCTTGCCGAAGCGCTCAAGCCAGTACTCGATGCGCATAGCCTCGCCGAGGAGAGAACCGACGGCAAGCGACCCGACGAGCACAAGAGCCGCGTAATCACCGAGGTGACTCTCGCCAAGACCGGCAACCCCGCCGATGCTCATGCCCGCCCCGATCACGAAGGTGGCGAGCCCGATCCCGGAAAACGCGATCTGGCGAAACCGCTCTGAGATGAGCCGCCCGAAGACCAACCCCACGCCGGTACCGGCCAGGATGGCGACCACGTTGACTATCACTCCCGCTCCGCGCATCTCACTCCTCGTCTTGTAACCAGATGTCCGCCAGTTCACGCGTGATGCTGTTACCGCCGGGCGGGACCCCGAGCGAGTCGCGGTCGATGCCGCCAGCTCCACTGCGTGTGCTCCGGCCCTTGGCCGCCTCGAACAGCACCGCCCGGTCTCGCACCTCGATGCGCCCGGGGCCTTTCGCTCCGAGTCTGCGCACCAGGCCCGCATCGGCGCTCACCAAGCACACGGGTTCCTCGGCGTTCTCGGCAAGCCTCACGATGAGGTCATCGGCGCTCTCCCCACGTGAGAAGCGAACGCCGGCCGGGGTAGCGTACGTGTGGCCGCCCGCATGCGTGTCCTCGCCGTCGAACACGATGACGGTTCGACCGGGGCCGAGCAACCGCGGAGAACGTGCACGTACGCGAGCGATCAGCGCCTCGCGTTGCTCCTCGAGGGAGAGCGCGCGCGTCGCGGGATCGGCTTTGGTCACGTTGTAGCCATCGATCAGGTACAGCATAGCGACATGGTACGCCACCGGCGGGTCGACTGCAGGGTCGGCTCTGGCTCAGGATGGCCGCTCGCCATCCAGGCGCTCGCGCACCGTGAGCAGCCACTGTGCAATCTCGGAGCCTCCGTCGAGAAGCGAGAAGTACTGGATCGCGCATCCCGTGTGTGGCACAGCCTTGCCGTCGCCAGGGTGGCCGGGTTCGACGTGCTCAACCACACGCCAGAACTGACAATGCTCCTCGCGACAGTGAGAGATGATGCCGTTGAGAGCATCGAGCTTGCAGTCGTCGGTCATGCGAGCCTCCATGTCGGGTAAGGTTGATTGTATCAAGCGCCACTGTGGGCCCGCTGTCGGCGGTCTCACCACACATGCACGTGCCGTGCCACGGGAGGTCTTGAAGATGGAACAGCGGACTGCGGTTCTCGGACTGACGCTCACGGCCCTGGTGGCCGGTGTGATGCTCGGTACGACGACCGGCTGCAACCGCAGTAGCGATCCGGTCGTGGTCGAGCCTCCTCCCAGCCAGGAGCATCCGACGATCGGCGCACAGGGCGAGCCGGGTGACCTCGACAGCGTGATGCTCGCGCTCGAGCCCGTGGCGACAGGGTTCGACCAGCCGCTGTACGTGACGAGTGCGGGCGATGGCTCGGGCCGGCTGTTCGTGGTCGAAAAGGGCGGATGGATCCACGTGCTACGCGACGGCGAGAGGGTGGCCGTGCCCTTCCTGGATCTCTCAGCTTCGGTGAGTACGGACTCCGAACGAGGTCTCCTCGGCCTGGCGTTCTCTCCCGAGTACAAGGAGAACGGACGCTTCTACATCAACTACACAGATCGCAGTGGCACCACCGTGATATCGCGCTTCTCCGTCTCGCCCGCCGACCCGGATGTCGCCGATGGCGGGAGTGAACAGGTCCTGCTGCGCATCGAGCAGCCGTATGCCAACCACAACGGCGGCCATCTCGCGTTCGACCCGGACGGATACCTGATGATCGGCATGGGCGATGGCGGCTCAGGCGGTGACCCGCAAGGGCACGGCCAGGACCCGTACTCGTTGCTGGGCAAGATGCTGCGCATCGACGTCGGCGAGTCCGGCGTGCCGGCTCGCGGCGAGCCCTACGGCATCCCGGAGGGCAACCCGTGGGCCGAGCCCGAATCCGACGAAGACCCCTTGCCCGAGATCTGGGCGCTCGGCATGCGCAACCCCTGGCGCTTCAGTTTCGACCGTACGACCGGAGACCTGTGGATCGGCGATGTCGGTCAGAGCGAGCGCGAGGAGATCGACTTCGAGCCGGCAGACTCGGGTGGCGGCAGGAACTACGGCTGGAACGTACTCGAAGGAGCGCAGCCCTATCCGCCAGGCAGTGACCCCGGAGACACATCAGGGTTCACGATGCCGGTGATCGAGTACGATCGCGCCGCAGGGAAATCGGTGACCGGCGGGTACGTCTACAGGGGGTCAGCGTACCCGAACCTCAACGGTGTGTACCTGTACGGCGACTTCGTAAGTGGGCGCATCTGGGGCATGGCGCCTGATGGCGACGGGTGGCGCAACCGGCTGCTCGCCGAGACCGCAAGGGCGGTCGTCTCCTTCGGCGAGGACGACGCCGGCGAGCTCTACGTGGTCGACTTCAACGGGGAGGTGCTGCGGGTCACCGACTCGCAGCCGTAGGCTCGGGCTCGGCCATGAACCCGGGGGCTACTCGTACGCGATCGCATCGCGCACACTGACCTGCGATGCCCGAAACGCCGGCAGCAGGCTCGCCAGCACCGCGATGAACAGCACCGCCACCAGCCAGAAGCCCACACCGAACCAGGAGAAGTCGTACTGCAGCGGCAGGTTCATCGCCGAGGAGAGCATGCCGGTCAAGGCCACACTCGCCGGCCAGGACAACACGGCGCCCAGCACCCATGCCATGAACGCGATCACGACTCCCTCGGTGATGAAGATGTTGTAGATGGCGCCGTGGCTGGCCCCCAGTGCGCGCATGACGCCGATCTCACGTGTGCTCTCCATGACATTTATCGTCATGGTGCCCGTGAGCCCGATAACGCCCACGAGGGCCAGCAGGACCGCCATGATCGCAAGAAACGTCACCAGGATGCCGAGCTGGCTGGCGATCGTATCGCGTTGCTCGATCTGCGTCTGCGTCGCAGCCACAGGGATGCCCGCGTCCTCGAAACGCCTCTCGAGTTCGCGCGCCGCTTGTTCCTGCGCGGTAGCGTGGTGATGCTCGGTCGTCACGAAGACACGGTTGATGCCGCCACCAGCCTGAAGGATGGCATCCATATGCCCGATGGGCGCGAAAGCCACGGGCCCCATCATGCCACCCGACACCACCCCGACGACCTGCCAGTCCTCCTCGATCCCCAGGATCGACAGCGTCACGGTGCTGCCCAGCGCGAACTCGGGTTCCTCTTTCAGGATATCGGCGTTCACCACCAGCGCGGAGGTGTCTCCCGCTTCCAGCCAACGGCCCTGCTCCAACTGAGGCGCGACGAACGGCGTGTCTGGAGGAAGCCCGATGACCGACACACCCTCCCCTTCCGTGCCGTCCTGGCGCTTGAGCGTCGCCGGATAGTCGAGCATCCCTTCGGCAGTGGCGACTCCGCGGCTTCTCGCCGCCTCTCGCAACGCCCGGGGTCCGTTCTCGGTGCGGGCAAGATAGAACTGCGCGTCGAACTGCCAGACGTCGACCTCATCCACGGTCGCCAGGATGGAGCTGCGGACCGTGAGCACGCTCATGACCACGGCGGAGGCCATGACGAGTGTCGTGAGGGTCAGGGCGAGTCTACCCTTTCGTAGGAAGGTGTTGCGCAGACTGAGCGCGACCGGCCGGGGCAGCCCTCGAAGCAGTCCCAAGACCCGGTCCACAAGCCCGTGGCCGAACCTGGCCGCAGTGATGCCCGTGGCCGTGAGAGCACGCACGACCGGCATCCGGGTGCCGAGCCGGACCGGGATGATCGCGGCGGCGAGCGGCACCGCAAGTCCCACCGCTGCTCCCAGCAAGCTCACGTACACAGGTGGGGCGTACGAGGTGATGCGGAAGTTCAGCAATCCCGCCCCGTACTCCGTGAACCACCTGCCCGCCACTATGCCCGACGGCAAGCCCACGGCCACGGCCAGCACGCCATAGATAAGAACCATAGCCAGGTACATCCACGTGATCTGAGACGCCCGCCCCCCGACGGCCTTCATGATCCCAACCTGTTTGACCTGCTGCGACATGAGAGCCTGAACCGTGGTGACAACCAAGAACCCGGACAACAACAACGCCATCACACCCAATGCCAACAGCAACAGGGAGACCGCCTTGAAGATGTCGCCGAGGAAATGGCTGCCCGGTTCGGGAACGTTGGTCTGCATGACCCTGACACCCCTGGCCGCCACCACGTCGTCCCGCACGTTGGCCGCCAATCTGCTCGCCTGCGGCCGGGTGATCGAGGGGTCCTCGGCAAGTAGCGCGATGGTGTTGTACTCGCATGGCTCGTCGAACATCGCGAGCGTCTCCATGGAGATGAAGCCTGTCGACATAGCCACGAAGGTGGCCGGGAACGCGTTGATGTCATGTGCGAAGCCGGCAACGCGCAACCTGGCGCGCTTGCCGCTCGGTGACTCCACCGTCAAGACATCGCCGATCCGGTAGTCACCCACAGTGCGCGCCGATTGCTCCAGCAGGATCTCGCCGGTCTTGGGAGGCCACGACACGACGTCTTCGGGCGTGAACCGCCTGACACTCTGGCCCTCGAAGTCACAGACCGCCCAGACCTGAGCCGTACTCCAGCCGGAAGACGGGACGTCCGCTTCAGGTGTGCCGACCGTGAATCGCAACGGGACCGACCTGCGTCCTTCCGCCGCCTCCACACCGGGGTATCGGGAGACCGCATCGATGACACTGTCATCGGCGATATCCACGTGCATCGTGGCTGTAGGTGGCCTCGAATCGCCGAAGACCGTCTCGAATTCCCGCATCAGGATGCCTCGTCCGCCCAGCACGACGATGATCGAGAAGATGCCTACTGCGATCGAGAGCACGACGAGCAACGTGCGGAACCGGTGAGAGGAGAGGTCCCGAAAGACCTTGCGCCAACGCGGGGTGATCACCGGGCGGGCCCGTCGACGAAGGTGTCAGCCCGCACGGTGCGCGGCCGGTGCACGCGCTCCTCGACGATCTCCCCGTCGGCGACGTGCAGCGCACGGCGGACCCGTGCCGCCATGTCGTTGTCGTGCGTGACCATCACGATGGTCTTGTGCTCGTCGACGAGCTTCTCGAACAAGTGGAAGACGGCGTCCGCCGTCTTGGAGTCGAGGTTACCGGTAGGCTCGTCGGCCGCGATGATCGGGGGATCGTTGGCGAGGGCGCGAGCGATAGCGACACGCTGCTGCTGCCCCCCGGAGAGTGCGGCGGGCAGCTTGTGTGCCTGGTCGGCCATCTCGACCTGTTCGATCAGGTGCATCGCGCGCTCGGGACGCTCGAGCGGGTCGTAGACGTTGCAGAAGTCCATGGGAAGCATGACGTTCTCGATGACCGTCAGCGTCGGCAGCAACTGGAAGAACTGGAACACCACCCCGATGGTGCGCCCCCGCCAGATGGCCAGCTGGTTCTCGTTGAGAGCATGAACTGGCGTTCCCGCCACTTCGACCGTGCCGCTGGTGGGCCGGTCGATGCCCGTGATCATGTTGATGAGCGTGGTCTTGCCCGAACCGGACTTGCCGATGAGCCCTACGAACTCGCCGCTGTGGACGTGAAGGTTCACATCTCGCAGCGCCGTGAACGGCACCTCACCGCTGTCGTAGACCTTCACGACATCACGCAAGGCAAGCAATACGCTGTCGTCCGCTGCATCAGCGGCGTGGGACTCAGAATCGATCACACCTGGACAACTCCTACGTCACGGGCGTCAGTGCCCGGTCCATCATAGATGGATACTGCGGCGGAACCGCTTGAAGACGACGGCCTCGATGACGAAGACCAGTGCGGCGCCGATACCTAAGAACGCCTTCCACCGCTGCGGGGGTCTCGCCGTCTCTTCACCACGTCCTACGACTTCGAAGGACGTAGCATGAACGTCGAATTCTCCGGCATGCTGCTCACATACGACGTTGACCACGCCAGAGACACGGACGACATCTCCTGAACGCTTGTACGAGCCGAAGCTCTCGACCGTGGCAGCTTCCGCAGCTGGCACGTAAACACCCACCGCCGTGGAGTCGCCGAGCACATTCACCCAACGGTGTCCGTCGTCGGCACGAAGGCTCTCGCCTATGACTTCTCCCACGAACACGACGTTCGACCCATCGAGATCGCGGTCGATCACGATGATCTCATCCGGGGTCGTCAGGGTCTCCTCGGCGTGAGTGTACGCCGGTGAGTACAGCAAGAGCAGGACCACGGCGATGAGGAATGCGGCCAGACGACTCATTCACTGTCTCCTGTTGCGTGTCGGCCCCACGGCGAGCACGAATTGGGCAACCAGGACGAGTACCGCGAGAAACTCGAGTCGGCCAGCCCACATCTGGGCCATGTAGACGAGCTTGAGACCCACAGGCATCCCGGGGCCGGTGATGCCCGTCGACAGGCCCACATTCGCGGTTGCTGAGATCGACTCGAACATCGCTTCGCCCGCACTATATCCATACGCCCCGCCGATCAGCCCACCGGTGATGTAGGTGATGACATAGAGTATGAAGACCACAGCAGCGGCGCTGCCGAGTTCCGGGGTCAGGAACTTCTCCCCGAGGTGATGGATCCTCGTGGAGATCACCGCAGACGGTGGCGCCAATGACGCTTTCACCTGGTGCAACAGCGACTTGACTATCACACCCAGTCGAAGCGCCTTGATGCCTCCCGCTGTCGAGGAGACCGCACCACCCGCTGCCATAGCCAGCATGATCGCGGCCAGCGCCCCGCCTCCGAAGTCGAGTGACCACTGGGATGCGTAGATGGTCTGATGCCCCGTGCCCGTGTGGGCTGACAGCACGTGGTAGGCACCCTTTCTCACGGTCTCCAACGGCCCTGAGAAGCGAGTGGCGGTCAGACCGATGGCTACGAAGGCCGAGAGAACCAGGGTGTTGATGGCCAGGACGCGTGTTTCGATGCTGCGCCACAGCTCCATACGATCGCCGCGCCAGACTTGCGCATGGAGGTTGAAGTTCATCGTACCGGCGATCATCAGGAACACCGAGACCGTCTCGAACAGGTAGCTGTGATAGTACAACGCGTTTTGAGACTGAGGCCCGAACCCTCCAGTGTCGTAAGCGGCGATCGATATCCAGAACGCGTGCAAGACGCTTCGCGAAGCGTCCATGCCCAGGTAGAGGTTCACGGCGGTCAGTGCGGTGGTCCCGATCAACACATAGACGGCGGTCACGTACCAGATGAAGCGCGCCGTGTTCACGACATTGGGCAGGATCCTCTCATCACGACCCTCGGCGAGGTACAGCGAGAACGCACCCGAGCGCATCCCGATTGCAAGAGACAGGGCCGCCACGACGATTCCCTGACCGCCGATCAGGTGTGTCAGGTGGCGCCACATGTTGTGCGAATAGGACATGTGATCCAGATCGCGCACGACGGTCAGCCCCGACGTGGTCAGACCGGACAGCGCATCGAAGGCGGCATCGAGATAAGTCGCGTAGTTGGGCGACAGCGCAAGCGGGATGGCGGCCACCAGGGATGCAGCCAGCCAGCCCAAAGCAGTCAACGCAAGCGCGTGTGTGTGAGTGACCGGCTCGCCTTCAACCTCAGCGAAGCGGAGTGCGCCACCGATTGCGAACGCGATCGCGGAACCCAGGAAGAAGTCCAGCGCCGCATCCCACTCGGCGAAGACGACAGCCGTGACAAGCGGCACCACCATCGCGATCCCTATACCGATGACGAACAGGCCGGCGTAGTGCAGCACCACGCGAACGTCTGTCCTGTGCATGCGCAGCCACATGTCCGGCTGTCTCCTCCTAGAATGCCCAGGCGATCAGTGCGGCAAGACCTGCCACGACCGCGATGAACACGTAGAAGACGACCACCTCGGACGCAAGGCCACTCAGCCAATGCTCGAAAGGACTCTGAAACCGGTGTGTCCTCGCCATCAGTACGCCTCGCCCTTCCGGTCGGTCATATACACAAAATAACAGCATAGTCCTGCGGCTGTCGCATGCTCAATACCTCCGGCGCGGTCGAGCCCTGTGAACCAGGCGTCTCGGGCGAAGCGCCGCGCCCGCGCACGATCGCTAGCGCCCCCGCTCCCGCTGGAAGCGCTTGATCTCGCGTTGCATCACCTTGTCCGCACGCTTCTTCTCGGCTCGCGCCCGCTGGTCACGGCGCGCCTCCAGCGCGTCGAGCTCGCTGCGCAGCCTCTGCCAGCTCTCCAGGCGCCGCGGCGTGAGTTCGCCGTCCTCGACCGCCTGCTGTACGGCGCATCCGGGTTCAGCCGCATGACGGCAGTCGCCGAAACGGCAGTTCTCGGCGAGCTGTTCGATGTCGGCGAACGCAACGCTCAGGCCCTCCTCGGAATCCCAGAGCGCAAGGCCGCGCATTCCCGGCGTATCCACGATCACGCCACCTCCGGGAACCAGGAACAACTCGCGGGTCACCGTCGTGTGTCTACCCTTGTCATCCCCCGCCCGCGTCTCCTGGGTCTCGAGAACGTCCTCGCCGATGAGCTTGTTGACGAGTGTCGACTTCCCGACACCCGAACTGCCGAGGAGAGCCGCTGTCTGCCCGTAGGGCACACGCTCCCGCACCTGTTCGAGTCCCAGACCCGTGACCGCGCTCTCGATGATGATGTCCACGCCCAAAGCGATCTCCCGCGCAGGCGCCGCGAGGGCCTCCGGGTCGTCGACCAGATCGGCTTTGGTGAGCACGATGACAGGCGTCGCACCGCTCTCCCACACAAGGACCAGTTCGCGTTCGAGGCGCCTGTCGTTCACGCCGCCGCCCGAGAGCGACTGGACGACGAACACGGTGTCCACGTTCGCGACGAGTACCTGCGCGGTGGTCTCCGCACCCGGATCCTTGCGCACGAACGTGCCCTCTCTAGGCAGGATGGCCTCGACGATCGAGATGTCGTGACCCTCGGGGCGCGCCAGTGCGACCCAGTCGCCCACGGCCAGCCGTGTGTCGATCCCTGGAGCGGATTTCATGAGGTGGACGGCGAGCTCGGCCCGCACGACACCGTGAGCTGTGGCCAGCAGCGGCATCCCTCGATCCAGACGCGTGACGCGGGCCGGCTCGAAACCCTGATCGGCAAGGGGTGCGAACAGCGCCTCGACGCGGCTCCCGTAACCGAGCCGTGCAAGGTCTTCCATCCCCCCAAAGGGATCTGTGCTCGAGGCGCTCACGAGGAAAAGGGTAGCACGCGTGGGCTACACTAGCAGGACTTCTCGCCACATCCACACGCGGATCACGACCGATCGCCGAAAGGGGCCACCGTGTCTAAGAAGCGACTTGGACCCACCGACCGCGTCTACCCCATGCCCTGCCCGCTCGTCGTCGGCGGCACTGCCGAGAACGCCGACACCCTCGCAGTCGCATGGATCGGCATCGCCAGCGCCACGCCGCCTTCAATAGGCATGGCACTCAGACGCACCCGCCACACGCTCGAGCTGATCCGCGAACACCGCGAGTTCACGGTCAACATACCTTCGAGCGACATGGCCGACGTTGTGGACTTCTGCGGCATCACCTCAGGGCGAGCGGTGGACAAGTGGGCTGCGACCGGGCTGACGCTCGAGCCGGCCGCAGCCATCTCCACACCACTGATCGCACAGTGCCCCTACAACCTGGAATGCCGGGTCACGCACGAGGTCGAGATCGGCGAGTACGTATTCGTCATCGGGGAGGTCATCGAATCACACGCCGAGGAGACCGTCCTGGACTCCGAAGGCGCAGCGGTCGATGTGTCGTTGCTCGATCCGCTCGTCTATATCGCAGGCAGCCGTGAGTACCGAAAGCTCGGGGACAAGGTCGCCGACGCGTTCTCGGTGGGCAGAACGCTGGGCGAGCCGCCTGCGTAGCAGTCAGGTCATCGTCGGCTTGACGTCAGTCAAGTCATCCCCGCCCACATCTCGGGTATTACCCTTGAATACCCAGTCGTCGTGCGATGCCATAGGAGGCGGTCATGGCCATCACGCCTGAAACGAGAGTCCACGACCTCATCGAGCACCACCCCTACCTTCTCGACTTCCTGGCCCGCTACAACACCGCGTACGAGAAGCTCAGAAACCCGGTCGTGTACAACACCGTCGGCCGTCTCGCCACACTCCGGGCAGCGGCCGAACTCGGCGATGTCGCGGTCGAGGACCTGATAGAGGCGATCGAACGCGAGATGGCGATGCACCGCATACACGCAGAGCCAGCGGTTGGAGCTGATACGGATGACACGGAGCCGGATACCACCCGCGCACAACGCCTGGAGAAGCTGAAGGAGATCATCGGATCGCTTCACGACGGTGCAAGCGTCGAAGACGTGAAGGCCGAGTTCGATCACCTCGTGAGCGACGTCGACGCCTTCGAGATCGCAGCGATGGAGCAAGCGCTGATCGCCGAGGGTATGCCCGCCGAGGAGGTCCAGCGACTGTGCGACGTACACGTCGCGGTGTTCAGGGAGTCGCTTGATGCATCTCCCGAAGCACCTGCCCTGCCGCAGGGTCATCCCGTCGAGTCGTACCGCCGCGAGAACGAGCAGGCCAGGCGTATCGTCACGAGCGTGCGCTCATCGCTAGATGAGCTGGAGAAGGCACCCGCCGGTGAGGCGGGTCCCCTGTTCGAGCGGATCGCTTCTCAGATCGAAGATCTCCTCGGCGGGCTGAGTACGCACTACATCCGAAAGGAGAACCAG
The DNA here is from genome assembly GCA_002478275.1 of Actinobacteria bacterium UBA7524. Classification (GTDB taxonomy): domain Bacteria; phylum Actinomycetota; class Coriobacteriia; order Anaerosomatales; family UBA912; genus UBA7524. The sequence continues at coordinate 13,412 of DLMY01000009.1, forward strand.
CTCTTCCCAGTACTCGAGCGTCATGGGATCGAAGGGCCCACGAAGGTGATGTGGGGGCTGGACGACGAGATCAGGGACCGGCTGAAGTCGGATCTCGCCTCAGCACGCTCTCGTGACGCGGCGGGTCTGGCCGGCTCGTTGCCGGATACCCTGCGCACGGTCGACGACATGATCTACAAGGAGGAGAAGATCCTGCTTCCGGCGGCGCTCGATGCGCTCTCGAACGAGGACTGGGACGAGATGGCGGCCGGCGACGGCGAGATCGGTTTCGCGTGGACCGAGACCTACGCACCCGGCGACGCGGCACGCACGCCCGAAGCAGGAACCGACACGGGTTCCCCCGCCGAATACCCGGATGAAGCCCTGCCGCTGACGACAGGGGCGCTTTCCCTGGAACAGGTCGACCTGATACTGCGCTCGCTTCCGATCGACGTGACGTTCGTCGATGAGACCGGGCGCGTGCGGTACTACTCGGAAGGCGAGCGCGTCTTCCCCCGCAGCCCGGCGGTGATCGGCCGCGAGGTCCGCAACTGCCACCCGCCGAAAAGCGTCGCGGTCGTCGAACGGATCGTCGAGGAGTTCCGTGCCGGGAAGAAAGACACTGCGGAGTTCTGGATCGAGCTGGGCGATCGCTTCGTCCATATCCGCTACTTCGCACTGCGCGACGGCGATGGCGCCTACCGGGGAGTGCTCGAAGTCTCGCAGGACGTCACCGGCATCCGGGCATTGGAGGGTGAACGAAGGCTGCTCGACTGGGACTGAAAGTCGCCCGGGATCGCGCTGCGCTAACATGGTCCTATGCCTCAGGAACTCATATGGCCTTCGGTCGTCATGTCGCTCGCGTTCGCGTTCTACAGCGCGGGAGTCTGGGGTGAGCGGATATCACGGGACTTGAGGCTCTGGCACGTCAGCGCGTTCTGGCTCGGCCTTGCGGCAGACACCTACGGCACGGGGCTGATGAACATGATGCGTGCCGCGGGCACCGAGCCCGACGTGGTGCACAGCATCACCGGACTCGCGGCCTTCGGTCTGATGGCTTTGCACGCCACGTGGGCGACCTGGGTCCTCGCGCGAGGCACGCCTCAGGCACGACAAGGATTCCACCGCTACAGCCTGGTGGTATGGCTGATCTGGCTCATCCCTTACGTCGGCGGGATGGTAGCCGGGATGCAGCGCGGCCTCAACTGATACCGGCCTAGGGTCGGCACACAGGAAACGGCCCGGTCAGTCCTTGCCCCGGTGCATGATCTGCGTCATCGCCCTGAGCTTGCCCACGTGCTGCTGGCGCAACCTGGCGACCTCGTCCTTGCGTGCCGGGTCGAGCATGGCTTCGACATAGTCCGCAAGCTCGGAGGGCCGAAACGGCTTGGTCAGGTACTCACGCCCACCGCCCTCCTCAAGCGTGTGGAGCTGGTCGTCGAGATCGCCGATGGCCGAAAGGAAGACCAGAGGGATGTGCTTCGTCGCGGGGTCCTCCGCCAACCGGCGCGCGACCTCCCGCCCGTCCATCTTCGGCATCATGATGTCGCACACGATCAGGTCCGGTTTCTCGCTGCGCACCTTGCTGAGCGCCTCTTCACCATCGTACGCCGTGACCACCTCGTATCCGCGGGCGGTCAGCGCCGTCGTCACAAGCTTGACGATGGACGGTTCGTCGTCGACGGCGAGGATCTTCTTGGCCATGTCACTCTGCTCCTTCCATGTCCTCGCCCAGGATCTCCGCGATGTTGCGAACGAGAACCTTTGGCGTGAACGGCTTACAGATGTACTTCAGCGCTCCCCGGCGCAGCCCTTCTTCTTGCTCGTACTCCTGACTCTTCGCCGACACCATGACGACGGGTATGTCTGCGGTCTGTGGGTCGGCCTTCAGCCGTTCAAGCGCCTCGAGACCGGTCATGAGCGGCATCATCACGTCCATGAGTATCAGGTCAGGGTGATGCTTCTTGGCCAGGTCGATACCCACGAATGCGTCGGGTGCCTCATAGATCTCGTGTCCCGCGTTGGAGAGCGAGAACGAAACCAGTCTCAGGATGTGCGGCTCGTCATCTACGACAAGCAGACGTGCCATCTCAGCCGACCCCTCTCGAGATGAGTTCCTCGACACGCTCGGCGAGCTTCTCAGGTGAGAACGGCTTGGTCAGGTGCTCCGAGGCCATCTCGAGGATGTCGACTTTGTCGCGGTCTATCCGGTGCGCCGTCATCACCACGATGGGTATGTGCGAGGTAGCCTCGACACCTTTCAGCTCACGGATGACCTGATAGCCGTCCATCACAGGCATACGCAGGTCCAGCAACACGAGGTCGGGGTGGCGTTTCGCGACGGCCGCCATGGCTTCGGCGCCGTCGTACGCACCCACCACCGCGAACCCACGGCGTTTGAGCATCTCGGAGAGCGCGCCGACTATCGCGCGGTCGTCATCGACGACGAGAGCGACGGGCGAAGCGACCTGACCGACCAGGGAGTCGACGATCCTGCTCAACCGCTTCTGGTCGATCGGCTTCTCCAGATAGTCGGCCGCACCCAGACGCAGAGACTTTCCCTCGTCACAGACGATCGACAGGACCAGCACCGGTATCCCGGAGGTCTTCTCGTTGTCCTTGAGCCACTGGAGCAGGTCGAAACCGTCCATGTCGTCGAGCATGACGTCGAGCGTGATCAGCGAGGGCTCGAGCTCCACCGCCCGTTCGTAGGCCTCCGAGGCGGTGTGGCACTTGTGGACCTCGTAGCCGCGCTTGACCAGGAAGGTCTCGATCAGGTCCGCGATCTCGGGGTCACGGTCTACCACGAGCACCTTCCCGCCCGCCACTGCGGGACCTTCGAGAGCGGGAGTGCGCACGAGGTCATGGGCGACCGGAAGGGTGAACCAGAAGGTGCTCCCCTCGCCCTCCACACTTCGCGCACCCACTTCTCCGCCGAGGAGTTCCACGACGCTCTTGCAGATCGAAAGCCCCAGCCCGGTACCGCCGATCTCGCGCGTGAGCGTGGAGTCCACCCTGTAGAATTTGGAGAACAGCTTCTCCTGGTCCTCCTCGGAGATCCCGATACCTGTGTCGCTGACCTCGACGAGCACCCGGCCGTCATCGTGGGTGACCGCAACATGCGCCTTGCCGCCTCCGGGGGAGTACTTGATGGCGTTGCTCACGAAGTTCATGAGCACTTGCCCCACCCGGTCCCTGTCCCCGGCCGCCCTGGGCAGGTCCTCTTGCACGTCCCAACTCAACTCAACGTCGGACGAATCCGCCATCGTCCGGAACGTCTCCATGACACCCTGCACGATCTCGTCCATCTCCAAGGGCTCGATCCTCAGGTGGACCCGGCCCGACTCCATGCGCGAGATGTCGAGCAGGTCGTTGACGAGCGAGACGAGGCGGTCCGAGTTCTCCTGCACGATCTGGAGGAACTCACGTTGAATCTCGTTGATCTCCCCCGCCTCCCCATCGACGACGAGGTCTACGTAGCCTTTGATCGACGTGAGCGGCGTGCGCAGCTCGTGACTGACCATCGAGACGAACTCGTTCTTCATGACGGCTATCTCGCGTTCGGCGGTCACGTCATGGAGCGTCGATACGCAGCCGAGGTAGCGGCCACACCGGTCGGTCACCGCATTGGTGCGAACGGCAAGGATCCTGTGCTCGGGTTCCGAGAGCTCGACCTCCTGAGCGCCCGATATCCCCAGCTCACCCAGGAGTGGCGAGCTGGCCGCATAGACCTCGCACGCCAGACAGCGCTCACGCTTCGTCAGGTAGCTCGCCGGCTTGCCGTCCGGGCCCGGAGTCCCGCACCTGAGCCAGCACCGCAGGTCGTCCGAGCCGTACGCGGGGCATTCGAGCCTCGTGCACTCGAGCATCTCCCAACAGGGAACGGCTTCCTCGGCATGTGGCGTCTCCATGCCGAGGAGTTCGTGAAGCGGCATCCTGCGTCCGACCGCTTCTCCTTCGCCCATGCCGAGCATCTCGCAGGCTGCGGGGTTCATATACGTCACGCGGGAATCGGGCGCGAATACGACGAGGCCGTCACTGGCGCCTTTGAGGATGGCGAGCCCCTTCTCCTGCTGCGCCATCAACTCCGTGTCGTCCCTGATCACAACCGCCACGCCCCGGCCGGAGGCGTCCTCGAACGGGACGAACTTGCAGCTGAGGATGTACTCTCTCGTCTCGACGACCAGCGGTTCGGCGCTGCCGCCTTCGAGCACGGCTGACGCTGCTGCCGCGATGGAGTCGATACCGAGAACGCTCAGGTCATTGTCGCGCGCTGAAGCTCTCTCTACCCCGAAGAACCGTTCGGCGGTCTCGTTGAAGATGCGGATATGCCCGTCCGCGCCCAGGACGATGAACCCCTCGCCGGTCTGGGCCATCAGGGCCCGTACGTGCATCCCCTTGCGTCTATCGTGCTCGCTGGACTCCACTTCGACCCCCTGTGCGCCGCCGGCAACGATATCTCTTGTCGTTTTGTTTCCTTTCTACACCGATTCGCGTTAACCTGCATGAAGACGGCTGTGAAGCGAGACGGCATCCCCACAATTGGGCATCACATAGCCGAGGGTTCTGAATACACGGTCGAACGCCGGGGGGCGTTGCACGAAGGGGCGAATCCCGAAAAGGGGCTGATCGGGACGATGGAACGAAAGACCGTACTCGTTGCTGATGACAACAAGTTCATCAGGATGCTCGTGCTCGCAGCGCTGAGACCTTTGGAGATCGACATCCTTGAGGCGACCGATGGCCAAGAGGCGCTCGATGCCGCTTGTGAGCATGCTCCCGACCTCATCCTGCTCGATGTCGTCATGCCGCACATGAGCGGATTCGATGTGCTCGAGGCCCTACGCTCCGATGCCGCCACGGCAGACTACCCGGTCGCGATGCTCACGACGGCCGCCAGCGAGCAGGACCGCGCCCTGGGCGCGCAACATCACGTCGCAAGCTACATCGTCAAGCCGTTCGACAAAGACGAGCTGCGCGGCACGGTCGCAGGTCTGCTCGGCCTGTAAGCGAGAAGGGTCCCGAACCCACGGACAACGCGTACCGGACCCGTCGGCCTTAAGCGACACTCCGGAGTTCCTCGGCACGCACGGCCAGAAGCGGGCTCGGCGGTTTGGTGGCGAAAGTGAGCCCTGCAGCGATGAGACACAAGCCGGCGGCGATCGCGTAGGCAAGCGCGTATGCGCCCATCGAATCCACGATCGAACCGGCCACCATCGAGCCGAACACGCCACCGACACCCCATGCAGTGAAGACGAGACCGTAGTTCACGCCCAGGTGGGTAGTCCCGAAGTACCCGGCCGTGGTCGACGGGAACAACGAGAGGTTCGCCCCGTAACAGAAGCCTATCGCTGCGGCGACGGGCACGAGCGCCAATGTGGTGTTCGAGACAGCCAGCGCACCCATCATGACCGCCTGGAGGACGAAGACCGCGAACATGGTGCGGATGCCGCCGATGCGGTCCGAGGCCAGACCAGCCACCACGCGGCCTGCCGCGTTGCCGATAGCGAGCACGGCCACGAGCAGGAAGCCCAGATTGACCGTCGGCATCTGCAGCGCTGCGATCTTAGCCATATGGCCGATGATCATGAGTCCCGCGAAAGCCGAGAACGCGTACATGAACCAAAGGAGCGCGAACTGTTTCGTGCGCACCATGTCGCGCCAGTCGAAGTCACGGGTCTCAGGCTCGAGGTCGGAAACGCGCGCGGCAGCCCCGACACTGCGGGCCACAGGCGCCGGCACCGCCGTGAGCCCGGCAGGCACATAGCCAGCCGGAGGATTCATGAGCAGCTGAGAGAGACCGACACACGTGACAAGGAACGCCCCGCCCAGGATCCTGAAGGTACCGGAAACGCCATACTCGCCAAGGAGCCATGTCGTGAGCGGCGCGATATACACGCTTGCCAGGCCGAACCCGCTGACGACGAGTCCGGTGATCAACCCCTTGCGCGCGGGCGGGAACCACTTGACTGCGGCCGGCGTAGCAGCGGCATAGCCGAGCCCGATCCCGGCACCGGCCAGGACCCCGAATCCGACGACGATCGGAAGAGCGTTGTCCGCGGTCCCCACACTGGACACGAGCATGCCGCCGCCCGTGAACAACCCACCGAGCGTGGCGACGACTCTGGGGCCGAAACGGTCCTGCGCGCGACCCGCGAAGACCATCGAGAGCGCGAAGACGCCCACGGCGATGGCGTAGGGCAAGCTTGCCTGTCCGGCGCTCCAGCCCCAGTCGCCCGTAAGCGTCTTGGCGATCACGCTCCAGGCATACAGCACGCCGAGCGCAAGATTGATCCCTATTCCGGCAAGCGTGACTATCCAGCCACGCCGCATAGCGGCATCCCGTGTCATAACGTCGTCCCTCCGCCGGCACGGTCGAATATGGACGAGCGGCTCGAGCCTACCCCCAGACCCGATGGCGCCACTCGTTAACACAATCACTCATTATGCCGCGTATCCGGTTGTGAAACCGGGCGATCAGGCGAGCGGCGTCAGATCATCCGTAAGCGGTGCTAACGATTCGAATCGAGAATATCGGGTACTCACTATACACCGGCGCGACTACGTCGGATGGCTCACGCGTTGAAAGGGGACAGTCATGAGGATACGAAGCTTCTTTGTGCTTCTCCTCGCCACAATGCTGGTCGCAACGACCTCATTAGGTTGTCGACCCGCTGAGGAGGAAGAACCCGACGAGAACGGCGTCGCCGCGCTGGGTACCGTGACCGTGATGGGTGTGTGGGGAGGCGATGAACTCGCCGCATTCGAAGCAGTCGTCGCCGGATGGGAGGCTCAGACTGGCGGAACAGTCGACTTCGAATCGACCCGAGACCTCTCCGCCATCCTGCGCACGCGAGTTGCTGGCGGAAACCCGCCGGACCTCGCGATCCTGCCTAACCCTGCACTGATGCAGGAGTTCGCCACCGCCGGGCACCTGGTGTCACTGAACGACGTCCTGGACATGAGCATGATGCAGGCTGACTTCAGTGACGCCTGGATCGATCTGGGCAGCGTCGATGGCGAACTGGTCGGCGTGTTCGTGAAGGCCGCCACCAAGAGCACGATCTGGTACAACCCGAAGGTGTTCGCCGACAAGGACTACGAGGTTCCCGCGACCTGGGATGAGCTGCTGAGCCTTTCCGACCAGATCGTAGCCGACGGCGGCACCCCGTGGTCTATCGGTATCGAGTCCGGTGGCGCCACTGGCTGGCCGGCCAGTGACTGGATCCAGGAGATCCATCTCGCAGAGTCCGGTCCGGAACTTCACGACCAGTGGGTGAACCACGAGATCCCATGGACTCACGAATCGATCAGATCTGCCTTCGAGCGTTTCGGTGAGATCGCGCTCAACGAGGACTACGTGGTTGGCGGTGTCGACAACATACTCGCCACAGGCTTCGAGGACGCCTCCTACCTGCCCTTCGAAGATCCGCCCCGCGCGTACCTGTACGCCCTCGGCGGGTTCACCCAAGGCTTCATCGAAGCACAGTTCTCCGACCTCGTGGCGACCGAAGACTACGACTTCTTCAACTTCCCGGATATCGACCCCAGGTACGCTGGTTCGGCGACTGGCGGAGCGGATGTCGCGGTCATGTTCAACGACACTCCGGAAGCGCGATCGCTCATGGAGTACCTTGCGGACGGCGCCAACTGGGAATCGTGGGCCAGTGCGGGAGGCTACGCGTCACCCAGTACCGCGCTTCCCTTGAGCGCATACCCGGACGACTTGGCAGCCAAGGCGGCCGCCCAGCTCACCGAGTCCGAGATCTTCCGTTTTGATGCAGACGACCTGATGCCGGCCGAGGTACAGAGTGCGTACCTCACCGGGATCATAGACTACCTGCAAGACCCCGGGTCCCTTGATGACATCCTCGCACGGCTGGAAGCGGTCGCTGTGAACGCGTATTCAGCGCAGTAACGACACCGCCCACCGCGTACAGTGATGGCGGGCGGTCCTCAATGGGCCGCCCGCTCCACATCAGCTGAACAGACTGCGACAGGCTCGTCGAGAGGCATCGACTGGTGAAGAAGAGGGCTCTGAGGATCGCAGCATCGCCATGGCTCTACCTTGCGCCCGCGCTCACCCTTCTCAGTGTCTTCCTGCTGTATCCGGTGACGAACACCATCTATCTCAGCTTCTTCGACCGCAGCTCAACGACGTTCGTCGGAATCGACAACTACGTCTATCTGGCCAGTCATCCCGAAACCATCATCGTCCTACGCAACAACCTGATGTGGCTCGTGTTGTTCACTGGAACGACGGTCACGCTCGGATTACTGCTCGCTGTTCTGACCAACCAGGTGCGTTACGAGGCTGCTGCAAAGGCGATCGTGTTCGTTCCGATGGCAGTCTCCTTCACGGCGGCAGCGGTCATCTGGCGTTTCATGTACATCTACCAACCAGTGGAGTTCGCACAGACCGGCGTGGTCAACGCCCTCCTCGGCCTGGTCGGACTCGATCCGGTGGCCTGGATCACCAACAAGTCGGTCAACAACCTAGCGCTCATCGCTTCGGGTGTCTGGATGTGGACCGGCTTCGCACTCGTGGTCATATCCGCGGGTCTCAAGGGGATTCCCACCGAGGTGATCGAAGCTGCGCGCGTGGACGGCGCCAGTGAGACCCAGATATTCTGGTATGTCCTTCTCCCGATGCTGCGCTCAGTGGTGCTCGTCGTGGCGGTGACCCTTGTCATCAACTCACTGAAGGTCTTCGACCTTGTCTACGTCATGACATTCGGCAACTACGACACCGACGTACTGGCGAATCGAATGTTCAAAGAGATGTTCACGTTCGGTAACTTCGGACGAGCCAGCGCCGTGGCCGTGGTGCTCCTGCTTGCCATCGTGCCGCTGATGCTCCTCAATATCCGACGATTCAGACGGGAGCAGTGATGGCAGTCAACGAGCACGCTGACCCGGCGAGGACCCACCTCGAAACACCCGCTGAGCGCATCGTTCGCAGACTTTCGCGTGGACCACTGCACGCCGTGATCATAGCGGTGTGTCTGGCGTGGATGACTCCCACCGCAGGCCTGTTCATCAGCTCCTTCCGCACCAAGGCCGACATAGCGACGACCGGCTGGTGGACCGCCCTGGTGCCGCCACTGCAGTTCACTCTGGACAACTACGATCATGTCCTGACCGCGAGGGGCATGGGTCGAAGCTTCATCAACAGCCTCCTGATCTCCGTGCCTGCGACCATGCTGACCATCCTGGTCGCGGCACTCGCCGCCTACGCGTTCTCCTGGATAGAATTCCGTGGCCGGGAAGCGCTGTTCCTCCTCGTGGTCGCACTCCTGGTCGTCCCGATCCAGTTGACGCTCATCCCTGTTCTGAGAATGTTCGCGAACTTCGGCATGACTGGCTCGTTCCCAGCGATCTGGCTCGCGCATACGGCCTACGGACTACCCTTCGCCGTCTTCTTGTTGCGCAACTTCTTCGTTGCCCTGCCGAAGGACCTGCTCGAATCTGCGTTCCTCGAAGGAGCCTCTCATTTCGTGGCTTTCACACGCATAGTCATGCCACTGTCCGTCCCCGCGGTTGCCGCACTCGGAATCTTCCAGTTCCTGTGGTTGTGGAACGACCTGCTGGTGGCCCTGGTCTATCTCGGAGGCTTTCGTGACGTCGCACCGATGACGGTCGCGATCAGCTCTCTGGTCAGCTCGTTCGGGAGCGAATGGCACTTGCTCACGGCAGCCGCCTTCGTGTCGATGGTTCTGCCTCTTGTCGTCTTCTTCGCACTGCAGAAGTACTTCGTCGAAGGCATCCTCGCCGGTGCTGTGAAAGGGTAGAGATCATGGCTAGCGTCCTCTTCGATCACGTCTGGAAGCGATTCGGTGACTTCGCAGCACTCAAGGACTTCCATCTCGACATCGAGGACAAGGAGTTCCTGGTTCTCGTGGGACCCTCTGGATGTGGGAAATCGACCGCATTGCGTCTACTTGCCGGTCTCGAGAGCGTCACTGAAGGATCGATATTCATAGGCGAGGAGAGAATCAACGACACCCCGCCCAGGGATCGGGACATAGCCATGGTGTTCCAGTCATACGCTCTGTACCCGCACATGACGATCAAAGACAACATCGGCTTCGGCTTGAGGCTGCGCAAGGTACCCAGGCAAGAGGTGGAACGTCGGGTGAGCGATGCCGCAGTGATTCTCGGGGTGGAAGGACTCCTGGACCGTAAGCCCGGTCAGCTCTCGGGAGGTCAGCGACAGCGTATAGCGGTAGCGCGCGCCATCGTGCGCGAACCCCGAGTGTTCTTGCTGGATGAACCGCTCTCCAACCTCGACGCCAAACTTCGCGTCAATACCCGTGCGGAGATCTCCAAACTCCACAAACGGCTCGGCACGACCTTCATATACGTCACACACGACCAGACAGAAGCCATGACGATGGCCACGCGCATCGCGGTGATGGATGCGGGCATCATCCAGCAGGTGGGTACGCCACAACAGCTCTACGATCATCCAGCGAACACGTTCGTGGCTGGTTTCATAGGCAGTCCCGCCATGAACTTCTTCTCGGCTCTGGTGACCGAGTCTGAAGGCCACCTCGAACTACGGGGCGACACGTACTCAGTTCGGGTTCCACTGGATAGAGCAGGGGAGATACGGCAGTTCAAGGATAGAGAGCTGTTGTTCGGAATCAGGCCGGAGAACATCCACGACCAGGAGTTCGTCCCTCGCGGCGTGAACGCGGTACCGATCGAAGTGGTCGTAGACGTGACGGAACTGATGGGCAACGAGGTCTTCTTGCACCTGCTCGCGGGGGAGAACAAGCTGCTTGCCAGAGTCGATCCACGCACAGGACTGCGCGCTGGAGCGCGGACAGAGGTCCTGATGGACCTCGAGCGACTGCACGTGTTCGATCCAGCGACCACCGCCGTACTGGTCAGTGCTTCCGATGCCTGACCAGAAGGCCCTTCAGTACTCCACTCGGTCCTCTTTCTGCACCCACTCATCGAAGACAGCACGGGCTTCCTCGGCAAGTAAGCGGGACCTGCGCAAGGAGCGCTCGTCGGCGGGTAGGGCAAACTCGCGATAGAAAGCCCCGTCATCAAAGCCCGCTGCCTCAGCGTCTTGCGTCGTGTTCGCGTAGTACATCGCCGGGATACGCGCCCAGTAGATCGCGGCGAGGCACATCGGGCACGGTTCACACGTCGTGTAGATCGCTGCGCCTTCGAGCGAGAATGTGCCGAGCCGCTCGCACGCGGCACGGATCGCGACGATCTCTGCATGTGCCGTGGGATCGTTCATGCTGGTCACCTGGTTCCAGCCCTCGCCGACGATCTCGCCGTCTCTGACGACGACCGCCGCGAACGGCCCACCCTGGTTCGCCTGCATGTGCTCCCGCGACAGCACGATCGCGCGACGCATGTGGTCCTCGTGAGTCACCGGCCCTCCTGTAGGTCGCTTCCCACAGGATAGGACATCGACCGGTCGCGCGCTCCTGCAGCGCCGGCATCGTGGAGGATGACTGCATCCCCCACTGGCGAGGCCCCGGCGATGTGCCAGGGCCTCGCGAGATGACAGCCTGTGAGTAACGCTTCGCGAATCCGGCCAAGCGCCGACATCACACGGCCGCTACCTGTCCTCGCCGATAGCTATCTTCGTCGTCTTGGGCTTCGCCGCCTCAAGCGCCTTGGGCACGTGGATCTCGAGTATGCCGTCGGTGTAATCCGCCTTGATGTCCTCGGCGGTCACACCTTCAGGCAGCACCATCGAGCGCTCGAAGCTACCGTAGCTCGACTCGCGGATGAGCCAGCCTTCGCCCTCTCGCTCCTCCTCGGCCTTGCGTTCACCCTTGATCGTAAGGACTCCGTCGGTGACCTCGATATCGACCTCGGCGGGATCGACACCGGGTAGTTCGGCACGCACGACGATGTCGTCGCCCTTCGACTTGACGTCGATCTTGGGCATCCATGCCACCGCTGCAGCGGTCTCGCCACGACCCTCAGTCGTACCCATGCGCGTGAAGATACGGTCCATGTCACGCTGCATCCTGAGCATCTCGCCGAACGGGTCCCATCTCATGATCGCCATCTCTGTACACCTCCACTGTTCATCTCGCCGCCCGGCCACGTACCGGACGCGCCTCTTCCTACTTCCTTCTGCTTCACACGTGATGCATTACCTCAGTTCGATCTCCCCTTCCGCGCTCACATCGATGGTGACGGTATCCCCGTCACCGACTGCCCCTTCAACCAACGCCTTGGCCACGCGGTCGACGACCTCACGCTGGATGACGCGCTTGAGCGGCCTGGCCCCGAACACCGGGTCGAAGCCGTCGATCGAGATGCGCTCGGCCGCCGCGGGCGTGACCTCCAGCGAGATCTTGCGCTCGGCAAGCCGCTCGCGCACCTTGGCCAGTTGGATCTCGACGATCTGCGCGATCTGCTCCATCGAAAGCGAATGGAAGAGCACGATATCGTCGATCCGGTTGAGGAACTCCGGACGAAACGTCTGCCTCAGCGCTTCTTCGACCGCGTTGCGCATCTGCGCTTCCTCGCCGCCCGCGCGTGCGAACTCCTGGATGAACTGCGAGCCTACGTTGCTCGTCATGATGACGATGGTGTTCTTGAAGCTGACGACGCGGCCCTGGCCATCGGTCATGCGACCATCGTCGAGAACCTGCAGCAGTACGTTGAACACGTCGGGGTGCGCTTTCTCGATCTCGTCGAGCAGCAGCACGGAGTACGGACGGCGGCGCACCGCCTCGGTCAACTGACCGCCCTCCTCGTAACCGACGTATCCCGGCGGAGCACCGATCAGGCGCTGTACGCTGAACTTCTCCATGTACTCGCTCATGTCGATGCGGACCATCGAGCGCTCATCGTCGAACAAGAACTCTGCGAGCGCCCGGGCGAGTTCGGTCTTACCCACGCCGGTCGGCCCCATGAAGATGAACGAGCCGATGGGCCGGTCAGGGTCGGACAAGCCCGCGCGCGAACGCCGTATCGCTGCGGCCACAGCTGAGACCGCCTCGTTCTGGCCGACGACCCGCTCGTGCAGATGCTCTTCCAGAGTGGCGAGCTTGGCCATCTCGCCCTGCATGAGCTTGGAGACCGGCACTCCCGTCCACGCGGCCACGACCTCGGCGATCTCCTCCTCGGTGACCTCTTCGCGCAGCATCGCGGCGCCTGCCTGCAGCTCCCGCAGGCGCACGTCCGCGGCCTCCAGGTCGCTTTCCAACTGGGGGATCCTGCCGTAACGGATCTCCGCCGCTCGCTGCAGGTCGCCTTCGCGCTCGGCTCGCTCCGCATCGACCTTCGCTTCATCGAGCTCGGCCTTGAAGCGCTGTACGTCGGTGATCACGCCCTTCTCAGACTCCCAGCGCGCCTTGAGTCCTGAGAGCTGCTCGGTCACGTCCGCCATCTCGCCGCGCAGCACCTCAAGGCGCTCCGCGCTTGCCTCGTCGGACTCCTTGGAAAGTGCGGCCTCTTCGATCTGAAGCTGGCGCAACCTACGATCCAGCACATCGATCTCGGTCGGCATCGAGTCGATCTCGATCCGCAGTCTTGATGCCGCCTCGTCGATCAGGTCGATCGCTTTGTCCGGCAAGAAGCGATCGGTGATGTAGCGGTCAGACAGGGTGGCAGCGGCCACGATCGCGCCGTCGGTCACCCGCACGCCATGGTGCACCTCGTACTTCTCTTTGAGGCCTCTAAGGATCGCTATGGTGTCCTCGGCAGAAGGCTCACCCACGTAGACCGGTTGGAAGCGCCGCTCAAGCGCCGCGTCCTTCTCGATGTGCTTGCGGTACTCATCGAGCGTGGTCGCGCCGATCGCGTGCAGCTCGCCGCGCGCGAGGGCGGGCTTGAGCATGTTGCTCGCATCCATCGAGCCCTCCGCGGCGCCGGCGCCGACCAACGTGTGCAACTCGTCGATGAAGAGCACCAACCGCCCCTCGGCCTGCTCGATCTCGCGCAGCACCGCCTTGAGCCGGTCCTCGAACTCGCCGCGGTACTTCGCGCCGGCGACCATGGCGCCCAGGTCGAGCGAGACGACGTCTTTGTCGCGCAGGCTGCTCGGTACATCGCCATCGACGATACGTTGCGCGAGCCCTTCGACGATCGCCGTCTTGCCCGTGCCCGGCTCGCCTATCAACACCGGGTTGTTCTTTGTGCGTCGTGAGAGCACCTGTACCAGCCGGCGGATCTCCTCATTGCGCCCGATCACCGGGTCGAGCTTGCCATCACGCGCGGCCTGCGTGAGGTTGCGCGAGAAACGCTCGAGCGCCTGGAACTGCGCTTCGGGGTTCTGGTCGGTCACACGCGAGCCGGCACGCAGTTCCCCTATCGCTTCAAGCACCCGGGCAGCGGTCACGCCCGCGCCGCCGAGCAAACGACCGGCCTCACCGCCGTCCTCAGCCAGCCCGATCAGCAGGTGCTCGGTGGACACGTACGCGTCCTTGAGCTTCTCGGCGTGCTTGAACGCCGCGCTCAGCACCGTGTTGAGCCGAGGACCCACGCCGGCCGGCCCGCTGACACCGCCACCGCTCACGCGCGGCATCGCTTCGATAGCGGCCGTCACGCCGGCTTCGAGCGCGTCTGCATCCGCGCCGACCTTCTGTACGATCGGCCGCACGATACCTTCTGCGGCATCCAGCAGCACCTTGAGCAGATGCTCCGGCTCTATGACCTGCGATTCGGCGTCATCGGCCACCCCTTGGGCCGCCTGCAGCGCCTCCTGCGCCTTTATCGTCAGCTTGTCGAGCCTCATGACACTCGATCCTCCTCTGCGAGGGCGCTTCCACACCCCGCCATCACCGTGCACGCCCGTCCGGGCGTCAGCGCTTCACCCGTCAACTCGGTGCCGGGCGTTCCTTGCTCAGGCATGACCATGCCCAGGCGAGGAGCCATCAAATCGGTCCGCCCGCGATCTCGCCACGACGCACGCCGTGCGCCCAGCACGAGAACTCGCTCTTGCCGCTACCGGTCACCCCACTCACTCCTTCAGCCGCCACTCGCCGTCGCGATACTCCAGCGTCAGCGTCGTCTCCTCGGTGCCGGTGAACCGACCGCTGAGCCGCACGATGTCGAGTCGCTCACCGTACTCGACGGTCAACTCACCACCCATCACCGGCGGTACCCCGGCGTTCGACAGCACGTCCACGAGTTCGTAGACGGTCTCATCCGGCACCTGCTCGCCCGCCCGCGCGGGCTCAGGGCTGCCCGGCGTGCGCGTCTCCTCGACACCTTCGCCCGCCGAGGAACCCTCGTCGCCCTCGGGCGCTTCAAGCACAGGCGCCTGGCGCGAGAACAGCCCGAGGATCCCAGAGCCGTCCTCGCCGTCGCGAGACGCCGCGATCGCCCAGGCCACAAGCCCCGCGAGCGCCACTGCGGCGACGACCGCCCCGATCATCCAGCGCTTCCTGCTCACGACCGCCCGCCTTCCCTGCGCACGAGACCGCCGCGCTGCACCATCACGAGCTCGGTGCGGTACTCCGCCCGGCTACGTGCACGCTCGCGGGCGGCTATGCGGCTGGCCTCGTCGAGAGACGAGCGCAACCTCAATGCTTCTCGGCGCGCACGGTCCACCTCCGCTTGCAGCTCGAGTATCCTGACCACGCCGGCCAGGTTGATGCCCTCAGCGGTCAGCTCCTGTATCAACCGCAGCTGCTCGATGTCGGAGTCGGAGTACAGGCGGGTGTTGCCCGAGGAGCGCTGCGGCTTGATAAGCTCCTTGCGCTCGTAGATACGCAGAGTCTGCGGATGCATCCCGGCAAGCTCCGCCGCCACACTGATCATGTACAGCGGTCTTGCTCGGTTGTCTTTGCTGCTTCCTCTTGCCATCTTCCTCGCCTCCGTCGGACCCTTACTTCATGTGTGCCCGCAGGTCTTCGTCGCGCTTCTCTGCGAACTCTTCGAGCAATGCTCTCTCCTCGGCGGAAAGCTTGGCCGGCACCACGACGTGGGCCCTGACCCTCAGATCGCCGTGTCCCTTGCCCTTGAGCTTGGGTGCGCCCTTGCCCGCCAGGCGAAAGACCTTGCCGTCCTGTGTGCCGGGGGCGACCTTGAGCTTCGCCCGCTTACCGTCCGGCGTCGGGATCGTCACCTCGGTGCCGAGCGCCGCCTCGGTGAAGGATATCGGCAGGTCCATCAACACGTTGGCCCCATCACGCGTATAGAACGGGTGAGGTTTCACGCGCGTGACCACGTACAGGTCTCCGGCCGGCCCTCCGTTCTCGCCGGGCTCACCCTTGTTCTTGAAGCGGAGCTTACCGCCGTCGGTGGCGCCGGGGGGCACGTTCACGGTGACCGGCTTGACGCGCAGTACGCGACCCTTGCCGCGACAAGTCGAACACGGCTCCTCGATGATGGTGCCGGCTCCGCCACACCGCGGGCAGGGGCGCGAGAACGCGAACATGCCGCCGCCCTGGCTGACGTGCCCGCTGCCCGAACAAGTCGGGCAGGTCTTCGGCGAAGTGCCGGGCTTGGCCCCGCTTCCTCCGCACACCTTGCAGTTCTCGGCGCGCTGGACTTCCACCTTGGTCGAAGTGCCGCTGAAAGCCTCGTCGAACGTGATCGTCGTCTCGTACGTCAGGTCACGGCCCCGCCGTGCCGAGGAGCGCTGACGCGCCCCCCCACCGCCGCCGAATCCGCCGCCGAAGATGTCACCGAACATGTCGCCGAGATCGACCTCGACACCTTGCCATCCGGCGCCACCACCGGCAGCCCCGGGCCATCCCGCACCGGGAGCTCCCGCTCCCGGCGGGACGTTACCGCCGAAGTACTGCCCGTACTGGTCGTACTGCTTGCGCTTCTCGGTATCCGAGAGCACCTCATACGCCTCGTTGATCTCCTTGAAACTCTCCTCGGACCCGCCGGCATCCGGGTGGTGCTTGCGGGCAAGACGGCGAAACGCCTTCTTGATCTCCTCGGCGGAGGCGCCTTTCTTCACTCCCAGGATGTCGTAGTAGTCCTTGCCGGCGGCCATGTCAACGTCACTCCTCGCGCGCCGGTCCTCCGGTGGTCACGACAACCATGGCCGGCCGGATCACGCGGCCGTGCATCTCGTAGCCCTTCTGGAAGACCTCGGCGACGGTGCTGTCGGCGACCGAGACGTCCTCCTTCTGTCCGACCGCCTGGTGCAGCATCGCATCGAACGGCTCGCCTTGCGGATCGAGCTGCTCCACACCTTCCTTGGCGAGCACGTCGAGGAGCTGGCCGAGCACCATCTCGACCCCGGCATGCAGGTCAGGGTCGGAGTCACCCGCGTGCGCGAGCGCCCGCTCCAGGTTGTCGACGATAGGCAGCAGCGCCACGACCACGCGTTCGCCGGCGCGCTTGACCGCATCGGCCTGGTCGCGCACGACCCGCTTGCGGAAGTTCTCCAGCTCCGCCTGAAGCCGCTGCGCGGTCTCCAGGTTCGCCGCGGCTTCGGCCTGTGCGGCCTCGAGCTCCGTGCGGGCGGCCGCAGCCTCGGCCTCGAGCTGGTCGCCTCTCAGCGGGAACTCCGCTCCCAGATCGGCTTCCAGCTCGGGGTCGATGCGAGCGACATCATCGTGTCTCAAGTCGGTCATGACTACTTGTCCTCGTCTTCGACGACCTCGTAGTCCGCCTCGACGACCTCTTCGTCGTCGTCCGAGGAACCCTCGTCGCCCTGGGACTCGGCGGCCTGGGCGTCCGCATACATGATCTCGGCGAGCTTGTAGCTCGCGGTCTGCAGCTTCTCGACAGCGGACTTGATCTCGTCGGTATCTTCGCCTTCCAGCGCCTTCTTGGTCTCCTCGACGGCCGATTCGACATCGGACTTGGTGTCATCCGGCACTTTGTCTCCCAGATCCTTGAGAGTCTTCTCGCTCTGGTAGACAAGCGTGTCAGCCATGTTGCGCGCCTCGGCGGCCTCCTTCTTCTTGCGGTCTTCTTCGGCGTGCGCATCAGCATCGGTGACCATGCGGTCGATCTCCTCATCGGACAGCGCTGTGGTGCCGGTGATGGTGATCTTCTGCTCCTGACCTGTACCCAGGTCCTTCGCCGAGACGTTGACGATACCGTTGGCGTCGATGTCGAACGCGACCTCGATCTGAGGTACGCCACGCGGAGCGGACGGGATGTTCATCAGGTGGAACTTGCCCAGCGTCTTGTTGTCCGAGGCCATCTCGCGTTCGCCCTGCAGCACGTGCACCTCTACCGAGGTCTGGCCGTCAGCAGCGGTCGTGAAGGTCTCGCTCTTGCGCGTCGGGATAGTGGTATTGCGGTCGATGAGCTTGGTCATGACGCCGCCGAGCGTTTCGACACCAAGCGACAGAGGCGTGACGTCCAGGAGCAGGATGTCCTTCACGTCGCCCGCCAACACGCCGCCCTGGATGGCGGCGCCGATGGCGACGACCTCGTCGGGGTTGACGCCCTTGTGCGGGTCCTTGCCCGTGATGCCCTTGACCGCGTCGACGACGGCAGGCATGCGCGTCGAACCGCCGACCAGGAGCACGTGATCGATCTCGGCGGGCTTGATGCCGGCGTCTTTGATCGCCGCCTCCACCGGCTTCTTGCAGCGGTCGAGCAGGTCGCTTGTGATCTTCTGGAACTCGGCGCGCGACAACCCGTAATCCAGGTGCTTGGGACCTGACGCATCCGCCGTCACGAACGGCAGGTTGATCTGGGTGTTCTGCGTCGTCGAGAGTTCGATCTTCGCCTTCTCGGCGGCATCCTTGAGCCGCTGCAGGGCCATCTTGTCTGTACGCAGGTCGATACCCTGGTCCGCCTTGAACTTGTCGGCGATCCAGTCGATGACACGCTGGTCCCAGTCGTCACCGCCCAGATGGTTGTCCCCACTGGTCGACTTGACCTCGAAGACCCCGTCCCCGAGTTCCAGGATCGAGACATCGAACGTGCCGCCTCCCAGGTCGAAGACGAGGATCGTCTGGCTCTCCCCGCCTTTGTCGAGCCCGTACGCCAAAGCAGCGGCAGTAGGCTCGTTGATGATGCGCTTGACCTCGAGCCCGGCGATCTTGCCGGCATCCTTCGTTGCCTGACGCTGCATGTCGTTGAAGTACGCCGGGACGGTGATGACCGCTTCGGTCACGGTCTCGCCAAGGTACGCTTCCGCGTCCGCCTTGAGCTTCTGCAGTGTCCTGGCCGAGATCTCCTCCGGCGTGTAGCTCTTGCCCTCGATCTTGACGATGGCGCGGCCGTCCTTGCCTTTCTCGACCTCATATGCGACGGTCTGGCGCTCGGACTCGGTCTCCTCGAAACGGCGCCCGATGAAGCGCTTGATCGACGTGATGGTGTTCTCGGGGTTCGTGATCGCCTGGTTCTTCGCGGCCTTGCCGACCACGAGTTCCCCGTCCTTCCTGAACGCGACGACCGAAGGCGTGGTGCGGTCGCCTTCAGCATTGATGATGATGGCCGGTTCGCCGGCCTCAAGGACGGCCACCGCCGAGTTCGTCGTGCCCAGGTCGATACCCAGGACCTTTCCCATCTTTCATTCTCCTTTCACCACGCGCCCGTGACGGGGCGCGCGAATACGGCATGTATCCGGATGTGAATCTAAAATCTCAGTCACTCATTGTCAAGTTTTCTGTCAACATACACAGTATACCCATGCGCTCTCAGGGCCAATCACCCCCGACCGGAGAATCCAGAGAACGGCCCAGAAGTGTCTTTACATCAGGTGCGCTCGTCGGTAGAGTGACGTGCGATACGCACCGGTCATTCAGAGAATCGCCGAGGAGGCCCGATGCCCCGACCCATCATCAACGAAGATGACTGCTCCGCCTGCGGGATATGCGTTGACACCTGCCCCGAGGGCGTACTTGAGATCGTCGGAGACACCGCCGAAGCCGTGAACGACGAAGACTGCACCGCCTGCGCCGCATGCATGGAAGAATGTCCCATGGGTGCGATCACAGAGATCGAAGAGGACTAGCGCCCCGTCTCTGGACCCGTCGCACTCACCAGGCACTACCTCGGGGCTTGAGATTCCTGAGCTGGTTCCACACCTTGCGCTTGCGTGACGTCGTGCCGAGCGAGGCCTCAAAGCCGTCCAGCGCAAGGAAGGTTCTGCCATGATGCGCCCGCGTCTTCCCAGGCTCGAGCCGAGGAAGACCGAACGCCGCTGCGAGGTCGGATGCGGCCGTGCCGTCTAGAGCGATGACTGCCTGCGGGTCGACCGTCTCCACCTGCTCGCATATCCTCCTCGCGGCTTCTGCCGCGTCGATAGGTCCGGACGGGCGAGACAGGGTGCAGAAGACCTTCGGCGAATCGAAACCAAGCGCTTCAAGAGCCTTGCGGATGGCTTCGCCATCCTGTCCGGTGAGTGCACCGCCGCCCGAAGCCTCAGCGGGACCGGGACCGCCCTTGACGAGCACCACCTCCGCCATCACATCGCCGGTCCACGGCACCCAGGCGACATCGGAAACGCGCAGGTCGGCGTCGTGGAGTTCGGTTGTGGCCTTGGTGACGCACAAATCGTGGACCGCTGCCGGGTCGTCCGCGACGACGGCACCGTCCCTATGCATCACTCGACTCCGCGAACCATCCGTACGTCGCGGCGATGCCTGCATCCAGAGGGACGCGCGCGTCCCAACCGAACACCTCCAGGGCTTTGGCCGGGTCCAGCACACTGTGGGGGACGTCTCCCGCCCGTGCGGGAGCGTGCTGGACGGGCCCCGCGTATCCGCTCGCGGCGCGCAGCAGCTCGACCAACTCCAGCACGCTGACGCTGCTGCCGGTGGAGATGTTGTAGGCTGGCCCTCTCCCACGGCCTTCACACAGTCTGTGTTCGGTGGATATCGCAGCCGCGACAGCGGAGATCACGTCCCCGACGTAGATGAAATCCCTGGTCTGTTCACCGCTACCGAAGAGTACCGGAGCCTTCCCGTCGACCATACTCGATGCGAATATGGCCACCACGCCGCCTTCACCTTGTGCGTCCTGGCGCGGTCCGTAGACGTTGGCGAACCGGAAGCTCGCGAAATCGACGTCCCCGCTCGTCAACTCCGCCGCGAGCACCTCTTCTGCCGCCAGCTTCGAATGCCCGTAGGGACTCTCAGGTGACTTGCGTGCCGTCTCGGCAAGTGGCAACTCAACCGGGTCCCCGTAGACGGCCGCAGACGATGCGGAGAGTACAAGCCGGGCTCCTGCCTCACGGGCTGCGATGGCCACCGCCCGGGTACCCTCGACATTGGTCCTCCAGTCCAGTTCGGGGTCGCGCAAGGACACAGGGACGCTCGACTGGGCCGCGAGATGGACGACGACCTCGGGTCCGAAACGCTCGAATTCCTTCATGATCCGCTCGTCCAGTATGTCCAGATGGGCGAAGTCGACCTCGGGGTGCAGGTTGGCCGAAGACCCTGTGGACAGATCATCGACGACCAGGATCTCATGCTCGCCGACCAGGGCCCACGCCAGATTGGACCCGATGAAGCCGGCACCTCCCGTGATCAGCAATCGCATCTCTCGTTCCAGCTCCTAACGGTCAGTGGCTATGCGCGCGACGCCGGTCAGGTCTGCATGGACTATGAGGCGATATTGCGCGCTGTATGGCGGGTCGCATGCCGAAAGAGTCAGCCGGGGATCCTCGGTCGAATCCATGACATCGACCCTGTCGGGAGTCACGCGTACCTTCTCGGTCACGATGTAGCGATAGCGCCGGTACGGCGAGTACAGGTCGATGGTATCACCTTGTTCGAGCTCGTCGATCCGCCGAAAGGGCCCACCGTACGTGGTCCGGTGACCAGCGATGCCGCAGTTGCCGACGGGACCGGGTAGATCGGTGTATGCGATCCAGCCCGGGCCGCGTTTCAGCTCAGGTCGCCCGTGACCCTTGACCACGAACACGTCCACCCCGATGCTTGCCGCCACCAGGCGGCCGAATACCTCCCCATCTGCAAGCCCCGTCCAATACGCGGCGTCCTGCTCCTCCCAGCCTTCAAGATCGAACGGCTCGTCCCCGACAAGGACGGGATCGCCGGATCCCGCCGGGCCGGGAAGGCCCTGCGCGAGACGGGTCTGGTCGAGACGGGCAGCGATGTCGGTCACGCCATAGTAGACAGCCAGGCCTACGGACAGTCCTAGCAGCAGATTCCCTACAGCGTGAGCCGTCAACCTCATGAAGCTTCGGCGCACCGGCAAGACCTCTCCAGCGACCGCTTCTCCCGCCAACGTCATGGCTCGTCTCCGGTGTTCCTCGGCATCACTGAATCCTATTCTGCCGCACTTTCCCGATTGTGACCCACGTTGCAGAAAAACTGTGACGAATCCCACAAATGGGCCTAATGATTCCGAACGGGATGCCGATAAGAGAGATGTAGGGATTTGAGAACTGCACAGAGGGACCAGCTCCCCGAAAAAGGCACAGCTCACCGAAAGGCGAGTGTCGCAAAGTCACGGGTCTACCGGAGGCCGTAAGAGACCTCCCACGACAGCCGGACTGCCGGGTACGAAGCCGGTCGCAGAAGCGGCCCGGATCCACCCAGCACTTTGAAGGGAGGAGCCGGGCTCTTTGTGCGAACGAGGCTCGTACCAAGGGGTGTTGGAGATGAAGACCACAAACCACGCGAGAGTCGCCAGAACGGTAGCTTTGCTTCTGGCCACCTCACTGATCGCAAGCGTCGCGCCCGCCGGCGCGGCGATCGACGGACCACGGGCCACCCGCTCCTTCACCTCTGGACTCGCCGAAGCGATGCCGCTTGAGGCCACCGAGAAGGTCCCGGTCACAGCCACCCGTCCTGCGAAGGTCGAGCAGGTCACTCCCAGAGTTCAAGTGAAGGTGGATCCCGCCCCGGCCAGTGTCTCCGTGAGCGGCCAGGCGACGACGGCCAATAGCACTCCGGTCAAGGCCACCGGAACCGCCTCCAGCACTTCCAGCCTCGCCCGCGCCCGCGCGATCCTGACGGACAGGATCGCCCGCTTCCCGATCCTGAGAGGGACCACCGTGGAGTTCGGCGACGCGCGCGGGTACCAGGCCATCGCACTGTACAAGAGCGGGCGCATCATCATCAGCCCGACCCACACCGCCTCCCTTGAGCGAATCATCGACCACGAGATCTGGCACATCATCGACTGGAGGGACAACGGCAGCATCGATTGGGGAGAGAACGTACCGCCGGCCGACTGGAAGCAGTACATGAACTAGCAGCAACTCTCCTTGCGCAGCACTCCTCCCAACGAAGTCTTCCCGCAAAGCGATGCCGACCCTCCAGGTCAATGTGTGAAGCCCCGGCGGGGCCCCTCCCCGGGGCTTCACTGCATCACGCGACCGGCAACAAGCACGTGAATAGAGAGAGGAGCCCCCGTGGGGGCCCCTCGTGTGTGTCCGTGATCGATCCGTGTCGTTATGCCTTGCGCACCGCCAATCTCAACGTCGCACCAGCCAACGCCGCGAACAGCGCGGCCATGGCCAGCAGCATCGACTCACCGCCGGTGAAGGGCAGGAACTCTTCGTCCGCCTTCACTGGCTTGACCGTATCGGTCTCGTCCTCAGTGAATGGCACGAAGGGGTTGTCGACCTTCACGGTCGCGTCGTCTGTGTTGTTCGACAGGTTCTCGTCATCGGGGTGGCTGATGACCACCACGTTATCGATGTCGGTCTCGCCGATCGGCATCGTCGTCTTCACGCGGGCTGTGTAGCTGATGGTCTGGGGTCCGTCCTCGGCCGCAAGCGGTCCGGGCATCATCCAGGTGATCTTCCCATCCGCCACGATACCTCCCGCCGAATCGATGATGTCGAGATAGCGCTCATCGTAGTCATCGACGATCAGGTAGTTCGAAGCCGCACCGTCACCGATATTGCGGAACGTGAGCGTATAGACCACGGTCTGTCCCGGGCTTGCGCTCGACACGCTCGCGACTTTCTCGATCGCGAGATCGGGAGCGGTGAAGGGCTCGAACGGATCTTCGCTGTTACCGAAGATCAGTCCCTCTATGGCCGAACCGTTGGAGACCTCGAACGGGTCCTCGGGTCCGACTGTCATGAACCAGCCGTCGCGGTCTTCCTCGGCGACCTTGTAGGAGCCGGGAACGAGTCCGCTGAAGCTGAATGCTCCACCGTCACCTGTGGTGGTGACTGCGTAGAGGATCTCTTCGATTCCGCCTTCACCCTCAACCAGGCGGTACAGGTAGATGGTCCAGCCGGCCATGCCGTCCTCGCCATCGTCCCAGATACCATCAGCGTCGGCGTCATCGAACTTGAAGCCGGAGGCGCTTGCTTCATAGTCGAACTCGTTGAGTTCGTCTTGGAGCAATGTCTCGGGCTCACCGGTACCGAGCAAGATGTGCTCCTCGCCCAGTACTATCCACCAGGACACGGTGATCGTGCTTCCGTGCGGCAGATCGACCTCACCGACGTAGGGTCCATCGCCGGTCAGCGGGACCTCGATGGTTCCCGATCCCTCAAGCGAGAAGCTTGCATAGAACTCAGCTCCCAGCGGCGGGGCGTCGAACGTGAGGCTGAAGGACTTGGTGACGTCCTCTTCGGGCTCATCGCATTCCTGGATCGTGTGTGTGAACAACAGGCCGGGCCATTCACCCTGACCTGCCCAGGCGGTCTCGCCCTGCTGGCCGTTGGAGACTTCAGCGTGCGCTGCGATGTAGACCGTATCGCCAGGAGCCGCACCGATATCTGCCAACGGGATGGTGTACGTGAAGGATGTGACTGCCGGATCATGTGTTGTCTGGTAGGGGAACGACCCGGGTGCATAGGACGCCGGGGGAACAAGGCCCACGTAGAGGTGGGTCAGCCCCATCGTCCATCCACCTGTGGTCGCGAACGTCACGTACAGGTTGTCCGCATCCTGGGTTGCGGAAACAGTACCCACATCGATGTGCTGGCCCGCCCAGAACGTCGCGATCGTCGTGAGCTCACAGCCCTCGCCGACCACTATCGGAGCGGGGAAATCATCGCGCGGCCCATTGGCCGCCTCGACCTTACCATCGTCTTCGACCTTGAGCGGAAGAGCGACGACCGGGACCGTCACGGGTGCTACCTCGACGGACTCGGACGCGTCCTTCTCAACCTCGGATTCGACGTGAACCTCAGCGGAATCATCTACTGCCTCTTCCGGTACTCTCTCCTTGTCGGGGACCGGGGCCTCTATGACGACCTCGTCCTCCACCGGTACCGGAACTGGCTCCTCTTCAACGACCGGATCGGGCTCCGGTGTCTCCGGGGCCAGAACAGTCTCTTCCAGAGGTGCCGCTGGTGTCTCGTCGGCGAAGACGGCAACGCCTGGGCTCGCAAGTGCGGTGACCAACATGAGTGCCATCGCTACCGACATCACGCGTCCTGCACGGTGCTTACGTACGCTTGCCCACAACATCGCCGTTCACCTCCTCCTCTGTCTCGGGACCTTTGTCTTGGTCCCGTTCGCGTCACCCCTGCCCCTTTCGGGATGACCTGTATTGTTCTCTGAAGATTACGTACCCGAACTTAGTCTCTACTAATCTTCTTTCTTCCTGTCTACTAACATCTTGCGACTGCCGCTGTGCTTTCCCGCCTCGACCCCTCACCTCCTATGAGGCTCTCGTGCGGCGGCCTTCTCCGTCAGAGACACGAAAAGACCGGCCCGCTAGTACAAATGCGGGCCGGTCTCACCATTGACTCAGCACTGGCTTACTGGTGACCGAAACACTGACTCCAGTGCGTCCATGTCTCCCGTCTTACACCGAGGACTGTGACGTGCGTCACACTTCCCTGGCAAGACAGTACATACCCCGTGCGGAGAAAATGCCACGAAGAATCGGATGCGTAAGGACGAACAGTTGCCGGTCTGTGCAGCGTGCCGCGCTCAGCCACGAGTCTTTCGCGCGCGGTTCTTGATCTTCGGTTTGCACGTGCGGACGAGAGCTTTCTCCAGCACATCATCCATGCTGTCCACAGGGATGATGGAAAGATCCTCGCGGACGTGATCGGGCAGCAGGTCGAGGTCGCGAACGTTCTCCTTGGGAATCAGGACCGTCGACACGCCCGCCCGATGCGCAGCGAGGAGCTTCTCCTTCAGGCCTCCGATCGGCAACACCCGGCCCCTGAGCGTGATCTCCCCAGTCATCGCGATGTCGCGACGCACCGGGCACCCCATCAGACAGGAAGCGAGTGCTGTCGCCATCGTGATCCCTGCTGAGGGGCCGTCTTTAGGGATCGCGGCTGCGGGCACATGGATATGCATGTCGTACTTCTCGTTGAACTCCTCATCGAGGGCTAACTCGGTGGTGCGCGTCCTTATGTATGAGACCGCCGCCTGGGCAGACTCTCTCATAACATCTCCAAGCTGACCGGTCAGAGTCAGCTTGCCGTTCCCCTTCATCTTGGTCGCCTCGATGAAGATGACGTCTCCTCCGACCTCGGTCCACACCAACCCGGTCGCCACTCCGACCTCATCGCGTTCCTCGGCAAGGCCGTACGAGAACTTCGGCGGACCCAGGTACTTGTGCAACGTCCGTGCGGTGACCCGCGTCTTGCTCTTCTTTCCCTCCACGACCTTGCGAGCGACCTGCCGGGCGATCATCGCGATGGTACGCTCCAGGCCGCGCACGCCGGCTTCGCGCGTGTACCTGCGCACGATCTCCCTGATCGCGTCGTCCGTGATCTCTAGCTTGCCCGAGGAGAGTCCGTGCTCCCGCAGCTGCTTGGTGACCAGGTACTGATGCGCGATGTTCGCCTTCTCGTCTTCCGTGTAGCCGGGGAAGTGGATGACTTCCATCCTGTCACGCAATGCGGGCGGTATGGGGTCGAGTAGATTGGCGGTGGTGATGAACATGGTGTTGGACAGATCGAATGGCGCCTCGAGGTAGTGGTCCTGGAACGCGAAGTTCTGTTCGGGGTCGAGGACCTCGAGCAACGCGCTGGTCGGATCGCCCCGGAAGTCCATCCCCACCTTGTCAATCTCGTCCATCATGAACACGGGGTTCTTGGTGCCCGCGGTGGTGATCGACTGGATGATGCGGCCGGGCAGTGCACCCACGTACGTCCGCCGGTGTCCCCGTATCTCCGCCTCGTCACGCACACCACCGAGCGACATGCGGATGAACTCGCGTCCGAGCGAGCGCGCGATCGACTTGCCGATGGACGTCTTGCCGACGCCCGGAGGTCCGACGAAGCAGAGGATCGGCCCGCGCATCCTGTCGGTAAGCTTGTGCACGGCCAGGTATTCGAGGACGCGCTCTTTGACCTTCTCCAGTCCGTAATGGTCCTCGTCCAGGATGTTCTGGGCTTCGACGAGGTCGAGTTTCTCCTCGGACTCCTTGGTCCAGGGCAGCCCTATGAGCCAGTCCAGGTAGGTGCGGATGACCGACGTCTCGGCGCTCGCGGGGGGCATCTTCTCCAGGCGGCTCAGCTCTTTGAGTGCCTTCTCCTCGACTTCTTCGGGCATCCCGGCTGCGGCGATGCGCTCGCGGTACTCGTCCATCTCCGCCTGTATCTCGTCGTACTGGCCGAGCTCCTGCTGTATCGCCTTGAGTTGCTCACGGAGGAAGTACTCTCGCTGCGTCTTGGTCATCTGCTCCTTGACCCGGGACTGGATCTTGCTTCCCAGTTCGAGGATCTCGAGTTCCTTGCGCAGAAAACCCGCTGCCAACTCAAGCCGTTCCCGCGCATCGATGGCCTCGAGGATCTGCTGCTTCTCTTCCACCTTCAGGTTGAGATGGAATGCTACGAAGTCCGCCAGCCGGCCGGGTTCCTGGATCGTCGAGGCCGCCATGAGGACCTCTTGGGGGATCGGCTTGCCCAGCTCACCGGCTTTCTCGAAGTCGTTGATGAGCGCCCGCATGAGTGCTTCGAGTTCGACATCGACGTGCGGAGATTCATCGATGAGCTCTACCCTGACCTGGAAGTAAGGCTCAGACTGGATCCATTCGAGGATCCGTATGCGCTTCTGCCCCTCGACCAGCGCTTTGGCTGTACCGTCCGGGAGCTTGAGTTCTTGCATGATCGTCGCCACGCAGCCGATCTCGTAGACGTCTTCGGGTCCCGGGTCGGCGAGCTCCGCGTGCTTCTGGGTCACGAGGGCCACCATATGACTCTGGCGCATCGACTCTTCAAGGGCGTTGATCGACCGCTCTCTGCCGACGAACAGAGGCACCACGAGATTCGGGAACAGAATGAGGTCCCGAAGCGGGATGAGTGGCAGTATGGTGGGTATGGGTTGGACTCCGCTGTGCTCCGACATCTCGGGAGCGGCTCCTTTCACAGGGGTCATACGACACGCGCAGCCGTGCGATAATCATTCTGCCCGATTCCTTACCACGATACACGAGCGCATCCTGCCGGATGTGCTGAGAATGGAAGAAGATCCCGGAGCCATGAAGCATGTCTCGTGACGAGAGATTCCATAGTCGCGGCGGATCCAGCCGCACGTTACCGCGTGTCCTTCTCGTCACGTCAGTACTTCTGGCCGTCGCGTGTTCGGTCGGGCCCGCACGCAGCCCGGCGGCTCCGGAAGCCGTGACAGGCCCCGTTTCGCCGGTGACCGTCGATCTCGGACCGGTATCGCTGCCGGTCGATGGGGCCTTCACCATCAAGGTGAGCGTGGAGGTGAATGAACCCGCCACGTACTTCGAGTCGCGCGTCCAGATACGCCGGCCGGCCGGAAGCCTTCTGTATCAGAAGACCGAGGTCCGCAGCGATCTGGCGACCGGCACCATCGATATCGCGTATGCCCGGGAACTCGCCGACCTCGACCTTTCACCAGGCATCTACCCCGTGCAAGTCCGCGTCAGGACCGACACGGGAACCGTCAACGAATGGATCGTGGAAGACAGGCTACTGCTCCACGACCCGTCGGACACCCCGACACCGCTGGCGATGATCGTGAAGATCGCCGCGACACCCGCGACAGACGCCAACGGGCGCTTCGTGGTCGAACCGTCAGCGACCTCCCACGTACGGCAGCAGGCCGAGGAGGTCGCAAGCCTGGTGATCGACAACCCTGGTGCTCGATTGACCCTCGCCATACCCCCTCTGCTCCTGGAGGAGTGGCTGAAAGCGAGCCAGGGCTACTCTGTCGCCAGGGACGATGGAGCCGCAGAGGTCCCCGCAGACGACCCTATCGCGCTCGCGCACGCGAACACCCTGGAATTGCTGAAACGGGCACTTGCCACCGGGCGCCTCGAGCTGCTGACCGTGCCCTACGCCGAACCGGATATCGGGGCGCTCGCCCGAACCGACCGCACGATCGACCTGGGCGACCATTACATGCGCGCGGTCTCGGGCTACCTGGCGACACTGGAGACCACACCAGTCGCCGGTACCGCACTGCCCGGAGACACGCTGCCCGCCAGCGCCCGTGCGCTCCTGACCGAGAGAGGCATCTCGTTCGCCGCTCTCCATCCCCGAAGCCTCGCGTCGTTCGAAGCGACGCCTTCGTCGGGGACCTACCGCGCGGACGGGCTCGACGTGCTGCTGATCGACACGGATGCGTCTGCGGCGATCGAAGCGGGGGACCCGGATCTCATGGTCGAGCGTCTCTTCGCGCGCCACGTGTCCGATGAAGCGTCCGCCCCTTTGATCGTAGCCGTCGACCTGGGTCCTGGCCGACCCGCACGCGCTTCAACGGTCACCGAGGTCGCCAGGATGCTGCGCTCCGCACGATGGACACAACCCGTCACCGCCTCGGATTGCACACGGGACGAACCGCCCGCCACACTCGAGTTGACCGCATCGGTCTCCCCGGGACCCGGAGCACCACCCGGCTACTGGGAGGAAGTCGCCGACGCCCGACGGTACTCCTCGGCGTTCCTGAACGCCGTCGGGGTCAACGACCCGGATGCCCAGGCCGCAAACGATGCCTCTCTCATATCCCAGAGCAGCCTGTGGTCGGGACCCGACGGAAGCTGGGCGATGGCGGATCGCGGGCGAGCGTTCGCTGCGGCGGCCAAGCGCTCCTCGGCCGCGGTTCTCGACTCCATCGGCATCAGCGCGCCGGACATAACCCTTTCCTCGACGACTGGCGAGGTTCCCGTCTCCGTCACCAACGGCTCGGACAAGAACCTCGAGCTCACCATCTACGCCCAGGGTGACGGTATCCTGCTGCCCGAGCCGCGACAGACGGTGCGGATCAGGCCACAGGAGAACTTCGTGACCGTACCGGTCGACCTGCAGTCCTCGCTATCGGGGAACCTCAGGGTGCAGATCCTCGCTGACGACGTGCTCCTCGCCGAGACTGCCAGCCAAGTCCACGCATCCTACCTCGATAGGCTGGTCGTCGTCGGGGGCGTGGCGGTCGTGTTGGTAGGAATCCTGCTATTCATACGTCACCGGCTACGCGAAAGCCCGCGGGCTGGTACCATTACCGAGCAGGAAGACGTGTAGGCGCACGTCACCATAGCACTAAGGTGGACCGCATGAAACGCATCGTGACGATAGTGCTCGTGGCCGCAGTGGCCCTGACGCTCATCAACGACATCGGAAACTACATAAGAACGGCCTACAGGGTCGATGAGCTCGCCCTGGAGACGGCGCGCGTCGCGTCGCAGCGCAACCTCACGCGCAGCCAGAACGCAGCGGCTGCCGCGCGATATGCCGCGGAGCACGGGGCGACCGTCTTCGCCTTCGATCAGAACGAGACCGCCGTACGGGCGTATCTGCAGATGCCCGTCACCGGCACATGGGTCACCGCCCGGCTCTATGGTCTACTGGCCGGTGATTCGTCCGAGAACCCGCTGACGGTCAGAGCGGACCGGGGCACGGCCCTCAAGTGAACCTGATGTCCTCGAACCGGAGCAGTGTATGCGAACGATAGTGCTCGATACGAATGTGCTTCTGGCTGATCCAGGAATCCTGTTCAGCTTCCCTGACGCTACTCTGGTCATTCCTGAGACGGTGCTCGGGGAGCTCGACAAGCTCAAGACCTCACGAGTCGACCCCGATCTGCGCTTCCGTGGCCGAGAGGTCAGCCGGATGCTGTTCGAACTCTCGGAACAAGGCAGCCTGGTCGAGGGTGTGGAACTGCCGGACGGGGGTTCGCTCAGGGTCGCACCACTCGACCCGGACGTCAGCCTTCCAGAAGGGCTGAACGGCCGCAACGCGGATGACCGCATCCTCGCGGTCGCGATACTCACGTGCCAGGAGGATTGTGAGGACCTCACGCTTGTCACCAACGACCTGAACATGCTCCTCAAGGCGCAGGCGTTCGGTCTGTCGGTGGAGCGGCATGGTGACGGCACCGAAGGGGGCTTCGCGCGGCGTTACATCATCAGGCCTTTCCAGCGCTACAAGATCCCTCTTGGGATCCTCGCCGTCGCCGTCGCGGTGTTCGCCGCCGTGCTTGTCCTCGCCTTCTATGGATCTCGGTTGTTCGCTCCGGCCACAAGTGCTGTACCCGAAGAATTCCTGCAGCTGATGAGTACCGAGCAACGTGCCGTGCTCGAAGACCTGCAAGTCCTGGCCGACAACCCGCACGACACGCAGGCATTGCTGGACATGGCCAACTTCTACTACGGGCTCAGGGAACAGACCGGCGATCTGAGATGGGGGCGTCAGGCGATCCGCTACTACGAGCGCTACCTTGCGATCGACCCTCAGGACGTGAACGCCCGCACAGATATGGCCGTACAGCTCTACCTGATAGGGCAGTCCGACAGGGCGATACAGGAAGTCTCGGCGGCGCTTGAGATAGAACCCACACACGTCAACGCCAACTACAACCTCGGCGTGTTCTACTGGAAGGCCCGCAAAGACTATCCTGGGGCCGAAGCTCAATTCCTCAGAATACTGGATCTCACGAGTACCGCCCCGGACGCACCGGATCACGCGGTACGCCAGCAGGCGCTCGCGAGCCTGGAGCAGCTACGCGCCGAGGCAGACGCAGCGGGAGTACCTTTATCGACGGAGACGACGCAGGGAGGCACGTTCTAGCCATATGGAGAACATCGACATCGCCATAGTGGGCGCCGGACCTGCCGGCCTGACCGCAGCACTGTATGCCGCCCGAGCGCGAGCCAGGACGGTCGCGTTCGAACAGGGCATCCCCGGCGGTCAGATCGTGACCACGGACTGGGTCGAGAACTACCCTGGGTTCCCCAACGGCATATCAGGTCAGGCACTCGGTGACCTGATGCTCGCACAAGCCGAGGAGTTCGGTGCGGACGTCAAGCCTTTCTGCTCGATCACCAGGATCGAGCCGGACGATCTCGACTTCATCCTGACCACCTCCGAGGAGGAGCGCTACAAGGCGCATGCGGTCATACTCGCCACCGGGGCGGTGCCTCGCAAGCTCGGGGTGCCTGGTGAGGTCGAATACACGGGCCGCGGAGTGTCCTGGTGCGCCACATGTGACGGGGCGCTGTTCAAGGACAAGACCGTCTGCGTGGTCGGAGGCGGGGATGCCGCGATCGAAGAAGCGCTGTTCCTCACTAAGTTCGCATCGAAGGTCCACGTGATCCACCGCAGGGACGAGCTGCGAGCGACCAAGTGCATCCAGGAGCGCTGCCTTGCCCACGACAAGATCGAGGTCCAGTGGAGCAGGGCAGTGCGAGAGATCAAGGGCGAGAACGGCAGGGTCGTGGGCGTGGACCTCATCTCGACCAAAGGTGAACCCGGATTCTACCTTCCCGTCGAAGGGGTCTTCATCTTCGTGGGCGTGAATCCCGTGAACGAGTTGGCCCAGGACCTCGTCGACATGAGCGATAACGGGTACATCACAATAGACCACGACGGCCGAACCTCATGGCCGGGTCTCTATGCCGCAGGAGACGTGACCGATTCGAGCCTCAAGCAAGTGGTCACCGCGGCAGCCAAGGGCGCTTCGGCGGCGTTCGAGGCTTTGAGGTACATAGATGAGAGAGTCTGCTCCATCTGACGGCGACGCCGTACGGCGAAGGGAGTCATCCATCATGGGAGATATCGTTCAGGTCACGGATGCCAGCTTCGACACCGATGTCATCGGTAGTCCAACACCGGTGATACTCGACTTCTGGGCGCCATGGTGTGGCCCGTGCCGGATGATGGAGCCCGTGCTCAAGGAGATCGCCGAGGAATACGGCGAGAAGCTGACCGTCGCCAAGCTCAATGTGGACGAAAACCCCGGCACCGCCACGAAGTACGACATCCTCTCGATACCGAGCCTGTTGGTCTTCGCGAACGGCGAGATGACCAAGAAACTGGTAGGGGCTATGCCCAAGAAGCGCCTTCTGGAAGAGCTTGCCCCCTGGATCGGATGACACTCACTTCCTGGCCTTTCCGTCAGGGGTGACGCGGCACCGGCCAGGGCAACGACACGGAGGGTTTCCATGTGTGAGAAAGGCGTCAATCCGGACCAGATGCGGATGATGGTCGCGCAAGTCGATGACTCATTGGCCATGGCCCAGCAGTGGCTCGAGCAGATCCACCACCTGGCGGACCACGCCGGGCTGCACGATGGCAGCGTGCTGGTTGCGCAGACCACGGTTCTCCTCGGCGAAGCCAGGGCAAGACTGGAGTCCGCCGGGAATGAGATGGCCTCCCCCGACGACGGCGTCACCGTAGAGCGTGTCTAGCTTCCGGTGGACCCGCGGAACGGTCGGGGTATTCCCGGTTCGCACTGATACAATCGAAGCGTGAAGAAATCCCGCCAGATAAAGCACACGCTGCACAAGCGCGACTCGGAGACGGCTCCCCTTTATTTCGAGTGCCCAAAGTGCGGTTTCCTGACCGCCGACGAACGTTTCGGAGCAGACCAGATCCTCTGTCCGGTATGCTCCGCCCATGGCGACGGACGGCGCACCTTCCCGCCAGAACGTCTGCGGCGCCTCGACACCCGGATCCGCAAGTACCAGAGGGACGGCGAGCACGAGATCGTCGTCATCCTGGTCGAGACGTTCCTGGAGTCCATCCTGGAAGACATCATCGACCGTATCCTGACCGCTCGCGGCGCGGACGTGACCGTGCGCGAGGTCGTGCTGGACGGCCAGCGCGCGATAGGGGCCCGGATAGGCAGGCTCTTCCCTCACCTGACCGGAGAGGTCTTCGAGGATGCCGCGTCCGAACTGGGATACCGGGACTTCCCCCGACGATGGCGGGACCTGCGCTCGGCACGCAACGCCTTCATCCACGACTCCCCGTTCCGGGGGCCTCAAGAGTCCCTGACCGCGCGGGACGGAATCACGGCGATGGAGCTCCTCGACCAGGCGTACGAGCTGTTCGTGCTGCTCAACAACCGTTTTGTCGCGCATGAGAAGCCCGATGTGCCCTTCTGCGAACGAGGCTGACGCCCACCGCGCAGTCCTGCTGCACGTGACCGGCGTCGTTCAGGGTGTCGGATTCCGTCCGCACGTCCACAACCTCGCGACGAGACTTGGATTGACCGGCTGGGTCCTCAACTCGAGCGAGGGCGTCTCGTGCTTCGTCCAGGGTCCCGCCTCCGCGGTCGGATACTTCATAGAGAAGCTCGTGAGCGAAGCCCCGCCTGTGGCGGTGATCGATTCGCTCACCGCCACCGAGAGCATGCCGGAGCCCCTCTCCGGTTTCGAGATCCGTGAGTCGAAGCGCCTGGACGGTGCGATGACGCTCGTCTCACCCGACATCGCCACCTGCGACAGGTGTGTCGCCGAGCTACGCGACCCTGGAGACCGGCGATTCCATTACCCCTTCATCAACTGCACGAACTGCGGTCCGCGGTTCACAATCATCGATGACGTGCCCTACGACCGTCCCACGACGACGATGCGCGACTTCCCGATGTGCCCCGAGTGCGCCGAGGAATACGCCGACCCCGCTGACAGGCGCTTTCACGCACAACCCGATGCTTGCTTCGCTTGTGGACCCCGGCTGTACCTCAACGTCAACGGCGAACCGGACGCGGAGGCCGGGGAGAGCGCGCGAGCCGGGACGGGATTCACCTGGCATCCGGGACTGGAGCAGGTCCCACGGCCTCACCGGGATGTCCACGCCGAGAGGGAGCGCAGCGACGCGATCCTGGCCCAGGCTGCGCTGCTGCTCAAAGGTGGACGCATCCTGGCGGTCAAGGGACTCGGGGGGTTCCACCTTGCCTGCGACGCGACCGACGAGCGAAACGTTTCCCTGCTGCGGCAGCGCAAGAACCGTTGGGGCAAGCCTCTCGCGGTCATGATGCGCGATGTGGAGGAGGTCCGGACGTACTGTGAGGTCGACCCGCAGGAGGAAGCTCTGCTCACCGGTAGTGCACGCCCGATCGTACTGGTGCGCAAACGCATCGACCCCCCTGCCTCGCTGGCTCGCTCGGTCAGCGGCGACCTGCCCGAACTCGGCATCATGCTCCCCTACACACCTCTCCACCACCGCCTGCTCGACGCTGCCGGAGTGCCGCTCGTGATGACTTCCGGCAATCTGTCCGAGGAACCCATCGCTGCGAACAACCAGGAAGCCCTTGAGAGGCTCGCCCGGATCGCCGACGCCTTCTTGCTGCACGACAGGGAGATACGTTCGAGATACGACGACAGCGTCATGCGCGTGATCGGCGGGACACAGGTACCGGTCCGCCGGGCCCGCAGCTACGCCCCATACCCCCTGGCCATGCCGCATCCCGCTGCCCGTCAGATTCTCGCAGTCGGACCCGAGCAGAAGAACACGTTCACTCTCGCCCACGGGGAGCACGCCTTCGTCTCCCAACACATCGGCGACCTGGACGATCGCGAGACCCTCGCGCACTTCGAAGACACGATCGCGCTGTACGGGCGCCTGTTCCGGATCGAGCCCGAGCTGCTGGCTCACGACATGCACCCCGAGTACCTCTCCACCAAGTACGCGCTCGCATCAGATCTGCCCAGGACAGCGGTCCAACACCACCACGCCCACATCGCGTCTGTCACCGCTGAGCACGGGATCGACGGTCCAGTCGCCGGAATCGCCTTCGACGGCACCGGCTTCGGCACCGACGGCAGCATATGGGGCGGCGAGGTGCTGCTTGCAGACCACCGGGGATTCGAGCGGTTCGCGCACCTCGCCTACGTGCCGATGCCCGGCGGCTCGGCGGCGATCCGACGGCCGGCGCGGATGGCGATAGGCACGCTGCACGCCCTCGGGCTCCTCGACCACCCTGGCGTGGACCCGCTCCGGGCACGCCTGAAGGAGAACGAGGAGACGACACTGCTGGCCATGCTGGACCAGGGGATCAACAGCCCGTTGACCTCCAGCATGGGCCGGCTGTTCGACACCGTTGCGGCGGTGACGGGGCTGCGTGA
This sequence comes from Actinobacteria bacterium UBA7524, assembly GCA_002478275.1. GTDB lineage: Bacteria > Actinomycetota > Coriobacteriia > Anaerosomatales > UBA912 > UBA7524. The sequence continues at coordinate 49,463 of DLMY01000009.1, forward strand.
CGAAGCGGGATACGAAGGAGAGGCCGCCATCGAGCTTGAGGCACACGCCGACCCGTCGGCCGTAGGTGCCTACGCGTTCGAGACGGCGATGCGGGACGGGGTGCGGATCATCGACCCGAGTCCGGTTCTCCTCGGCGTGCTTGATGATATCGAGTCCGGTGCGTCGCTTGCGGAGATGTCGATGCGCTTCCATCGGGCGGTGGTGAACGCTATAGTCGAGCTCGGATGCGCTGCGGCCCGCGAGACGGACAGCCCGCATGTGGCACTGGCGGGCGGCGTGTTCATGAACCGCATCGTGCTGGAGGGTGCGGTGACGGCTCTGGCCTCAGTGGGATGTACGCCGCTTGTGCACGTACGACTGCCGATGAACGACGGAGCCATCTCGTACGGGCAGGCCGTGATAGCCGAAGCGCTCAGCAGATAGGCCGCGGACCCGAGAAGGAGGAACGAGGACATGTGCCTCGCGATACCCGCACAGATCACCTCGATCGAGGCGAACAACATGGCCAAGGTCGATATCCTCGGCGTGATCAGGCACGTCAGCGTGGACCTGGTCCCGGAGGCTAAGCCCGGGGACTGGGTGCTCGTGCACGCCGGCTTCGCGATCCAGGTCGTCGACGAGGAGTACGCCGCCGAGACACTGCAGATCCTGCGCGACATCAACGTGATCGATACGGACCTCGAACCGGCCGCCGGGGAGAGCTGACGTGGACCTTTCCGGCTTCAGGGACCCCGGCATCGCGCGCGGGATCATCGAAGCGCTCGCGGAGACAGCGACCACACCCGTCAAGTTCATGGAGGTCTGCGGCACGCACACCGTAGCGATAGCCAAGCACGGCCTTCGTGGCGTGATGCCGGAGGCGATCACGCTGCTCTCGGGCCCGGGATGCCCTGTGTGCGTCACGAGCAACCGCGACATCGACACCGCCATCGAGTTCGCGCGGCGGCCGAACGTGATACTCGCGACCTTCGGCGACATGATGAAGGTGCCCGGCTCGCACTCCTCGCTCTCGGCGGAGAAGGCGCAGGGGCGCGACGTGCGCATCGTCTACTCCCCTCTCGACGCGCTCGACATCGCCGAGGAGAACCCGGACCGCCATGTCGTCTTCGTGGGCGTCGGCTTCGAGACGACCGTGCCCGTGATCGCGGTCGCGATCGAACACGCGATGCGCCGCGACATCGACAACTTCAGCGTCTTCTCGGCGCACAAGACGGTGCCCGAGGCGCTGCGCGCACTCGTCAACGATCCCGAGGTCGCGGTGGGCGGCTTCATCCTCCCCGGCCACGTCTCGACGATCATCGGTACCGGACCCTACGGCTTCCTCGCCGAGGAGTACGGTGTGCCCAGCGTCATCACAGGATTCGAACCTGTGGACGTGCTGCAGGGCATCCTGATGCTCACCAAGCAGGTAGCCGAAGGACGCGCGGAGGTCGAGGTCGCCTACACCCGCGCGGTGCCGACGCAAGGCAACCCCGTCGCGGTGGCGAAGATCGCGCAGGTGTTCGAGGCGGTCGACGCCGAATGGCGCGGCATCGGCACGATCCCCGGAACCGGGCTTGCGATCCGGGAGACCTACGCGCACTGCGACGCCGAGCTGCGGGTGCCGGTCACACCGCCGGAGCCGAAAGAGATCGCGGGCTGTCAGTGCGGCGAAGTGCTCCGGGGCGTGACGCTGCCCTTCGAGTGCAGGCTGTTCGCACGTGCGTGCACACCGGAGCACCCTGTCGGCCCGTGCATGGTCTCCTCGGAAGGATCCTGCGCGGCATATCACCGGTTCACCGACTACGGGAAGGCGGGCCGATGAAAGCCGACCGGATACTGCTGGCCCACGGCAGCGGCGGAACGATGATGCGGGAGCTGGTCGAGGACGTGTTCGTGGCGGACTTCGCAGACGAAGCGCTCTCTCGGATGGACGATGCGGCCACGCTTGAGATGCCGCCCGGTCGTATCGCCATGTCGACCGATACGTACGTGGTCGATCCCGTGTTCTTCCCCGGAGGCGATATCGGGCGTCTGGCCGTCTGCGGGACCGTGAACGACGTGGCGACCTCGGGCGCCCGTGTACTCTACCTCACGGTGGGCTTCGTGCTGGAGGAAGGCTTTCCCGTCGAGGACCTCAGACGCATCCTGGTCTCGATGCGCGAATGTGCGGCCGAAGCCGGCGTGCGCATCGTGGCCGGCGACACCAAAGTGGTGCAGAAAGGGCACGGCGACGGTGTCTACATCAACACCGCCGGGGTGGGTGTGCTGCCCGAAGGCCTCGACCTCACAGGCTCGGGGTGTCGGCCAGGCGACCGCGTCCTGCTCTCAGGCACGCTGGGCGACCACGGCATCACCGTCATCTCCCAGCGTGAGGGACTGCGCTTCTCGACCGACCTGCGCACCGACGCCGCGCCACTGAACCATCTCGTCGCGGCGGTGCTTGCGGCGGCGCCCGGAACTCGCTGCTTCCGCGACCCCACCAGGGGTGGACTGGCGAGCACTCTCAACGAGCTCGCAGCAGCCTCGGGAGTCTCGATCACCGTCGAGGAAGACGCGGTGCCCGTGCACGACCAGGTGCGCGGAGCCTGCGAGATGCTGGGCTACGATGTGTTCCACGTCGCGAACGAGGGCAAGATGGTCGCGGTGGTACCGGCCGAGCAGGCCGGGTCTGCGCTCGAGGCGATGCGAGCGGCGCCCTACGGGGAGAATGCAGCCCTGATCGGTGCGGTGGCTGCAGAGGATGCCGGACGCGTCTACGTCCACACCTCGTTCGGATCGACGCGCATCATGGACATGCTCGTCGGCGAGCAGCTGCCGAGGATCTGCTAGGCGCTGGCCCACCGTGAGCGCACGGAACGACAACGTCCGCGGACTGGCCTACATCGCGACCGCTGCCACCATCTGGGGTTCGATAGGGGTGTTCGTGCGCATGGTCGACGCGCATCCCGCGGTCATCGTGTTCTGGCGCGTCGCGTTCGCGGGCGTGACGATCGGACTGATCGCCGCTTTTCGAGGGCGCCTTGCCGAGCTTGCGTCGTTGCCGATGCGAAAACGTCTCGCACTCGCGGCCATGGGTGCTCTTCTCTCGCTGAACTGGGTGCTCTTCATGGCCGCACTGCAGCTCACCGATGTCGCGATCGCCGTGCTTCTCGCCTACTGTGGCCCCGTGTTCGTGGCCGCCCTGACCCCACTCGTGATGAAGGAGCCGTTCGACAAGAGGGTACTCTTCCCCCTGGCTCTCGCTTTGACCGGGACGGTCATCATCGTGAGTCCGGCCGATATCACTTTCACCGGGGGCACCTCGGCGATCGGCGCTTCATTGGCGTTCTCCTCGGCGATCACCTACGCCGTACTCGTGCTCAACGCGAAACGGCTGCTCAAGGGCATCTCCGCGACCGTCTACATGCTCGGTGAGTATGCGGCCGCCGGCGTTCTGCTCCTGCCCGCTGTGTTCCTGTTCAAAGGACCCGTCACACCGGTCCACTGGCTCGCTCTGCTGTTCCTGGGTGTGGTCACCACGGGCCTGACCGGACTGCTGTTCCTGTCGGGGCTCAGACATGTACGCGCCGACCACGCGGCCATTCTCACGTACGCCGAACCCGTGAGCGCGGTCGCGTTCGCGGCGGCGTTCCTCGGCGAGTCGGTAACGACCGCCACACTCATCGGTGGGCTCGCGGTACTCGCGGGAGGACTCGCGGTCACCCGCCTGAAAGGCGGCGCAAGCGTCGAGGGGCCACCCGTCCTGATCGATGTAGACGCTCATAGCTCGGATGAACCGGGCGGACCCAAAAGGGAAGATACCTGAGAGAAGCCAATGGAACGTGCCTACCAGGAGGTCGAATGAGCGCCATCGAACGGCTCGTCGCGGATGACGCGGTACGCAGGCTGACCGAACGAGACCCTTCCCTCTACACCGACCAGCTCGACATGCGCCAGGCGATCACTCACAGACTCGGCTGGACGGACCTCGCACAACGAGCGCCTTCGCGCATCCCGCTCGCGGAGAACCTGGCCCGACAGGTAGTCGAAGAGGGTGCGACGGACGTGGTACTCCTCGGCATGGGGGGGTCGTCACTGACAGCGCTCGTGTTCGCGCAGGTCCTGGGCAGCGCGGAGGGGATGCCGCAGCTTCACGTGATGGACACCACCGACCCTTCGGCCGTGCTCGGCCTGCTGGAGCGACTGGATCGCCGGAGCACGTACTTCTTGCTCTCCAGCAAGTCGGGCACGACCATCGAGCCGCTGTCGCTCTACCGGATCTTCCGGCAGTGGATGGACGATGAGCTCGGCCGCCCCGCTGCAGGCAGGCACTTCATCGCCATCACGGACCCGGGCAGCCCTCTCGAGGAGTTGCGCCGACACGACGTCATGCGCCAGGCGGTCGCAGCTCCTGCCAACGTCGGCGGCCGCTTCTCGGCGCTGAGCGTGTTCGGCCTGGTACCCGCCGCCATGCTTGGCGCGGATCTGTCCGCGATCGTAGGCAAGGCGCTTGAGATGGAGACCGCCTGCTCGCTTCCCGCCGAGGAGAACCCTGGTGCGTCGCTGGCCGCATGGATCGCTGATGCCCATGCGGATGGACGAGACAAACTCACGCTGGTCATCTCGCAGCCTTACGCTTCGTTCGGGCTGTGGGTTGAGCAGCTCGTCGCAGAGTCGACCGGCAAGCACGGCGTGGGCGTGGTGCCGATCATCGACTACGCCGCTGCCGCTCCGGAATCGTACGGACCGGACCGTGCGTTCGTGACCATGGGATCGGCGCAGGACGCGAAGCTTGAAGAATTCGCCACGGCTCAAGCGGCCGCCGGTGCTCCGACCTTCGAGATCACCCTCGATGGTCCTGAGGACATAGGCGCGGAGTTCGTGCGATGGGAGTTCGCCGTCGCGTTCCTTGGCCACCTCTTAAGCATCAACCCGTTCGATGAGCCCAATGTGTCCGAGGCAAAAGAGGCGACTGCGGCGGTCCTCGCGGGTCAGAAGGATGTCCCCCGGCCGGTCGCCGATATCGATGAGTTCGCAGTCACCTACTCCGGCGCTTTGAGCGGTGCGGCCGCCCCCGCCGACCTATCGACCGCCTTCGCACCCATTGTGGCCGGGCTCCAGCCAGGCGACTACCTGGCCGTCCTGGCCTACCTCCCCGACACGAACGAGTACCTGTCGCCCCTGCGGCACGCGCTCACCGAGATCTCGAGCTCGGCCAGGCTCGCCACATGCCTGGAGTTGGGTCCCCGCTACCTCCACTCGACCGGACAACTGCACAAGGGCGGCGCCGATAACGGTTTATTCGTGGTTCTGACCATGCAGGACTCCGGAGACCTGGAGATCCCCGGCTCCACCTACACCCTCGGTGAACTCTATCGGGCCCAGGCCGAAGGCGACCTGGTTACCCTGGCAAGCCTCGAGAGGCGTGTGATGCGACTCCACATCGCAGGTGCCGACCCGGCCAGCACGAAGCGTGTCGGCGAGGCCATGATCGAAGCGTTCCGGTAGTCGGCCCGTTTACCAGCTGCCGAACGAAACGGAAGACGCCACCGGGACATGGTGACGCCTTCCGGGTCCGGACCCGAGCCCCTGGGACGTAGGGGCCGGGTCCGGGAGTCCAAACAGTCCCTGGGGGTAGGGACCATTTGACCGAGATCTAGTGACCGCCGCTCGAGAACATGGTGCCGACCTTGTCGGTACCCATCTCGCGCTCGTGGCGCTCATGAGCGGTACCGTGGATCCGCATCCAGATCTCGTCCACGTTCTTGGGCAACTGGCCATCGAGCTTGCTCACGACGATGATCGTGAGCAGTGCAGCCGGGAAGGTGAACAGTGTCGGGAAGGTCAGACTGCCAAGGAAGGACAGCGTCCCTTCAGCCGGCAGATTTCCGAGCTGCTTGAGGATGTTCATGATGATGAAGAAGAAGGAACCCAGGCCGCCGACGAGCATTCCCGCGATGGCACCTCTTTCGGTGGTCTGCTTCCACCAGATACCGGTGAGTAGCATCGGCACGAACGCTCCTGCACCTACGGCGAATGCCCATGTGACCATCATCGCGATGAGCGCGGGGTAGGCCTTGTCCAGACCGACGGCCGGGATGCCCAGGCCGATACCGAGCGCTACGAGAGCGAAGAACAGTACGGATGCCTTTCCGACGAACACCTTGCGGAGTTCGGGCGCGTCGGGGTTGACGTACTTCTCGTACACGTCATGACCGATCGCCGAGGCAGCAGCGATCAGCAAGCCGCCTGTGGTCGAGAACATCGCGGCGAACGCACCGGCCGCTACGGCACCCATCAGCCACTCGCCACCAAGGATCTGAGCGAGCGTGGGCATGATCGCATCGGATTTGAGCAGTAGCCCGTCTACGTAGGCGGCATTGATTGGAGCCGTGCCCGCTCGCCACGCATTGTCGATTATCTGTCTGCCTGCAAGACCTGCGATGGGTGCCAGGATGTAGAACGTTCCGATGAAGACCAACACCCAGAAGGTCGACCGTCGCGCCGCCGAACCAGACGGGTTGGTGTAGTAGCGGTTCAGGATGTGCGGAAGACCCGCCGTACCCAAGACGAGCGCAAGCACCATGGAGAACTGGTTGAAGGCGTCATAGCGGTGACCCGGCTCGTTGAAGAACATCTCGCGCAACGTATGGAGCTTGTTCTTGGCTGGAAGGAGTACTCCAGCAGTCGCCTCCGGATCGCCGGCATCCACGACTTCCTGAACACTCTCGAACGCCTCAGGGCTCATGGCCGACTCGGCAGCCGCAAGCATCGCACCATCGTCGGCAGTGAGCTCTGCGACGGTGGCCGTCTTGACGTCACGGTGCTGCTCGTGAGTGACCTCATTGAGTGCCTTCGGGTAACTGAAGTTGCCTGCGAAGAACGCGAACACGCACACCAGGAACATGGCCGTCCACAACCACCAGAACTGGAAGATCTGGTTGAGCGTGGTTCCCTTCATGCCGCCGACCATGACGTAGAACATGATGATCAGGCCCACGATGATAACGCCGGTATTGTACGGAGAGAGTCCGAACAGCCCGGCGCCGACCAGGACGGTCCACGTGGTCCCGGCACCGTACATCTGTGGGGCCATGTAGAACAGGCTCGTAAGAAGCACCATGACAACGGTGACCAACCTGATGCGGTCGGACCCGAAGCGCCCGTATGCGAAGTCGGCGACGGTGTACTCTCCGAAACGCCTGAGGGCAGACGCGATGAACAGCACCACGACGATGAACCCGCCGGCAAACCCTGCCGCGTACCACACGCCGTCGAGGCCCGATGCATACACCGCTGCCGCAACACCGAGGAACGAGGCCGCCGACAGGTAGTCACCGGAGATGGCCGATGCGTTCGCGATCGTGCCGACCTTGCGTCCGGCGAGATAGAAGTCCGCAGTGGTACGAGTGAAGCGACGTACGAAGATGGCCAGGCCGACCGTGAATACCGTCAAGCCGATGACCATGATGATAGCTATGACATTCAGGTTTCCCACGTCACTCACCTCCCGCCACGTTCACCGCTGTCGCCGCAGCGATCTCATCGGCCATATGGGACAGACGCTCGTCCAAAGCGTCGGCCTTCTTGATGTACGTGTAGCTCAATCCCCACAAGAACACGTAGTACAGCAGGGACACGAACAGGTAGTTGAGCGTGAATCCGCCCCAGACCGGATTCGCATACCAGCCTTCCCACCAGACCGAAAAAGCCGGAATGGCCAGCGTAACCGCGAAGAATATGACTCCGTAGGTGAAGCTGAGTTTGCGCTGCTCACGGAAGACCGCATCGACGCTTTCGATGGTATCTATGTGAGTACCGTGCTGGACTTGCACCCCGGACACCGTTGCTGCCGTCGTCTGTGCACTGCTCGCCATCTCCTACACCTCCTTCTCGTTCACCTGCGTCACCACTTGCCGGCGACGCATCCGTTGATTCGGCCACCACCGGGCCACTTGCCTACTCGTACTTGACGACCATGACCGGGATCGGAGACCCCTTGACGACCGTTTCGGCCACAGACCCGAGCGCGATGCGCTTGATGCCCGTCCGTCCGGTGTCGCCACAGACGATCAGGTCGGCGCCCCATTCCTGCGCCGTGGCGATGATGCGCTTGGCTACGCCACCCTGGACGATCTCAACCTCGCACGCGACACCGTTGCGCTCGCACATCGTCTTCGCGATCACGAGGCCCTTCACCGATGCGTGAACTCCTTCGAACATCTCCTCCGACATCGCTTCCTCGGGATATTCGAGAGACTCGTAACCCGTGTCCACGAAGATGGCCTTGAGCGTTGCACCGAACGTCTTGGCCATGATCACGGCATACTCGGTCGCCGCGACTGACGGCGCTGAGCCGTCTGTGGGTAGCAGAATCTTGCTGATCTCGTGGCAGACCTCACCCACGTCAGACAGTCTTACGTCCTCTGCCGCACCCTTGATGCAGACCTTCATGCGTTTCACCTCCCTGTGAGGGGACACATGCATCCCCTGATCCGCACGTGCACATGCTGAAGATACGCCCGAAACGACTGCCAAGAAACGACATCGTGGCAGGTGGGGCCTGTCAGTCGGCGTGAGGTGCGATGTGAACCGCAGATGGAGTCCTGGCGGTGTTGCAGATGCCGCTGTCACCGCTCGCGGCCGCCGATGCGCCGCTCACCGCCGATAGAGCACCGTCGGAGTGGGCACAGGAGTGCCGGCGGGCGGACTCTCAGTCCAGTCGGGCCACCTGCACGGTCGGCGCAGAGTCGCCCGCGAGCTGGATGAAGGCCACCGTTCGGCCCTCTGGACCCCGCGGACGAGAAGCGGAACCCGGATTGACCACGAGCAGCTCCCGGGCACGACCGACTGCTGCACGACCGACTGCTGCACGATGCGTATGCCCCACAATCGCGATGTGTGCCTGATCCACTCCCGGTACTCGCCTGAGCTGGCCCGGATCGTGCACCACGGCAAGACGGACATCGCCCACGACCATCGTGGCGAACCAGTCGATGCCGGGCAGGTTCTGACTGTGATCGGTATTGCCCAGGACCGCAGTGACGGGTGCGATGCACTCAAGCCGGTCAAGCACCTCACGGTATCCGATATCACCCGCATGGACGATTCGATCCACGACCCCGTCGAAAGCCTCAAGAACGTCGTCGCCCAGATGCCCGTGCGTGTCCGACAACACCCCGATGACAAGTGAGCGCGGAGAAGCCGGACTCACAGGCCCAACGCGCGCTTGAGCGAGGGCACCCTGCGCCGCGACACGGGTATCTGCGTTCCCTGCCCGTCTTTGAGCGTAAGCAGAAGCGTCCCGCCGTACATCGGAACGACCTCACTGACCTGCGCGAGGTTCACCAGATATCGTCGGTGGACCCGGAAGAATCCACTCGGCTCGAGCTTTCGCTCGAGTTGCGCAAGGGAGATCGTGGACAGGTATCGCTCGCTGGCCGTATGCAGGTACGAATAGTCGTCCTTGGCCATGATGTAGAAGATGTCCTCGACCTGCAGAAGCAGCTTCTTCCCCGCCTTCTCCACCGGGATCCGCTCTATCCTCGTGCCCGCACTCTCTGCAGGACTCAGCCGCGCGATGGCTTGGCGCAAGCGTCCGACCTCCACCGGCTTGACGAGATAGTCCGCTGCAGCCACTTCGAACGCCTTGACCGCGTGCTCGCCGTGAGCGGTGACGAAGACTATCGCAGGTTGCCGGTCCAATTGCGTGAGCGTCTCGGCCAACTCGACGCCCGACAGGCCAGGCATGTCGATGTCGAGGAAGACGACATCGTACTTGATGGCTTCGATGAGCTGGCGGGCCTCTGTGGAATTGGATGCTTCGCCGACGACCTCGACCCCTCCCGCCTCTTCGAGCAGGAAGCGCAATTCTGAGCGCGCGGGAGCCTCATCGTCGACCACCAGCGCCTTGAGAGTCACCGCTCACCTCCCGCCTCTAGCGGGGTCTGGACGATTCGAAATGTCACGCTTGTCCCGACGTCCTGCACACTCTCGACCTCCAGTCCCGAACCGGAGCCGAAATACCCCTTCAGTCTATCGTTTACGTTGGTGAGGGCGATACCCAGGCCCTTGCCGACTCCTGGTTCGAAGATGCGTGGAAGCTTGTGAGCGGGTATCCCCAACCCGTCGTCCTCGACCCGTAATATCAAGTCCTCACCCTCCTGGAGCGCGACGACCCTCAAATGGAGCGTCCCCTCGGCCCGCATCCCATGCTGTATCGAATTCTCCACGATGGGTTGCACGATGAAGGCGGGAACACGAACTTCGAGCACGTTAGGCTGAACTTCCTCCACGATCTCGATCCTGTCGCCGAAACGCGCCTGTTCGAACGTCAGATACGTGCGTACGTACTCGAGTTCCGAGGAAAGAGGCACGAGTTCGTCGCTCGTCTCCAGGGTTCTGCGATAGAAGCTCGCGAAATCCCGCAACAACACGCGCGCCCGGGGCGGATCGGTCCTGATGAGCGAGGCGATGGTGTTGATGGTGTTGAACAAGAAGTGCGGGTTTATCTGCGCCTGCAGAGCCTTGAGCTCCATCCTGCATGCCAATTCTGTCTGCCTGTCCAGTTCTGACAGTTCGAGCTGAGTGGACAGGAGCTTCGCAAGACCCTCGGCCATCGTGACCTGCGTCTCGTTGAGGAGCCTGGGAGTGGTGTAGTAGAACTTCAACGTCCCGCAGGCCTCATCGCGCATCTCCAGCGGCACCACGATCGCCGCGCGCAACAGGCAGCCCCGTTCCGGACATCCGATGTCCTCCTTCGCAGGCAGGATGCGATGTTCGTTGTGGTATATCGCCTCTCTCGTCGCCCTCGTGAGGATCGGCCCACCCACATGGTGGTGGTCCTGGCCCAAGCCCGCGAAGCCGAGGACTCTGTCCCTGTCCGTGATGGCGACCGCTGCCGCCTCTGTGTGCTCCAACGCGATCGCACAGACCGCCTGGGCGCTCTGCTCCGTCAATCCCTGTCGCAGATACGCGAGACTCTCATTGGCGACTTCGAGGATGAGATGTGACTGGAGTGCCCTCAGATGATCGGGACGCAGAACAAAACGCATGATCACGCTGCCAAGCGCGACCGTCGCCAGCCCCAGAAGCGCCACGCCCATCAGCCAGCGCGGCTCGCTCGAGGTTATCAGCCCCCAGGCTGCGACCACCGCCAACACCGTTACGGCGAACAGCAACAACATGTCGATGACTATCGTGCGCCTGGCAGTCACTGGCACCTCGATGGAGGAGTCACGTTGCGGTCTTGCAGAGCATCAACACCAGCCGTTCACTCAGTTCGGTCATTCCGGCTCGGCGATACAGCGCCCGCGATGCGATGTTGTGGTCCTGTGTGCACAGACTGACCGACCTTGCACCCTGTCGAACCAGACCACGGACCGCTTCCGCAAGCAATGCGAACCCGATACCGCGAGACCTGCTCCCGGGTGCCACCGCAAGGCGACCGATGGTACCACTGCCCCGTTTGACCGTGGACAGAGTATAGCCGATGAGCCTGCCTTTCTCCTCGGCAACTACCATTCGCTCCTCGGCATAAGCGGTGAGCAAGCGCCTCGGCTCGTATGCCCAGAACGGCGAAAAACACTCGGAGTCGATCTCCAGAACCTCACTGAGATCGGCTTCGATCGCCGGGCGCAGCCGGATTCCCTCGGGCGGCGCCTGCTGTTCGGGCAGCTTGCCTGTTCTGACTTCCAGCCGAAACGCGATGAGGCGCTCGTACGGCTCGAAGCCAGCTGTCTCGTAGTGCCCCGTGGTCACTTCCGCGAGGAGTGGACTGACAAGCCGTGTGAATCCACGGGCTCCACCGAGCGCTCGCACGTCGTCTATCAGGACCGGGATCATCTGCTCACGCGCCCACAGTCCACGGATCGCCAGGATGTCCAGATGGTCTCTCCAGCGCTCGACGACAGCCGCACAACCCTGTGGGCCGACCAGCAATCGCCATGGAGCATCGGCCTGGAAGCTCTCGAGCTCTTCGCGAGTCTCGAACAGATGAGCGCTCCTGACGGCGGGCCAGATCCGGTCCACTTCCGACTCGCTGGCCGTTCGGAGATACCGCATCTTCCGGCTCATAAGAGTCCTGCTTCACTGAAGCCAAGCCACGCCGCGACGAGCGCCAGAAAGACACCGAACCACAACTGCACGTGCCTGTCCGAGGCGAGGGTCGTCAGCCTCGCTCCCAATACCGCACCCGGCACGACGCCCAGGACGAGCATCAGGGCGAGTCGGATATCTACGTGACCGAATGTCGCATGTGCAATGGTCCCGGGCACGGCCATGATGGCGACGACAAGAAGACTGGTGCCGATCGCCCGTTTGACGGGCAAGCCGAAGATTCGGTAGAGGCCGGGAACGATGATGAGTCCCCCACCAAGACCCAGAAACCCGGAGTACAGGCCAGCCACCAGTCCGAGAGCGGCGGTACCCGCTCGAGAAGGTCTACGCGGGGAAGCCTCGGGCGCTGGCGCGATCCGCTTTCGACCAGCGGACCAGAGCATGTCACCGGCAACGTAGGCGATGAGTCCTGCGGTGATCAACAGCACCACCCGTCCACCGACAAGCGAGGCGAACCAAGCGCCCATGGCCGCCGTGAGCGCCCCCCAGGCGCCCACCCACAGCCCCAGTCGGACATCGAGCAGTCTTGCGCGGCCGTACGACACCGCACCGGCGACGGCTGTCGGAATGATGACGAGAAGCGGCGTCCCCACAGCCACGAGTTCCGGGTAGCCGAGTAGTAGGCGGATAGCCGGCGTCGTCACGACGCCTCCACCGATACCGAAAGCACCAGACAGCGTACCGGCCACGAGGCCGACGACGGCCGCCATGAGCGGCCCGGACACGGTCAGTCGCCTCTGATCGTGGGGAATCGCCCTGTGATCGTGGTGCGATCGACCTGTCGCTCGCCGGTGAACAGCGGCTTGAGGGCGATGTCCTCCGAGATCCTATCCATCAGCATCGGCCACCTGCGCTGGAAGTCGAAGTAGTTCTGGCAGTTCTCCAAGGCGTAGGTGGACGCATCTCTCAGAGCCACGCGCGCGATGCGGAGGTACTGACCGCCCTCCTTGCGTGAGATTCCACGCAACATGGATGTCAGCATGGCTCTCCACACCACCGACGATCCGATGAATTGGCCGGGGAACGGCATCATCGACTCCGGCGTGACCTGTCTGAGGTCGACCTGCGACTTCGCGAACTCGATCTTTCGATGTTCGTAGACGAACCGGTACACGTCTTGCCGGAAATGCAGCGCTGCATTGGAGAGTCTGGGGGGATTGTGTATCACGTGCCACTCACCATCGAGGAAGACGTCCCCACCGTGCATCCTCGCGTTGATGACGTAATCGACGTCCTCTCCGCGCATCACCCACGGATCGAAGCTGACATTGAAGAACATGTCCCGATGCAGCGCCAGGCAGCCGCCGAACGCTATCGTGCTCGTCTGGATACGTGGTGGCGCATCGACTCCCGCCAGGGCCTGGTTGAAGGCGTCGTTCTTGCGCCAGAAGACGTCCGCCCAGTGAGGAGTACTGTGCCGCTGATGGCGTCCTTGTTCGTCAACGTAGTATCCGGACTTGGCGAGGATCATCCGGCCGTCATCGAGACGCTGGCCCAGCCCCTCCATCGCCTTTCGCAGGAAGGCGGTGTCGGTGATGATCTGGTCATCGTCGAGGAACACCGCGCTGTCGCAACCGAGTACCGCTGCGGCCATCAGTCCGACGTTGCGTACTGCTCCGTAACCGACCAGGCTCACTCCACGGATGACGTCGGCGAACTCGAGCTGCTCCAACCTGCGATGCAACGAGCCGAGCTCCGCCGGCCCGAACACGAATGCATCGATGCCCGGAAAGTCGGCAAGTATCCTTCGGACCCTGTCTTCCGCCTGATGCTCGATGCTCGGATCCGTCGCTGCGACGATCAAGACGACCTTCCCGAGACCCTCCACATCTTCGAGCGACCTCAGACAGTCAGGTAACGTGCCGTCGCTGTCGACGGGGGTGGGGTGGTCGTACACGGTCAGGGGATCCTCGGTGACGCGCCCCCTACGACGCGTCCAGAAAGTCGGTATGATCACGCAAGGCGTCACGAGCGCACCTTCCAGTTGTCTAATGCGCGGATGTCGAGCCAAGAACAGGGCCGTTAGAATGATACCGCTCTACGCCCTGCCCGTCAGTCATCGGCAAGATGCTCGGCGATGTTGTCCGGAGTCACGAGGCATCTGTCCACCGAGTCTTTGAGGACCGCATACGGTCGCGAGCCGGTCAACAACTCGTTACAGATGAGGGCAGCGGGTGTGCCGTCGATACCGAGATGCAGTCCAAGATGACGAAAACGGTGAAGCCGGTCGGCGTAGGCATCTTGCTCCCAGACCTCCTCGGCTTCATCCCTCGAGAGACCCTCCCTGGCAGCTACCTCGAGCAACACATCCCGCGAGCCGATGTCCTCACCGCGCCCGAAGTAGGCCCCGAAGATCGCGTGATGGACAGAGCTGTGTACTTCGGGACCTTTGTCCCTGCCGAGTTCGGAAAGGGACATCGCGAGGTGGGTCTTCGGCAAAAAGGGGGGGATGACCAGGGGGAAGCCTTCTCGAGCGGCAAGCGTGTGCAGGTGTTCCTCCACCCGTTCGGAGGCTCCGATGGCCTGGAGTTCACTGATCTGATAACCCTCTTCGGGCATGTCCGGCCTGAGTTCGAAAGGTACGAGGAACACCTCGACGTCCCTTTCCCGCGCAAGCATGTCGAACCGGAACTGGTCGACGTAGCAGAACGGTCAAGCGTAGTCGAAGAACACAAGTACCCTTGGGACCACCACCGATGGCTCCGGAACCGCTTTCTCGTCTGGCAGCTCGTCGGTGTGAGTCATCCGGTACCTCCACGCCCGGACGGGACCGGGCCTCATTCGACCATGCTCAGTGAGCCTCCGCACCGGGCACAGGTCCCATCGCGTGTGTGCCTTCCGATTATCGTATACCCGGAACGCCTCACCGCGACCGCTCCGCAGGAAGGACAGGTCGTGTCTTCACCTCCGGGCTCGTCCACATTGCCGAGGTAGACGTAGTCCAGGCCCGCCTGCTCCCCGATCGCCTTGGCCCGGCGCAGGGTCTCTATGGGGGTGGGCTCGAGGTCCGCGAACTCGAGATAGGGGAAGAAGCGCGTGATGTGCCAGGGAGTCCCGACGCCGAGGTCCTCGGCTATCCAGGCGGCCATCGAGCGGAGTTCCTCGACGGAGTCATTGACTGTCGGCACGATGTTGGTGACGACCTCTACGTGCATCCCGTGGCGGTGTTTCGCTCTCTCGGCGGCACGCCGCACGTGCTCGGCCCCCGAGACATGACACAGTGTCCGGTACGTCTCTTCGGAAGCTCCCTTCAAATCCACTCGCCAGACATCTATCAGGTTCCCGAGTAGGTCCAGCCCCGCCTCGGTGATGTAGCCGTTCGTGACCATGACAGTGAACAGGCCACGCCGACGGCACTCCGCTGCGACATCGATGACGTATTCCAGCCAGATGACAGGTTCGTTGTAGGTGAACGCCACGCCAGGGCACCGATAGCGTTGGGCCATCTCGACGACCATGACAGGTGTCAACGTGTGCAGCTGGTCCGCATCCTCCTCGGGAGTGGCTCTGCTGATGCGCCAGTTCTGGCAGTGCCCACACTTCATGCTGCAGCCGACGCTCCCGATGGATAGGACAGCTGCACCCGGGTTGAAATGGAAGACCGGCTTCTTCTCGATGGGATCGGCCGCGATCGAAGCGATGCGACCATAGGTCATGGCCGCCAGCGTGCCGTCCACGTTGCGCCGCACGCCGCAGATACCTGATGCACCCTCGCCTATCAAGCATGCATTCGGGCACAGGCCACATCGGATGCGATCACCCTCTGGTGCCCAGAGCTGTGCCGTGTGCATACTGCCCCCTTATCCGGCCGACAACCTCACCTGGTCCCGGCCGGACTCCTTGGCCACATATAGCGCCCGATCGGCGGCCTCGAGCAAGTCGAGTGGGGTGCCGTCAGGCACTCTGAGCGCTGCCACTCCTATCGAGATCGTCACGCTGATGGAAGGGGGATCCCCGTTCACGGGAACAGGCCTTCGCGCAATGGACTCCCTGAGCTTCTCGGCGACCGCGAAAGCGGCGGTCTTGTTCGTGGCAGGAAGAACAAGGGCGAATTCGTCACCACCGTACCTCACCGCGATATCAACATCGCGGACATCGGAGCACAAGGAGGTGGCGACCGATTTAAGCACGTGGTCTCCAGCGAGATGCCCGTACGTGTCGTTGACACGCTTGAAGCCATCGATGTCGATCATGAGCAGGGAGAGCGGTGTTTCGTAGCGCAACGCCCGTGCGACTTCCTCGACGATCCTGTCGTCAAATGCTCTTCGATTCCAGAGGCCCGTCAGTGCATCGAGAGTCGCTGTCCGTTCCAGTTCCTCGGCCACATTGGCGCAGCGACGGCGCTGCAACGGGAAGCACATGTCCCAGCTCGAGTTCTTGTGGTAGATGGCCACAGCGTGTGCCTCACAGGTCTGGTATCCGCATGCCCCGCAGTCCAGCGTCTCATCACGCGTCTCGAACTCACCTTCGGCGAGGATGAGGTCGATCTCCTCGGCAGGTGGTGTTACCTGATCGACTGGGGACGCACGGAACGACCTGAGTAGCGACACCGTCGGCATATGGTCGAGTATCTCTCTGGTGGTCGCGTGCGACAGCGGCGCGGAGTCCCTCTCGGCGGCCATGATGTTGCGCTTGGCGAATACCGACATCCCGGAGTTCACGGCGGGTCCGTCGATGCAGCCCTCGCAGTTGAGCATGTCGATGACCGCCGGCGCGGTCTCCCCGTCCATTATCGCTTTGAGCAGGTCATCGAGCTGGCGAAGGCCGCGAACCTTCACCACCGTCTCGTCGATGGCCGTACGCTCGGCAAGCGTCTTGCGCGGAAAGCCGTCCGTGAGGGAGATCTCCTTGACCGGTTGCGGGCGCCTGGATCCCGCACGCGTACGACGACCGGTCTTCGGTGGCGCTCCCTGGAGCAAGCGCCCCAGTTCGGTGAAGTCTATGACGGCATCGACAGCGCCCTCGAACTGAGGGTCGAAGGCCTCGTCCTTCCTCGCGTAGCAGGGCGAGACGTAGACCACCGCAGTACCTTCGGGATACATCGCCTTCACGAGCCTGGCCTGGGCCACATAAGGCGGAACGACCGGCACGAGTGCACTTACGAGCCGAGGATAGAAGAGCCGGACCCAGTCGACCGCGACGGGACACGTGGAGCGGAGCGACAGCGGCGCACAGGGACGTGTGTGATCTCGCTCGTAGGCGAGCGCGACGAGCTCTTCGCCGAGCAGCGTGCTCTCCACCGCGAAGAAGCCAGCGTCTTCGAGCACGCGCTCGACTTCTTCGGGGGACCGGGGATGAAGGGCCGCCACGAACTCCGTCGCGAGCACCGCGACGACGGGGCGTCCACTGACGAGCAGCTCTCGTACGCTGGCGGTATCGTCACGCACGCCATGCCCGCAATTACCGCACTCCGAGACGCAGAGGCCGCACTTCACGCAGCGTTCCTCGATGATCTCGGTCCGGTGGTCCACTACTCGGATCGCACGCGCGGGGCAGTACCTCACGCAACCCCAACACTCGCGGCACGCGTCCTCATGGTTGGTGATCAGGAATCGGTCGGGTGCAGCAGAAGCCCCTCGCACCGCGCCGTCTGCCGGGCGGGTCATCTGTGAGCGATCACTCATCTCCACCCCCAACCGCTCGGCCCTCGACCCCCGCACCGAGCGTTCGTCCCAGTCCACTCCTCCGCACCGCGATCGACAACGGTAGGCCCATACCATACACCACGACCGCCTGCCCGATACAGACGGTGACAAACCCGAACGCGTACATGGCCGGCCAGCTGCCTTCAAGATCGAGCCCGAGCACAGGGATCTTATAGAGCCCCAGTCCGGCCAAGATGAAGGGCAGGTATGCCGGGACGATAACCGCATTGCTCAGCACCGGACCCGCGAGAGCGAGCACCGGACGCTCGCGCATCCGCCACGTCCAGGCGACACCGATCAGTGTAGCCACCGAACCGAACACCATGTCGAGTAGACCGATCGGCCCGACCTGGGTCAGCATGAATCCGTTCGCCACCGCGGTGCCGATCGTCAGCCCAGGGAGGGCCGCCGGGGTGACGAGCGCGAGCACCGTGAGGCTCTCGCTGACACGGAGTTGTATCGGCCCCCAGCCCAGGTATCCCAAAAACTGCACCGCGACAAGCGTGAATACCGCATAGAGCGCGGCGATCACTCCCGCTTGCGCGATGTAGGTCGAGCGTCGCACGTGTCTTGTCCCCCTCGGTCAGGCTGGTTCAGGGATTCTAGCAGGGCGACAGCCTCTGCGTCATCATCACGACAGCCACCCGGATCGGAGGTCACGCGGGCAGCTGCGGTTCGTCGCCCCGGGGCGTCATGAGCCCTGTTGCACCTGCCAGTGCCCTGCGGTCCATCGCTTCCAGGAAACTGTCCACGACGCCGGGGTCGAACTGAGTGCCCGCTCCCGACCGCAGTTCCGCCTTGGCCTGCGTGAAGGACAACCGCTTCTGATAGGGACTCTCCGACGTCATCGCGTCGAAAGCGTCGGCCACCGCCAGGATGCGCGCAAGCAGCGGGATGTCCTCTCCTGCAAGTTGCATCGGATAGCCGGTCCCGTCCCAGTTCTCGTGATGGTGCATGATCACGGGGGCGATGGCGTTGAGGAAGTCTATCTGCTCGACGATGTTCGCTCCGATCTGAGCGTGGAGTTTCACGCGCTCTCTTTCTTCGGGGGTCAATTTCGACGGCTTGAGCAGGATCTCCTCGGCGACGCCGGTCTTGCCGATGTCGTGGAGCAGGCCCGCGAACCTCAGGAGTTCGACTTCTTCGAACGGCAGGCCCATCTGCTCGCCGG
This sequence comes from Actinobacteria bacterium UBA7524, assembly GCA_002478275.1. GTDB lineage: Bacteria > Actinomycetota > Coriobacteriia > Anaerosomatales > UBA912 > UBA7524. The sequence continues at coordinate 68,358 of DLMY01000009.1, forward strand.
TCGCCATCGCGTAGTCCATCACGCGGTCCGCGTGACCCGGTGAGGCGTGTTCTGTCGCGTCGAGGGTCGCCGAGAGCGCCGCGATGGTCTTCATCAGGTCATCTCTCGTGCGGACGAACACGGCCGCGCGCTCAAGCGCAAGCGCGGTGTGCTGGCCCAGGCCCTCGAGCAACCGGCGGTCGTCGCTGTCGAACAGGCCTTCACCGCACCCGGCGATGAACGCATATCCGACCACGTTGCCCTGTACCATCAATTCGGACGCCATGACATTCCACTCAGGACACGCATCGGTCTGCGCAAGGTCGCCACGGTGCGTCACGAAGCGTACGGACTCGAAGGGGTCCGTGGCAACATCACGGCCGGCGGCCTCGGCGAGTATCGCTTCCACGTCCGACTGGGACACGTCGGCACAGAGCACCACGGTCGCATGGTCCCTGCCCCAACCCGTAAGCACGAGGCCGCCCACATCGATGTCGAAGGCCTTCTCCAACAGACTCGACGCCAGCTGGAGTACTTCTTCGATGTCCGCGGAGATCCCAAGCGTGTTCGCGATCCCTCCGAGCTGGATCAGCTCGTACATCCTCCGCTCGGTCGCCTCATGCTTTCGGGCATTGGATATGACGGCTGCGGCGAATTGCGCGTACTGCTCGATGAGAAGCAGATCGGCTCCGGACAGCCTGCGCCCAGGGTCTGAGATATTGAGATTGATCACGCCGAGAGTCTCTCCGCCGTGAACCAGGGGTACGCTCAACGAGGTCGCGATGTCTCGACCCGGCGCCAGTGAATGCTCGAGCATCGGATCGGCCGAGCCACTCACGAGCACGCCTCTGCCGGTCAAGGCCACCCGTCCGGCGATGCCCTCGCCGAGACGTACCATACGTCCCCGCGCCTTGCTGACAGCCGGCCCTCGAGGTGCGACCACCTCAAGCAGGTCGGTGCCCGGTCTGGACAACATGAGCGAACCACTGTCGGCGCAGACGATGGACATGCCGCGCTCAAGCACCGCTTCCAGAAGATCCGGACCCATGCCGCGCCGCTCTATGAAAGCCCGGCTTGCGCCGACGAACACTTCGAGTTCACGAGTTCGAGTCTGCCATGTCCGGTCATCGCATTCACGCCTGAGTGTCTCCTCGGCGCTGATGCGGGCAAGGTCCACGAGCGCCTCGATCTCGCGTCGCGGCAGGACTGGGATGCTTCGCACGATGCGCCTGGCTTCAGACTCGACCACTCCTTTGGCCAGGAGACGCTCGAAGAGCCGCTTGCGTTCCCTGGTCGAGGAGACGAATCCTCCGACGACGAGCGTTGCCACTTGATGGTCCTGATGAGTGATGGGGGCCACGTAGCAGCTCAGCCCGGCGCGACAGCCGATCTGGATCGAACCCGCCGCAAGATCGGGGAGCGGGTCGTCGAAGCAGGCTGCTGGAGCGGTCGCGGATTCGGAGACTGCGAGCTGACAGTAGCTGCAGTGCCCCGCAGTTTCGATCACGGAGCACGTCCCGAGTCCCATGACAGAGACAGCAAGACCCGTGGCATCGAACAACGCATCCATGCCTTCACGCCAGGCCTTGCCTTTGAAAGCCGCTGCCAGGGTCTGCTGGTCGAGGTCCACCATACCTCCCGTACAGGCAAAACATCTGTACGGACTATCGGCAGCGAGCGCCGTGCGCTTGAATCACCTGCGCTCAGACGCGGCCGCGAGGGAGCTTGATGGTGAACACCGAACCCACTCCCACAGTGCTCTCGACCTCGATGCTTCCTCCGGCAGCATCGATGATCGCGCGGGCAATCGGAAGCCCCAGCCCGAAGCCGGTCTTCTCCGACCGCGAGATGTCAGAACGGTAGAATCGCTCGAAGATACTCTGTATGTCCTGTTGCGGGATTCCCTCACCGGTATCTGCGACCTCGATCATCACCATGTCGCGGCGACGGCGCGTCTTGAGCGACACCATTCCGGCACGGGTGTATTTCGCCGCATTGTCGACGAGTATCGCCACCGCGTCCTCGATGCGATCAGGGTCTCCGACCATGATGAGCTGACCTTCGTCAGGACCGACGAACTCCAGCCCCTTGGACATGTAACGAGTCGCTGCGGCGGCCAGCGTCTGCCGACACCTGGCATTCAAATCGAACCTCACGTTGGTGAAGGTCAGTGCGCGCTCGTCGCGTACAAGGGCGAGCAGATCGCTGCATAGGCGCGCCATCCTGCGCGATTCCCGGTCAATCGCGTCGATGGCCTCATTCCTGACCTCCTGATCGTCAGCGCCCCATGCGCGCAAGATGTTGGTGTACCCCCGGATACCCGCGACCGGTGTGGCAAGCTCGTGGGAAGCATCGGCGATGAAACGCGTCTGCGCCTCGGACTTCCGGCGCAAGCGGTCGATCAACCCGTTGAGGGCACGGGCGAGGTCCCCGATCTCATGCTCGGCCTCGTCAGGCAGGTGGACGTTGAGTTGGCCGGCATCGACGGACTCCGCTGCGCGACGCAGGTCGTCGATGAGCTTCAGTACCCAACCCATGCTCGCCTGCATCATGATGACCATGATCGACATCGCTGAGACCGCAAGCACGGTCATGGGCGTGCGAATCGCGTCAATGACCTGCTCCTCGCGCTCCGGGACGTACGTCACGTCCATCACGCCGACCTCACCCGCCGGTAGCCCGACGTGCAGGTGGACGATCTGCATCGGCAGAACCGCAGGTCCCAGCAGCCCTCGCAGGGGATTGACGTCTTCGCGCGACACCCTCACGACTTCATTCTGGTGCAGGGCCTGCTCCCTGCCGGGAACCGCGCCCTCAACAAGCGCCTCCTCGGAACTCGCCCATACGAGTTCAAGCTCGCTGTCGTATATGGCCAGCTGCGGCTCGGACGACGTGCGTCCGGTATAGATGAGGTCGAGACGGCCCGCGATCTCCGAAAGAGCCGACGAGCCGGACGCGTCCTCTCCGAGCTCGCCTTCCACCGCACGAACCTGAAGTTCGACGATGTTCTGTGAGACTCCGACGAACTGGTCGACGCGCTCTCGCGCTACGGAGACCATGCCGTCGGAGACCACGATGTAGGTCGTCAGTGAGATGCCGCCCACGGTCAGTACCGCGAACAGCACCGACACGAGCAGCAGCCACGTCCTCAGAGAGGAGCGGCGCACGCTATCAGCCCCTCGCGAAGAAGTACCCGACGCCCCGGATCGTCTGGATGATGGTGTTGTCCTTGTCGCCTATCTTGTTGCGAAGGTGGCAGACGAACACCTCGATCACGTTACTGTCGGTGGCGTGTTGGCCACCCCAGACGGCCTTGAGTATCTCGTCACGCGAGATGACCCTACCCGAATTCGCGACGAGGTAGCTCAGCAGATCGTACTCCTTGGCGGTCAGCTCGAGCGGTTGCCCGTCTGCGGTCGCGCGCCGGGAATCGGGGTCGAGCACGATCCCCGAGGCTTCATACTGACTGGTCCCCCGGGACTGGTCCACCCGTTTGAGCAGAGCCCTGACCCGGGAAAGCAGCTCGGGGATCTCGAACGGTTTGCGCAAATAGTCATCAGCACCGGCCTCGAAACCGGATACTAAGTCATGCGTCTCAGCGCGGGCGGTCAGCATGAGGATGGGAACGTGGCTTCCGTTCTCCCGCAACCTCTCCGCGACCTCCATACCCGTGATCTTGGGCAGCATCAGATCGAGGATGATCAGGTCCGGCTCCTTCTCTTCCACTGCAGCGAGCGCCGACTCTCCATCCGCAACCTTCTTCACGGAGTAGCCAGCATGGGCCAGCTCGAGTTCGACGAAGCGAGCGATCGTCGCGTCATCTTCCACGATGAGTATGTCTGCTTTGCTCATGCATTCCTCCACAGCCGGTCGCCACCCGGTTCGTCCCTTGATGAAAGCATACCGCACGAAAGCCGTTTGGGGGTGTCTTTGGTCAGCCGAGAAGCATCTCGGCGATCTGCACCGCATTCAATGCCGCGCCCTTGCGAAGCTGGTCCGCCACAACCCACATCGATATCCCGTGCGGCACCGTGGCGTCTACGCGCACTCTTCCCACGTAGGTGTCGTCGGTGCCCTCCAGCATCGCCGGCATCGGGTATTGCGCCTGACTCGGATCGTCCAGCAACCGGATCCCCGGTGCCTGGCGCAGGGCCTCCACCGCGTCATCGACCTTCACTGCCGAGGAGAACTCGACGTCGATCGCCTCGCTATGGCACCTGAGCACCGGCACACGCACACACGTCGCGTGCACGGCAAGGTCGGGCGCGTGCATGATCTTCTTGGTTTCGACCACCATCTTCCATTCCTCTTTCGTCGAACCGTCTTCG
>DLMY01000009.1:72864-73074 GCA_002478275.1 Actinobacteria bacterium UBA7524
ATATGGGGAATGCAGTTGAAGGCTATGCGATGTGCGAACTCGGAGACTGTGAGCTCTTCGCCATCCAGGAACTGCTTGGACTGCGCGTACAGCTCGTCCATGGCAGCCTGCCCGGCGCCGCTCGCAGCCTGGTAGGTCGCCACCACCACTCTCCTGATCGGTGCGAGGTCGTGCAGCGGTTTGAGCGCGACCACCATCTGGATCGTCGAG
>DLMY01000009.1:73249-73458 GCA_002478275.1 Actinobacteria bacterium UBA7524
ACCATCTGGATCGTCGAGCAATTCGGGTTCGCGATCACTCCCTGGTGAGCGAGTATGTCTTGCGGATTGACCTCGGGCACCACGAGAGGAACGTCGTCTTCCATGCGAAAGGCCGAGGAATTATCGATCATCACCGCACCTGCGGACACGACCTGATCGCGGAACTGCTTGCTTATCGACGCCCCCGCGCTGAACAACGCGATATCCAC
>DLMY01000009.1:73611-74196 GCA_002478275.1 Actinobacteria bacterium UBA7524
AGAACAACGCGATATCCACATCGGCGAAGCTCTCGGGCCGCATCTCCTCGACCACCAATTCCGACTCGCCGAACGGCAAGCGTCTTCCTGCCGAACGCGATGAAGCCAGCGCCCTGACTTCGGATGCGGGGAATCCACGCTGATCCAGAACGGCGAGCATCTCGGCTCCGACCGCCCCGGTGGCACCGGCCACGGCGACCACTGGTCGCTCGGGCATCTTACTCCACCCCATCCTACTCACCACCGGAACCGGCGGGAGCGGACACCGCCGCTACCTGATCGCCAGCCAGTCCGAAACCCTCGTGCAGCGCGCGCACCGCGGTTTCGACCTGATCGAGCGCGATGACGCACGAGATCCTGATCGAAGACGTGGAGATCATATCGATGTTGACGCCCGCCCCGGCAAGCGTCGTGAACATCTTGGCTGCAACTCCCGGATGCGTCTTCATACCGGCGCCCACCAGCGAGACCTTGGCGATATGCTCGTCGACCAGCCACGTCCTCGCGCCCAACCGGTCGGCTACCTCCTGCGTGGCCCGCCGTGCACGAGCCAGGTCCTCACTCGGCACCGTGAAGGAGATGTCG
>DLMY01000009.1:74370-88806 GCA_002478275.1 Actinobacteria bacterium UBA7524
TCCGAGACGTTCTGGATGATCATATCGACGTTCACGTTCTCCTCGGCAAGACGCGCGAACACCGTTGCGGCCACGCCCGGCGTGTCAGGCACATCACGCACCGTCACTTTGGCCTCGGTGACATCGTGAGTGACGCCTGAGATCATCGCCTGCTCCATGGACTCATCGCCCTCCTTGACGATCGTGCCCTGTTTGTCATTGAAACTCGAACGGCAGTGAAGCACCACGCCGTGATTGCGTGCGAACTCGACGCTTCGGACCTGAAGGATACGTGCGCCTGTCGAAGCCATCTCAAGCATCTCCTCGTACGAGATGACATCGATCTTGCGCGCATCACGGACGATGCGCGGATCTGCGGTGTAGACACCGTCCACGTCGGTGAATATCTCGCAGACATCTGCCTGGATACCCGCAGCGATGGCAACGGCGGTCGTATCGGAGCCACCTCGCCCCAGCGTGGTGATCTGGCCATCGATGGTCACGCCCTGGAAGCCAGCGACGATGACGATCCGGCCTTCATCCAGGGCCTGGATGACCCTCTCGGCGCGCACCTCCTGGATTCTGGCCTTGGTGTGTCCCGCATCGGTGAGGATGCCGACCTGGTGGCCCGTGAACGAGATGGCCTCATGCCCAAGTTCGTGCACGGCCATGGCGAGCAGCGCGATTGTGACCTGCTCACCCGTGGCGAGCAGCATGTCCATCTCACGCTCGGTCGGGTCCGAGGAGACCTCGGCGGCAAGCGCCAGTAGCTCGTCGGTCACATCACCCATGGCGGACACGACGGCAACGACCTGGTCGCCCGAATCCCTGCGTGCGACCAAGCGCTTCGCCACGGCCATGATGCGTTCGGGGTTCCCAACCGAAGTCCCGCCGAACTTGGTGACGACGAGCGCCATCGTATCCCTCCATCCGATCGACCCGGGACCGCTCGGCCGCCAAGCCTGAGCGCGTGCGCCATAGTTTAACACCGTCAACTGTCTTGAGCTCCACTACCTGCGACAGAAGCCCAGTGCTTCGGCCATGCCCTGCATACGGGTGGAGAGCCCGGCAAGAGCATCGGCGTAGAAGTGGTCGACGAGCGACGCACCCGATGCCTCGCTCATGGCCCGATCGACATGATGCAGAATGGCCCGCATCTCGTCATCGGTACACTCGCCTGGTCCATTGGCGACCAGCGACACCTTCCCCTGGGCGACTCGAACCGGCAGGCCATCGGCCACGAATCTCTGATTCAGCTCCTCTTCCACGTTGGATGCGAGGCGCGGACCGGAAAGTCTGCGGAAGCTCGTGATCATCCCCTCGATCAGCGCAACGAAGATCGCTTGAGCCTCCTCCTCGCACGGAGACTCCTGATCGATCGCACCCGGTATCCCCGTGGAGTCCGTCTCCGCGAGCGCCTCGACGAACGCTTCCACGACTCGAGGATCGAAATGCGATCCCGCACAGGCATGAAGCTCGTTGACAGCCCCCTCGATGGTCCGGCCTGCGCGGTAAGGCCTGTCCGACACCATGGCCTCGAAGGCATCTGCGGCGGTGAGTATCCGGGCAAGCAACGGGATCTCCTCGCCCCGCAACCCTGCTGGATAACCTCGTCCGTCCCATCGCTCATGATGATGACGTACGACCGGTGTGATGAGCCAAGGAAACCCGACGGGCTTGAGTATGTTTGCGCCGATCAGAGGATGGTGGCGCATCTGGCCCATCTCCTCGTCGGACAGCTTGCCGGGTTTGAGCAGGATCTCCTCCTTGATCCCGATCTTGCCGATGTCGTGAAGGTAGGCCGCCATCTCCAAAGCCGTGCGCTGGTCCTGCGATAGGCCCATCTTCTCTGCGATCATCACGGCGTAGATGGCCACCCGCTCCGAATGACCTCTCGTGTACGGGTCCTTCGCGTCGACAGCAGCCGCCAGGGAGCGAACGGTGGCCAGGTAGGCCTCCTGAAGGCTTGAGAACAGATCTATGTTACCTATGGCGATAGTCACATGGTTCGCGATCGTCGAGAGCAGGCGAACGTCATCACCAGTGAAGCGGACCTTGTGGTTCGTCGAGCCCACGGTGACGGCTCCAAGCACCCCTTCGGCTGAGACGAGGGGTACACACAGCGCAGCCGGAGCCCCGGTCAGGGCGTCGACCTGATCGGCAACCTGGCTACTCGATGGGTTGAAGATCAGGGGGCGACCCTCTCGGATCACCCATTCCGCCATCGAAGATCGCAGACCCTCGCTGTCGGGGCGCGGAGCGTCGCCGGCCCTCCAGGCACGCAACTCGAGCCGGCCCGTGTCCTTGTCCTGCACGGTCACATAACCGAGGTCGACGCCGAAGATCCGCAAGACCGAGTCGAGGACTGACTCGAGGAGCACGTCCATCTCCAGCGTCGAGCCCAGAGCACGACTCATCTCGTAGAGCGTCGCCAACTCCAAGACCTTCTTGGTCAATGTCTCGCTGCGCTCGCTCAGGGACTCGGTCATCCCATTGAAGGTCTTGGTGAGTTCAGCGATCTCGCTGGCGCCCTTCACAGGTATCCGGATACTGAAGTCCCCATCAGCGATCCTCTGTGCTCCGGTACTCAGCTCTTCCAATGGTGCCGAGACCCTGAAGGCCACCCAGAACCCAAGGCCCGCCAGGATGAGCACTCCAACGAGAGAACCCGCTGTGACTATCTCCATCGCCGTCAGTCGCGCCCTGTCGCTCGCGACCTGTGAGACGAGCGTGACCAGATAGCCCTCGCTGCGCCCAGCGTCCCCGCCCAGTGTCAGCCTGTCCGCTGCCACGCGATAGTTGATATTGCCCGAAGTCAGAGTAGCCCAGCCCGGACCATCCGAGATCCCACTCAAGGCGGCTACCACCTCCGGTGACCTACGCTCGAGCGCCCTGCCAAGCGGGACGGAGGACTCCGACCGTCCCCCACCGTCATGCTCACGAGTATCCTCGACTTCAGCCTTCGCGATGAGGACACGATCGGCATCGTATACGGCGAACGCATCCCCGCTCGCTCCAGTGGCCAGAGATTCGAGCATCTCGTTGTCGATCACTCGCGCCAGGCGCAGAAGGTAGACGACTCCATCGACCTCCAGGGCCCTCGTCACCGATAGGGCGAGGCGTCCATCCACCGTGGGCAGAACGGAGCGCCACGCTGTGGGCTTGGTCCCGATCACCTGTGCCCCGCCGGCCCTGTAGTCATCGATCGCCTCGATGGGAAGGCCCTCCGACACGAAGACAGTCCCGTCGTCGCGCAGGATCTCGATCCGGTCCAGCCCGGTCGCGACCGTCGCCTGGGACAGAACACCGGAAGCCAGACTCTTGTCCAGAGTCCTCAATGAGTCCGTCACGCGAGGATCATCTACGATGAGATCGGTCGTACGCATCATGTCCTGTGCGCTGGCCGCGAAGCGTGACTGGGTGTACTCCAGGGCAGTCTGCGCGTGCTGGTCCACCCAGCCGCGGGTCAACGCGGAGATGAAGTAGACGGCGACCAGGTTCGCCGAAAACCCCACCACGACGATGGCGATGAGCATGGGCCACACGATCTGACCATACAGACGCCTGCCGAACACATGGCGGAGCATCTACTCACCCGTTCCAGTAATCAAGCTCTCCGACGTAACCGCCGCTCTGCGCCTTGGTCTGCCCCAAGGTCTCGAGACCGTCGCGACAAGCCCGATTCTAACATCGGAGCAGTCCCGAGATGACAAAACGGACCCCGGAGCACATTCGCTCCGGGGTCCGGTGATGATGCTACAGCCTACGGGGCGTCACTTCTCGCCGCAGCGCCCCAAGACATACTCCCAATACGCATCGACGTCGTCCTGTATCTCGGCAAGAAGTTCTGCGTTGTCTTCGCTGAGCAGGTGCTTGAATCGTCCCTGCACCTTGAAGAACTCCTCGACCGGCTTACGCCCCGTCTTGATCAGTGCTTTGCTCGGGTTGGAGAGCTTCCACTGGCCGTCCTCGACCTCGAACAGCGGCCAGTAACCGGTCTGAACGGCCAGCTTGGCATGCTCGACGGACTTGTTGTACGCGCTGCGCCAACCACGGGGGCAGGTAGCGAGCACGTTGATGAAAGCAGGACCCTCGACCGCGAACGCCTTCTCGGCCTTGTCAGTCAGGTCCTTCCAGTGGCTGATGGATGCCTGTGCAGCGTAGGGCACACCATGTGCCGCGATGATCGATGTGAGGTCCTTGCGCTTCTGGATCTTGCCCTGCTGCGCCTTGCCGACCTCCGCGGTAGTGGCCCAGGCGCCCTTCGGGGTCGCCGAGGAGCGCTGGATACCGGTGTTCATGTACGCCCCGTTGTCGTAGCAGACGTAGACCATGTCGTGCCCGCGCTCCATGGCGCCGGAAAGCGACTGCAGGCCGATGTCGTACGTGCCGCCATCGCCGCCGAACGCCACGAACTTCATCTTCTTGTCGGCAGGTATCTTGCCGGCGGCCTTAAGACCATTGAACGCAGCCTCAACACCGGAGATAGTGGCGGCCGAGTTCTCGAACGCGTTGTGGATGAACGACGTCTTCCACGACGAGTACGGATAGATGGTCGTCGAGACCTCCAGGCATCCCGTGGCACACCCTGCCACCACCGGATCGACGCCGGCACCCAGGAGTATCTGGCGCACGGCGATGGAAGCGCCGCATCCGGCGCACAAGCGGTGACCGCCCTCAAGACGGTCCTCGCGGTGACTCAGTTCACGAAGCGTTGCCATGTGACCTCCCTCCTACCGTGATCCGAGGTAACGGAGCCCGGCGCTCTGAGCTGCACCGGACGCGATGTCGGACAGGTCTGTGTACACCTGATGCATGAGCTCAAGCTGCACGTCGCTGCCGCCCAGCCCGTAGATGTAGTTGACGACGGGGACGCGAGCTTCCAGATCGTACAGGGCGCTTCGGACCTCAAGGTACAGTGGTCCGCCCTCGGCACCGAAAGACTCGGAGCGATCCAGGACCGCCACCGCTTTCATGCCCTTGAGCGCCTCCGCGATCTCGCGGGCAGGGAAAGGCCTGAAGCAGCGAACCTTGACGACGCCGGCCTTGATGCCTTCGGTCCTCATCTGCTTGGCCACATACCTTGCGTTACCCGCCGAGGAGCCGATGACGACGATCGCCACGTCGGCATCGTCCATCATGTCCGTCTCGACAAGTCCGAACGGACGCCCGGAGATCTCGGCGAACTCGGCGCCAACGCGCTCTACGACCGCCTTGGAGCGGTCGATCGCGTTTCGTTGCGACCTCTTGAACTCGAAGTACGGTCCACCGAGACCGGCGAAGTTGCCGTGGCTTACCGGGTTCTCGTCGTCGAGCAGCGGGCTATCCGGCTCGTACTGACCGACGAAGCCCTTCACGGTCTCGTCATCGAGCAGATCGACCCTGTCGATGGAGTGAGTCGTGATGAAACCGTCCAAGCAGGTCATCGCAGGCAGGAGGACCTCGGAATCCTCGGCGACCTTGAGCGAGATCAGCGTGTTGTCGTACGCCTCCTGTGCGGTTTCGGCGAACAGGATGATCCAACCCGCATCCCGCGCACCCATGATGTCGCTATGATCGCAGTGGATGTTGATCGGGGCGGAGAGTGCGCGGTTCGCGTTGGCCATGACGATCGGCAGACGCATGCCCGAAGCGATATAGAGCTCCTCCCACATCAGAGCCAGGCCCTGTGCAGAGGTCGCCGTCATCACCCTGGCACCTGCGGCCGATGCACCGATGCACGCACTCATCGCGGAATGCTCGGATTCCACGGTGACGTACTCGGTGTGCACCCGGCCCTGCGCGACGAACTTAGCGAACTCCTCGACCATGGTCGTTTGTGGCGTGATCGGATACGCAGCCACGACGTCGGGGGCGCACTGGCGCATGGCTTCGGCAACTACGAGGTTGCCCGTGGTGGCTAGTGTCTTGTGCTCTGGCATAGCGCTACTTCACCTCCGAGATGTCGCAGCCTTCAGGAACCATGGTGATGGCCTCGACCGGGCATTCGTTGGCGCAGATGCCACAGCCCTTGCAGTGATCCAGGTTGACCCATTCATCAGCCAGTTTCTCGTCCTGGACGGCAATCGCCGAGTCCGGGCAGAATATCCAGCAGATAAGGCAGTTGGTGCAGGTCTCGACGTTGCGCCACGGCCTGTCGCTACGCCAGCCGCCAGTGACGTAGTCGCACGAATTGCCCGCCTGCGGGATCATCGCGCCACGAGGGAACTCCTCGGCCTTCCAGGTGTTCATCTTCGAGATGTCCCATCTCATCCTACGGTCACCTCCTGAAACGCCCTGTCGACCGAGGCGAAGTTCGCATCGATCATCTCCTGGCCGAACTTCTTACCGAGGTTCTTGGCGAGGAGGTCCTTGAACACTTCGATGTCGATGACGTCGGTGGTCTTGATGAGCGCACCGACCATCGGCGTATTGGGGATGTCACGCTTGATGGTATCCAGCGCGATGCCCGACGCGTCGACGCATGCGACGCGCACGCCATCGCCGACCTTCAACGCCGCACGCACCTGATCGGGAGGCGTGCAGGTGTTGATGATGATGACGCCATCGTCCACAAGCCCTTCGGCGACGTCGACCACATCGATCAGCGAGTCGTCGAGCACTACCACGACATTCGGGTTCTCGATGTTGCAGTGGATCTCGATCGGTTCGGCGCTGATGCGCGTGAACGCCTTGATCGGCGCGCCCATCCGCTCGGGACCGTACTCCGGCATCGCCTGCATGTACTGATCGGCCGCCAACGCGGTCTCGGCCACGACCTTCGCCGCGGTGACCGCGCCCTGGCCGGCACGCGCATGCCAACGGATCTCCGTCAGCTGCTGCATCTTCACACCCCTTTCTCGTCCGTCGCATCGCTGCGACACGTCGTCACTGCGATAGCGGGTGCCCGTCCTGCGGCGGGAACCCACCGAGCGACAGGTCACAATAGGATAGCGGCGCGCCCGGTGAACGGCGCGCCTGCGCCTGTAGACGGTCGCAGACGGCTGTCAGCAATCGGTGAACGGTAGCAAGATACTGGAAATCTCGACCTGTTACATGTCTCTCCGGGCCTCAAGAGCCCTGCCGAGCGTCACCTCGTCCGCATACTCCAGGTCGCCTCCCACCGGCAATCCCGAAGCGATGCGGGTGACCCTGATGCCGAGCGGCTTGATCAGTCGCGCGAGATACAGAGCTGTCGTCTCGCCTTCGACATTGGGGTTGGTCGCGATGAGCACCTCGGTGACCTCACCAAGTCGCGCGAGCAGCTCCTGGATCCTGAGTTGCTCGGGCCCTATTCCGTCTATCGGGGAGATAGCGCCCTGCAAGACGTGATACCTGCCGCGGAATTCGCCTGTCTTCTCGATCGCTACGACATCTCTGGGCTCCTCGACGACACACAGGAACGAACCGTCCCGCTCGGGGTCAGCGCAGATCGCGCAGACCTCCCCTTCCGCGAAGTTGAAGCAGCTCGGGCAGAAGTGGATGGAGCGCTTCACCTCTACGATGGCCGCGGCAAGGTTCTCGGCCTGCTGCGTCTCGGAGCGGAGGATGTGGTATGCGAGGCGCTGAGCCGACTTCGGACCCACTCCAGGTAGACGCTCGAGCTCGTCGAGCAGCCTGGCTATGGGGGCTGCGTAGCGCACGCTACATCAGGCCGGGGATGTTCAGGCCACCGGTAACCGCTGCCATCTTGCGGCTCGCCAGTTCCTGCGCCTGACGCGCTGCCTCGTTCACTGCGGCGACCACCATGTCCTCGAGCATGCCGATGTCGTCCGGATCCACCGCGGCGGGATCGATCATGACACGCTCGACCGCCTGCTCCCCGGTCATGACGACCTTGACCATGCCGCCGCCGACCGAGGCCTCGACCCTCTCCTCGGCGAGTTCGGCTTGCACGCGGGCCATGTCCTGCTGCATCTTCTGGGCCTGCTTCATCATGTTGCCCATGTTCGGCTTCATCTCAGGTCTCGTCTCCTTCGTTCTCGACGTGGTGTGGGTGTTCGGCGATTATCTCAGCACCGAGCTCGGCCATGAGCATACGCTCCACTTCCGCTTCGTCCACCTCGGATTCCGACGGCGTGTCAATGGGTGCGGTCGACTCCTCCGCCGCAGGAACGGGCACATCGACATGACGCGGCGGATCGGGCGCCGGGACCGGCTGCACCGACCCCCGGCCCAGCTGGTATCTGACGGGCGGCGTCGAGCCGAGTACGCGCGTCAGTGCGGCTAGCAACAGCTGGCGCGTCTCCGAGTCGGAAGCGAGCCGGTCCATTGTGAACTTCTGGTCGGCCGGGAACTCGATGACGAGAGTGTCGCCGCCCGCATCGATATCGACTTCCGTGTTAGCGAAGATGTGAGCTCTGGAGGACTTGACGCGCTTGATCTCGGCGATGACCGCAGGCCATGCCCGCTTGATGTGCCCGCGGTCAAGCGGACCTGTGGGCGAGGTGCTTTCGATGACGACCGGCTCGTCGGTGACGGTCGCTGCTGGCTTGGATGCAGCCGTGGCTGGCTCCGGGTCGGTTCCTCGGGCAGGGCCAGGCGCTTTGTCCGCTCGCTCTGCCTTCGACTCCGCCGCAGCTGAGGGGGTATGCGCGGTGTCGGGTGCGGGCGCGGGTGCAGGTACGGCAGGTGCGACGGGCCGGGCCTCTACCGCCACGCCGGTTTCAAGCGCCTCGATCCGCTCGGCCAGAGCCTCGAGCGTCAGGTCCCCGTCGGGTCGCGCCATGCGGGTGAGTGCGACCTCGAGCGTCAGCCGGGGATCACTCGACCACCGTATCTCACCGGCCAACTCGCCGAGGAGATCGAGCACCCTCGCAAGCCTCTCCGTGCCGAACGCGGACGCCTGGCTCGTGAGCCGCGCGAGCTGATCGTGTGTGGTGTCCACGATCCCTTGTGCGTCACCTACCACCGACGTAACGTACAGGTCGCGCACGTGTCCGGTGAAGTCGCGGACGAACTCGGTCATATCGGTGCCACCCTCGGCCAGACGCGCGACGAAACCGAACGCCGCCGCGATGTCACGCCGCACGACGATGTCCGCCAGCTCGAACAGAAGCGCGACATCCACCTCGCCGAGAAGCCCTTCGACATCATCGAGCGCGATGTTCTTCCCTGTGAACGCGGAGAGCTGCTCGAGGGTCGTGATCGCATCGCGCATCCCGCCGGCTGCGTGCTTGGCGATCAGCGTCAGCGCACCCTCTGCGACCGCGATACCTTCGTTGGTGCAGATGTGCGACAGGCGATCGACCAGGTCTTCGACGCCTATCCTGTGGAAGTCGAACCGCTGACATCGTGAGTGGATGGTCTCCGGCACTTTATGCGGGTGTGTCGTACACAGCACGAACACCGTGCGCTCCGGCGGTTCCTCGATGCTCTTGAGCAACGCGTTGAACGAGTGTGTCGAAAGCATGTGCACTTCGTCGATGATGTAGACCTTCCAGGTACCCCTGGTGGGAGCGTACTTCAGCCGACTGATGATCTCCTCGCGCACGATCTCCACCTGCGTGCGCGATGCGGCGTCGAGTTCGTAGACGTCAGGATGGCGCCCTTCGGCGATATCGATGCAATCCTGACAACCGACGTCCGGGTCCGGGGTAGGGCCCTTCTCGCAGTTCAAAGCTTTTGCGAGGATACGCGCGGTCGTCGTCTTGCCGGTGCCTCTCGGTCCGGTGAAGAGATACGCGTGAGCGACCGTGCCCTCTCCAACGGCGTTGCGCAGCGTCTGGGTGACGTGACGCTGGCCGACGACATCGTCGAAACTCTGGGGCCGGTACGTACGGTACAAAGACTGATGAGCCACGTGGGTCCTCCGCGAACGAGGGTCTCGACACCGCAGTATACCCGCTCGCCACGACATCGGGTCCGGTCAACGCGAAGATGCTCCCGAGTGGGTCCCGGACACCCGGTAGAGGCCGCTTATGGCTGCTTCCTTCCGGACCTGACCAGGTTCACGACGTGCCGCCGTCCGAGACCCGCTCGAGAGCATCATGAACCGACAGTATAGCGCGTGAGTCACCTTCGTGGACCGTCAGAGAAGCGCCATACCGGGAACATTCATCAGTACGAACGAACACACCGCGGAGCCACTCAGCTCCGCGCGATGCATCTGCACCCGACGTAAGGAGGCGGAGATGACCGACACCCTCGATCGCGAAACCTTGACCGAGATCGCCCGCCACGAGGGATGGCCTGCGATCTCGATCCATATGAGCACCCATCGCGCCGGCCCCGACGTACAGCAGGACCCCATCCGTTTCAAGAACCTCCTCAAGACCGCCGAGGAGACACTTCACGAATCGATGAGGGCACCGGACATCGCGAAGCTACTGGCACCAGCGTACGATCTCCTCGGCGATACGGCCTTCTGGCGAGGGAGCACCGAGGGGCTTGCCGTGTTCGTCGGCACGGACGACTTCCGTGTCTTCCGTCTGGACGTCGAAGTGCCGGAAAGCGTGATGGTGGCGGAGCGTTTCTCCATCCGGCCGGTCCTGCCTGCCCTGGGCGTCGACGAGCGCTTCTACGTGCTGGCGCTGAGCAAGAAGTGCGTGCGGCTTCTCGAAGGCACTCGCCACGAGGTCCACGAACTCGACCTGACGGGGGCTCCGCAGAGTCTGGCAGACGCGCTGAAGTACGACGAATACCAACGCCAGGTGCAGTTCCACTCCGGGACACCAGCAGGAGCTGCCGGTGGTAAGCGAGCTGCGATGTTCCACGGGCATGGAGGCGTCCCCGACGTCGAGAAGTCCAACCTCCTGCGCTACTTCCGCCTGATTGACCGGGGGATGCACGAGCTGCTCCGGGATGAGGACGCCCCTCTGTTGCTCGCCGGGGTCGACTACCTCATGCCTCTGTACAAGGAGGCGAGCTCCTACGCGAACCTGGTGGACGTGTCGATGGCGGGAAACCCGGACGAACTCACGCCGGCTGAACTGCACGCCGAGGCGCGCAAGCTGCTCGAACCGCTTTTCCGAGCCGAACTGACGCGGGACCTGGAGAAGCTTGAGGCCCTGCTGGGCACAGGCGCCGCCTCCCGCACGCTGACGGACATCCTTCCCGCAGCGCACGAAGGCCGCGTCGATGTCCTGTTCGTCTCTCCGCAGCGAACGGACTGGGGCACCTACGATGCGGAAACCCGGGTCGTGACACTCAACGGGGGTGAGAGGTCTGCAGGCGCACGGGACCTGTTCGATCTCGCAGCGGCGCAGACCCTGCTCCATGGCGGCACCATCCACGCGACGGATGAACCACCGATATCCGCGATCTTCAGATACTGATACCTGCTGTAACCCCTCGCCCGTGCCTGCAGTGACGTTCGCAGACCTGCAGCTGAGCAGGACGATAAGGAGGAAGACGTGACCAAGTACCTTGCCCTCTACGGACTGACGGCGGTCGTGTTCTTCGCCATCGACTTCGTATGGCTGAGCCTGGCCACGAGCCGCATCTACGCGCCCTACATCGGAGACCTGCTCCTGGAACGCCCCAACTTGCCCGTCGCTGCGGCCTTCTATCTTCTCTACGTCATCGGCGTCCTGGTGCTGGCGTCACTGCCGGGCTATGAGAAGTCCTCACTCGCGGACGCCGTCATGCGAGGAGCGATCTTCGGGTTACTCGCGTATGGTACCTACGACCTGACGAACCTCGCGACGCTCAAGGGCTGGGCGTGGCAGGTCTCAGCGATTGACATGGTGTGGGGCATGACACTCACAGGCACCGTCGCCGCGGCGGGGTACTGGATCGCCCGCTTGCTGAACGTCTAACGGCTGGCGGTAGAGAGCCTCAGGCAGGGGGCGGCTCAGGCAAGCGCCGTCAGGATGACGGCGATCAAAGCGAAGGCCACACCCGCACCCTGCAAGGGGCGCAACCGTTCGCTCAGGAACACGCGGGCAAGCACGATCACCACCACGGGGAAGAGCGATCCGAGTACCGAGGCCACCGCAAGGGGCCCGAGCCTGATAGCGCTGAGCATGGTGACGTTGGCCACCGACTCAAGGACACCGGCGCCCAAAGCGGGAACGCGTGCGGCCGGGTCGAGTCTGAGAGAGCGGCACGTCACCAGCGAGAGTACGCCGAGCACGGTTGCTGACGTCACGCGAGCGACCAGCAAGGGCAGAAGCCCGCTTTCGGGGGACGTGAACGAGAAAGATACGAACCCCGACGCAAACCCCAGGCCAGCGATCATCGAGTACAGGACCGCCATCGGGGTCATCTTTCGGCCCTCGTCCTCGACGCCCGGGGCGAGGGACACGATGATGGTCGCCAGGACGGCCAACGACAACCCTGCCAGCCCCTTCGGCCCCACCTGCGTACCGCGAGCCAGGTCCCAGACGGCAGGCAGGGATCCGGCCAGTGCGGCGGTGAGAGGCGCCACCACGCTCATGCGTCCGGCAGCCAGAGCGGCGTACAGGAATGTGACCCCGAGTCCGCCGGACAGGCCCGCCGCGACCCCCCACCTGATGTCAGCCCCGCTATAGGCCGACATGGGGAAGACCGCCAGGGCGAGCGAGAACAGGACGACGCCGACGACGTGCGCCCGAGCGGTCACCTTCACCGCACTGTCACGGCGACTCGCGATACCCCCGAGATAGTCCGAGGTACCGAAGAGCAAGGATGTGACGGTCGCGAGTGCTACGGTCAACACCAGGAATCTCCCTCTGTCGACCACTCATCGTAGCGCACTCGACGCACCTGGGAGTTCGTACGCATGCGTCCCTCAGGCTCTGCCGGCCTTCTTGCGGTCCTTCTCGTTGAGAAGCCGCTTGCGCAGGCGCACGCTTGAAGGCGTCACCTCGACAAGCTCATCGTCCTCGATGTACTCAAGCGCCTCTTCGAGCGTGAACGCGATCGGCGGTGCGAGCTGGATGCCCTTGTCCGAACCCGCCGCTCGCATGTTGGTCAGCTGCTTGGCCTTCGCAACGTTGACTACAAGGTCGTTGTCCTTGGCGTGCTCGCCCACGATCATGCCTTCGTAGCACATCTCGCCGGGGCCGACGAACAGCTTACCCCGCGTCTGCAGCGCATCGAGCGCGTAGGCGACGGACTTGTCGGTCGACATGGCAATGAGTGAACCAGCGACCCTCCCGCCGATCTCGCCGCGGAACGGACCATACTCGCTGAAGTGGTGGAACAGTGTCGCCTCGCCCCGTGTGGCGTTCAGTATCCGGGTGCGTAGCCCCATGACGCCACGGCTGGGGATCATGAACTCGAGGTGCACGTGCCGGTCACGTTGCACCATGTCCTTCATCTCGCCGCCCGCAGAGCCGAAGATCTCGATGACCTTGCCGGCATAATCGCTTGGAACATCGACGACCGCCTGCTCGATGGGCTCGAGCGTCGTGCCGCCCTCCTTCTTCAAGATGACACGGGGGCGACCGACCTGGAACTCGTACCCTTCGCGACGCATCGTCTCCATGAGTACGGACAGGTGAAGCACTCCTCGGCCGGCCACTTCCACGCCGTCACGGCCCTCGGTCTCGGTGATGCGCATCGAGATGTTGGACTCCGCCTCTTTGAAGAGTCGTTCCTTGATCTGACGGGCGCCGACTATCGAACCTTCACGACCCACAAGCGGGCTCGTATTGGCGGAGAAGACCACTGACATCGTGGGTTCCTCTACGTGGATCGGGTCGAGCTGGACCGGCTCGATGCGGCAGGTGAACATGTCGCCGATGTCGGCGTCGTCAACGCCCACCACCGCGCAGATGTCACCAGCGTGCGCCTCGGCGGCCTCGACACGGCCAAGCGCCTCGAACGTGAAGAGTTGCTTGACGGTTGCCTGGTATCGGCTCCCGTCGTTCTTGACGACCAGTATCCTCTCGCCGTCATGCATCGTCCCGGAGAAGATCCGGCCGATACCGATACGACCCACGTAGTCCGAGTAGTCGATCGTGCAGACCTGCATCGCGACCGCGCCTTCGATATCGACGTCGGGGGCGGGGATGTGTTCCAGGATCGCATCGAGCAGCGGCGCCATGTCTTCGTTGGTGTCATCGGGTTCGGTGCGAGCGTATCCGTTGACCGCGCTCGTATAGACGATCGGGAAGTCCAGCTGCTCGTCATCTGCGCCGAGCTCGACCATCAGGTCGAACACGTCGCCGATCACCTCATGTGGGCGCGCGCCGGGACGATCGATCTTGTTGACGACGACCATCGGCTTGAGCCCGTGCTCGAGCGCATGGCGCAGCACGAAGCGAGTCTGCGGCATCGGCCCCTCGAACGCGTCGACGATAAGCAGACAGCCGTCGGCCATCTTGAGCACGCGTTCGACCTCGCCTCCGAAGTCCGCGTGTCCGGGGGTGTCGATCACGTTGATCTTCGTATCCTTCCAGCGGATCGAGATGTTCTTGGCGAGTATGGTGATGCCCCGTTCGCGTTCCTGGTCGTTCGAATCGAGGACGCGTTCGGCGACCTGCTGGTTGTCGCGGAAGACATGCGTGGTCTGCAGCAGACGGTCGACGAGCGTCGTCTTGCCGTGGTCGA
>DLMY01000009.1:88959-93820 GCA_002478275.1 Actinobacteria bacterium UBA7524
TCGACGTGGGCGATGATGGCGATATTGCGAATGTCGTTGACACGCATGGTGGGCTTCCAGTCTCGCGGTCGTGCCGTGGTCCGGCCGGACGGGGTAGCCTACCACGTCCGGCACGCAACGAGTAGGGTAACGATTCCGTGACGCGGCGATTCAGGCACGAACGAATCCGGGTAACTACCACGTAGTCGTCCATTAGGAGGGCACACATGAAGCGGTCCCGGCATTCGCGCGCGATTCACGGCCTGCTCGCTCTCGTCACGCTCATACTCGTGTTCGGGGGCGTACTCGCATGCGCGCGCCCGTCAGCTCCGGTGCCGGAACCCACACCGGCGCCCGTGCCCGAGCCAACGGTCACACCTGAACCTGCCGAGGAGACCCTCGACGTGCCTGTATGTCTGGTTCGCGAGGAGAGGCTCGGCATGTCGACACGCACGGTGACCTTCACCGAAGCAGTCGCAGCAGAGGCGATGCGTCAGCTCCTCCAGGGCGCTACAGCCGAGGAGATCGAGGCCGGGCTCCACAGCGAGATACCTGCGGGAACGTCTCTCCTCGGCGTTGAGATCGATTCGGGCGTCGCGACGGTGGACCTTTCGAAGGAATTCGAGTCGGGGGGCGGGTCGTTGTCGATGCAGCTACGCGTCGCCCAGGTGGTCTACACGCTCACTGCGTTCCCGACAGTGGATAGTGTCGCGTTCAAGATCGACGGTCAGCAAGTCGAAGCGATCGGTGGTGAAGGCGTCATGGTGTCCCCATCGGTTTCCCGGGCGGACTTCGCCGACAACACCGTACCGCCGATCTTCCTGGAAGAACCGACGCCCTGGCGTGACGTCACGAGTCCCCTGCGGATCAGTGGACTGTCGAACACGTTCGAGGCGACAGTGCTCTACGAGGTCGTCGACCCATCGGGCCGCATCGTGGCTGAGGGCTTCACCACGGCCAGCGCGGGATCGGGTGAATGGGGCACATTCGAGGAGACGATCGAGTACGAGATCCGCTATGACGGGGTCGGAGCACTGATCGTCTTCGAGGAATCAGCCCAGGACGGGTCGCGCGTCAACCTCGTCGAGATACCACTTCGCATGCGACAGTAATCTGGGCGGCAACAGCCGACTAACCGGCAGAGGCGGTACGGTCTTTGCGCAGCCTCCATAGAAGCGCTGCCACCGCCGTCAGCAGAAGAAAGCCCATCACCGCGAGGATGATCTCTCGCGAGCCAAGGTCGAGGGAGGAGTCATCGACCGGTCCCGGGGGCGTGGCGGACGGGGTCACGGTGGCCGGAGGCGTCTGGGTGGTCACCGCCCCGCCCTGTTGCTCGACCAACTCGGGAGCCGGGCCTCCCACCATGTCGGCGCGAAGGGAGAGCGACTGACCGGCGGCGACAGGCGAGGTCTCGACCGAGTAGAGGACGCCTGAACCGGAACGAACGTCGACATCCAGCGCGGGCTCGGTGTTCTCAAGGTGCAGATCGGTCGGTACGATCACGGCGATGCGTGCCCTGTCGATCGCGCCTACGGCAGGCCAATGAAGGTCGAGTCTGATGAAGGTCTGTTGCGGGACTATCATGCCCTCGGGTGCGACGAGCTCGAATTGCACGATGTTCGAGCGGTTCATCGTGAACGTTGCCTTGTCGTACTCCTCGCCCTCCTCCATGTCGAGCTGGACCATGGGGTCTTGCGAGGGGTCGCCGCCGAGTAGTTCCCCGGCCCAGATGATCTTCGAACCCTTCGGCAAGGACATCGCTGCCTGGAAGGGAAGCGTCATACCCTGACGTGCCTGGGCGGTGATGACATAGGTCGGCTCCTTGCCGGGCGCAAGATCGTGGATCGTCACGCCCACGACCTCCCACACGTCCTCGGGCCCTGAGGCTCCCGCGACCGAAGGTACGACTGTGGCCAAGATGAGAGCGAACGCAGCCAGGAACAGGCGTGCCTGTCGGAATCCCGAAAGCGGTCCATGCGCACAGTTCAAGGTCATCGAATCCTCCGGACTGAAGCGGACTACCGGCTGGGTATGCCGGGAACGGACTTCGTGAACAGGATAACGCATTTCTCGGGTCTCGCGAACCTCGTTCGTATCAGCGTGCGACCCCGAGCAGTATGACGACGTCTTCACCGCGCTCAACGCGCTCTCCCGCTCGCGGCCACTGATCGTAGACGCGGCCTACACTGTCGGCTTTGGGCTGGTAAGTGGCCTTGGCAACCAGCCCCGCCTGACTAAGCCGTGCCTGCGCATCCCGCTCCGTCATCCCTAGGGTGGAAGGCACGGTCACCAGTATCGCCGGCCCTCTGCCCAACGATACGACGATGGAGACCGGCGAACCTACGGACAAGCGCGTGCCTGCGGCGGGGTTCTGCGACATGACTTTGTCCGGAGGGAACGTGTCACTGTGACGTTCGGTGATGACCGGGTAGTACCCGACACGGTCAAGCGTGCTCAGAGCCGAGCTGCGCGACTTGCCGGCCAGCTCCGGCACCACGGGCATGGTGTCCTCGCTACTGAAGTCGGGAGCGGCCTGTTCACCCAGGGGCGTGACATCGAGCCTGACGACGGTACCGCCAGGCGCCTCGGTACCGGCCTCGGGATCCTGCCCGACGACCGTATCGGGACGTCCGCCGGACGCGTCATCGACTACCACGTCGGCCTCGAAGCCCAGTCGCTGCACGAGTGCGATGGCATCCAGCCGCGTCATTCCCACGACATCAGGCACTTCGGCCGTGAACCCCGCGCCGCCGTCAGCGACCTGTCCCGAACGACTGCCATCCCAGTAATTCCACAGCAGCCACAACACAAGCAGGATGATCACCGCAAACAGCAAGCCGTACCAGGTCTTCTTGTGTGAACTGCTCTGTTCGGGCTCGAAGGCTTCTTGTTCCATCGCGTCCCGCCAATCGCTGGTCCTCGACCCTGACAAACCTCGCTACCGCACTCACTAGGATAACCCCAATCGGGTCTGGTTCGGAAACCTCCCGCACCCGCAAGAGGGGCCCTCGCTTGGAGGACCCCTCTCACATCCCTGTCACACCGGGAACTGAAGGCTATTTCTTGCCGACGAGAGTTCTCAGCGTCGTGCCCATCAGATCCATGAAGTTCGCGAAGAAGTACTCGAATCGACCCATCTCGTCCTTCGAACCGCTTGGCTCATAGTGCGCATCGTAGTCACCGCCCGCCACACGCATGGAGATCTCCTCCATGCCGGCGGTCATACGATTGAGGCGCTTGATGACCAGTGTCTGGATCATGCCGGCGATCAGCACGATTGCAACCGCGATGGTAGCCAGGAACACCCACAGCGTATTCATCATCATCTCTTTGGCGTGATCCGCGTCCCAGGTGATGTCGTCGAGCGCATAGACGAGGGCCACGGGGGACCCAGCGGCATCGGTCAGCGGGAATACCGCATGTGTACGGCTGATTCCCTCGTCGTTCCAGGCGACACCCCAGTACGCCCCATCATCGCCCACCGAATCGTGACACATACGTGAACACGCTCCGTTTTCCACCCCGACGATTCGGCCGATATCAGGCACAGATGACGCAGCCAGCTCGAGGCGCATGAAGTCAGCCACTTCGGAACCGGTGACCGCGACGAGCACGTTCGTGTCCCGCTCGCTCCAGTTGTTCGGAAGCCCTCGTTCGCCGAGCATGTCGGTGTAGGTATCCTCGTCCAGTGAGTCCTTCTCCACCAACAGGCCGTAGTCCGCTCCGGTCACCGATTTCATAGCCGACAGAAGTTCCTCGGCCTCCTCGGGCGAGTAGACATCCAGGTCCTCGTGCTCTATGACGTGACTCAATGTGGCCTTGCCCAGGGTGACGGTGCGTTCAGCGACCACCTCGACATCGACGACGTAGGCCTGGTGGAGGAATACCATCATCACTACAGCCCCTAGCAGGTTCACTGCGATGATGCCTCCGAGAATCTTCCAGCGTATCGAGATGTTCTTCATCGGTCGTCCTCCCTAGACGTAGCCCCGTTTGTAGACTTCACCTTCACCTCATGGCAATTCAAACACACGACACCCGGTTCTTCTTCAGGACAAGCTTCCTCTTGACCTGAAGTGCCCTGCTTGTTCGGTGCAGGCTTGGATGCGGGTGGCTTATCCGGTACGGGCGCGCTCGTAGCCGGTGCGGACTCGATCGTCGGCTCGCCTGGCTCGACGACGTCGGTGTCTTTCGAAGACGGCGTACTGGTCGCATCGAAGGATTCCGTCCCGCTCTCCTTCTTGACCTTGGGCGCATCGGCCGTCATATGAAGCTCGATGCTCACGTCGAACGCCGGATCGGGTATGCAGGCCGGCGTCGGCGATGCGACCGCGTCGGGGCCGTCCAGCAAGCCACTCCAGTGACACGCGATGCAACGGCGGTCGCCGCCTGCTACGGCGGCAGTCACTGCAGGGAGACCGGCGTACGTACCGTTGCCCGGGTCTGAAGTGTTGTTGTGGCAGACCCGGCATACACTGCCTGACGTACCTTCCATGGTGCCAACCGACCAGCTGGAAGCGTGCTGTACCACCAGATCGGTCGCGTGACACACGCCGAGGCAACCCCGATTCTCACCAAAGCCGTAAGTGACGCCTCCGACGGTGCCTGTGAGATCGGCAGAGTGCTCGACGAAGTGCTCGGTGGCACTGAAGAGACGGTGACACGCATTCGCGTCCGACGGGCCACCGCAGCTGTTGCGTTGCAGGCCGGTCGCCGTGTGGCATCCCCAGATGAAACAGCCAACGGCACGGTGCACCGTGCTGAGGTCGGCCGTGTGATGGCAGCCTGAGGTGTTACATGTGCCCGGCACAGGATCCCCGGTCAGGGCAAGCTCGATGCCTGCGTGCGCCACAGGCATCCCGAGATGGTAGTTCCCGCTGGT
>DLMY01000009.1:94089-94209 GCA_002478275.1 Actinobacteria bacterium UBA7524
TGGCAGCCGGCGATGTAGCAGCCTTTGTTCTGGTGCAGAGTCCTGATGTCTACCGTGGCATGACAGCCGGCGCGTACGCATGAACCGGGTACGGGGCTGTCGAAGCGGTTGATCTCGATA
>DLMY01000004.1:0-16594 GCA_002478275.1 Actinobacteria bacterium UBA7524
GGACAAGATGGCTGACCGTAGCTCGTCGATCTGCTCGTGGGACACCGGCTACGTTAAGGTGCGAAACACTTTTGCACGCCAAGCGATTCCGATGGCTTGGGACTACGCTGAGGCGAATGCCTTCAGCTCCTCGACCGGCAACTTCACAGGGGCGACCGAATGGATTGCAGAGGTACTCCATTCAGCCGTTCCGGCCACACAAGGCTTCGCCCGCCAACTCGACGCCACCGCCGCCATCGACGACATCGACCATCCGCTCATCTCCACCGACCCGCCGTACTACGACAACATCGGCTACGCCGACCTCGCGGACTTCTTCTACGTGTGGCTGCGCCGCTCGCTCGGCTCGGTGTACCCGCAGCTCATGAGCACGCTGCTCGTCCCCAAATCGCAAGAGCTCGTCGCCACGCCGTACCGCTTCGACGGCGACAAGCGCAAGGCGCAGGAGTTCTTCGAGCACGGCCTCGGTCAGGCGTTCGAGCGCATGCGCAACGCGCACGACGCCCGCTTCCCGCTCACCGTCTACTACGCCTTCAAGCAGGCCGAAAGCGAGGACGGTGATACGGGCGCGGCTTCGACCGGCTGGGAGACGATGCTCGAAGGGCTCATCCGCGCTGGCTTCTCGGTGCTCGGCACCTGGCCGATGCGAAGCGAGCTCTCGAACCGGCCCGTTGCCTCGGGCACCAACGCCCTCGCGTCCTCGATCGTCCTCGTCTGTCGCCCGCGCGCGAAAGACGCCCCGCTCGCCACCCGCGGCGAGTTCCTCAGGCGACTGCGCGACACGCTGCCTGCGGCGCTGCGCGCGCTCCAGCACGGCAGCATCGCCCCGGTCGACCTTGCGCAGGCCGCCATCGGGCCGGGCATGGCGGTCTTCTCGGCGTACTCCAAGGTCGTCGAGTCCGACGGCAGCCGCATGAGCGTCCGCACGGCGCTCGGCCTCATCAACACCGTCCTCGACGAGGTGCTCTCCGAGCAGGAGGGCGAGTTCGACCCGGCGAGCCGGTGGGCGATCGCGTGGTTCGAGCAGTCCGGCTACGAGAGCGGCGCCTACGGGGTGGCGGAGGTGCTCGCCAAGGCCAAGGCGATCTCGGTCGAGGCGCTGGCGGCCGACGGCTTCGTGGAAGCGGCCGCGGGCAAGGTGCGCCTGCTTCGGCGCGACGAGCTTTCCGCGGGCTGGGACCCGGCCACCGACAAGCACCTCACCGTGTGGGAGATCACGCAGTACCTCGTCAAAGCGCTCGAGGAGCAGGGTGAGGCGGCGGCCGCACAACTGTTGCACGCCGTGGGTCCGTCGCTCGGCGAGACCGCGCGCGACCTCGCGTACCGGCTGTACGCGCTCTGCGAGCGGAAAGGCTGGGCGAAAGACGCGATGCCCTACAACGCGCTCGTCGTGGCGTGGCCGGAGCTCGTGCGGCTCGCGGCGAGCCAGAGCAACGCCGGCCCCGCGCAGGCGACGCTGGAGTTCTCGTGAGCGATTCGCTGTCACTGGGAGCGGGTATTGTACCGATGGTAGCATGGTGCTACCGTTATCGAGCGCGGTGCGCGTGAGATGCCTCGCTACGACCCACAGGTGGTGGCGCGGCTCGCGCGCGACGGGAAGGTGATCGCGACCAAGCGGGTCACGCAGTGGCTGATGAACCACGACTACGACGTGAAGGAGACGCTCGTCGAGGTGCTGACGTCGCTGGAGTCGGCAGGGCGGTTCCACAAGTCCTGCGAGCTTCTGAACGACGAGACCGCGGACATCTACGTGGTGACGCTCGATGACGAGTGGTACGTCAAGTTCTGGGTCGACGAGGACCAGCTGGTCGTGGACGTGTGGTCGTGTTGCTGGGACGGAGCCGTGCACTAGCGGCTGAAGAGAGGCGAGGAAGCGGTGTATCCCAAGAAGTGTGCCGAGTGCGGCGGTGAGGTGCGGGTCTCGGTCGAGCCCGTAGTCGTCGACGTCCGCGGCGAGCAGGTAAGCGTGCCCGGCATCGAGCATGGGCGCTGTTCGGCGTGCGGTGAGGAGTACCTGTCGCTCGATGCCGCCGAGGCGCTGCAGAGAGAGGCAGTGCGCCGCTCGAAAGCCGCGCGCGGGCTCATGTCGCCGGAGGAGATCCGTACGCTGCGGCACTCGCTGTCGCTCTCGCAGGCGGCCTTCGAGAAGTTGCTGGGCGTCGGACCCAAGACGGTCGTGCGCTGGGAGAAGGGCACGGTGTTCCAGAGTGCGACGGCCGATAGGCTCATGCGGCTCATCGCCGTCGAGCCGGGATTGGTCGACCTGCTGCAGGGCGACGCGCTCTACGCGGTCGCGGGCACGTGTGGCGTAAGCCGGGTCGCCGAGCACCTGAGCGGTGAGTGGCACAGCCGTCCCATCAAGCGAGGCCACCTGAGGCTGGTGAAACGAGATGACAACGCCGCTGCAGCTTGATGCCTACTGCATCGACCGCTTCGAGGTCACCGCGCTTTCGGGCTTCAAGGCCGGGCGCGGTGCTATCGCCGTCGAGGTCGACGTCGACCCGCAGCACCTCACGAAGGTCGACGACCCGTATTCGCACCAGGTCGTCCTCGACGTGAGGTTCAAGCCGGCTGCGTCCGGCTCGGCGCCCTACAAGGGCCGCATCGTCGGGCGCGGCTTCTTCCGCATCACCGAGGAGCTCGACGAGGCCGCCGTCGCGCGCTACGTGCTGGTCAACGGCTCGGCGATCCTGCTCGGACTGTTGCGGGCGCACGTGGCGCAGACCACCGCGCTGTCCCGGTGGGGGCAGTTCCTCATCCCGCCGGTGAACCTCATCGAAGCGTTCAAGAACAAGGCGACACTCGCGGGGGAGGACGAGTAGATGGCGCTCAGCAATCGCGATCGCGTGGGCAAGGGCCTTGACCTGCTCGCCCAAGGGCTTCGGCCCTTCTTCATGCGCGAGATGCACGCAGCGCTCGGTGACTCCTGGGCCGAGCAGGCCGCCGCCGGTGCTAAGGAGGGTTCGTCGGCGGCGGAGTTCCGCGACGTCTACGTGCTGCTCAAGGCCATGTGGGACTACTGGCACCAGGTGTTCGGCAAGGTGCTCGGGCACACGGAACGCACGCTCGTGAGCGAGCTTCGCGACGTACGCAACCGCTGGGCGCACAACGAGCCCTTCTCGGCGGATGACGCGTACCGCGCGCTCGACAGCATGCACCGCCTGCTGCTCGCCGTCTCGGCGCAAGAAGCGGTCGAGGCCGATCACATGAAGCAGGAGCTGCTGCGCATCCGCTTCGCCGAGTCCGCGAAGAAGGAGATAAAGCGCGCCGCGCAGACGGCGCTCGAGGGCATGCCGATGGCGGGTCTCAAGTTGTGGCGCATGGTCATCAAGCCGCACGACGACGTGAGCTCGGGCCGCTACCAGACGGCGGAGTTTGCGGCCGACCTCGGGCAGGTGCACCGCGGCGAGGGCAGCGACGAGTACCGCGAGCCTCGGGAGTTCTTCCGCCGCACCTACATGACCGAGGGCCTGCGCTCGCTGCTCGTACGCGCGCTCAAGCGCCTCGCCGACACCGGCGGCGACCCGGTCATCGAGCTGCAGACCAACTTCGGCGGCGGCAAGACCCACTCGCTGCTCGCCCTCTACCACCTCGTCTCAGGCGTCGATCCGGCGACGCTTCTCGGGGCCGACGTGGTGCTCAAGGACGCGGGCCTCTCCGCGCTCCCGAAGGTCAACCGCGCCGTGCTCGTGGGCACCGCGATCTCGCCGGGTCAGCCGGACGTGAAGGCCGACGGCACCGAGGTGTGCACGCTCTGGGGCGAGATGGCCTGGCAGCTCGGCGGGGCCGAGGGCTACGCGATCGTCGCCGAGGCGGACCGCACCGGCACGAACCCCGGAACGAAGCTCAACGACCTGCTGCGTACGTACTCGCCGTGCATGGTGCTCATCGACGAGTGGGTCGCCTACGCGCGCCAGCTCTACGCGAACAGTGAGCTTCCGGCCGGCACGTTCGACACGCACTTCACGTTCGCCCAAGCGCTCACCGAGGCAGCTGCGGCCGTCCCGGGCGCGCTGCTCGTGGTGAGCATCCCGGCAAGCGACAAGGTCCGCGCGGTCCAGGGCGCCACCGGCGACGTGAGCGCGATCGAGATCGGCGGCGAAGGCGGCGTCGAGGCGCTGCGCCGCCTGAAGGCGGTCGTCGAGCGCGTGGCCGCCCAGTGGCAGCCGGCCAGCGCTGATGAGGCGTACGAGATCGTACGGCGCCGCCTGTTCGAGGAGATGACCGACCCCGACGCGTCTGCCGCGCGCGACGCGGTCATCGAGGCGTTCATGAACCTCTACCGTTCGCAGACGGGGGACTTCCCCGGTGAGTGCCGTGAAGCGGAGTACCGGCGGCGCCTCGAGGCGGCCTACCCGATCCACCCCGAGGTGTTCCAGCGCCTCTACGAGGACTGGTCCACGCTCGAGCGCTTCCAGCGCACCCGCGGCGTGCTGCGCCTCATGGCGGCCGTCATCCACGCGCTGTGGGTCCGCGAGGACGCGTCGCTGCTCATCCTGCCCGGCACGATCCCCATCGACGATGCGGACGTGCGCTTCGAGCTCACGCGCTACGTCGAAGACACCTGGAAGCCGGTCATCGAGCGTGACGTCGACGGCCCAGCCTCGCTTCCTGTCGCACTCGACAAGGAAAACCCCAACCTCGGACGGTACTCCGCGGCGCGGCGGGTCGCGCGCACGGTGTACATGGGCTCGGCGCCCACGGCGGCAACGACGCACCCGGGACTCGAGGACAAGCGCATCAAGCTCGGGTGCACGCAACCGGGCGAGACGCCGGCGGTGTTCGGCGACGCGTTGCGGCACCTCTCCGACAAGGCGACGCACCTCTACACGGACGGCTCCCGCTACTGGTTCGCCACGCAGCCGAGCGTCACACGGCTCGCGCAGGAGCGCGCCGAGCAACTGCCCGAGGCCGACGTCCACGCCGAGATGGTCAAGTTCGTGCGTGCCGAGTGCGCGCAGCGATCGGACTTCTGCGCCGTGCACGTCGCGCCCGACTCGCCCGGTGATGTGCCCGACGAGGATGAGGTGCGCCTCGTCGTCCTCGGGCCGCGCTACCCGCACTCGCCCAAGGTGCAGCTCTCGGAGGCGACGAAGCGCGCGCAGGAGATCCTTGAGAGCAAGGGCTCAGCACCG
The DNA here is from genome assembly GCA_002478275.1 of Actinobacteria bacterium UBA7524. Taxonomy (GTDB): domain Bacteria; phylum Actinomycetota; class Coriobacteriia; order Anaerosomatales; family UBA912; genus UBA7524. The sequence goes on from DLMY01000004.1 coordinate 5,136, forward strand.
CGCCGGTTCCGCAACATGGTCGTATTCCTCGCGCCCGACCGCACGGCGCTCGATGCGCTCGAGTCCGCGGTGCGGATGACGATGGCGTGGGACTCGATCGTGCGTGACTCCGGCGCGCTCAACCTCGACGCTTTCCAGAGCAGCCAGGCGATCAGCAAGTTGCAGCAGGCGAAGGAGGCCGCACAGCACCGGGTGTACGAGACGTACCAGTGGGTCATCGTGCCCTCGCAGCCCGACCCGCAGGGCGGCACCGAGTGGCGCCAGGTCAAGGCCGCCACACAAGGCCAGCTGCCGGAGCGCGCGGCGCGCAAGCTCAAGCACGAGGAGCAGCTGCTCACCGAGTGGGCAGGCGTGCTGCTCCGGCACCAGATGGACCGCATCCCGCTGTGGCCGCAAGGTGCAGGCCACATCCAGGTCAAGGCGCTGTGGGAGCTCTTCGCGCAGTACCTGTACCTGCCGCGGCTCAAGGACATGGGTGTGCTGAGCGGCGCGATCCAGTCCGGCGTCATGGACACCGCCTGGCAACAGGACACGTTCGCCTACGCGGAGGCCTACGACGAGGCGAGCGGGCGCTACCAGGGTCTCAGGTGTGGCCAGATGACGAGCGTGCACGCCACAGGGCTCGTCGTGCATCCGGACCACGCCGTCGGGGCAGATCCGCCGGTCGAGCCTGCGCCGCTCGGTCCGGGTGCCGGTCCGGGTGCCGGTCCGGGTGCCGAGCCGGAGCCAGGGGCGCCCCCGACACCCCCGGGTCCTGTGGAGTACCGACCGAAGCGCTTCTTCGGCGTCGTCACCGTCGACCCCGAGCGGCTCGGGCGAGATGCGGGGCTGATCGCCCAGGAGATCGTCGGCCATCTGCAGGCGCTGCCTGGCGCGAAGGTCACCGTCCAGCTCGAGATCGCTGCGGAGCTGCCTGACGGAGCACCGGAGAACGTGGTGCGGACGGTGTCTGAGAACGCGCGGACGCTCAAGTTCGAGCAGCAGGGGTTCGAAGAAGAGTAAGTGACGTCCCGGCGGAGCCAGAGACTGGAGCGGGCGGCGCCATGCGTCACCCGCTCATCTCACGTGACCGTGGGCGGCTGTGACCTGTAGGGCTGAGAATCCGGGTGATGCAGGGTGTGTGATGGCTAGCGACGAGACTGTCAAGGTCCTGCTGCGTTATCCCTTCGTGGGGGAGATCCGTCGGGTGACTGATCGTGGGTTTGGGTTCGTCACCACATCGCGAGGCGAGTACTTCATCCATCTGCGCGATCATTCGGGTCAGCGGCTTGACACGATGGAGGGCCTTGAAGGTAAGCTCTGCGCCTTCGTGGTCGGTGGGCACCCGTTCCGGTGGGCAGAACAGAGACCTGACTGGAACCGGGCTGTTGTCGAATGGCGGCTCCTGAACGACTTCGATGGTCCCGAGACAACCGAGGAATTCGAAGCTCGGAGGGCCGACGAACTCGCAGCCCTGGATATGGCGGGCCTGCGGGAAGTCCTGTCTGCTAGGTGGTACGTCAAGCAGTGGCGCAAGAGGACTGGATCGAACCCGCAGGCCATCCTCAAGGCGGACTCAGTTCTTGACGCGTGTCTGTCCGAGAGGTTGTCACTCGCCGCGGACGCCGAGGAACTCATACAGCTGCTTGCGGCGATTTGCGAATCGCCTTGGTACTGCGTTCGTGAAGAGGGCAGGGCCGCTGTCTGTGAGCGCTTCTTCAATCCATCAGCGTGGTCTGCGAGCGTATTCGTCGCGCGGGGCCCACTGAAGTCATTCCAGGGCTACGCCACTCTGGAGCCTTACTGCGGGGAGACCCTGCAGGGATACGTGCACAAGGCGAAGGTGGTCGCGATTGACATCGAGAGCGACGGCGAGACCATCTTCGAATTCGGGTGGCGTAATGCGCTTGGGAAAGGGGCGTACCGCTCCCAGGAAGGACTCAGCGTCGAAGAGTTGCGCGCTGCGGTGGACGAGTGCTTAGCCGGACAGCCCGAACCGTGCATCGTGGGCCATAACCTCTTCGCCTGGGACTGGCCGATACTGCAGAAGCGCGAGGCTTCTCTCCCGGAGTCATCGGCGCTGTGGGACACACTCATCGCTTCATGGATTCTGGAACCTTGGCGCGATTCGCACGCCTTGGTTGTGGCGGAAGGGGCTCACACTGCTGACGCTGATGCCGCGGCATGCTATGAGCTATTCGAACGCCAGATCGAGTCGTTGGGCGACTGCTTGGACGGGAAGCCCGCGGCAACGGTAGAGCTGGTTGAGCGCATCTACGAGAACCCCCAGCTGCTCTCCGCGATCGGCGACCGGCACTACCCGACCGGCCTGGTTGAGGCGCTGCCCGGGGCTACTGTCTTTCCATCATGCAGGGCGGCTGAATTCGCATGGCAACGAGGCTGTCGTGTGCATCTGTTGGCCCCAGAGAACAAGCTCGCGGATCCCATCCTCGGCCCGGACTGCTGCCGCGCGGTCGCTGAGCGCGAGTCGTCCATCTCCGCAAAGGCCGTCACCGCTGTCGTGACGGATGCGCGGTCCCAGGACGTCTATGTTCGTCTCTCAGACATTCCTGTCTGGCTCGTTGATGACAACCTCAGGGCGTTGTTGAGAGGGGCGCACGAGGGGAGAGAGACGGACGACGCCGGTGACGCGGTCGCCATCTACCTCGCGGAAGACCTGTTCAGCCTCTCAGAGGACGAAGTCGATCGACTCTTCGGCGACGGCATACTGGCAGTCTCTCACGCTCAAGACGTGGCCTTGGCGTGGCAGGAGGCCCGTTGCCGGAGGCTCACTGAGGTAGACGTACGTGCCGAGTTTCCAGGTGTGGCAGAGGGCCGTAGTGGCCGTGCTCTCCTTCCAGTGAGACGCCCAGATGGGGATACGGCGTGGCTGCTGCATGTTCCTCCCGGTCTGAATGCCGACTCCGCATCTTGGTTCCTGCTGCCTTCGGTGCCACCATGGTTGCGGATCGAATCCTCGCCTAACCCGCCGGAGGCGATCTCTCTCGCCCGGATTCCGCGTTGGCGCGACGGCGATGCCCTCCGCCTCGATGTCGACAGACTCTTCGTGTCTCCCGACACAGCGAATCGCCCGCTCTATCTGGCAGACCTGACCCATTGCATCCTGAGCCTTCTGCGCAGTCGTCCGGAAGATGAGATTCTGGTCGTTGGGGTGCGATGGCCTGAAGAAGCCGCTCAGCTTCAGAGGAATCTGGCGCAACTGGGGGTGTCTGCGGAACACCCAGGGACTCCGCTTCGCAGGCTCGAGAGCATCTGCGGGAAGGGCATGCGCGTTCTCGTCTGTGCAAGAGACGAACTTCCGAAGTACGTCGAGGCAGCAATCCGGCTCGGTAGGGACATCCAAGTGGCTCTTGACGAGGTCCCGCTGCACGAGTGGTACGCGATTCACAACGCGCCGACTGCTCCGAGGCCGAACCAGGAGGACGCGGACCTCCCAGATCCGGCTTCCGAAGACGAAGAGCGCGAGGGGTCGCCTGATGGCGACACGGAACACAGCGTAGGCATCCAAGCGGTTCTTCGGGGACGCGATATCAGGGTTCTGACGGATTCGTTCCTACAAGGTTGGCTCGAGCGATTGGGAATGTCGGCTTCAGCCGGAGTGAAGCCGTGCCTGATACTTGATGCACGGATTGCGCTCCATGACGCCGCAAGGGCCACACGGATTCAGCGGGAAGACATCCCGTTCTACTCGCTCGAGGAATTGCTTGATGAAGACGTCCTCCGGGTGTTCTACGACATCTGCTATCCGAGGCGTGAAGCTCAAGAGGCCGCCAATGACTACGAGTCGTACAGAGCATTCCTGCAAGAAGCGTGGGGTTACGATGACTTCCGGCCGGGTACGCAGAAGCCGGCCATAGAGAAGCTCATCCAAACCAATCACGACATGCTACTTCGGCTGCCCACGGGCGGCGGCAAGTCGATAGTCTTCCACCTGCCCGCTCTTCTCCGTTCGAACTACTCGGGGCGGCTGACGGTCGTCATCACTCCGCTTCGCGCGCTCATGCGGGATCAAGTCGAGGGGTTGTGGAGGAGGCACTTCACCGAGTCCGTTGACTACCTCAGCGGCGGCCGAGATGCATGGTTGAACCATGAGGTCTACCAAGGCGTTCTCGATGGGCGCATACGACTGGTGTTCGTGGCTCCCGAGCGCTTCCGTGTGCCTCGTTTCACCGAGGCGCTCGAGAGGCGACGACGCATGGACGGCGGCCTAGAGTTCGTGGTCTTCGATGAGGCCCACTGCATCAGTGAATGGGGTTTTGAGTTCCGTCCAGACTACCTGTACGCCGCCGACTACGTAGCGAACTGGTTCAAGAAGAAGGACCTCCCGGGTAACCCTCATAGGCTGTTGCTCACATCCGCAACCGTGACGCAGAGGAACAGGGTCGACTTGGAGCGGGAGCTCGCCTTGGGTAAGCCCGGTGACTACGATGATCTTCCGGAGGACATGCCCCATCCGATCCAGTCGTTCATCACCCTCGAGTCCTTCGACCTCGACGAGGACGAGGACGTACTCGACGGTGAGAAGTTCGAGAAGATCTGCGAGATACTCGGTGAACTCGACCTGGAGAAGAGCGCGGCTCTCGTGTTCGTTCGTCGCCGCAAGGACTGTCATCTGATAAGTGAAGCGTTGAACGCCAGGGCCGCGCAGCCGGATTCCGGCTTGGCCGCCCTCCGTGCATTGCCCTTCCATGCAGGGCTACCGGAAGCCGTCAAGACGGAGGCTTGTGATCTGCTCCATGACAGGAATGTCAATGTGCTGGTGTGCACCAAAGCCTTTGGGATGGGCATGGACATCCCTCACCTGCACGCGTGCATACATCACCGTCCGCCGACATTCATTGAAGACTACCTTCAGGAGGTAGGCAGAATCGGTCGGGACGAAGAAGAGCGGCTGCGGGTGGGCCGCGAACTCGTCACGGCATCGCTCCTGTACAACCAGAAGGACATAGAAAGGAACCTCGGGCTTCTCCATAGCAAGTCAGTGATGCCTCCGGACCTTCAGGACTTCTTCGACTACTGTCGCGAGAACAGCGTCTTTTTCGGGGCGGTCGGAAAGTCGCTTTGCCTGGTTCCCGCGAAGGTTCGCATAAGCGAGGCGAAATCATTTGATGAGAACCAGGTCTCCACCTGTCTTTTCTGGCTCGAGCGCATGGGTGTGCTGCGGATAGAAGGCCGCAACCCGCCATTCCTCGATCTCACGCTCGACGTATCGCGCTTGCACAGTCACGCGAAGGGAACCAGCCACGCCTCACGAATCGCCGCGGTACTTCTGGATCTCGTCACGGAGAGCCATGGCGTTGTGAAGGATCTGGCCGGCGTGACGACCCAGGACGCCGCTCTACCCCAGATGGAGTCCGTGTTCGCGCGCGTGACCAAGGGTCTCTTGCGAGGCGTACTCGCGCTCATCCCGCCGTCGACGAGTTTCGAGGCGCTGGCCCAGAATCACTCGGGCCGACTTGCGGCAACCACGTATGGGTGGCCACGTGGGCACGAGACAGTAGAGGTCAGTCTCTCGATGTCGGAACTGATGTCGGGCTGCGGCGGCATCGGCATGGATGACCTCTTCGCGGGATTGTTCGAGCTCTGCAAAGCAGATGTCCTCTCCGTGCGCAAGAATCTCACGATACTGCCGAACGGGCTTCCAAGTGGCGATGAGTTCTTCGGTCTCCTGGAGACTGCGGTTCAGAGACTGCTCGAGCCAACAGGCGAGAAGGTTGAGTACCTCGACCGCAAGGCTCTTGAGTCTGAGCTGCAGGAGTACTACCGGCAGGTTCTCATTCGGGAGTATCGAGCGGATGGCAGAGCGGACGGACGCGTGGCTCTCTCGCACGTGGAGACACTCCGGCTCAAGAGTGAGGTACGCCGGGCTATCAGCACTTCACTGAAGTTGCTTCGTTACGCGGGTGTGGAACTCCGCGAGCGCCTTTCCGAGTCCGGTGTTCCCCAATACGCTCGGTTCGTTGCCGAGTCGCGTCAGGCCTCGGCGGTCAGCTCAGCGTCAGAGAGCATGAATACGATGCGGCAGCTGCTGGGCTACTTGTCCTCTGTAGAAGCGAAGTCAAGCGTGGCTTCGGGGGGCGCCTTCGAGGTAGGCCTGACCGACATCATCGATGCGCTCGGTGGCGATATCCGGATTGGTCGCCTCAAAGAGATCATCAAGCTCGTGGAGACCGCGGGGTTCTATGGTGTTGAAGGCGAGTTTGATGGCTGGGTGAGTTTGGTCACTCTCAACACTCAAGAGCAGCTGCCGCCCCCCGCTGACGACTCCGATGGAGTCGACGCGGTCCAGCGTGTCTACGTGGAGATGAGGGAGAAGCACAGGCTGCAGGTTCTTCGTGCTCACGCGATGGTGCTGCTCTCCGTGATGCCTGCGGAGAACCGGAGGGAGTACATCGATCGCTACTTCGAGAGCGAGTCTGCTGACGACCTAGAGCGGCTGCTCGAGGATACCGTCGGGGATGTTGATGATGAGGTCATCGCCGATAATCGCCTGCTGCAGGGCTTGTTGAGTCAAGTTCGGCAAGAGCGCTTCACCGAAGAGCTCGAGCGGCTGAACGATAGACAGCGGGCTGTCTGCACCGCCCCGTTCAATCAGACCCTCCTGGTCAATGCAGGCCCAGGCTCTGGTAAGACTCACCTGCTCATGATGCGTTGCGCGCATCTCATTCACAGCCAGGGCGTCTCTCCGTCTGAGATTCTCGTCTTGGCGTTCAACAGGGCAGTGGTCTACGAGATCCGCGATCGAATCCGCGGGCTCTTCCGTGCTCTCGGCTATGGCAGCTACGCGAACCGGTTGGATGTGACGACGTTCCACAGCTTCGCGCTACGCAATCAACGGGACACCGAACTCTACGAAGAAGATGCCATCGGCGAAGCCGTGCACAGATTCGCGGACAAGATGAAATCAGATGACGTCTTTGCCGCTGCTATTGGTAGTAGGTACAAGGCTGTGCTCGTGGACGAGTTCCAAGACATGAATGAGGACTTCTACGACGTCGTGAAGACCCTCTTTTCCACATGCCGCGGCGGCGGGATGGTGATTGGCGACGACGACCAGGACATTCTCACCTGGAACCGCCGCGACTGGCAGAGGAAGCACGGGAGGGACTGCCCTCTCGACGCGACTCACTACTTCTCCGATTTCAGACAGACGCTACAGCCAGTCGAACACCATCTCACGCTCAACTACCGGTCGGTCTCGGAGATTGTCAAGCGTGCGAACGGCATGATCCAGAGGGCTGCTGACCAGGTCGGGTTCAGCCGGGTGAAGGCGGGAGTCGAACTGGCAGCGTCAAGGCCCGACGACGGCATTGTCCAGATGCCGTTCGATTCAGGCGATTCTCTTGCGCTGGTGGCCCAGTCGCTCGGATCCGGCGAGAGCGTGGCCGTCTTGTGCCGCTCCAACAGAGAGTGCCGGCAACACTACGAGGAGTTGGTTCAGGCCGAAGGGTTGCCAAGAGAGAGAATCGAGCTGCTGGGATCAGAGGACTTCCCTCTCTATCAGCTGAGACACTGTGGTGCGCTCCTGGACATCTGTCGTACGCGCAAGGACCATGACTTCGTCGAGTCCTACGCATGGGAGGAGCTCATCGCGGAGTTCGCTGAGCAGGATCTTGCGGATCGGGAAGAGGGCCTGGCCTATCTCGACATGCTCTACGCCTTACTCAGAGAGGAGGCCGGACGTCCTCGAGTGCGCGACTTGCGGTCGTTCATGGGCGAGATGCGGGGCTCGGACATTGAGCGGCTCAAAGCCAAGGCTGGCCTTGGCGAGATGGAGCGCAAGCTGACCATCGCCACAATTCATAAGGTCAAAGGTCTTGAATATGACACCGTGCTGATCGTGCCCTCAGTTGAGGGCTTCCCATTCTCGGGAGGTAACGGTCAGCAGCCCGGCGCAATCGACGCGGCCGAGGAGGCAAGGCTCTACTACGTGGCGATGACACGAGCTCGCAGCCGGCTGTACGGAGGATGGGCAGATCGCGAGAATGCTTGGTGGCGACGTCGTGCGTACGCGGGAGCGGAAGATGCGCGGAGATTCCATCTCAGGGGGTCACCAAAGGAGTGCTTCGTGTCGTGGCCGGGCCAACGGGATCAGGTCCGCGGGGGTCTGCAGAGCTACATCGGGCGACACGTGCGCCTGGGGGATCCTCTCGAACTGCGGGGAGGCGCGCTCTTGCATGACGGCCGGCCCGTCGGCCGCTTGTCGAGTTCTGCGACGACATCGCTACAGCAGGCGAACGCGAAGCCACAGCTGCGCGTGTCCAATGTGATTCGATACACGTGTGGGAACTACTTCAGAGAGCACAACGCGCAGTTCTGGGAGAACCTCGACGATGCGGTCAAGCGTCAGGGATGGTTCTACCTGGTTCTTGCAGAAGAGGCCTGATCCCCGCCCCCTAGAACCCCGCCGCTGCGAGGACGCTCTCCGCCTCCGGGCTCGCTCCGCGTTGTGAGGGTCCCAACTTCGGTTGACGCGAGTCACGATGCCATCTTCTCACGAAGCACTTCGTAGCGTGTCTTTCTTCCGAGCCCCGTGCGGTCGTTCCACGTTGTAGAACTCCTCCCAGACGACGAGCTTCTTCCTGAGATCGACGTCGTCGGTGTAGTCGAGCAGCTGGTGGAACTCGAGCTTGTCGGTCACATGCGAGCGTTCGACCTTGCCGTTGAGGTTGGGGCCCGCCGGCTTGATGAACACGTGCCTGTGCGTGCGTCCGCGCCTTGAGGGGAACAATCGCCACAGTATAGGCCCCGGGGGAAGGACCACTGTGCTTCACCGGAGAAGCGTTCCGGGCGTACTTGCTGTCGCTGCGCTGATGACGCTGCTTGTCGCAGCGGGCTCGGGATGTGACGGAGGAGGGGTCCTCTCTCTCGGCGTGCCTGAGGGCACGAATCCGTCTGGCGAGAAGGTGTCGCTTGCGCTTGACGAGGCGAACGCCGAGACGAAGGCGATCTCATCGGAGGAAGGCGCTGCGTTCGCGACTTCGAGCGCTGAAGGCACCGCTGCGGTGATCATCATGCCAGGGACCTTCCCGGACGGTACGCAGGTCACCTTCACCCCGCTCGCGGACACGGGGCAGGCGGGTTCGCTTCCCGGGTTCGACATCAGTGCCGAAGACGGCGCTCAGCCCTCACTACCGGTGTTCGTCGTGTTCGAGGTCGCGACTGCGATTCCGGATGACCAGACGATCGTGGCATACGGCGAGGACTCGGCCGAAGGCGTGATGCTCTACACAGACCGCTCTTCTGAAGATGGCGCGAACTACCTGTTCGCCGAGGTCACGCACCTCACGGTGTACCGAGTGGATCAGGTCCCGCCCAATCGCCCGAAGCCAAAGGACAAGAACAACGGCTATCAGAGCGGTTTCAAGCAGTGGGCCATCAAGGTCAACGACACCCTGGCGGTCGATGACGGCATGTGGGTCGGCGAGTTGGCGCTCGAAATGGACGTGCGCAGCCCCGCCGGCGACATCATGGGACCGTACAATGGCCAGGGCACCTACGACGCCAACGTCGAGATGAGCTCGGACGTGGGGGTCCTTGCCGGGAGTGCGACGGGTGCGTGGGACGGGCCGATGAACTTCTCCAAGTGCAGCGTGAAGAAGTTCCATTACAGCTACACGCCGACCGAGGGGGGCATCAAGCCCGGCCTCGGCTTCTGGCTGGCGGCGGAAGGCGACTTCACCGCCAAGGAGGTCGCCCCGTTCGAGATCTCCTTGGAGGGTCTCGATGGCGGCGGCACCGCGGACCTGAGCCCGTTCGCTCCCGGCGTCGTGCCGATGACCTTGTTCATCTCCGAGAGCGGCGCCACAGTAGAGATGGCGGGGCACCAGTTCAAGGGTTTCGTGATCGGCACGCTTGCGGAAGAGCCGTCGGAATAGGCGCCGAGCCTACGCCCGGACCCGACCGCGATGGTGCGGGAGGGATGTGCTCGGCGTAAGGGGTGACGGGGTCGGATCGTACGGCCGCGGACAGGTCGCGGCATCGGAAGGAGCTGAGATGGCCACGCTCGAGCACGCGCAGGAGTTGCTCGAGACCGGGAAGCGAAAGGCCGGTCTGAAGGAGTTGTGCGAGGTGGCCGACGACTACCGCTCTCGGCCCGCGTACTACACGCCGTGCGAGACGGCGGAGCTGTTCATCCAGCTCGCGTACGAGATCCGGTTCGACCGCAAGAGCGGGATGTCGTACTTCGGCAAGAAGGCCGCTGAAGCGGCCTCGCTCATGGGGGAGGCCAAGACCCTTCTCGAAGCGTCGGGAGAGCGCGTCGACCATCCCACGTGGGGCCACTGGTACAGCGTGGCGCGTCGGTTCGCACTCACCGACGGAGACCACCTGCAGGCGGCAGCCATCGTCGGCGACCAGATCAAGGCGCTGCTTGCGTCAGGTGATGCGGACCCGGAGGCGATCGAGCGGCTGCGCGAGTTGAAGCGACGTGACGAGAACCCTCCGTTAGCGCGGCCATAGAGACGCGCGGCGGCCTGCGTCGCCTGCGCCAGACCGTTGTGTCTGCGGCAGCTTCCGACCGTCGAAGCTTTCTGACCTGCCGACCGGCGTGGACCACATCGGCTGGCTCGTTTGGGGAACAATCTGCCCGTCGCGCATCGGAGGCGGGGAGTGATGGTCCGGCAGTCGGGGCCACGGAGTGCGAGGGCGGAGGCCGGCTCTGCTGTTGCGGGGCCGGCCCGGGAAGGCGCAGCCCCGTATTGGTCGCTGCCTCACGAGGCGGTGGCGAGCGCGCTGGGCTCCGGCGAGGTCGGTCTTTCGGCCGATGAAGCGCGTCGGCGACTCGCCGCGAACGGTCCGAACTCGCTTCCCGTGCATCGTGGAGCACGGGGATTGCGGCTCTTCATCGCCCAGTTCACGAGCCCCATCGTGCTCATACTCATCGGAGCAACGGTCGTCTCGCTCCTGCTCGGCGACGTCATCGACGCCCTCATCATCCTCGGCATCATCGCTGCCAGCGGTACTCTCGGGTTCTGGCAGGAGCACAGCGCGGGAAGGGCCGTCGACGCGCTCACGTCGCAGGTGCAGCCCATGACGCACGTGCTGCGTGATGGGCTGGACACGGAGATCCCCACCGACCAGCTGGTCGTCGGCGACGTCGTGCTGCTGACTCCCGGCAGCGTCGTGCCAGCGGACTGCCGCGTGCTGACATCGACAGGGCTGCTGGTCGATGAGTCCGTGCTCACCGGTGAGTCGTACCCGGTGGCCAAGAACGGTGAGGCGGTCGCACAGGACGCGCCGCTGTCCGCCAGAACGAGTGCGGTGTTCATGGGGACGCACGTGCTGACGGGGACCGGTTCGGCACTGGTGGTCCAGACCGCGACCGCGTCCGAGTTCGGACGGCTCTCAGCCGAGTTGCGCGGGCGCGACGTGACCACCAGCTTCGAGCGTGGCGCAACCAGCTTCGGCATGATGCTCGTCCGCGCGATGACGGTGCTTGTGGCCGCCGTGCTGCTGCA
>DLMY01000004.1:16659-16950 GCA_002478275.1 Actinobacteria bacterium UBA7524
CCGCCCGCGGCGTCGGCGCCGCCGCCGCGTCCCCGCGAAGCTCGTCGCCAGCGGCGCCATCGTGGCCGCCGTGCTGCTGATCAACCTTGCGCTGCACCGGCCGCTGCTGGATGCGCTCCTGTTCTCGCTGGCGCTGGCCGTCGGCCTGACCCCTCAGCTGCTGCCGGCGATCGTTGCCGTGAGCCTCTCCAAGGGCGCGCAGATGATGGCCGCCGAGAAGGTCATCGTCCGGCGTCTGGACGCGATAGAGGACTTCGGCTCGATGACCGTGCTGTGCACCGACAAGACCGG
>DLMY01000004.1:17084-20745 GCA_002478275.1 Actinobacteria bacterium UBA7524
CGACAAGACCGGCACGCTGACGGAGGGTTCGGTGCGGCTTGATGCCGCACTCGACCTCACCGGGGCCGCGAGCGACACGGTCCTCAGGCTTGCGTGGCTGAACGCCTCACTGCAGCGCGGCTTTCCCAACCCGCTCGATCTCGCGATCACCGGGGCGGCGGGCATTCGCGACCAGGCCGAGCTGCTCGGCGAGGTTCCCTACGACTTCCAGCGCAAGCGTCTGAGTGTGTTGGTGCGCGACCGGGGCGAGGCCGTGCTGATCACCAAAGGCGCTTTCGATCGTGTCGCCGATGTCTGTGTCAGCGCTGAGATGGCGGACAGCACGGTACCCCTGTCCGTCGTGCTGCCCGAGGTCGAGCGCCTGATCGAGGAGCTGACGAGTCGCGGTCTGCGCGTGCTCGGAGTGGCCACCAAGGCGCTTGGGGACGAGGCCGCGGTGACCGAGGCTGACGAGTCGGGGATGGTCTTGCGGGGCCTGCTGTCCTTTGCCGACCCGCCGAAGGACACCGCGGCGCAGGCTGTGTCCGAGCTGCGTGAACTTGGCGTCTCTGTCGTGATGATCACGGGAGACAGTCGACTGGCGGCTCGGCACACTGCCGCCGCGGTCGGCCTGCCTGTCGATGATGTGCTCACCGGCGACGAGATCAGCCGGCTGTCAGACGAGTCGCTGCGCGACGCTGTCAGGAAGACCCGGGTGTGCGCCGAGGTCGAGCCGCTGCAGAAGGAGCGGATCGTGCGGGCGCTCAGCATGGCAGGCGAGAGCGTCGGGTTCCTCGGCGACGGCATCAACGACGCGGCGGCGCTGCACGCGGCAGACATCGGGATCTCGGTCGACACCGCCGTCGAGGTCGCCCAGCAAGCGGCTTCCATCGTGCTGCTCGACAAGAGCCTCGGCGTCGTCGCCGACGGCATGCGCCTGGGCCGCAGGACGTTCGCCAACACGCTCAAGTACGTGCGCGTCACCATCAGCGCGAACTTCGGCAACGTCCTCAGCATGGCCGCCGCATCCGCCTTCCTGCCCTTCCTGCCCCTGCTGCCGACGCAGATCCTGTTGCTCAACTTCATGTCCGACATCCCCGCGCTGACCATATCGACCGATGCGGTGGATCCGGAGCAGACGCTCGCGCCCGAGAGGTGGGATATTCGGGAGATCCGGCGGTTCATGGTCTCGTTCGGCCTTCTGTCCTCGCTCTTCGACATCATGACGTTCGCCGTGCTGCACTTAGGGTTCCGGGCGCAGGCCGGTCTGTTCCGCAGCGGATGGTTCGTGGAGTCGACGGTCACCGAACTCGCCGCGATGCTCGTGTTGCGCACGATGAGGAGGTTCCACCAGAGCCGGCCGAGCAGGGCGTTGGCCATGTCGAGCCTGGGCGTTCTGATCGTCACGGTGGCGCTTCCGTACTCGCCTTTGGCCAAACCGCTCGGTCTCGTGCCTGTCCCGGTTCTGATGCTGCTCGCGCTCGGTGCGCTCACCGCACTGTATGTGCTGTCGAACGAGATGCTCAAGGACAGGTTCTACCGTCCTCGTGGGTGACGAGCGCGGGTCCTCGGCGCGCGCGCGGGCGTGACCCGGGGCAACACAAGAGCAACCGCAGCTCAGCGCCATCTTCACCATACGCGCGTCGCGAGGGAGTAGCCTGCGTAGCGGTGTTCCGATAGGGGCGCGGAATGCGGTGGGAGGTGAGTCGCATGAGCAAGCGCACGGCACTGATGGTCGCCGTCGGCGCGGTGGTGTTCCTCGTGTTCGCAACTGTCTCGTTCGCCCACGCCGCCGACCAGCTGCGGATCCAGGACCAGCTGCGCGACCGGCTGCAGGACGGCAGTTGCTGCCTGTAGGTGGCGGCAGGAGGAGTAGGACGGGCGCTTGTGGGAGTCCCCGCGGGCGCCCGTCTCATCTGTCTGTGGTGGATCCATCCGTTCACCAAGCCATTGTTACTATCCGATACAATGTGGGTATACGCCACACATTGCTTGCCGAATCTGAAGGCGGGTGGCCGTGGCGGAAGCTCCTACACGCGATGACGGGGCCGCGTACGTGCGCGCAGAGCGAGTGATAGCGCTCGCTCGTCCGTCGGTGCGACCGCCGCGCGACCGCCTCGGCGACCAAGCCGGCGACCAACCTGACGAACAGTGTCTCACCGCTGATGTGTGGCGCTTGATGCCGATGACCCCCCGGGCCAGCTCCTTACGCTGGATGCCGGGGGTTCTTCGTGTCGGGGAGCGTAGTCCGCCTGCGCCGTGACCCGCCATCACCCGTGCGGCCCCGCGACGATGCGCGTGGCGGCTCCACGAACCATCACGAGGGCCCGACGGGCGCGGCACCTGTGCCGGCGAGTCGGGGACGCATGCGACAGGAGAGGTGAGGGAGTGTGAAAGCGCACGCGCGTCGTCTCATGGCATTGGCGATCGCGGTCGTCCTTCTCGCGGGCTCGAGTGCCGGAGTCGCGGCAGCGGGGCCGACCGAGAAGGGCCGGATCGCCCGCCTGAAAGAGTACTACGCCGACAAGATGGAGAAGGCGAGAGAGCGCCAGGACCGGGTGGTGACTCAGGCGGACAGGGACGTGGCGGCCTCCAACCTTGCGAAGAAGCTGGAGGAGCTGGGGTTGCCGTCTGACGCGGGACCCGAGGAGTACTTCGCGGCGATGGGCATGACCATGCCGGGACCGGGAGATGTTCCCGACTACTCGGGCATGACGCCCAACTGGGCGTACACGCCGCCGCTTCGGAAGTTCGTCGACGGACTGCCGGGGCTCGGGCCTGAGAACGCGAACAACCTCGGCCAGTACCTGTCGGTGGCGAAACCGGACACGGTCACGTACCCCGGGTCCGATTACTACGAGATCGAGCTCCGCGAGTACACGGAGCAGATGCATTCGGACCTGCCGCCCACCACGTTGCGCGGCTACGTGCAGGTCAACTACGGCACGGATGCCGAGGGCAACAACACGCTCGCGCCGGACCCGATCCACTACCTCGGGCCGACGATCATCGCTTCCAAGGACCGCCCGGTCCGCATCAAGTTCACCAACAAGCTCCCCACGGGCGAGGACGGCGACCTGTTCATCCCGGTCGACACCTCGGTGATGGGCGCGGGCATGGGGCCGCTCATGGAGGACGTGCCCGAGGGGATGCCGGTGAACTACTCCGAGAACCGGGCCACGCTGCACCTGCACGGCGGGCGCAGCCCGTGGATCAGTGACGGAACGCCGCATCAGTGGATCACGCCCGCGGGGGAGAACACGCCGTACCCGAAGGGTGTCAGTGTCGTCAACGTTCCCGACATGCCTGATCCCGGCGACGGGTCGATGACCTTCTATTACACCAACCAGCAGAGCGCCCGCCTGATGTTCTATCACGACCACTCGTACGGCATCACGCGTCTCAACGTGTACGCGGGCGAGGCCTCCGGCTACATCCTTCAGGACGAGACCGAGCTCGACCTGCTCGCCAGGGGACTGATCCCCGAGGACCAGGTCCCGCTCATCATCCAGGACAAGACTTTCGTGGACGCCGCTACCATCGGGCAGACGGACCCCACATGGCAGTGGGGTACGGGTCCCGTTGTCGACGGCTATCCGGCACCGAAGACCGGTGACTTGTGGCTGCCACACGTCTACATGCCGGCGCAGAACCCCTACGACATCAGCGGCTACAACGCGAT
>DLMY01000006.1:0-174 GCA_002478275.1 Actinobacteria bacterium UBA7524
GCTGCACCGGCATCGTAGCGCGGTGCTCTTAACCAGATGTGACTTGCATCTAAAGGCCCGAAGAACCATCCCCATATGGGGTATCCGGCTCGGAGTCCATGGCCAGGATCGCTTCGTACAGGCGCATCGTCTCGGCGGACGGGTCGATACCCAGGTCCTCAGTCAGCTTACTTC
>DLMY01000006.1:193-346 GCA_002478275.1 Actinobacteria bacterium UBA7524
TTGCAGCGCATCATCGCCTGGTACACGTCCTCGCGCCACGCGTCGACCGATGACGCGCGGCGTAGGTACTCCAGCGCCGAATCGTAGTCGCCGCGCGTCTCGAAGAAGCGTCCGGCCAGGAGCATGGCTGCGCAGAAGTCCTGGCGAGTCCGC
>DLMY01000006.1:506-788 GCA_002478275.1 Actinobacteria bacterium UBA7524
CGCAGAAGTCCTGGCGAGTCCGCTCCCGGATCTCGCCGAACCAGTCGTCATAGACGTCGCCAGGCAGGAGCTCCCCCCTGTAGACGTCGGCGACCGCCCGGGCCGCGGATGCCATGCACTCCACATCACCGGCCCGCTCGGCGGCCTTCAGCTGTGCGATCGCGGCGTCCAGGTCGTCCAGGTCGCTCGACACCGCCGCGGTGACGCGGCACAGTCCACCCGCCGTGTGCACGTAGTTGTCCGCATGTCGGGGCGTATGCTTGCCGCCGAGGATGCTCTTCA
>DLMY01000006.1:971-1365 GCA_002478275.1 Actinobacteria bacterium UBA7524
CACGTGACGTAGTAGTTGTTGCGAGCGCTCTCCAGACTCAGGTTCGGCCACAGATGCTCGAGCAGCATGTCACGCGATACATCCTGCCCGCGACGCATGACGAGCATCAGGAACATGGCGCGCGCTTTGCGCTTGCGCCACGCGACGTCTGGGATTGCGCCGTACTCGGTGGTCACGCGAAGTCCGCCGAACAGTTGGACGCGACAGAACGCCTGTGACTCGGCATCGGACTCGAAGGACCCTGCCTCGTCCGCGCGCACCGACGCACTGAGGCGGGAACGCAGCGCCTCTACGGTCTCCGGGTCGCAGATCTCGGGGGCCGCGAGCAGTGCCTCTGCGGCGGTTTCGGGTGGAAGGAGCGCTATCAGGCGAGTCGGCAGCATCTCGGCCCCCA
>DLMY01000006.1:1449-8062 GCA_002478275.1 Actinobacteria bacterium UBA7524
TCCTGGATCCGTGCGTCCTGCACCCGGGCCAGCGACCGCAGGACCACTTGCGAGGCCAGTGTCCCGGCAAGGATCATCATCGCCGCCGCCAGCAGCGGCAGGAGCGCCGGGAACGACCGGATGTAGAACGAGCCCTGCAGGTTGAGGGAGCCGGTGCTGATGTACTCGGCATGCGGCGCGAGACGGGTGATCGCGGTTGCGGCGTCACCGTCGCGACGGTCACACTCGGCGAGCACCAGGTCCGCCTTGAGGTGGTGAGCGCAGGCGTTGGGGTCGGGAAGCTGCTGCTTGACGGACTGAGCAGCACGCGCGGCACCTTGCTGGTCGCCGAGCGCAAGGAGCGAGGCAGCGACCTCGATGCGCGCGGCGAGCCGGAAAAGGTCGAGGGAGCCAGCCAATGGCGCCATCGCCCCGTCAGCCCGTTCAGCAAGCGCAAGTGCACGACCGGCGTCGCCGTGCGCGCGAACTGCCTGTGCGTACATCGCCCAGCCAACGGCCAATCCGAACGTGTCATCTCGCCCCGCAAGCAGACGGGATGACTCAGCGAACGCGTCCTCCGAATCGCGCAACCCAGCCCGTGTGGCGAGAACACCCGCGAGCGTCCCTAAGACATAGCCCCGCAGATGATGGAGTCCGAGGCTGTCGGTCTCCTGAAGCACGCTCGCCAGCAGCTGGCGCGCATCGTCGACCAATCCAAGTTCCAACAGCGTGACACCGTGGTTTGCGCGTACCATGAGTCGCTGCACCGAGGACAGGTCGCCGCGCCTGCTCACCCTACCGACCGCTGATTCGGCGAGGTCCCAACGCCCGCACGCCCCCCCTTGAACAGCCGCCAGTGAGTTCACCGCAAACACGTGCTCGTCAGAACCCTCGTCTACGCCGGACAGCATTCCCTGTACGCGCACCGCACATTCGAGCGCGATCGCGAGATTCCCCGCATGCGAGTGGGCGATGGCCCGGTATGCCTCAATAACGCAACACACGAGCGGAGGAGCAGCGGACAGTGCGGTTGTCGAGAGGTCTGCGATGATTCCCGGCACTTCTCCACTGCGTCCCACATCGAGCGCGAGGCGGGCCATCAGCATCGCGGACTCCACTACCAGCTCGTTCTCACCTGCATGCTCAGCCAGACGCCGGGCCAACACAGCGTGGCTCATCGCCTCATCGATGCGCTCCTGCTGCCGGAGCACCGTGGCGCTGAGGAGCAGGAGTCTCGGATTGTCGGATAGGGAGATTGGCGAAACACGCGCCAGGCACTCGGCCATCGCGAGCGGCCCCACCGCCCGCAGTACCCTCGGTCCGACTGACTCACACCATCGCGCAACCTCATCGGGAGTGCAGGCTCCCGTCAGTACACCCAGCACGCGCACGTAGTCGTCGTGGGTCAGTAGACACTTGATGGCTGCAGTTCGGATGCACTCAGCAGTCGAGGGGTCCAGTCGTTCCGCCGCCACCTCGACAACCACCTCACGTAGCGAAGCATGCGTTCTGAACTGGGCGAGCTCGTTGAGTTCCTCATGCGAGAGCCGGAATAGGGGAACCGCCCTGCTTAGCGCACGGAAGTCGATGCGGACGGCGGGCCCGTCAAGGCAGTTGCGTACGTCACGCAGTTCACCGACCTGGAGCATCGATGCAGCGTAGAGTGCTCGAACCGACTCGTCCTTCAGGGCCGTGAGCATGCGTCGGATATGCCACCTCAAGTCACGCGACAGCGGACCGTCGATGTCGATTTCCGGGTGGCTGATCATGAGACACACCAGTGCAGGCTGGCCTCCTGAGCGATCCAGGAGCGCGTCCACCACCCCATCAGGCCCTGGCTCTCCGAGCCAACCGTCCATCAGCCTGACCACTTCATCGCGGGTGAATCGGAGATCGAGATCCTCGATGACCCATTCCGTGGCAGGACTGACGGGAACCGAGTCCTCAAGCGACCTGCACGTGACCACCAGACATGTGCCGCCGCTCGTGCGCTCGCGCAGTGTCTGGGAGAGGTCTCGAACTGACTCGAGGTCCTCCAGGACATCGGCGCCGTCAAGCACGATGCACAGGGGCTGCCCCACCATGGAGTCCAGTTCGCCCATCAGAGACAGCATCCACCCGGAGCGGGCTGACTCTATCGGGCCCACTGCAGCAGTGGGCCCCTGGCGCTCAGTGCCTGGGTCCAGCGCCGAGACCAGCGCTGCCAGGATGTCTTCCTCGGACCCTCCGCGGTCCCCGAGATTCACCCAGAAGCAGGCCGCGAACCCCCGTGACCGCGCAAACTGCGCTGCGAGCACGCTCTTCCCGTAGCCGGACGGCGCCACGATAATCGTCAACGCCGGAGCGCGCCGCTTGAAAAGCCTGACAAGACTACTGCGTTCGAGTACGTTCCCGAAGTCGGGAATCGCACAACCCACCGTCTCCATAGCACTCCCCCTCACACCGGTGCTGGAGACCCCCCGTGATGCGCACTATTGCACCTGATACTGTGGCGGAATGCAATAACCTGTCCGCACTCAACTCCTTGATGCGTGCCGACGCTCAGGCGACCGGACGCCTGCTCGCGACGAACACCCACCCGCCGAGCCCGAACGCCAACAGCAGGTCCCCCACACTCACTACGCCCCGCTGCCACGCCGGACCGGGCACCGCGATCACGTCGGCAAGGAGCGTGAGCCGTGTGCCGTCCTCAATCGGCCGATGCAGGCAGCTGGCTTCCATCGCCAGTCGCGCCGCTTCACGCGAGCCCCCGAGCTCGCCGGCAGCCTTGAGGCTCACCGGCATGCCGCTGTTGAAGCCGATCACGAGGATGTTCATCGCGATCCCGAGTCCGGCGAACGCCAGCATCCAGCGCCTGGGCGCGTTGTAGAAGAGCACAAACGCCAGGACCGCCATCATCAGCAGCCAGACGATGATACTGAGCGCACACTCAAGCCCAAGGCGAGCGGAGATCATCGGCCACAGCACCTGAAGCGGCAGCACGACAAACAGCACCGTCTCACCAGCAAGCTTCTCACGCTGCAACAGCCGCAGAGAGCCCCCGGTGACGAGCGAGAGCGCCAGCCACACGACGATGATCTCGAACATGATCACCGGATCGGCCCGCCGGTCTCGGCAACGAACCGCACCACGCGGTCCAACTCCTCAACGACCGCCAAGCGACGTCCGGACTCCTCGGCCCTGAGCGTCGCGAGCGCCGGACTGACTCCCTGACTGCGCCGCAGTCGATCATAGTGGGAACACACGCCGATGATGTCCGCGCCGAGCGGCGCGTCTGGAGAACCGGCGCGCTCGTGATGCTCCGCGATCAGCGGCGCGACCGGCGCGAGGAACGGGATCTGCGCCACGATGTCGGCTCCTCGCGCCGCGTGGACCGCCTCCTCCTCGTCCTCGGGATGTCCGATGCGTCCAAGGTCGTGCAGTAGCGCTGCATATCGCAGGTGTTCTAGTTCAGCGCTCGGCAGAGCCATCCTCCGTCCCACTGCAATCGACAGATCGGCCACGCGCTGCGCATGCCCGGCGTCGTGCGGCCGGTCCAGCTCGGCCGCATGCGCCAGCGCCTCGATGGTGTCGCCATACGCGCGCCGAATGCGTAGGTACAGGTTGAAGCTGTTCTGCAGAATGAGCGTCATGAGCACCGCGATGGCAAATCCCCACATGCCCAGCGCTGGATAGACCCGCAGAACGACCGCGGCCATCGCGATGTGGACGAGGTACACGTTGGCAAGCGGACGGAGCAGTAGTTGGACTCCCTGGATGACCGATGCACCGCCGGTCAGACGCTCCTGGACCGAGACTGTCAACACGTCGAGCAGCGCGTAGACGAGGCCGACGGCGAGTATCGGGATCAGCGCCAGATCACCCACCCGCTCATCCGTCAGCACTATCCTGAGCAGCGGCTGCGTCGGCGCGACCAGTCCCAAGACGGCGACGGCTCGCACCGCATCGATCCCGCGACGTGCCGACTGGGCGCCGGGGGATTGAGCGAACCGCGCGGCCGCATCCAGCAGTCCGACGGCAGCGGTCGAGGCAAGCGCCTCGGGCACGTCCAGGACGCCCAGTGCACACAGTCCCGCCATCACGGTGATGGGGACCTCATCACCCTGGGGCAAGCGCAGAGCCATCAACCTGAGAACGAAGAAGGCTACGGCGAAGCCTCCAGCGGACAGGTAGTCGAAGCCTGCCGACGCATCCGCCTGGCTCGTTGCATAGAGCGCAGCAGTGACTCCGGCCACGGACAGCAGGACCACGAAGAGTACCTGCGCCGTAGCCCCGTTGGCCTGACGTTCCGGCACCCTCGGCGCCATCATGAGACGGCCTCTCCGGGCAGAGGCTCGTCGGACAGCGCATTGAATGCGGCCACCAGTCGCTCATCGAGTTGCCTGCCTGCAACGCGCTTGAGTTCGGCGCGCGCGGCTTCGTCGGACATTCCCGGGCGATACGCACGGTCCGAGGTCATCGCGTCATACGAGTCGACGACGGCCAGAATCCGCGCGAGCAGCGGGATGGCCGGACCGACGAGTCCGTCAGGATACCCCGCCCCGTCGATGCGCTCGTGGTGGTGCCTGATGATCGGCACGACATCTGAGAGGAACGCGACGTCCTCGGCAAGTTCCGCGCCGATCACCGGGTGGCGCCGCACCTGCCGCACCTCGACGGCACTGAGTTGCTCGGCCGAGGTGAGTGTCGACTGGCTGAGGCCGATCTTGCCAACGTCGTGCAGCAAGGCCGCTCGCTCCGCAAGGTCCACCTCGGCAGGCGTGAGGCCGAGCGCTGCTGCCAGGCGCCGCGCGTGTACTGCCACGCGCTCGGAGTGGCCTCGGGTGTAGCGGTCCTTCGCCTCGATCGCCGTGACAAGCGAACGTACGGTCTCGGTGTAGGCCTCATTCAACTCCGCGTACACCCGGAACGTCTGCCGGGCCATCGCGAACGGGAGTACGAGCAACAGGAGGCCGAACCAGGAGGATGAGGCGATGAGGTGAGCCATCAGCCAGCCCAATAGGGCCAGAACCAGGAGACTGACCCAGTACGAAGCAGGATTCAAGGCGTCCACCGCGTCGCGTGGGCTGACGCCAGTACGCAGAACGACGGCGACGCCCACGAGTGTCAGATTGACCACGAAGAAGACCACGACGCCTGCTGCAGCGGCCAGCAGGCCACCTTCGACCGCTCGATTCAGTGACTCAAGTGACTGCATCGGGACTCCCCCGAGCGCAATGAACACGCAGCCGGACGCAGCGCCCGCAAGGAACAGCTGGGCGAGATTCCCAAGCATCAGCACCGGTGACTTGTGGTCACGGATCTCTTGTATGGAAACCGCACCTGCAAGGGCCAACAGCCCGCCAGCCGCCGGACCCGCATAGAGGACGCCGGCGAAGACCGAAGCGAAGATGAGCGAGAGCGAGACAGCGAACGGTAGCTCAATCTCCATGTTCGACAACGCCGCAGTGAGCATCAACAGAGCAACCACGGGCCAGGGTTCCGTGATCGGCCACTGCCGAAACACGAACTGCCCCACGCCAACGGCCACGCCTGACAGGAGCAGCACATACGTGATGAGGCGATGCCGAATCATGCCGTCGCCTCAGGAAGGGGATGTGGGCCAACACCGCGCTCGAACTGGTTTACATCTTCCAGGCAGCTCCGCCCCCGATAACGAGAGCGGCGAGTGACGCGAGGAGAAAAGCGATACGCTTCATGTGAGAAGACCCCCTGTCTATGTGGTGTCTTCTCCCACCCCGCTAGTGATGGAAGAACCCTGTCCGCTCCGCTCGATCGTGTGCTGACAGTGTCCAAACCGGTGCTCACGGCGTTGGCCCAAACTTGGGATCTATGTGGTTGTCAAGAACCCGAGCCGCCTGTTGATCGCATCAAGCGTTGCTCGGACGATGGAGTCTTTGTCGTTCTGACGCACCAGCGCAGAACCGGCGAAAGCCTGCTCGCCGAGCGAGGTCACCAGGACCACGCAAGAGACCGCGACGCTCTCCCTCCCCAATCGGATGATCTCGACATCTTCAAGCGCGAAGGTGAATGCGCCCTGGAGATACTGCGCGATGGCATCGAGCGTGGCCTCGGCCACCAGGCGCTCCCTGCCCGTGCGACTCGCCGGACCAGTTGCCTTGCCAACGAACAACTCGCCTTCAAGCTCGAGCGCCACGCCGATGTTGACGTAGACGCCAACGACCTCGGCGTTGATGCTCTTGATCTGGGCGCGTGCGTGAGGCTTGACCGCCTCGGCCTGTGGGACACTCTCCTGGCCGAGCTGGGCAATGGAGATCTTCTTGTGGTCCACCGCTATGCCGAACGCCGCCATGAGTGTGGACTCGATGTCGCGCACGAGTTGCTTGGGCGCTTTTGACGGCAGCGCGAGGACGTGTATCTCGTCGATGTGTCCGGCTGGGGACGTGACCACCCGTGCTGCGCGAATCTCGGAGACCTGCGAAAGGGCCTCTTCCATCTCGCTGATGATCGCCGGAGATACCACGGGCTCCATCCGGGGCTCCTTGCTTCAACGAATGCTGCGACTGATGCTGCAGATGTGGTGCGCCTCGGTCCGTCCTTTGGTCACACTATCCGCGACAAGCGAGCGTTGTCAACCGACGAGCGGCTGTGGAGCGCGTAAGGATTCGGGGGG
>DLMY01000058.1:0-565 GCA_002478275.1 Actinobacteria bacterium UBA7524
GAACCTGGAACTCGCGGGCGACACGAAGCCCGACGAAGTTGTCGAGGCTGTAGCGTTGGTACACGAACGACAACGTGCGCGACCCGGCGATCGAGCGGGCCTCCTCGAGCAGTGGCTCGTTGTAGCTGGCGAGCCACAGCTCCCCCAGGTCCCGATAGCGAGGCGACGGGCGGACCACGTGGGATTCGATGTGCTCCGACACCGTGGATATGTCGTCCGACGAAACGAACACCGGCCTCCCGCCAAAGTGCTCGAGGTTGTTCAGCACTCCGGCGATGTGACCGAGCGAGCCGCCCGAGATGATGCCGAAAGCGAAATCGGTGCGGAGGTAGAGCGGCGTGCCCTGAAGTTCAAGATGGCGCGTGGGCGGTGACCCCTCGAGCTTCCCGACCGCCCGCGTCAACCGTCGCCTCAGTGCCCCACGAGAGAGCACGTCACGAAGGAAGGCCCACATCAACCCTGCGAGGAACCCGAGGGTCACCCGCTGCTGGAATCCCTCCTCATCCGTGATGAGACACGGACCGGCCGTGAGTACCCGCAGTGTCATGGCGGTCGGAAGCAAGCG
>DLMY01000058.1:705-4116 GCA_002478275.1 Actinobacteria bacterium UBA7524
GTCATGGCGGTCGGAAGCAAGCGGCCGAGCGTGGGGTACAGGTACGTCCGCATCTCCACGCTGCGATAACGAAACAGGCGCCGGATGATCGCACCGCTCATCGCCCAGCGCTTCAGATCGGTGAACATGATGATATCCGTGCCAGGAGTCGGGTCAGGCGATCGTCGCGCCATGTTGAGGACGATGAGGTCGCGCGCATCGGGCTTCTTCGCACGGCCCACAGGAATGTTCCGGGTTGTAGTGCGCGGGGAATCAGCATCAGCGGGCTTGTCCCGGCGAATACCCTGACCACGCGCTGACCATCGCAGCGAATTCCAGACGCCGCGGACAGCGCGTTGGTAAAGACCGATGTCCTCCGCCTGCACTAGCAGCATACGGGAAAGCGGAATACCACTCGTCCTCGGGAACATCACGCAGTACACGGCGAGCGGGACAGAGTAGGCGATTGATGAGGCAACTGCGGCGCCAATCGCTGCATACCTAGGGATGAGCAGCACGTAGCCTGTGACTGCCACCACCATTGTTAGGAGAGATACCGCAGACGTCGTGCCCGGCCGTCCCAGCTGACCAGAGTAATAGGTGCTGATGGGCCTACTCACGGCTATGGCGACGGTTCCGGGCAGCAAGCAAACTAGAGCCGTCGCTGCCCCACCGAATTCGGGGCCGTACAAGAGCGGGATGAGGAATGGCGCCAACACGCCGACGGCCATCGAGATGCTGCCGCTCACAAGTAGTAGATTGCGCGCAGTGCGGGCGGCGAGCGCTCCGGCTCTGTCCAGGTCATCGGCGATTACGGAAGGAGTGACCGCCTGTCCGACCGAGGTGTCGAGAAGCCACAATCGTTCAGCGAAAGACGTCGCCACACTGTACTGCCCGACTGGCGCAGGACCGGCAATCCAATTGAGGATCAAGGCGTCTGCGCGCAGCCAGACTTGATTCGAGACAGAACCCAGGTACGCCTTCAAACCGTAAGTGATGGACTCACGGAACGCTGCACAGAATCCCTGCGCTCTGAATCCATAGGAACGTCCCGCAAGGAGCAGATACGCAACCGCCATCGCTGCATTGAAGACCAGGGCCATGACAATCAAGCCGTCGAGCACATGTTCTGCCGTGACCACAACGAGGACGGTAAGCGCAGACATGCAGATTCCACTCAGTGCTTGTAGCTTCGCGATGAGCTCCACATCGCCGGCACCCAGGAAGACGTTGCTGAGGAAGAAGCTCGCGAACGCGAAGGGGATCACCGCTGCGCTTGTCCACACTTGCCATGTGTTGAGCCCCTGTAGCCACGTGTCGATGAGTGATGACCCGAACACACCGACCACCACTGCGAGTGGGACGCCGATGGTCATGGCCGATAGCGCAGCAGCGGCCACCCATACATCTCGGTCGCCGGGCCTCTTACCGGAGAAGAAGGCGTATGCCGTTGGAAGACCGAAGGTCGCCAACGCGAGCGCCATCTGGGCGACCAGTCCCGAGATGGCAAGCGCGCCTCGACCCGTTGCACCGAGTGCGCGCGCTACGATGACGGACGTCACGAAACCCATGGCTAGTACAGTGACTTGAGCGCCAAAGGAGTAGGTGGATTTCCGCAGAATGCTCACGCAGCCACCCCGCGGTACGCGAGCAGGACGGCCTCCAGGTTGTCGGACGCCTCTCGCTCATAGTGCGCACGCACTCCTGAGGCCTCTATGGACCCGCGTTCGAGAGCACGCTTCAGGGCATCGAGGAGCGACTCTTCGTCACCGAAGTCGTACGGTATGGTTCCCATCGTTTGCCCGGCTTGAGTCGCAACCACCGCGACGCCTTCCATGATGGCCTCCACCTTGGCCATGCCATAGGACTCTACTCGGGTTCCGCGAACCAACACGTCTACATATGGTAGTGACGCCAGAAACTCGCCGTGCGTTCTGTCCCTCATGAACACCACACGATCGGTTACGGGTCTAACCGCTTCTTCTACCAGGCTGCGGTATGTGGGATCTTCCGAGAAGCCGGTCTCAAACACTGCCAGAGCAACACCGGGGTCTCTTGCTGCAAGTCGAGCGAACGCACGTGCGCCGGTAAGGAAGTCGTATTCGCTCCTGATGGGTCCAGACAGAGCAATCAATCGGGAGGACCCCTCGGCCAAAGAAGCCAGTTCGCGGGGAGCGGCGGTCTTCATTTCGTCCAGCAGGGGAAGGATTGGCGAACGGACGTCTATTCGCTCTCGCGGCACGCCGCAATAGGACAAGAAGTCGGCCAGAGGTTCGCTCATTGCGAAGATGACTCTGGCCTTGGCCCATACGCGACGCGCCAACACACTGTCTTCGCGGCTGAAGAGCTCGTAGCGCTCAGGCAGCGTCCCGTCGTGCAGCGTCATGACGAAGTTGTCTGCCCACTTCTCTAGGAACTCAACGTAGGCGGCAAGGGTAGGCGTGTGAGGATAGGTGGATATGCCCGAGTGATCGTGCAGCACGTTCTGTCCCCGACCAGCACGCAGCAAGCGCAGGCGCCTGCTCAGTCGTGGATCGACGGTCACGGCTTGGATGCGACGCCCAGGACGGAAGTCCCCGTAGCCTAGGACTCTCACGCTGACTCCTGCATGCAGGAGGTTGCTGCGCAGAAGCTGCAGGTGTACCGCGACACCACCGTACGGCGGGGGCCAGGGCCCAAGCAGCGTGACACCTGTTCGTGTTGTCATCATGTGGAGGGATGTCCGATCACCAGCATGTTGGGCGACAACCAAGAGAGCAGCGGATTGTGTGAGCGCGAGTCGTACAGAACTCGGGACCTGAAGCCCGCCGCTGAAAGCATCGCCGACAGCTCCCGGTAGCTCTTGATGTTGATGTGCACCTGATCGTAGTAGATTTGCTCCGCGGTTCGCTCGAAGCCCCTCCACCCATGACGCCATCTAAGGTAAGCCACGTACGCACGGGATAGAACCGTACTGTCGGTCCCATTGCATAGAGCGAGCCCGTTGGGCGTGTGGATGACGACCTCACCTCCACGTCGAAGAATGGCGCGAATCGATAGGAGCAGTGGGCGCAGTTCTCTATCCGAGAGGTGTTCGGTCACGTCGTTCATGACCACGAAGTCGAACTCCCCGAGAGTAGTCAGGTCGTCGGGAACAAGTTCAAAAGACACGTCCAAGCCGTTTCTGACTCGAGATTGGGCTTTACTGAGCGGCGCCTTAGCCGCATCCACACCGACAACACAGATGTCTGCGGAGGCCCCAAGGGCTAGCGCGAAGTCACCATTGCCGCAACCAAAGTCCAGTACACGGAGGTCGGGCCGCAGGCGGGGTGACAGGTAGTCGAGAGCGAACCGGGTGTACTCGTTCACCACGTACTCGCCGGCGATAACCTGCTCCGCAGCGTGTGAGCTGACTCGGCGAAAGTACTCGTCATCGTAGAGCGCCGAGACATC
>DLMY01000058.1:4254-4418 GCA_002478275.1 Actinobacteria bacterium UBA7524
AGAGCGCCGAGACATCTCTCGAGTCCAGATGTTGTCGATACCCGTTGAAGAACGAGTTCAAGAAGACCGAACCCTGGGGCTGCCCCAGGCGCTCTAGCATCTCCCGGATCTGATCACGGCTCAGATACAGCATCAGGCCCCTCCGCACGGACGAACCGCTTCCA
>DLMY01000044.1:0-18167 GCA_002478275.1 Actinobacteria bacterium UBA7524
TTCGAGGTCACGGTCGAGGTGGAGTAGCGGCACGCGGCGAGACCCGCCCAGCCCGACCCTACCGCACGCGCCACACGTGCACGACTGGCCGGGCCTCCTCGGCGAACAACTCGAGAAGGTACACGAGCCCGTTAGCCCGGTCGAACGCAACGTCGCCGATTCGGAACCGCCGATGCACGCCCGTGCCGAGCATCTCGGCTTCTATGCCGGATGGGTTCGCAAACAGGTGCTCGTCCACTCCGATGTGCGCGTAGGGCTGCGGCTCCCACGGTTCCATCTCGCCGGTCGCCACACGCGCGAGATCAGCCGGATCGTAGAGGATGAAGCGCGCCTCGAACCGCGAGCTCCACCACCCGCGCTCGGAGGCCGGGTTGCCGCACGTGAGGCTCGCCTCGTCGGGACAGGGCGTGCCGTCGGCGAGACGGCAGGCCACGAACTCCCCGATCGACGCAGGCTCCACGCACGGATGCTCGGGACCGGCCGGGTTGATCCACCCGTACCAATACCGCTCGCCCACGCCTTTCGTACCCGCGAACATGACCGCCGAGGAACCCCGCGAAGTCGTGAGCCACGCGCCCCCGCCCCACTCATCCGGGTGCTGGTAGTCATCGAGGCACTGCTCGATCGCATCGGTCTCGTTGGCCTTCGCGTATGCCAGCAACACCGTCTCAGAAAGCCGCGTACCCGCCGTGGGCGGCTCGCCCCCGTCGTCCCAGGGGCGGTAGGCGTACAGCGATGGTCCCATCCCCGACCAGCCGCCGTCGCGGAAGCGTCCGGTCGCGAGGCGTCGGCCACCCGTGTACCGTTCGGCCCACTCGGCAGGTATCTCGAAGAGGTAGTCGTTGACGCTGTAGAGCGACTGCTCGCCGATCCACCACGGACCGGCCACGCTGCCGCACGCCGCGAAATCCGGCGACACGGACGCGTGCGTGGGCGTCTGCGTACGCTCCTCGTCGTGGAAGTGCTGCCCCCACGCGACGTGCAGCCGCGGTCCGGTCTCCTGCGTGTCGAGGTACTCCAGGCCCACCCGCGGCAGTTCATCGTACGCGTCGAACATCCCGTACGAGATGTCGCTGAACCCCTGCACGAACTCCGCCTGGCCCAGAAGGTCCGGCGAATCGACGATCACCGGCGCCGGTATGGTGATCTCGGCTACCTGGTTGCCGTCGGGAACCTCACCATAAGGGATCCGGTTGTGCCCTACGACGAACAGCGAGCCGGGAAACCCATCATCCGGCCCTTCGGGATCGCCCACCGGGTTGAACGTCATCGCCTCACCGCCATACGCGAAGGCACGCGGGCGCTCGCCGTCATCAGGAAGCCTGAATGCGCCGAGATACTCGAAGTCATCAGGGCCGAGGAGATCCTCCGCGATCACCGCAGCGGGTGACGTCTGCGACGAAGGCGCAGCGACATCGGGAGCCCCCTCGGACAGCCCGCCTCCCTGCCCGCAGCCTGCGGCGAACACCGCCAGCGACACCGCGAACAGGACCGCACCTGCAAGATGCGATCGCCGACGCACCACCTAGCCCATCGCCTTCGTGATGAGCGCCTCGATCCGCGCCTCTTCTGCATCGCCTAGCTCGACCAGCGCGAACGCGGTGGGCCACATCGCGCCATCATCGAGCGCGGCGATCTCCTCGAACCCGAACGTCGCGTAGCGAGCTCCGAACTTCGATGCGGCCTGGAAGAAGCAGAGCACTTTGCCGTCCTTTGCCCAGGCAGGCATCCCATACCAGAGCCTGGGCTTGAGTCCGGGTGCCGCCAACTCGACGATCGCGTGGAATCGCTTCGCCATCTCGCGGTCGCCTTCGGGCATCGCAGCGATGGTGTCGAGCACTTCCGTAAGACCGTCGACCTTCTTCTTACCTGATGCGCGCGGGCGCTTCGACTTCACCGCGTCTTCGGCCATGACGACCAACCCCTTTCCGGGTACAAGCTCTCATTCGAGGATTCCCTTCGCGATGCCGTTCGCCACACACGGCACGAAGGTGCGTGCGGTATCCTCGGCAAAGGAGCGCAAGGCGGCGTCGCGCGGCGGAGCGAACATCGAGGAGGCCGGAGCTGTGACGGAGTTCAACCGACAGGAAGCTCGCACCTTCATCGATGCCATGCGCGTGACCCTGGCCGGCAAGACCGGCTTCCGTTGGTTCGTCGAGCGGCTCTCCGGCCTGATCGACTATGTCGATTCGCTTGCCGAGGAGAACGAGCAGATACGCGAATTCCTCGGCCAGCGTGGAGAACTGGAGGAGTTCGCGGCGTTCCGCGAGAGCACATCGGGGAAAGTAGAACACACCTGAGGGTTCTTCCGAAGGAGACTCCGATGCCGAGCCGCCCGACCGCAGCGTCCATCGACGACTACCTCGCCGACTTCCCACCCGAGACCCGCGCGAAGCTCGAGCGACTGCGCACCATCATCGCCGAGGAAGCGCCCGGCGCGACCGAGACCATCAGCTACGCGATCCCGACATTCGACCTGGGCGAGAAGCACCTCGTGCATTTCGCCGGGTACGACGCGCACATCGGGCTCTACCCCACGCCGAGCGGCATGACCGAGTTCGCCGAGGAACTCGCCCCCTACAAGCACGGCAAGGGCACCGCGCGGTTCTTGGTCGACGGCCCGCTGCCCGAAGACCTCGTCCGGCGGATCGTGAGATTCCGCGTAGGCGAGGTCACCGGGTCTAGCGGGTAGCGTTGGCGGCGATCGCGTCGCGCATCCAGCGGGCCATGCCCGGGCGAATCTTCTCGTAAGTCGCGGTGAAGCGCGGGTCGGCGATGTACATCTCGCCGAGGTTCGCGTGCATCTCGCGCGAGCACGGGTAGAACCACTGGTCGATCTGGAGCCGGGCGCGCTCGACCGCATCCATCGCGCGGGCGTCGTCGGGCGCCACGCCCTCGTCGATGAGCGCCGCGATCGCGGTGTTTATCTCCTCGGCTTCGTCTTTGAAACGCTGCCAGTCGGCCTTGGTGTAGCGGGCGGTACGGCGGGCGGACTCCTTGTAGGCGTCCGTCTCGCCCCAGCGCTCCTTGACCTCGGCCTCGTACTCTGTCGGATCGAAGTCACCGAAGACCTCGAACATCTCTTCTTTGCTCAACGCGATTCCTCCGTTCTCAGCTGCGACCGTGCGGTCAATGAGGTCGAGCATGGCCTCTAGCTGGCTCACGCGACTGGTGATCAGCCCTCGCTGCTGCTGCAGCGCCTCACTCCGGTCGAACCCCGGATCGCCGAGTGCGTCGGCGATCTGCTCGAGCGAGAAGCCGAGCTCTTTGTAGAAGAGCACCTGCTGGAGCTGCGCCAGATCGGCGTCGGTGTAGAGCCGGTAACCCGACTCGCTACGCCCCGAGGGCTCGAGGATCCCGAGTTCGTCGTAGTGGTGCAGGGTGCGTACGCTCACGTGCGCGAGCCGCGCGACTTTGCCGACCGTGTAGGCCATGTCATCCACCTCCTTCAGTGCCGAGGATAAACCCTGACGTTACGTCAGGGTCAAGGGGGTGTGGCGGTGGTTTCGCCAGCCGCCCCGGCTGCTCACGCGCCGATGAGCCGTACGCCCGGATGTGTGCCGTGCGCACGGGTGTCGGCCGAGTAGAGCGGCGCGTCTAGTAGTGTCGCAAGCCCGGCGGCGAACGCGTCGTAGAGCGCGCATCCGAGCGACTCGCGTGCGTTCGCGGCGGCGCGCACGAGCTCCTCACCGAGCGGCACGGTGACGAGCTCCAGGCGTTCGAGGTCATGGTGGACGCGCATAGCGTCGACGGGGCGATGGTCACGAGACGCCGCGCGCAGCACCTCATAGGCGAAGAGCGTGTCGACCGCGATCACGATCCGGCCGGCGATGTGCTCGGCGAGCACCGCGCGCGCCTCCTTGGAACCCGGCTCGTCGCGGAACCACTTCACGCCCACCGAGGCGTCGAGCACACACACCGGCGCGCTCACTCGCCCACTCCCCGCCCCTCGGCACGCAGCGCGCGGAGTTTCTCGAGGGAGGAGGGTTCGAGCGCAGCGACAGGATCGGCGTGGTACTCGGCAGCGAACGCCTTCATGTCCTCGAGTGCGAGCGTGGCTTCGCGCCGGAAGCGCTCCTCGCCCTCGCGGGCGCGGCGGCGCACCACGTAGTCGGCCACGGCCTCCTCGACGAGCGCGCTGCGGCTCACGTGCGACAGCGCGGCGGCCTCATCCAGCTCGCCGAGGAGCCAATCGGAGATAGCGACGGCGACCTTCTTCTTGGGCATGGTTGGGCTCCCATCGTGCCGCAGGCAAACAAACGCTCATACCGTTTGTTCATACCGCCGGAAGCCGGCGCAGTCAAGCGCGATCCACGAACTCGGAATCCTACTCGGAAGTACTTGCGCTTCCGGCCCTTCCGAGTAGGTTTCCGAGTGAAGGGCGAACAGGCGCAATGGGTCCGCCTCTCAGATGCGCTCGATGCGCAGCGAGAGGAGCTATCCGCCGAGGGCTTTGAGCTCGATGTACCGAGCACTGGCGGTTGGATGACGCACGGCACCGCCGCAATCGAAGCCGCGATACTCCAGATAGCCGAACGCTGCCGCGTGCTCGCCGGACACCTGTAGGCTGGCGCGTTGGCGGGCGGGCACGGCTCACTCGAGCGCAGCCAGCCTTCGCTGTAGCTGCTCGCGCGCCTCATGCGTCAGATACTGGGCCGCCCGCACGTCACCGGAGTCCAGGCCGAGAAGCTCGACCTGCTGGGCGCCCTTGCGTGCGCACAGGATGATGCCCACCGGCGACTCCTCTTGTGGCAGCCGCTCGTACCGGTCGAGCCAGCGCAGGTAGAGCGTCATCTGGCCGTAGTCTCCTGGTTCGAGGTCGCGCGTCTTGAGCTCGATTGCGACTAGACAGCGCATGCCCCGGTGATAGAAGAGGAGATCAAGATGGTAGTCCTTGCCGTCGACGATTACGCGTTTCTGCCGGCCGACGAACGTGAAGCCCGCTCCCAGTTCGAGCATGAAGCGCTCGACCTCGTCGAGAATCGCCCGCTCGAGCTGCGACTCGCTGTGTTCGGGTGGCAGGTCGAGGAAGTCGAGTACGTAGGGGTCGCGAAACACGATCGCAGGCGTCATCGCACCCTTCTTCGCGAGAGCCTCGATGTCAGCCTCGACCCCCTCCGCCGAGCCACGCGCTGCCACGGTGCGTTCGTAGAGCTTGCTCGACACGCGACTGCGAAGCGTGCGCTTGGTCCACCCTTCATGCGCGCACATCGCAAGGTAGAAGTCGCGTTTGGGCTGCTCGGAGATGGTGAGAAGCTCGCCTATGTTGGTCCACGTCAATTTGCCCGCCAATGGCGAGCATTTCTGGATGTCTGGAATCCATTCAGCGAATCTCATCATCCGCTCGATGTTCTGCCTACTCCATCCCCGCCCATAGCACTGCGTCAATTGCTCCGACAGCCGCTGAACCGTCCGAGAGCCGTACTCTGCCCGCTCACCACCGAGCACATCTTCGCGGACGCGTCTCCCGATACTCCAGTAGAGCATCACCAGCTCCGTGTTGACCGCCGAAGCAGCGCGAGCTCGTGCACGCTCGATCAGTTCCGTGACATCGCCGAACAGCGCGTCGCTAGCGACATCGGGACTCGGGTCGGTGCTTCCATCCGGCACTTGTCGCCTCCTGTCTCAGGTTCAGGCGTGCTGCAACTGAACCGAGAGTACGCGCGAGGGCTTACCGGACTCTATACGAGGTCTAACCGCCGAACGGAAGTGGCTCCGCATTCGATCCTGAGAGATTTGGTCGCCACTGGCGGCCAATGTTTGGGGCGGTGTCCAGCACTGCATGTGGGCGCCACAGGATATTCTCGCCAGTGGCGAGAAAATGTCCGGGTCGGAACCCACTCACCGCGCGTGGTACACGTCCGCGCGGTGCTCGTTGCGGACGACGCCGACAGTGCGCTCGCCCTGCGGCCGATCGCATCTCCACGGGGTCGCCTATCCGACGAGATCCCGAACGCTCTGCCCCGCGAGGGGCGAGACGCGATCCAGCGCGGCGACGGACTTCCTCACCCGATCGACCCATGACTTCCCCCGAACAGCGAGTACCTCCCACGCAAGCACGAGATCCCCCGGCCGATCTTCATGCAGCACCTCGAGTATCTGCGCCGCCTGCGAGAGGTCCTTCTCCCGCTTCGAGTGCATCGCAGCCGGGCGCTCCCCTGCGATTATCAACTTGTGGAGCGCGAACCGCGCCGCATCAGGCACGTTCACTGCGACCACCCCGCCATCGATCACTGCCGCCTTCGCGGGCTTCTCGATGAGGTAGTCCAGGAACCTCAAGGGCCGTGCCACAGCGGCGAACCTGGGCAAGCTCACCGGACGCGATCGTTCCCTGACGGACGGCGTCAGAAGGTCCACCCGTAGACTCTGCCCCCGAACCTTGAACGAGGTGGACGGGCTCTTGGGATCGAGACCAGGAACCGGCAGGAAGCCCATCTCCAGGCTGTCCAGCGCTGAAGGAACGTCAGCATTGGTGCCCGGAACCGCAACATCAAGCCCGGGATCAGCTGCGATATCGACATCCTGTGTCCGCAGAGAGGTGCTCCAGCGGACCCCGAGGAGATTCCCGAGTACGATGAACGCGTGAGTCCCGACCAGGACTCCGCCAGCATGGAACACCCCCGCGTCCGCAAGCGCGCGAAGCACACGGGCCGATGGCGCATCGGTGACCATAGCGCCGCCCGCCCGCAGCAGAGCCGCCAGCCGCTCGATCGATCGTTGGTCATCGGCGACATTCGCCCTACCCCTGGCGAACCGATCGGCCAACTCGTCGAGCGAAGCGTCCCGTCGACCCAGATAGGTCTGGCTCTTAGCTGCGCCGGGCCCCACCTGCTGGAAGTAGTAGTATTCCTGGCCCTTTACCGTCTTCGTGACGAAAGAGCCCGCAGTATGCCCGATGGTGCGCGAAGCCTCGTAAGCAGCGATCTGCTCAAGCAGCTCGGCATAGATGGTCTGGACCTCAAGCGGCTGTCGCTCCACCTGCACACCTCCTATTGTTATACGCACACTACACCGATACTGCGTATAACGCAAGCAAGCCTCAGCTACGCTTTCCATCACGTGCCGAGGAGACAAGAGCCGCGCGCTCCAGAGCATCGAGGTACTCGAGCCCCACCCTCGGCAGCTCGTCGCAAGCGTCGAGCATCCCGTGCGAGATGTCGGAGAACCCCTGCCCGAACTCCGCCCGGCCGAGGAAATCTGCCGGGTTGCCAGCTGCACCCGGGGTGCTGACTTAGGGAGCGAAGGCGTCGGGAGCGGAGGGCTGATCAGCTGCCGGGGTGCAGCTGGCAAGCACGGCGCTGATTGATAGCGTAGGAAGCTCCGCGATGTTGGTCCAGGTCAATTTTCTCGCCAATGGCGAGACAATCTCGGGATCCGGGTACAGCTCGGCGAACTTCAACATCCGGAACAGGTTCTGCCAGCTGTATCCGCGACCGTAGCGCTCGGCCAGACGCGTCGCCAGCCGTTGCACTACGACCTTCCGGTACTCTGCCCGCTCACCACCGAGCACATCTTCGCAGACGCGTCTCCCGATACTCCAGTAGAGCATCACCAGCTCTGTGTTGACCGCTGAAGCAGCGCGAGCTCGTGCACGCTCGATCAGTTCCGTGACATCGCCGAACAGCGCGTCGCTAGTTACATCGGGACTCGGGTCGGTGCTTCCATCCGGCACTTGTCGCCTCCTGTCTCAGGTTCAGGCGTGCTGCAACTGAACCGAGAGTACGCGCGAGGGCTTACCGGACTCTGTACGAAGTCTTACCGCAGGCTCCGCGGTGCATCTCCACGAAGACGGCAATCATCTCTCTGCAAGAACGGAGGCTGGCCGGGAATCCTCCGTGCCGAAAGCGGCAATCGCCTCATGCAACCGCGCTCGCCGCCCGATGTCGCTCCAACGCCTCGACACTTGGTCGTACACTCGCGTCTCGTGGCAGCAACAGCCGCCGCCCCTCGTACGGCTCGTACTTTGTGTCAGCCAGACTGCCCGCCAATCGAAGCCGCATCGAGTCTGTATCAACGGCCACGAGCCCCAAGTCGAACAGATCGTGCATGTCCGCGCGCAACAGCAGTCCGTTTGCAGGATGGTTCGTCTGCGGCCCTCGGTACGGAACAATGTGTGCCGCTTCGAGAGCGGGCGGTGCGTCATAACCCGTCATCGCACAACGACCCTCGTAAGCACGCAGCAGCGCTCTGCGGAAACGAGGTGCGCCCTGTCGCCGCTTGACCTCGGCCAGCACCGTGAGCCGGTTGTCTTGATCCGCATCTGGATCGAAATCACCCAGAGGCAGTCCCACAAGGCTGGCCGCGACAACATCCCCCTGCTCCATGCCCACGTCTGCTCCAAGAACGGCACCGATTGAAACTGGTCCAACAAGCTGGAAATACCCGAAGTCATGGCCCATCACCAGCGCGAGCCCAAGCACCTGATACCCACGACCATCCACGGCCGGTATCACAACACCAACGGGCACCCCGTCATCGCGGCATCGGGCAAGTGCTGTGTTCGCAAAATGACGAGAGGGATCCTTCAGATCTTCTGGCGACTTACCCTGCTGATGGTAGTAATACGTCCACGTGTCCTCGGACTCGTTGGGAATCGGGTCGAAGTCCGCGTAGATTCCCTTGTGCGTCTGAACAACGCTTACCGCATACGGTGTCGCTGCTGGCTTCCAGATGCCCTTCTGCAGCGAGGTCACCTTGATCGGCAGTCCGACATCGAACGGTCGACGGGCAAACGTGCGCCCCGCGTTGGCCTCGAACCACTCCAACGCTTGTCTGTGCCAGCTCGGAAGTTGATACAAGACCGACACTCGCGCGCATCCTCCCTTACGAATAGCATAGTCGAAAAAGGCCGCGAGGAGGGCACGTGAAGCAGGTCACTGCCGCAGTAATCATCGAGGAAGGGCGGCTCTTCATTACCCGTCGTCCGCCCGGAGATCCACTTGCGGGCCTCTGGGAGTTGCCCGGGGGCAAGGTCGAGTCTGGCGAGACCCCCGAGCAATGCCTCGCGAGGGAACTGGTCGAGGAATTGAACATGGTGATTTCGGTAGGCGGCGTCGTCGCCCACACTACATACCACTACGACCACGGATCGTTCGAGATGCTCGCACTAACAGCCACTCGACTCTCGGAGTTCGAACTGCGAGCTCATGACGAGTTCGCCTGGGTTCCTCTGTCAGAGCTGGCCAGATACTCGCTGGCCCCTGCAGATGTGGAGCTGGTGCAGCAGATAATCGCTCGTCAGGCGGATTAGCTGAACGTATACCAGCCCAAATGAGTTCAGTGCTAGGCGTTCAAGGTCTGGTAATCCTGCGGCCAACGGGACTTCAGAGGTTGATCTGATACTGCGTGCGCTTAGTCCGGATCAACGGCTCCAGCTCCTCCAAGGTCAACAGCTGGTAGCCCATCGATTCAGGATGCAAACACACGAAACAGAACTTGTACCGATCACCAAGCTTGCGAGCAAGATCGAACTCGTTCTCTGTTGCCCCGAAGAAGAACCCCCTCGGCAACTCAGGAAGAAGCTTTCTCGTGGTCTTCAGTTCAATGAGACTGACGGAGTCGATCTCCTCGACGCTCAGCCCAGAGCCCACGTCGAATGGCTTCTGTACGCGCACCAGATCAAATGCGCGAGAGAAGGAGCGTGACAGTCCCAGTTCATCGAGCACCAAACGACGGGATGCTGGCGTTGGTACCCAGAGCCGCGGATCCTGGGCCATGACATAATCAATGGCCGCTTTCTCAGTGCGGTTGTTGCTCAGGGTAATCGAATAGGAGTGGTCCGAAGCCATGCGCTCACAATCGACAGCTATGCTTCCGGGACCGATGCGCCATCCACGCAACGCAGCGGGGTTCCATTTGAAGATCGCACGGGGGACTCCATAGATCAAGATCTGGGACAATACCTACAACCCCCGAACAGGAGCTCCCACATGCTGCACATCACAGAAGCCACCGCCTCCGACCTCGATGACGTGCTCGCCGTCGAGCGACTGGCCTTCGGACAGGACGAGGAGGCGGAGCTGGTCCGCGATCTCCTCGGCGATCCTACGGCGCAGCCACGGCTGTCGCTGCTGGCGCGCGAGGATGGGGAAGCGGTGGGCCACATCCTGTTCACCTCGGCGAGCATCGAAGGCGCCCCTGGCGACATCGCGGCCTCGATACTCGCGCCGCTTGCGGTGATCCCCTCGGCCCAGCGCCAGGGAGTCGGCGGCCGCCTGATCGAGCGCGGGGTCGAGCTGCTTGCCGCATCCGGCGTCGCGCTCGTCTTCGTGCTGGGGCACCTGGAGTACTACCCGCGCCACGGCTTCGAGCCTGCGTGCCCCCACGGTCTTCGGCCGCCGTACCCTGTCGATCCCGAGGAGGCGTGGATGGTCCGCGCGCTCGCGCCGGACGTGCTCGGCAGGGTGCGTGGGCAGGTCGCGTGCGCCGAGGCGATGCGTCGACCCGAGTACTGGCGCGAGTAGGGGGCGTTAAGAGCGGGTTCGGTCCTGGGTAAGACGCGCGACTACACTCGGTCCGTCGGGCAGATGCCAGATGCGAACCGAGGGCAGGGTCATGGGCGTGAGCGGCGAGGACGACGCCATATCGCGAGATGTCGAAGAGGGCCTTCGCGTACGCCTCTCCTGACCACCCGATTGTCGCGACACTGTCGCGACAATCGAGCCAGAGTCACCCCACCCGCAATACACAACCGATTCTGGGTACGAACGCCAAGGGGTGATGCACGATGGAATCGATACTCGTGGTCTACGCAACGAAGTACGGCTCGACCAAGGAGGTCGCCGAGGCGATTGCAGAGACCCTGCGAACTCACGGCCTCGAAGTCGACGTACGTGCGGCGGGCGACCCAGTCGACCCGAGCGATTACTCGGCGGTGGTGGTCGGGGGTGCGTTCTACTACTTCCGCTGGCTCAAAGCCGCGCACAAGTTCATCCGCAGCCACCGCGGCGCGCTCGAAACGCTGCCGGTGGCCGTCTTCGGCATGGGGCCATGGAGCGAGGATCCCGCCAAATTCGCCGAGGAACTCTCTGACGTTCGCACGCATCTCGACAAGGCGCTCGCGAAGCACGAGTGGTTGGCGCCCGTCGCGGCTACGGTGTTCGGCGGGGCGTTCTTCCCCGACAGACTCAAGTTCCCCGACAACAATCCTGCGATGCGACAGATACCCACGGCAGATGCCCGCGATTGGGAGACCATCCGGGCGTGGGCCGAAAGCCTGCCCGCCGCGTTCGGGCTCGAACCCTCGGGCACAGGCGGCTCTGAAACTTACATCGTCGGGCCACTCGATGCCGACCAGGCCCGCGTAGAACGCTCCGAACGCATCGAAACGGCGATCAGCAAGATGCGTGAGGCTGCCGAGCACATGCCTGAGGGCACCGACGAAACGCCCGTCATCCGCCGTTTTCGGGACGCGCCAGAACCCTGGGTCACACCGAGCGCGGAGGAAGACGAATGAGCGACACCGTCCGCCCTGCGATCAAGCTGCTGGCGTAGCCATGACGCCCACCTTCCGCATCGTGCGTGGCATCCCGCCCGAGCTTGTCGACGCGACCGCAGAGCTGCTCTACGAGGCGTTCGAGCAGAAGATCGCCCACGAACTCAGGCCCGACACCCCCGAACAGGCGCTGCGGCTCATCGCACGAAGCCTCGACCCGACCCTCGGCTGGATGGCGGTCGACGAG
The DNA here is from genome assembly GCA_002478275.1 of Actinobacteria bacterium UBA7524. Classification (GTDB taxonomy): domain Bacteria; phylum Actinomycetota; class Coriobacteriia; order Anaerosomatales; family UBA912; genus UBA7524. The sequence continues at coordinate 11,682 of DLMY01000044.1, forward strand.
AGCGGATCTCTCCTCGGCGTAGCGGGGGTCGCATGGCGCGGACGCCACTTCTCGCTAATGACGTACCGCCTGCTCGCCGAGGAGTTCGGCGCGATCGGCGCACTTCGCAGGTGGCTGCTCGCGACACTGGAGCGGGTCGTGTCCCGGCCGAGGAGACATCAGTGGCGCATCGAAGCCCTCGCGGTGGGCGCGCAGGCGCGCGGCAAGGGCATCGGTACGGCGCTTCTAAACGCGGTGATCGAGGATGCGCGGCAAGCGGGCATGCGCTCGGTGGGCCTGGAGGTGGTCGACGTCAACGACCGCGCGCTACAGCTCTACGAGCGCGTGGGGTTCCGGTCCGTCGCCAACCTGCGCACTGGCTGGCTGACCGCAGGCGGAGGGTATCGCGCAGTGCGCTTCATGCGGATCGAACTCGACGAGCGACACTGACCCTCCCCGCGACACCGCGCGTGCTATCGTATGCAGGTTGACCGGCATCTCATGCATATCGGCCGGCAGTCACGAGAAGAGCACCGATGTTGTACCGAAGAAACCTCATGCGCGTCGTTGCCGCCCGGTTCCTGTCACGCGCCGGCAGCGAGGCCGCGTTCTTCATAGGCGTGTGGGGCAAGGCCGCGTTCGAGCTCCAGGCGACCGCCACGCAGCTCGCCGTGGTCATGTTCGCGCTCAGCATGGCGCTCATCATCGGTAGCGCCGCAGGAGGCGTGCTCGTCGACCGCTACGGGCCCAAGAACGTCCTCATCTACTCGCACGTGCTGTTCGTACCCGCGGCCCTGGCCGTCGTGCTCGCCGATTCCATCCCGCGCCTCGTGGTGCTCGCGGGCATCTGGGGCCTCGTCGGAGCCCCCGTGCTGACCGCCGGCGCGTCGTTCGCCCCCTTCCTGACCTCACATGCCGAGGAGCTCAAGAGAGCCAACGCGCTCATCGAAGGCGCGGGTTCGGCAGCGTTCGTGCTGGGTCCCGCACTCGGCGCGATAATCGCGCGCTACGCGACAGTGGACCTCGTGTTCTACGTCGACGCCGGCGCCTCGGTCGTAGCTGCGATCATCGCCTGGAGCATCGTGCTACCCCCTCACGTGCCCTCCCCGAAGAGCGGCGGTGCGTTCGCCGAGGCCACCCGGGGTCTGCGTGTGACCTACTCGATCCCGAGCGTGCGCTTCTACGTGCTCGCCGGAACCACCGTATGGCTGGGCTTCGGCGTGTTCGGCGCGCTCGAACCGCTCTTTTTCCGCGACGTGGTCGGCGTGGGCGTGGAGATGATCGGGTGGATGAACTCGCTCGTAGGACTCGGCTTCGTCCTCGGGGCGTTCGCGTTCGACCGGCTACCAGGCTCGACCGTCTCGGCCAAGGCTCTGACGCTCAGTATCGGCGCGATCGGCCTGGGCGCAGTCCTGTACGTGCTCACCCCGCGCATCGCCGTCATCGCGATGGGCGCACTCGCACTCGGAACGGCGGCCGGTGTGTTCTCGCCGCTCCAACGCACCCTCATCCACCGGGACACGCCGCACGAGTACCTCGGCCGCGTGATCGGCGCTTCGGAGGTGCACCATCGCGGCGGCGAGCTGTTGCCGCTCGCGTTCGCACCACTGCTCGCGGCGACGTTCGGGGTTCAGCCGACGCTCATCGCCGGCGGCCTAGGCATGGTCGTCATCGCGCTGGCCGCGCTGATGGCCGCAACGCGCCTCGACCGCGCGATGCCACCGGGACCGGTCGAGCTCGCTCACGCGAGCGTCACCACCGACGAGCCGATCTCACCGAACCCGTAGCACCCGCCCAACCTCAACCGCGTCAGGGACCTGCGCCGAGAATGACCGCTCCGTCGAATCGCGCGTGCGCCCGCGCGTCCGTCGAATACAGCGTCGCTCCCAGGCGGTCGGCGAGCGCCGGCGCCAACGCGTCGTAGAACGAACAGCCCAGTAAGCGGCACTGGCCGAACGAGTCGGCGGCGAGTGTATCGTCGAGCCCGATCACTGTGAGGTCGGCGTTCCGCAGGCCCGCCCACGTGAGTTCACCCAGCCTGGGCCCTCCGTGCCTCACGGCGACGCCGACCACCTCGTGCACGAAATGTGTGGCAACGACCAGCCTGATGCGGCCCTCGCGGTGCTCTTCGAGCAGGGCGAGCGCCTCTTCCCGTCCCGGCTCGGGCTTGATCCATTTCACACCGACCGAGGAATCCAAGACCGCGAATCCACGCTCATTCATCGGAAGCGCCCATGTCCCGGTCGACCCACTCACCAGCGGGGCCGGTCACATCGTCAACGCTGTCCTCAGCCCGAAGGCGGCGCAAGTGCTCGAGAGAGGTCAGACCGTCCTCGCCCCAGCTCGAAGCCACTTCCTCGAAGCCGGCAAGCGCCGAGTCGATCCGCTCCCGCCGTACGCGATCGCGTGCCGCCGCCTTACGCGAAGCGACGTAGGTGGCTGCAGCCTCCCGTATCACGGCGCTGCGCGACAGACCATCGGCGTCCGCGATCTGTTCGATGTCGTTCGCAAGGTCCTGTGGCAGTGAGATGCTGAACTTGTCGACCCCCATGACTGCTCACCCGCATTCGGTCGTACCAGCGAGTCGTACCGATAGTACGACCAGTAGCGTTGCGATGCAACTTGGGGCTGGTCAGAGCACTCAGTAGACCTTCGGCACGAACGTCTGCGTGTCGATCGGCGGGCGGATGTAGGCGTTGCTCGCCGGAGCACGGGGCGGCAGCTCGATGGGTTCGGGCACGACGTCCTGGTAGGGTATCTGCGTGAGCAGGTGGTGGATGCAGTTGAGACGGGCGCGCTTCTTCTCCTCGCCGTCGACCACCCACCACGGGCACTCCTTGGTGTCGGTGTACTTGAACATCTCGTCTTTGGCGCGGGAGTACTCCTCCCACCTGTCACGACCCTCGATGTCCATCTCGGAGAGCTTCCAGAACTTCGCCGGGTTGTTGATGCGGTCGCGAAAGCGGCGGTCCTGTTCCTCGTCGGAGACTGAGAACCAGTACTTGATCACCACGATGCCGCTGCGAACCAGCATGCGCTCGAACTCGGGGCAGTCGCGGAAGAACTCGGCCACCTGCTCCTCTGTGCAAAACCCCATGACCCGCTCGACGCCGGCGCGGTTGTACCACGAGCGGTCGAACACCACGATCTCACCGGCCGCGGGCAGGTGGGAGATGTAGCGCTGGAAGTACCACTGCGAGTCCTCGCGCTCGGTCGGCGCCGGCAGAGCGACGACGCGGCAGACGCGAGGATTGAGAGCCTCGGTGATCCGCTTGATCGCCCCGCCCTTGCCGGCGGCGTCGCGTCCCTCGAACACCACGACCACCTTGAGGCCCTTGAGCTTGACCCACTCCTGCAGCTTCACGAGCTCGATCTGGAGTCTGGAAAGTTCCTCGAAGTAGAAGGACTTGTCGAGTTTGCCGCGCTTGCGTTCCTCGACATCTGCAGCGACGAACTGCGCGGGCGCGCCTTCGGCCTTGGGGTTTTTCGACATCGAGGCCCTCCTCGGCGAATCGGGACACTGGTGTGTTCGTTCCCTCTATCGGTCATCGTAGCAGCGAAAGCAAGGGGCCGGGGCGGGGAAACGGGTAGATAGTCACCGAGCGCGCGCGACCGGGGTGGCGCGTGGCCGGGCGGCGCCGACAAACGAGGGACCTCATGGCGAAAGACAAGGGCGGCGCGAAGAAGTCCGGCAAGAAGGACTCCGCGCCCGTGTGCGCGATGTGCAAGAACTACCGGCCGGGCAAGAAGATGTGCGCCAAGCGCGACAAGAAGCGCGCGCCTGACGACAAGGCATGCGACAGCTTCAAGCGCCGCTGACACGCGACCGGCGCCGCGCGGTGCCGCTGACGCACCGCGGAACGCAACGACAACGGAAGGACCATGCATGACCAACGCGACGACGAGGCTGTACTTCTACCGCCACGCCCCCGCTCTTTCGCGCTCCGAATGGGACGGGCCCGACAGCGACCGGCCGCTGAGCGACGACGGCATCGCGACGGCGCGGCGTGTGTCGAAGGCGATCGCGAAGATGCACCTCGACATCGGCGCGATACTGGCGAGCCCGTACGCCCGCGCATGGCACACCGGCGAGATCCTGGAGGAAGCCCTCGGCTCACCGGGACTGCTTGTCGCCGAGCGTGGACTCGAACCCTCGGCGTTCGACATCGCCGCCCTCGATCGGATGCTTGCCGCGCACCCCGACGCGCCATCGCTCATGCTGATCGGCCACGAGCCGTCGATGACCGAGGTCATGAGTGACGTGATCGGCGGAGGAGAGCTCGTCCTCAAGAAGGCCGGATTCGCGCGCATCGACCTGGCGTACGGCGCCTCGCACGCCACCGGGATGCTGCGCTGGCTGATGCCGCCGCGGCTGTTGGGGTAGCGCCCGCCCCGCGTCACCCCCGCTTGCGCGCGTGCTCCAGGAACCACTCCTGCGCATCGAGCCGTTTGTCGCCATCGCGCGCCTCGACCCTGCGGTACGTGCCGTCCGGCATCATCTCGCGCGCCTTGACGTTATCGGCCAGGTACGTCTCAAGCACCTCGTTGCGCAGGCGTTCCCTGATACCGGCATCGAGCACCGGGGCGAGCACCTCGACGCGCCGGTCGAGGTTGCGGGTCATCAGGTCGGCGCTGCCGACCAGGCAAACCGGCTCACCTGCGTTCTCGAAATGGTAGATGCGCGAGTGCTCCAGGAAGCGCCCGACCACACTGCGCACGGTGATGTTCTCGCTCACGCCCTGGACACCCGGGCGCAGACAGCACACCCCGCGCACCAGCAGGTCGACCCGCACACCCGCCTGTGAGGCCTCGTAGAGCAGCTCGATGATCGGGCCGTCCGTCAGTGAGTTCGTCTTGAAGATCATCCGCGCCGGCCTTCCCGCCGCCGCGTGCTCGATCTCCTGGCGGATCAGACGCTCGATGCCCTCGCGGATTCCTCCCGGCGAGACCAGGAAGTGCCCGTACTCCACGTCGGCCGCGTAGCCGGTCAGGAGGTTGAACAGCTGAGAGGCGTCCTCGGCCATCTGCTCGTTGGCGGTGAGCAGGTCCAGATCGGTGTATTGCGTCGCGGTCGAGGTGTTGTAGTTGCCCGTCCCCACGTGCACGTAGCGCCTGATGCGCTTGTCTTCGCGCCGCACGACCAGCGCGACCTTCGAATGCGTTTTCAGGCCGAGGAGCCCGTACACCACATGCACGCCCTCCTGCTCCAGGGCACGCGCCCAGTCGATATTGCTCTCCTCGTCAAAACGGGCTTTGAGCTCGACGAGTACCGTGACTTCCTTGCCCTCGCGAGCGGCCTCCAAGAGCGCCTCGACGATCGCCGAGTTCCTGCCCACCCGATACAGCGTCATCTTGATGGCCAGCACGTCGGGGTCCTTGGCGGCGAGCCGGACCATGCGCACGACCGGGTCGAAGGACTCGAAGGGGCGATGCAGCAGGATGTCGCGGTCCTTGATGACGTTGAACAGATCCACACCGGCGACCGACTGAAGCACCTCGGGCATGGCGGGCACGAACGGGGGGTACTTGAGGTCCGGACGGTCGAGGTCGCCGAGCATCATCAGGTCGCTGCCGCCCAGAGGCGGGGTGAGCACGACCAGATCGGCGTGTTCGACCTCAAGATTATCGCGCAGGATGGCGAGCACGGATTCGGGAGTGTCCGGGGTGACGGTCACGCGAACCACGTCGCCGAAACGCCGCCTGCGCACGCCCTCCTCTATGGTCAGCAGCAGGTCGTCGGCCTCGAGCTCCTGTATCTCGAAATCGGCGTCGCGGGTGACGCGGAAGGGATGCGACTCGACGACCTGCATACCGGGGAACAGCGAGGGAAGATGTGCCGCGACGATCTGGTCGAGCCACACGAAGTACCGCTCGCGTCCGCGACGCAGTGCCTGGAAGGGCTTGAAGCCGCCACCCGGCGCACCGACATCCACCAGGCGCGGGAGGACCTTGGGTATCTTGATGCGGGCGAAGTGCTCGTCACCGTCGGCGCTCTGGACGAGCACAGCGAGATTCAGACTCAGGTTCGAGATGTGAGGAAAGGGCCTGCCCGGATCGAACGCGAGCGGGGTGAGCACGGGGAAGGCAGACTGCTCGAAGTAGTCGTCGGCGGCCATGCGCTGCGCGGTATCCAACGAGTCGTAATCGAGCAGATGGATGCCTTCCGCGGCCAGTTCGGCAGCCAACTGCGTGTAGACGACACGGCTGCGACGAAGGATCTCCGGTGCCACACGACGCACCTCGTCGAGCTGCTCCTGGGCGGTACGCCCGTCTTTGGAGACATCCGTGACGTGCGCCTCGACCATCTGACGCAGCCCGGCCACGCGGACCATGTAGAACTCCGCCATGTTCGAACCGACGATGGCGAGGAACTTCGCACGCTCCAAGAGCGGATTGTCCGCATCCGCCGCCTGGTCCAGCACGCGTTCCTGGAACTTCAGCAACTCCAACTCGCGGTTCAGGTAAAGCGAGGGGTCGCTCAGGGGAATCGGCTCGGCAGCGGCGCCC
>DLMY01000044.1:18318-18906 GCA_002478275.1 Actinobacteria bacterium UBA7524
CCCTGCCCCGCCTCGGCGGACCCCACTGCCTGCTCCTGCAATCCCTCATCGGCCATCGCGCCAACCTCTTCCCGTCGCCAGACAACGTGCAGCCGAGGTCAACCCCGACACCCCTGTCATCCTGTATCTTCCCGAACCTGACGCCGCAGCTCACAGTGGCGCAGACTACCCTGCAGCCGGAAGCTCCAGCGCAGCGCGCAAGACGTGCGGTGGGTGCTCCTGCGCCAGACGCTCGAACGCCGCGAAACGCTCAGCGGCCCGCGAGTCAAGGAGTGCTTCGACCTCAACGAGGCCCTCAGCGCTCACGCCGGCGAGACGCGCGGCCTCCGCGCGCTGCGCATCATGCACCATGCCGAGGAACACGTGCAGATCATGCAACTCCCCGAGGCTGTCCTGGAAGCTCGTGAGGAGAGCGTGCAGCTCGTCGAAGCGCTCCTCGTAGCAGGGAGCGAAGGTCTCGAGCGCGTAGCGCAGGCGCTTGTAGTCGATGCGCAGTTCGTGCTGACGGTCGTGAGCGGCTTTTCCGAGTGCGGCGGGCTGCGCTTGGGTCACGACCGCGACCCGCTTGACGACCTCAGCCTGCGCGAA
>DLMY01000044.1:19070-37319 GCA_002478275.1 Actinobacteria bacterium UBA7524
TCACGAGCGACTTGAGTTCGCGCCGGCTGGCCTTCAGGTCGAGTGCGGCAAGACGTTCGTTGAGCGCGCGCAGCTCGTACTCGCGCTGCCCCATGCGGTAGCCCACGAAGAACGTCACCGCCCGACGGCCTGCCTCATCCAGTTCGGGCTCCATCCGCATGAACGCTTCGATGAAGACATCCGCGTCGCGGACCGGACCGAGCGCACGGGTGATGGCGCGGACACTGCGGTACCAGGCGCGAAAAGGCTTTCGCGGATAGAGCGGCTCGACCAACCGCATGGCCTCGCGCAGCCTCCGGGAGGCGACGCGCATGTCATGCACGGCGTCGGCATCCGCACCGGCGCGGGCACGAGCCTCAAGCTCGAACAGTGGCTTCGCTTTGGCAAGCAACAGCCGTGGAGCCGCCTCGGCCATCGGCGTGTGCGCGTTGACGCCCTCTATCACGTAACGAGATTCCATACCGCGATGGTACCCGCAAGCAGTCGCTTCATCGCGCACCGCGAGCTGTGGATTCTGGGGATACTGTGGATAATCACCGCAGCTCAGACCGGTCGAATGCCACAACCGACCGCTCGTCACAAAGTCACAAGAAGTTCGCGAATTGGTGTTGATTCTTGTGTGCGATGGAGCATAATCCCTATTGCGAGGTCGTTGAAGAACTCGGATGGGCCAGCAGCCGCAAGGTGAAGGTTCGCTCGGGAGATGCAGCGGCCTCGCACCTTTGTGTGGGGGTCACGTAGCGCGTGAAGTCGAGTCCTCACTCACCTTTCTCGCGAGAGCTCGCTCAAGAACCCAGGCAGTTGACGGCCAAGTTTGCTCAAATACTCCTCGACAGACATCGGCGGGTTCCGAAGTGCCCGGACCGCCGCATTCACTGCCGACTGGACGCCCTCTAGGTCCTCCCGCAGTAGTTCGAGCAGAAAGCGGTCGGGCGAGAGGACACTTGCAGATGTCACCCGCCGGCAGAGGTCTTGCGGGAAGTCGCTCAGATTCAACGTCACCAGCACATCGGCTGACGTGGCCACCGCCACGGCGAGCACGTGCTCGTCGTCCCGGTCCGGAAGGTTCGCGGCCGTGACACAGGAGGGCTCGACCATCGCATTCGGAAACGCCTCGACCATCAGCGCCTTGAGTCGGATCAGCCTGTCAGGCGGGATATCAGGTCTCGTGCGTGCCAGAGCATGCACCATCTCATCGAGTATCCGATCGGACCACCGAAGCGACAGCAGCCCCGCCTCCCCACAGCGCAGCAGAAGATCTCGCAGGGCGGCCGAGTAGAGCACGCACGCATCGGGCACAACAACCCGAGCCATCAGTACAATCCGAGATCCTGGGACTCCGCAGATAACTGAGCGAGGGCGCGCCTTCGCTTGTAGGCGAGGACGTCCTCAACGCTGACTCTCCGGTGGCTGCCAACCCTGTAGAAAGGCATCTGACCCATCTCAAGCAGCTTGATCAGATGCGGGCGCGAAACCCCCAGTAAGTCAGCTGCCGCCTGAGTACTGAGGTCGTGGTCGAGCTCTATTACCGCAGCCTCGCCCCCCTCGGCCACGATCGACAGGACTTCGCGGGTGAGGCGGTATACATCTGCAGGGGCATCAATCGGACGCCCTTCATCGTCTGCCAGCGTGATTCGTAAGCCCTCGATACCGGGCTTCTCTCGTCTATCGTCTTTGACGCGATGCCGGGCGCTCATCACCTAGACTCCTTCGGCTCATAATCACATCATACGCAATAACCGAACTCAACGCAATATCCGCAATTAGAGACTGAAGGGAAACCTCGCCCTGTGACAGCGCGGGTATATACATCCTGCTACCTACATGGCTACTGAAGGGAGGAGCCATGTCTGCGCGCAAGAGAGCTGGACAGATCGCTCTTGCCGTCGCGCTCTTCACCCTGTCGGTCACTCCGGCCATCGCCGCTCCGCGAGCATCCACCGGGGTCATCGCTCTCGAGGTCCAAGGCACCGACGGACTGCCCGTCGAAGGCGCATCGGTCAAGGTGAGTGAACTGAAGGGGCGTCAATACAAACCCGTGGCCGAAGTACTCTCGAACGCCGAAGGCGAGGTCGAACTCGCCGTGAAAGCGGGTTCGTACGAGCTCACAATCGATGCTCCCGATGCCGATACCGCGGTGCTATACACACAGGTGCAGCGCCAGGAGAGCACCTCTCTCGAGGTCACACTTCAGTCCTACGGTGGCGTCGCCGGAACGCTTGCTGACGCCGAGACCGGAGATCCCATCGTCGGCGCGATCGCGGAGTTCTACCTCCAAGACACGGACGGCTCGTGGTCCGATACGCCGACCTTCACCGTGACGGCCACGGATGGCACCTACTCGACCGGACCGATCCCGGCCGGATCGTACCGGGTCCGAGGAACAGCGTCCGGGTACGCACCCCGGTACTTCGACGGTGTGGGCCTGGGTTCGCCGACGGTCGTCGTGAACAGAGGTGACGAGATCACCGGCGTGGACATCTCGCTCACGCGCCTTGCGGAGAGCGGGCGCATCTCCGGTCGGGTGGTTTCGGGAGCATCCGAGACACCGCTCGCTTCGGCCTACGTGCTGATCTACAAGCAGAACTCCGACGGCAGTTGGCCGGCGACCACTCCGGGCTGGGGAACCACGTTCCATGCGGTGCAGACCGGCCCCGCAGGCACGTACGAGACGGGCGATCTGCCGTTCGGCAACTACAAGGTGCGCTTCTTCACGGTACACACGGGCAGCCAGTGGTGGGAGTACGTCGCTACGGTCGACCTTGCGACAGTTCTGACCATCGACACGGCGGAACAGAGGCTCGATGGGATCGACGGCTGGTTCGGCAAGCCCTGATCGCCCCTGTGGATTCTGGGGATACTGTGGATAATCACCGCAGCTCAGACCGGTCGAATGCCGCAAGCGACCGCCCGTCACAAAGTCGCGATGACTTCGCCAATTGGTGTTGATTCCTGCTCGGGTCGGAGCATAATAACTCTTGCGAGGTCGTTGAAGAACTCGGATGGGCCAGAAGCCGCAAGGTGAAGGTTCGCTCGAGAGACACAGCGGCCTCGCACCTTTGTGTCCGCTGTCCGCAACTCGCCCGCGAATGGGCGCGGAGCGCGCGAGGCGTGACCGCAGATCCTCCCGCAGCGCATTCCCCTCGTCGACCCATCTCTCAGCATATCTGATATTCTGATATACTGACGCCGAAGCGAGGTGATCCGATGACCGAGTACATCCGCATGGGCAAGCGCGGCACGATCGTCGTACCTGCAGACCTGCGGCGCCGGTATGGCCTGGACGAGGGCGAGATGCTGGCGATGGAGGTCTGCCCCGAGGGCCTACTTCTCAAGCCAGTCCGCGCCCTGGAAGTCGAGGTCTACACGCCCGAGCGCTCCGCCGAGTTCATCCTCAACAGCGCGGTCGATGCGGCAGAGTACGATGCGGCGCTCGAAGAGGTGCGTTCGATGGGGATCGATCCCGACACTATCCCGCATCAGCCTCGGCCGGCTTCGAAGTAGGGCCGGATGGAGCGGGTCTTCCTCGATGCGAACATCTTGGTCTCGGCGGCCCTGAAGCCCGATTCCGGGATCGCAGGACTCTGGAGGCTGAAGGGAGTCCGCCTCATCGCCTCACCCTACGTACTCGCCGAGGCGCGACGGAACGTCCACTCCCCGGAGGCCGCAGACAGACTGGAGTCCTTCATCGCGGACCTGGCCGTCCTGCCGAGCGAACCTGCGGACTTCCCGCTCGACGAGGACCCCGGCCTACCGGACAAGGACCTCCCCGTCCTGCTCGCGGCGATCGTCGCCCACGCAGACTACCTGCTGACCGGGGACTTGTCGCATTTCAGCACATGCATGGGTCGCGCCATCCAGGGAGTGACGACTCTGCTGCCAGGCGACTACCTCAGATCGCGCCGATAAACACACACGCCGAGGAAAGCAAACAGGCCGGAGAGCCCGTAAGCCTCCGACCTGAGAATTCCTTGGTCGCGGGGGCAGGATTTGAACCTGCGACCTTCGGGTTATGAGCCCGACGAGCTACCAGACTGCTCCACCCCGCACCGTTCGATCTGCGCCTTGCGGCGAACGCACACGATAACACACCCGCTTTGGCCGTCGCAAGCGAAACCGCCGCCGTTTCGAACCGGCACTCGCGCTGCCGCAAGATCACTCCGCGGCAGAGCCGGGTCACTTCGCCGCGGCCTCGATACCGTCGAAGCGGAACACGAACCGCACGTCCCCTGTCGCGCCTTCGGGCTTGCCCAGGAACGTGTCGTACGCCGTAACGTCATCCTCCATCGCGGCGATGACCTTCTTGCCGAACTCCGCGTCGCTCAACCCGTCTCCCAGGCCCGATGCGGCGGTACCGAGCGCTTCTGCGGTGGTATCGACCCCGGGCAGATAGGCGCCGCCCAGCGTGCCGCCCTGCTTGAGCGCGAGGAGCGTCGCATGCAGATCGCCGAGGAGATCCGACAGTTCCGCCAGGCCGCCGAGCCCTTCGGCCGCCTCACCCACACCCTCACCCGCAGCCTCGAGCCCGTCACCGATGCCGTACAGCCCGTCGCGAGAGGTCACCAGGCCGGGTAGCACGTGGCCCTGCACCGTGCCTCCGTCGCGCAGGACCGTGAGTGCCGAAGCGATCGACTCGAAGCCTGCGGGTAGCCCGGCGAGCGGGGCGGAGCCTGCGGCGATGGCCTGGAGCCCGCCGAGCGTCTGACCGAGCCCATCCGAGATCTGCTCCAGGGAATCGCGCGTGTCCGCTATGCCCAGCGGCAACATGAACACGGGGTCACCGTCGCGCAGCGCGGCCAGCATCATCTGCTGCTGGGCCAGGCCTGCGGCGAGGGCCGTAGTGGTCGCATCGGGCGACGCGCTTACAAGCGTGCTCGCGGTGGCGAGCAGCCCGGCGTTCGAAGCGGAGACGGCGTCGAGCATCTGGACCTGGCCGTCGAGCAGGGCGACCAGACCGTCGACGCCATCCTTGGTCGCCCCGATGCCACCAGCGAGAGTGTCGAGTGCTCCGGGTAGCGACGCGATGGCGGAGTAGTTCTGCGAGCGGAGGCCGGCGATGATGCCGTCAAGATACGCGATCTGGCCTTCGGTGAGTCTGCCGAGATCGGTCGCACCGGTCTCGAGCTGTACGAGCCCCGCCTGCAGCTGCCCGAAGCCCTCGCCCGCTCCCGCGAGCTCCGAGAGGTCCGCGCCCCCCAGCCCGCCGGCGAGCGCGGCGAGCACCTGCTCGTGCCCGCGAGAGAGCTGCTCGAGTCCCTGTAGGCCGTCGTAGAGCTCGGCTAGACCGTCGGTCACGCTGAAGTCCGGCGAACCGGCGAGTTTGGGAAAGACGCTGACCACGATGGGTTCGAGTTCGATGCCGGAGCCGTCCATCTCGATCGTCACCGTCTGCTCTGGCTGCGGGAACGTCATGAACGTGTGGCTCACGACAGAGCCCGTGATGTTGCGGATCTCCGGGTCGGCCTCGATGTTGGTGAAGATGCGCCCGTCCACGTCGATCTTGACCGGAGCCAGCAAGGGGGCGGAGTAGGTGGCCTCACGCGAGCGCAGGATACCGTCGATGCCCTCGTAATCGAGCGTCCTCTCAAGTTCGATGAGGTTGCGCACGGTCACGTCGATGCGCAAGCGGCCGCTCGCTCCGGCAAGCTCTTCGGGCGAGGACTTCACTCCATCGAGTGTGTACACGATGTCGACCTCCACCGGCAGTTGCTTGTCGGTCTCGGCCCGGTAGAAGAAGTCGCGCGCACCATCGACGGAAAGCTCCCAGCGTACGCCGTCGCCGGTGAGCTGCGGTTCCAGGTCATCGGTGAGGGACTCGGCGGCTGTCACGGGTCCTGGATCGAGGATCTCTCCAGAGCCCGAGCCGGTCAGCTTCAGCCAGTCGATGACCACCACGTCTCGCGGCTTGCCGTTCGGATCACCCGTGACGTAGACGGTCTCCTCGTCATGGACACTGAAGGCCGACGTGCCCGATGTCGTGCTTGCCGTGGGCACAGACCCCTCGGTCGCGGTGACGGACAGCGGGTTTCCGCCGGCGATCAGCGCGATGACGGCGATCACCATCGCGGCCAGCACGACCCAGGCCGCGATCGGGCGTAGGCGGGAGGTCGCTTCAGGCATCTCAGTCCCTCTCCTTCGAAAGACGCGGCCAGCCTATGCTGAGCCGCTCTAGTACTGGCTGTGCCATCACGAGCACGGATGGCATCAACATGATCACGACGAAGAAGCTCACGACCGCTCCCCGGGCGATGAGCAGCGTCAGGTCGCTGATGGTGGAGACGCTCGAAAGGAACACCAGCCCGATCGTCGCGGCGAACATCGTGCTCGCGCTGACCAGGATGGACGGCCCGGCGCCGCCGAGCGCCTCGCGCATCGCACTCTCGCGGTCACCGGATCGAGTGAGTTCCTCCTCATAGCGGCCGGTAAGCAGGATCGCGTAGTCGACCGTGGCACCGAGCTGGATGGCGCCGATAGCGAGCGTCGCGATGAAGATGACCTCACCGGAGCTGAAGACGGCAAGGCCCTGGTTGAAGTAGATGGCAAGCTCGATGGCCGCCAGAAGGATGGCCGGCACGGCGAGCGAGCGGAACACGAGCGCCACGATGATCGCGATGGCGACGACCGACAGCGTGTTGACCCGCCCCACGTCGCCTTTGGACGTCTCCTCCAAGTCGTTGAACAGAACGCTTTGCCCAGTGACGTACGCGGTGCCCGGGTACTCTTGCGCGACATCGCACAGGTCGGCCATGACCTGATCGGTCCTGGGATCGGTGAAGCCGAACGAGACATCCGCGTTCAAGTACGTGTAGCCGGTCTTGAAGAAGTTCTCGCGGGCCTTCTCGGGGATGAACTCGGCAGGTATGAGCGGCGAGACCATGCTGACGTACGAGGTCACCTCGGTGACGCCCTCGATCTGTCCGACGGAGTCGGCCAACGCGTCGAGCTGCGCGATGCGCCCGGTGTCCTCGGCCACGATGAAGAAGCTCTGGGCGCGTCCGAACTCCTCGGAGAGTCTGTCCGAAGCGGTCATGGACGGCAGGTCCTCGGGCAGGGCGCTGTCCAGGTTGTAGCTGAGTTCCACCTGGTTGTAGAGCCACAGCGAAGGCACGAACATCAGCGCGAACACGAGGGTCATCGGCTTGGCGTGGCGGGCGAGCCACCCGCCGAGACGGTGGAAGTCGGGCAGGCGGACCTTGTGGGCGAAGCGCCGGATCGGCGCGTCGAAGGTGAGAAGCAGCACCGGGAGGATGGTCAGGACGGCGATCACGGTGATGAAGACGCCGCGCGCGAGCGTCACGCCCATGTCCTCGCCGAAGCCCAGTCGCATCACGATGAGCGCCAGGAAGCCGGCGATGGTCGTGAACGCCGCCGCCGAGATGGACTTGAACGTCGACGTGATCGCGGTGGCCATCGCCGACTCGTTGTCCGGAGCTTTGGCGCGTTCCTGTTCGTAGCGGTGGTACAGGAACAGCGCGTAGTCCATGGTCACAGCGAACTGGAGTGCGAGCACGATCACGCCGGTCAGGTACGAGACCTCCTGACCGATGTAGTACGACAGGCCCAGGTTGTAGACCACGGCCAGGCCGATGGTGACCACGAACAGCAGCGGCACGATCACCGAAGGGACCGTCAGAAGCAGCGCGATCGCGACGAGCAGAAGAGCCGCACCCGCCAGCACGCCCCGCTCGCGGTTGATGACGTCTTCGAGCTCGAGCTGCTGGATGCCTGCGATGTGATACTCGGCATCGCCGAGGATATCCCGCATCTGTTCGACGGCCGCTCGCGTGGACGGGTCGTTCGCCGAGCCCGTGAAGTTGACCTGGAAGAACGTCGAGTCATCGGAGTAGAAGGAGTCCGCCAGGTCGGTCTCCCAGAACTCGCGGACCACGGTGAACTCCCCGAAATCGTCCACCCAACCGACCTGGTCCACGCCCTCCACGGCCTCGATGCGCTCGACGATGTCGGCGACCTCACGGTCGGGCATCCCGGTCACCAGCACCTGGGCCGAGTTGCCGAGACGGAACTCCTCGGTAAGCAGATTGAAGCCTTTGACCGAATCGAGGTCATCCGGGACATAGGAGAGCATGTCGTAGTTGATGCTCGCGTTCAGCAGACCCCAGACTCCGAACACGAGCAACAGCGCGGCTATACCGAGCACGCCGCGACGGTTACGGACAACGAGCCGGGCGAACCGCTTCAGCATCGGCACAACCCGTTCAGGAACAGGCGCGCGATGAACCCGGCAAGTTCGTCGGCGTCACTGGCGATACGCCCGGAGTACGGAGCGTCGAGCGCGCCCGCGACCACTCGTGTGTGCAGAAGCGCGAACAGCGACTCCGCGGCGGCGTATGGGTTGACCGGCTCGAACTCCCCCGCCTCGATGCCCGTCTCTATGACGTGCGCGATGGCCTCGACGCTTTCCGCGACACCGGCGAGCACCTCTGTGGCGAGCGCACCCTCCGGGTCGGTGAGCGGCCGCATCAGGATCCTCACCAGGTTCTGATGTGCGAGTGCGATCCGCACGCGAGTGTCGATGAAGGCCCGGAGACGGTCCGCAGCGGACCCGGCGCCCTCAAGCGTGTCTCGGGTGGGTGGCCCGAACAGGTCGCTCGCACGCTCGATCAGTGCCCGGAGCAGGGATTCCTTGTCCTTGAAGTGGTAGTAGATCAGCCCGGTCGACACACCGCTGGCGTGCGCGATGTCGGCGATGCTCGCGGCGTCGTAACCACGCCGCCCGAAGACCTCCTCGGCGCTCTCGAGTATGCGCTCGCGCGTGCTGGCGGCGGTGGTGTCGGTCGCGTCCATCCGGGCTCCCAGGCAGGGCCGACTGCGCTGACTGAACGTTCAGTCAGCATCATCGCGCTCGTCGCGCGCCCGCGTCAAGACCTTGTTGGTCCAACGCCGAACTGAGCGGAAGGTTGAGCCTATGAGCTTCTTCTTCACGCGTCTGGGGAATATCCCTCCTGTGGGGAACCAGCGCCGCCGGCGTATCTTGCGTCGTACATCCACAGTAGCGAGTCAATCGCTGTATCAGCCGTCTACGATTCTGGTGATCGATTGAGCGCCGACGACGACACTGCCCTGGATCAGGGGCTCACGACGACAGCTACCGGTATGCGCGGTGCTGGCTGGGATCTGACACTCGACGACCTCATCGACGTGCCCATGCTCCAATCGATGATGGATGACTTCTACAGACTCACACGCATCCCGATGTCGCTCATCGGACTCGACGGAACCGTCGTCGTCGGCGCGGGATGGCAAGAGGCATGTACACACTTCCATCGCGTGAACGCCGAGACATGCGCGGCCTGCATCGAGAGTGACACGCTTCTCACGGCGGGCATACCGCCCGGTGAGATGAAGCTCTACAAGTGCAAGAACGGCATGTGGGACGCAGCGACACCCATCCTCATCGGCGGTAGGCGCATCGGCAACCTCTTCACCGGTCAGTTCTTCTTCGAAGACGAAGACATCGACGAGGAGTTCTTCCGCGATCAGGCGGACCGATGCGGATTCGACGAGCTCGAGTACCTCGCCGCGATAGGCTCCGTGCCGCAACTGAGTCGGGAAGCGGTCGAGACAGGTCTTGCTTTCCTGACCAAACTCTCGCACATGATCTCTCAGCTCGCCTTCAGCAACAGGGAGCGAGCGCTGGCCCAAACCCGCCTGCAGGCGACGCTTGACACACAGACCACCCTGACCGAAGTGCTGTCGACCGAGCACGAGATCCTGCGAGCGGTCATGGAGAACACTGACACTGCCCTCGTGTACCTGGACTATGAGTTCAACTTCGTGGCGGTGAACTCCACGTATGCTAGCGGGTCGGGACATGAAGTGAACGATCTGATAGGCAAGAACCACTTCGACCTGTTCCCGAACGAGGAGAACCAGGCCATCTTCGAGAGCTCGCGCGAGACCGGCCAGGCCGTGGAGTATCGCGCCAAGCCGTTCGAGTTCGCCGACCAACCGTGGCGAGGAGTGACGTACTGGGACTGGCGCCTCACGCCTGTGAAAGACCCTGACGGCGACGTGCAGGGCTTCGCGTTCTCCCTGCTCGACGTCACACGGCCGGTTCGCCAACGGGCCTTCAGTGAGTCGATCAACCGACTCAACGAGATCATCCACTCGAATCTCGATTTCTCGGGCATCCTCAAGCAGGTCGTTCCCGAACTGGCCGAGGTGGTCGGCTGCGAGTTCGTTGGCGTCGCCCTGCAGTCCCCCGGACATGAGTGGCGACTCTCTGAGGCTATCGGTCTACCCGATAGCCTCAGAGATCGGCAGTTCTCCGGCGGGCAGATCCCCGGAGCCGAGGAAGCGCTCGAACGTGGCCGTCCGATCATCCTCACGAGAGAGCAGGACGCTGCATTGACCGATGGTGTCCTCGGCGAACTCGGAGTCCAGTCGATGGCCGTCGTGCCACTGTCCGTTCCCGGCCAGCCTGCTGCGGTGGCGTATGGGTACCTTTCCGGACCCGGTGTGTTCGAGGACGATGTGATCGACTTCGCGACAAAGATCTCATCATCACTTTCCCTCGCACTCAGCAACTCACTTCTGTTCCACGACGCCATGCGATCGGCCCGCCTGTCAGGAACCCTAGCAAAGGTCGATGAGGCGTTACTGTCGGCACTGACGCTCGACGACGTCGTGGCGAAACTCGTTGAGGAAGCCTCGAGAGCCGCCGGGGCTGACCGGGCTCTCGTCATCCGTGTGGACGGGCACTCCTACACGATCACCCATGTGCGCGGGATCGCTGACGACCTGGTCGGCGTGTCACGCGAGGACTCCTTCTATCCGGCGTTCGCGATCGCCGCCACCGAACGCCAGCCCGTACTCGTCTCCGACACCTGGAACGACCCGCGCACGAACAAGGAATTCGTGGTGCCTAACAACCTGAGGGCGTTCCGACTACTCCCGCTGACTACCCAGGGGGAGGTGACCCACGTGCTCGCCTTGGTGAACGACGAGCCACGCCAATTCGACGATGCGGACCGGCAATCTGCTCAGCGAATGGCCGCTGCGATGTCGTTAGCGCTCACAAACGCTTACCTCTACGAGCGTGAACGCCGCATCGCCGATCAGCTTCAGGATGCTCTGCTGGCGCTCCCCGATGAGATTCCCGGAGTCGAGTTCTCACACGCCTATCACTCGGCGGCCGACGCAGCGCGTGTCGGTGGGGACTTCTACGACATCTTCGACCTGGGAGACTCTCTCATCGGCATCACGGTCGGCGACGTGGCCGGCAAGGGCCTGGACGCCGCCGTGCTCACCTCTCTCGCAAAGAACACCGTGCGGGCGCACGCAAGCGAGCGCGGCAAGACCCCGGCCCAGGTCCTGACGCTCACCAACGATGTCATCTACGGCGCGACGTCCCCAGAGTCGTTCATCACGCTGTTCTTCGGCGTGTTGGACTGCCGAAGCGGTCGACTCACCTACGCGAACGCAGGCCACACCACAGCGATGGTGGTGTCTCCTGACGCGAAACCGGGCAGGCTCTCGGCCACAGGGACCCTTCTCGGGGCATTCGCAGGCGTCGAGTACTCCGAACTCGAAGTCGTGATCGAACCCCGTTCGCTGCTCTTCCTCTACACCGATGGTCTGACCGAGGCACGGGGTGGCAATGGCCTCTACGGCGAAGACCGCCTGTCCGACTTCCTGGCGGCGGCGCATGTCAGCAACACGAGTCAACTGGTGGAAGACGTGGTCATCGAGGTGCTCTCCTATAGCGGCGGCACGCTCGGAGACGACCTCGCCATCCTGGCGGTGCAGCGCCTAGAGCCTGCCGGCGATGAGCTGAGCTGAACCTCGCGCCAAAGCGTGCGCTGCCTGACCCGATGACACACCTGTGTGATGCGCTACTCGAAGAGTCGCATCTCCCGGGCCGTCGAGAGTATGTAGACGCGCGAGACCCCGGTGCCGAAGACCATGTAGCTCGTAGCACCGTCGGCTGCGAGAACCGCCTCACCGGGAGCGCCGTAGAGCTCCGACTCGGGATCCACAAGGTAGCCGATACTCCCGTAGAGCTTCGCGTCCAGCGGACCGAATGTGGCGCTGATGCCTGAGACCTCCGTCGGTCCATCACCGATATCGAACGAACCCTGCATCACCAAGAGACGAGAGTCGTCCAACGCGAACACGATACTCGAGCCATCGGGACCAAAGGCAGACTCTTCCGGCGCGAAGTCGAAATCTGGCGGAAGCTCAGAAGGTACGTAGAAGGTGTAGTTCACCTGCGCTGCCGCTTGCGCCAGGAACTCGTCGTAATCCTCGGGCACGGCAGGGCGCTCGGCATCAGGGGTCTCTTCGGCAGACTCGATGGCAGGATCTGGTTCGGGCGCGGGAGTCTCGATCGGTCGCTCGGCGGGGGTCTCCTCGCCCCTGCTGCAGCCGGTAGCACCGAACAAGACAAGGGCTGCTGCCAGCACAAACAGCACAGTATGACGGATGTTCATGATGATTCCCCCTGTGAGCGTACCGTTATCGCGGCTTCAGCTTCCTCCGCTGACTATACCTCACTCCGCAGGCTCCGAGTCTTGAGGCGGGGGCGGAGGGGCGTCTCCCGCCTCTGGCTTCCCCACGATGCGCTTCCCGAAAGCCACGGCCGCCTCACCGGCCTTGCGCGCAGCTTCACCCGCACTCGCTGCCGCCTCCTTCGCGCTCGGTTCGGCTTCCTTCCATGCCTCTTTGATCACCGATCCCGCATCTTCAAGCACGTCACCGGCGTCCTCGGCGGCCTGTTTGAGAACGCTACCGGCCTCCTTGAGCGGATCGCGCTTAGGTTCGGTCTCGTAGACGTTGGACACGAACGAAGCGTCGTGGCCGTCGACGCAACCGCCGTCCTCGGCAAGCCACGCGTTGCGGCCACACTGTGCACACCATCCGGCCTTCGGCATCTTCACTCCTTCTCCACATGCGGCGACTACACTGAGGACGGTACCCGAACAGACGTCCCGTCTCCCTGTCGACTCGGCACCGCGTTTGCATGGTGAGGCAAGGTTTCGTTCACATTCTGGTACGAGGCTGTTTCGACCGCAACGGCACACTGCAACACGACCGTTCGGTGAGGTGGCCGCCGCGAGGCACGACCGCTCAGACCGTGCCCGCGACCGTAGGTCAGATATCGCTTTGACCTGCGGATTGATGGTACGATACATAATTGGGTTCGTCTCGCTCCCTTTCTACCGAGGAGAGATTCGAATCCCGAAGGCGAAACAACGAGAGGCAGGGCATGACCGGCAGGCGACTCACAGCGACTGCACGAAGAGGCGGGGCGCTCGCTCTGGTTTTCGTGATGCTCGCCGTCGGCCCGGTCTACGCGGAGCCGAGCACGCAGACCACACCCACACCCGCTCCCGCTCCCGCGCCGGCTCCTGCGCCCACACCGGAGACTCCTGCACCGGCAGACCAGGTCGACCCTATCCGCACACCTCCCTCAACCGACGAAAGCCTGCCGATCCGGGTACCGGTCGACCCTGAGACTCAACGGTTCCGCGAGGAACTCGCGCGCAAGCAGGCACTCCTCGATGAATTCCTCGCGCAACTCGACGAACTCGATCGCGAACTCGCGCTTGCCGCGGAGGCCTACAACGCAGCCGTCGACAAGCTCGCGATGACACGGCAGAAGGTCGACCAGACCGAGCAGGACCTCGACGATGCGAAGCTCGCCTACGCCCAACAGATGGAGCTGCTCAACGACCGCGCCGCGGTCATCTACAAGAACGGCGCCTACAGCGCGATCGAGGTGATTCTGAGCTCTAAGTCGTTATCCGACTTCATCGCTCGCGTGAAGTTCCTGAACACCATGGGCATCGCGGATGCCGACATCGCCAAGTCCCTTAAGGCTCAACAGGAGTTCGTGCAGCAGGTCGCCGACGACCTGCAGGAATCCGAACGGAAGGCCGAGGCGCTCGAGTTCGAACTCAAGGCACGCCAGATCGAGGTCATGATACGGATCCAGGAACGCCAGGAGATGCTCGCCAACGCCCAGGCCGAGCTGCTCGAGCTACTCGACAGCGAAGCAGCCAGGCGACAGCACGAGGAAGCGGCCTTGCTCCGCACCATCCTCTCCGACGCGGACCGTTCGGGCATCGCGATCGAGCCCGGCTCTCCGGTCGAGACGGCCTTCGCATACTATGGCGTACCCTACCTCTGGGGCGGCGAGAGTCCCGCCGGATTCGACTGCTCCGGTTTGGTGCTCTACGTCTTCAAGCAGCATGGTGTGAACCTGCCGCACTACTCGGGCAGCCAGTTCCTACTCGGCGAGAAGGTCGCGCCGGCGGCCATACAGCCGGGTGATGTGGTGTTCTTCGGCTCTCCCGTCTATCACGTCGGTATCTACGTCGGTGGCGGGTACTTCATACACGCCCCCCGCACCGGGGACTTCGTCAAGATCTCGCCGCTGGCCACGCGCCGCGACTACGCAGGAGCACGACGCTACAACTGGGTTACTCGCACAAGCCCTCCTGTGGGAGTGAGAGTCGACCCTACCGATCCACTGTCGAACCTGCGCTAGGAGCCGAATGAGGGGCTGCATATCCGCGGCGCTCGACGCCGCAACGCTCGCCGGGGCAAGCTACGTGGATGCTCGGATCGTCGATACGCGCTCCGAGAGCATCTCCATCGCCAACGGCCGCATCGAAGGTGTCGAGTCTTCGGCCTCCTTCGGCCTCGGAGTCCGCGTCATCGCCAACGGGTCTTGGGGCTTCGCTGCATCTGCAACGGTCACCGAGGCTGAAGCGGTACACGTGGCCCGCCAGGCAGTCGCTATCGCCAAGGCCTCCGCCCTGTGCCCCGGCTCAAAGCCCGTCACGCTTGCCCCGCTCGACCCGGTCGAAGCCCAGTGGGCGGGGCTGTGTGAGATCGATCCATTCGACGTACCGCTTGCCGACAAGCTCGAATTGCTGTCCTCGGCGGAGGAGGGACTTCGCAGTGAACCTGCAGTCAAGCTCACCAAGGCCGACCTCGGATTCCAACGCACGCGCAAGGTCTTCGGCTCCAGTGAAGGTGCGTTCATCGAGCAGCAGCATGTCGAATCCGGAGCAGGGCTGACCGCGTGGGTCATCGCCGATGGTGAAGTGCTGTCGCGCTCGTATCCGAACTCACATGGGGGGAACTGGATCCAGGCCGGGTGGGAGGCGATCGAACGTCTGGACCTTACAGGAAACGCGCCTCGTGTCGCAGCCGAGGCCGCTGCACTCCTTACCGCCGAACCGTGCCCGACGGGCACGTACGACATCATCATCGGCTCGAGCCAGCTCGCACTCCAGGTACACGAATCGATCGGGCATCCCACCGAGCTCGATCGCGTGCTCGGGGACGAAGCCGCGTTCGCGGGAACCTCGTTCCTGGGCCTTGGCGACATAGGCGCTCTGCGCTACGGTTCGTCGCATGTCACGGTCACTGCGGATGCGACCGTGCCTGGCTCGATCGGAAGCTTCGGCTACGACGACGAGGGAGTTCCCGCGCAGCGAGACCACCTCATCATGAACGGGCTGTTCACCGGATTCCTCACCTCGCGTGAGTCCGCGCCCGAGATCGATCGCACCAGCAATGGATGCATGCGGGCAGACGGGTGGAACCGCATCCCGCTGATCCGCATGACCACCGTCTCCCTCGAGCCCGGGGATTGGGAGCTTGACGACCTGATCGCGGACACCGACCGGGGGATCCTCTTCGACACGAACAGCTCCTGGTCCATCGACGACAGGCGCCTCAACTTCCAGTTCGCGTGTGAGACCGGCTGGCTGATAGAGAACGGCGCGCTCACCAAGATGCTCAAGAACCCCAACTACACCGGGATCACGCCGCAGTTCTGGAACTCCTGCGACGCCGTGTGTTCGGACAGACACTGGCAGGTCTGGGGCATCCCGAACTGCGGCAAAGGCGAGCCGATGCAGGTGGCACACGTCGCCCATGGCGCCGCTCCGGCGAGGTTCCGCGGAGTAGAGGTAGGTGTCGGGCGATGAGACACCATAGCGAAACCGCCCGCCGGCTGGCCTCCGCGACACTGTCCGCCGCGCTCGAAGCCGGCGCAGAGCAGGCCGAGGTGATCGCCACTGCGGGCACGACCGCGCTGACCCGTTTCGCCGGAAACCGCATCCACCAGAACGTGGCAGAGAGCGGGACAGAGATATCGGTGCGTGCGGTACTCGGCAACTCGATCGGCGTCGCCTCCACGAACCGGACCGACGATGTTTCGCTGGCCGATTGCTGCGTCGCGGCGGTACGGGCCGCTTCGGTCGCTCCTGCAGACAACAGCTTCCCCGGCCTTCCGGGCCCGGCCTCTGTCGAGATAGCGGACCGCGCGGCGAAAGCTACGAGGTCTTTCGACGCCGAGGACCGCGCGAAGGCCGTACGCACCATCGTCGAGCACTCAAGGCGTCACGACCTGGTCGCGGCCGGAGGGATCAAGGTCACAGACCAGGGAATAGCCGTTGTGAACTCGCTGGGTGTAGACGTCGCACAAGACATCACCGGACTGCGTGCCACCGCCCTTTCTATGGACGAGCACGAAGGAGGGGGTTCGGGCTGGTCTTCGTTCGTCTGTGCAGATGCGGGTGAGTTCGATGCGGAGAAGGTCGGTGAGCGCGCCGCGTTCCTGGCACTGCGTTCCAGGTATCCCAGGGAGTTGCCTTCCGGTGCCTACCGGGTCGTGCTGGCACCTGAAGCCGTAGCCGACCTCGTCGAGTTCCTGGGCTGGCTTTCGTTCGGCGCCAAACCGGTCCACGAGGGCCGCTCGCCCCTGTCGGACAAGATAGGCGAGCCGATAGTGAGCCCACTGGTCACCATCACGGATGATGCCACCGCCGCCGACGCGATGGGCCTGACGTTCGACTTCGAAGGCCAGCCTCGCTCGCAGGTCTCGCTGATCGAAACCGGCGTCGCCCGCGGCTTTGTGACCGACTCGTACTGGGCGGCGCGTCTGGGCACGGCGAACACCGGCCACGCACTCCCGGCACCCAACAGCTACGGTCCCCTGCCCCTGAACCTTCAGATGGCACCCGGGGATTCGACGCTCGAAGAACTCATCGCACAGACAGAGCGCGGTGTGTTCGTTACGCGCTTCCACTACGTCAACGTCGAGGACCCCGTTCCGGTCACGCTCACCGGCATGACACGAGACGGGACATTCCTGATCGAGGAAGGCAAGCTGTCTCACCCTCTGAAGAACCTGCGATTCACCCAGAGCGTGATCGAGGCGCTGGGCAACGTTGTGGCGCTCACCCGCGACCGGGAGTACATCGGATCCGAGACGAACCCCGTTCTCGTACCTGGCATGCTGGTCGACGGGTTCAACTTCACCGGTCAGACTCGCTAGAAGACCCCCCGCACACTCGAGCCCCGGCTGTCTTCCGACGCCGGGGCCCGGAGGGGCACAGCCACCAAAACCGTGGAGGGGCGCCACTGCTAGGTGCTGACCCGTGTTGTCAGGAGGCTCGTGTTCCCGACACCCGGTATATCGGAGCGTGCGACCCGGGACTTTAGACCGTTGGGCGATTTCGCACTGTGCGCTTCATCACAATCGTGCTCAGCGTCACTTCGCTTCTTCGCGTGCCTCTTGCGCTGCGATGATGTCTTTGACCTTCATCAGCCGTGTGAGATTGGAGCGCTCGGCCTCATCGAGCTTCATCCCGATGTCACGAATCGTCTCGTTGAGCTGGGGGATGAGCACATGCTCAAGAGCGTTGACGCGCCTTCGCGTCCGCTCGATCTCCGCCGCGAGAAGCTCTATCGCTTTCTCCCGCTCCGCGAGCTCCAGCATCCTTGGCGCGACAGCGCTGAGCGCGCCCAGTGCCGAGTCCAGGACCGCTGGCGTGGACGCGTACGAGTAGCCTCCCGGAACCGGCATCTCCAGCACCGAGAACTCGGGGATACGTACGCTCATGACGTTGCGCCCAGCCACATCCACCAGCCGCACGGGTTCCCCGGCAGAAAGCGCCTGCGCTATCACCGCCGGTCCGGCCTGTGCCCGGGCCACCACGAGCAGCCCGTACGCGCCGACCAGGTCACGTTCGACCGCCGCTCGCACCTTGCGTGTCTCGCCGATCCTGCCGAGGAACTCCTTCATGAGCTCATCGAGTTTGTCCTTGAGCAGCTTGTGACCGCGCCGCGCGACATCACGCCGACGGCGGAGCTTCAGAAGCTCCATACGATTGGGGTTCACGCGCATCTTGGTCATCGCTCAGCCCACCAGCCTGGTGTAGACGAGCCAGACCATCAGCCCCACCACCGCCACCAGGTTCACGATCC
>DLMY01000044.1:37371-37650 GCA_002478275.1 Actinobacteria bacterium UBA7524
ACGCGCAGCGCGGGCACGTCACCTCACCCACTCGACGAACGCGTAGGCCACAAGCGCTATGACGGCTACCGTGTTGACCGCACGCAGCGCCACAACAGTACCCGAGGGCTCCACACCCCACTCCCGCAGTGCCCGCACGCCCCGTGACTGCAGCCACACCAGGGCTACGCACAAGACCGCTACCGCTATCCAGAGCAAGCCGCTCACGAGCGCGCAGCCTCCGTCTCCTCTTCACGCAGGTACTTGTCGACGAACTCGTCCTTGATGCGCTTGAGCTCC
>DLMY01000059.1 GCA_002478275.1 Actinobacteria bacterium UBA7524
GTCACCGCCACCGACCCTGCGGGCAACAGCGCGCAAGACTCTGTGACCTTCACGATCGCCTACGACACCGACACGACCCCGCCGGACCTCACCGTCCTCGGCGTCGAGAACGGCGTCACCTACAGCACCCCCGTCACCCCGACGGCAAGCTCCACCGACCCGTCGGCCGAGATCACCGCTACGCTCAACGGCGCTCCATACACCCCGGGCACGCAGATCTCTGCCGAGGGCGACTACACCCTGGTAGTCACGGCCACTGACCCGGCGGGCAACTCCACGACCGTGACCATAGAGTTCTCCATCTCACTGTCCGACACGACACCGCCGCCAGCGCCGTTGAACCTCACGGCCGTCGCGGACACGGACGCCATCATCGTCACCTGGAACTCGGTAAGCGCGCCCGATCTCGCCAATTACATGCTCTACCGCGCGACCTCCTCCGATGGACCGTTCACCCTCATAGCCAACGTCCCCGCTGGCGCCACGACGTACACCGATCCGGACGTCGACGTCCAGACTCGCTACTATTATCAGGTCACCGCAGTCGACACGTCGTCCAACGAGAGCGCCCGCTCGAACACCGCGAGCGCCCTTATCGATCCGCGCGTCGTCCGTCTGTGGGGTCCGAACAGGATCGACACCGCAGTGGACATCTCCAGCAACACGTTCTCCTCGGCGGATACGGTTATCATCGCCACGAGCAGGCACTTCGCGGACGCACTGGCGGCCTCTGGACTGGCGGGCTCGTACGAGGCGCCGCTCTTGCTCACTGAGCAGGGCAGGCTACCGGCCGCTACCGCGAACGAGATAAGGCGCCTCGGGGCGCGGCAGGCAATCATCGTCGGCGGACCGGCGGCGGTAGGGGAGCAGGTCGCTGCCGCCCTGAGGTCGCAGGGGCTGACCGTCAGCCGCCACGGTGGACCAACGCGCTATGAGACCGCGGTACTGATCGCCGAGGAGATCGAAGTCAACGAGCAGCGTCACGGCAGGCCGTTCACCAAGCAGATCTTCGTCGCGCGCGGGACGTTCTTCCCGGACGCGCTGGCTGTCTCTCCGCTGGCATACTCCCTCCGCGCACCGATCATGCTGACCAAGCCGACCTCGGTCTCCGGGTCGGTCGTCGAGTACGTCTCGACTGGGGACTTCGACTCCCAGTTCGTCGCCGGCGGCCCTGATGCGGTGCCCTACGACCTGGAGACCCAGCTCGCCAGCGCAGGGACCATGACCACCATCCGCATGGGCGGCAAAGACAGGTACGAGACCGGTGCCCTGGTCGCGGAGTACGGCGTCAATCAGGGCTGGACAGAATGGAAGAGCATCGGCATCGCGACCGGTGCCGACTTCCCTGACGCCCTCACCGGAGGAGTCGCGATGGGCGAGCGCGGCGGCGTCCTCATGGTGACGCGTCCTACCTCGCTCAGTCCTGTGGTCGAGCAGCGCATCGTGGCCCACAAGGCATCTATCTTCGAATACCGCCTGTTCGGAGGCACGGTAGCCCTGAGTGAGAACGTAGCCAACCAGATCAAAGACCTGATTGGACAGTAGAGAGACGGGCCGCCACAGGCGTTCCTCGGCAGGTTGTGGCAGAATACCTGGATAGACACACACGTTACCGCGGGCGAGACACCCGCTCTGTATGCAGGAGACAAAGATGACCACACCGCGATTCGGCCGGCTGCTGACCGCGATGGTGACACCGTTCACCCCGGACAGAGAACTCGACCTCGATCGCGCGCAGGATCTCGCCGTGCGGCTCCTCGATCAGGGCAACGAGGGATTGATCGTCTGCGGCACCACGGGTGAGTCGCCCACGGTGTTCTACCCTCAGAAGCTCGAGCTGTTCCGCGCCGTGCTCGATGCCGTGGGAGGACGAGCTCCTGTCGTAGCGAACGCCGGTGACAACTGCACCGCCGACAGCGTGGAGTTCGCACGAAAGGTCCAGGATCTCGGTGTAGACGCGATCATGGCGGTCG
Organism: Actinobacteria bacterium UBA7524; assembly: GCA_002478275.1. Taxonomy (GTDB): domain Bacteria; phylum Actinomycetota; class Coriobacteriia; order Anaerosomatales; family UBA912; genus UBA7524. The sequence continues at coordinate 1,974 of DLMY01000059.1, forward strand.
TGCCGTACTACAACAAGCCGCCGCAAGAGGGTCTGTACCAGCACTTCCGGTCGATTGCCGAGGCTGTCGACCTGCCGGTCATCCTCTACAACATCCCTGGGCGCTGCGTGATCAACATGACCGCCGAGACGACGCTTCGGCTCGCTCACGACTGCGAGAACATCGTCGCGGTCAAGGAGGCGAGTGGTGACCTGGGGCAGGTCGCGCAGATCATCGCGGGTGCGCCGGACGGCTTCGAAGTCCTCTCTGGTGACGATGAGATGACCTTGCCGATGATGGGTCTGGGCGCCACCGGCGTCATCAGCGTCGTCGCTCACGTCGCATGCGCACAGTTCAAAGAGATGATCGAGTCCCAGGCGGCGGGGGACCACACCAGGGCCCTGCGACTGCACCTCGAGCTTCTTCCCCTGATGAAGGCGCTGTTCATGACCGCCAACCCGATCATGGTCAAAGACGCGCTCCGGCTCGTGGGCTTCCCCGTAGGAGGGGTACGCCTGCCGCTGGTCGACGCAACGCCGGAGCAGTCAGCGGAGCTTGAGCGCATCATGCGTCATGCGGGGATCCTGCCGGTCTGAGCGCCGGACCCGCCCATCCGACCGAAATGTCGCACCCATGTGCGACATTGCACGTGACCTTGTACGTCAGACCGCGCCATCAGGGCGGTCGCTCTATCGGAAGTGAGTACACCTACAACCTATGACACAGAAGAAGAATCGCCTTCGCATCATCCCTCTCGGAGGGCTTGATGAGATCGGCAAGAACATGACCGTGTTCGAGTGCGGCAACGACATGGTCGTCATCGACGCGGGCATCATGTTTCCCGATGACGATCATCCGGGCGTCGACCTCGTACTCCCGGACTTCAGCTACGTCGTCAAACGCAAGGACAAGCTCCGTGGCATCGTGATCACCCACGGCCACGAGGACCATACCGGAACACTGCCTTACCTGCTCAAGGAGCTGGGCGACAAGGTCCCGGTACTCGGCACGAAGCTCACCCTCGGCCTCATCCAGGGCAAGCTCGACGAGCACGGGATCAAGAAGGCGAAGCTGCGCGAGATCCGTGCCGGAGCCCACGTGAACCTCGGTTCGTTCGGTCTGGACTTCATGGCCATCAACCATTCGATCCCTGACGGGGTCGCCGTGATGATCCGGACGCCGTTCGGCAACATCCTGCACACCGGCGACTTCAAGTTCGACCAGACGCCGGTCGACGGCAGGCTCACGGACTACCAGGAGCTTGCCAAGGCCGGCAAGCAAGGCATCCTGCTGCTGATGAGTGACTCCACGAACGCGGAATCGCCGGACATCACCCGCTCTGAGGCCTCGGTCGGCCCCGCGCTCCATTCGATCATGGCGAATGCGGAACAGCGGGTGATCGTCGCCTCCTTCTCCAGTCACCTCCACCGGCTCCAGCAGGTCTGCGATGCTGCCGTGGCGTGCGATCGAAAGGTCGTGGTCACCGGCAGGTCGATGATCAACAACACCAAGATCGCACGCCGTCTCGGATACCTCGATATCGCCGAGGAGAACCTGATCGACGCATACGAACTCGGCGACCTGCCGCCCGAGCAGGTCTGCGTGCTCTCCACCGGCAGCCAGGGCGAGCCTCTCTCCGCGCTCGCGCGGATGGCGAACGGCGACCATCGCACGGTCCAGATCGAGCGCGGCGACACGGTCATCATCTCCGCATCGCCCGTGCCCGGGAACGAGAAGGCCGTCGGCCGCGTCATCAACCGGCTCATCAAAGCCGGCGCCCACGTCAAGCACAAAGGCAACTCCCCGGTACACGTCTCCGGTCATGCCGGCGCCGAGGAACTCAAGATGATGCTGAACCTCATCGAGCCGAAGTACTTCGTCCCGATCCACGGTGAACCGCGCCATCTTCATGCGCACGCCGATCTCGCCCGACAGGTCGGGATCGCATCCGAGGACATCTTCGTCATGGAGAACGGTGACTGCCTTGAGATCACTGAGACCTCAGCGCGTCTGACTGAGAAGGTCGAGTCCGGAGTCGTCTACGTCGACGGTCTGTCCGTCGGAGACGTCGGCAAGATCATCCTTCGCGACAGGCAAGCGCTCGCCCGTGACGGCATCGCGACGATCGTCATCGCGATCGACGCGTCCACCGGCAAGCCGGCGGGAGAGCCTGAGCTCGTCATGAGGGGCGTCACCGTCTCGGAGAGCGACCGCCTGCTCGAAGAAGCCCGCGCTCGTGTGGCCAAGACCCTGGCGAAAACCGCAAAAGAGGGTGCGACAGACCACAACGTGATCTCGAACGCGGTCCGCGAGTCCCTGTCGCAATTCCTGTGGGAGCGGATCCGGCGCCGGCCGATGATCATCCCCGTCGTCATGGAGGTCTGAGGGGATGGCAGAAGCACTCAGGGCGCTACTGCTCGGAGCTGTACAGGGGGTCGCCGAGTTCTTGCCGATATCGTCTTCCGGTCACCTCCGGGTGATACAGGACGTGTTCGGCTGGACCGAGGAGTTCGGACTGGCCTTCGACACGCTCCTGCATCTCGCCACGCTGCTCGCGGTCGTCATCTACTTCCGCGAAGACATCTGGCACATGCTCAAGGCGGCATTCTCTCGCCGTTCTGAGGTCGCCAGCGACCGGCGTCTCGCCTGGCTCGTGGTCGTTGCCACGGTCCCGACAGGCCTGATCGGCCTTGTAGGGTCGGACTGGTTCGAGACGGCCCCCACGCTCTACGTGGGCATCGCCTTCCTGGTCACAAGCGCAGCACTCACAGCCGCCGACAGGTGGTCCCGCAAATCGCTGCATGACGCCTCGAACCTTCACTGGTGGCGTGCGATCGTCGTGGGCATCGCCCAGGGCGTGGCGATCATGCCCGGCATCTCACGCGCGGGAGCGACGATGGTAGCCGGACTCGGAATGGATCTGGACCGTGAGCAGGCTGCGCGTTTCTCGTTCCTGCTCTCGACCCCCATCATCCTTCTGGCCGGCGCGAAGCAAGGACTCGACATACTCGTCGAGGGCACCCACATTCCGGGACTCGTGGCGATACTCGTTGGCTTCGTCGCGGCCTCAGTCACCGGCTACCTCGCCATTGCGGGACTCATGCGGTTCATCCGGCACCACTCCTTCAGCGTGTTCGCCATCTACACGGCACTACTGGGCACCAGCGTGATAGTCTGGCAATTGGCTGTGTAGTAGGCACATCACGAGCTGATCTCACGAAAGGGCACGATGGCGACCAAACGTCAGAAGAAGGGGACAGCAAGCTCGAGGACAGCGCGCAAGAACAGTGCGCCCGCGACATCGGCTTCGGTTCTGGACCCTGACTCACGAAACGACATCATCGGCATCAGCCTCTCCGCCTTCGCCATAGCCATCGCGGTGGCGTTGTTGACGCAAGGCACCGGCATCGTCGGCAAGGCGGTCGCCGACATTCTGCGCATGGCATTCGGCGCCGGCGCGTACGTACTGCCGGTTCTCCTGCTGCTGTGGGGCGTGAGCTTCTTCGTACGGGCATTCGCCATTGCCGAACGACGCGTCGGTGCCGGACTGGGCCTCATTCTCCTCGCACTCATCTCGATCCTTGCTGTCTCGGTACCGGCAGATGTGCGCTGGGACGGGCCACAACTCCAGGCGCACGGTGGTTACGTCGGCGGTGCTCTTGCGTGGATCCTGACCTCCCTTGTCGGCAGCACCATCTCCTACGTCCTGCTCGGAGCTCTGATGCTGATCGGATTGGTCGTCACCGGCCTCTCCATCTCGGGTCTCGTCGACTGGGTCTCGGCTCACTACTCTCCCAGAGAACCCGCCGAGGAGCCGAACCGGCGTCCTGCCCGCAACGCGCGGACCATGGCGCTCGCCGACGTCGACGACAAGGAAGCGGACGCTGAGGGCGAGGGCCGTTCGCGCGCTCGCCGCAAGTCACAAGAGGCCGAGCGCGACCCGCAAGCACGCAAGCAGACCGTCCCCACACCGCGGACCGCGACGCCCCGGGCTATGGAGGGTTTCGTCCTGCCAGACATCAGTCTGCTCGCGCGTACCCACCAGGCCGCCTCGACCCATCGAGCCTCCGACAGAGAGCTCAAAGCCACCGCCTCGCTCATTGAGGAGACCCTGGCCACGTTCGACATACCGGTCAAAGTCGTCGGCTGGATACCGGGACCCACCGTGACCATGTTCGAACTCGAACTGCCACGGGGCATAAAGGTGAATCGCGTGACTCGGCTCGCGGACGACATCGCGCTCGCACTCGCCACCACGACCGTTCGCATCCTGGCTCCGATACCCGGCAAGTCCCTTGTCGGCATCGAAGTCCCCAATGACCGCCGCTCGACTGTCACGCTCGGAGACATCATGCGCGAAGGCGGCTCGGTCGACGGAGGACCGCTGGTACTCGGAATCGGCAAGGACGTCTCCGGGGAGAGCGTGCTCGCGGACTTGGCGACGATGCCTCACCTGCTCATCGCAGGCTCGACCGGTACCGGAAAATCGGTCTGCATCAACGCGCTGCTGTGCAGCATCCTCATCCGCGCGACACCCAGCGAAGTGCGGCTCATCCTCATCGACCCCAAGCGTATCGAACTCTCGCTCTACAACGGGGTCCCTCACCTCTACGTGCCCGTGGTCACCGAGGCGAAAGAGGCCGCGAGCGCCCTCGCATGGGCGGTATCCGAGATGGACCGCCGGCTCAAGGTGCTCCAGAAAGCAGGCGCGCGCAACATCGCCATGTACAACGCGATGGTCCATGACGGCAAACTCGGTGATGACGCCGAGGAGATGCCGTACCTGGTGATAGTCATCGACGAGTTGGCCGACCTCATGATGGTCGCCGCACGTGAGGTCGAAGACTCGATCTGCCGACTGGCGCAGCTCGCACGTGCAGCGGGCATACATCTCATAGTCGCGACGCAAAGGCCGAGCACCGACATCATCACGGGTCTCATCAAGACCAATATCACCAACCGTATCGCCTTCGCGGTCGGAAGCAGCATCGACAGCAGGGTCATCCTCGACCAGCCCGGTGCGGAGCGCCTCGTCGGTCTGGGCGACATGCTGTTCTCGACGCCCGCACTCTCCAAGCCGCGTCGCATCCAGGGAGCGTTCGTCACGGAAGACGAGATCTCCTCGATCGTCGACCACGTCCGCACCCAGGCCGAACCCGACTATCACGAAGAGATCCTGCACCTGAAGGTCGCCGCGTCGGGCGGGGGAGTAGAAGGTCCCGATGACGATGACCCGTTGCTCTGGGAAGCCGCCGACATCGTCGTCACGAGCGGCATGGGCTCCACCTCACTCCTGCAGCGACGGCTCAAGGTCGGGTATGCACGCGCGGGACGTATCATGGACATGCTCGAAGCGAAGGGGATCGTCGGTCCGCCCGACGGAAGCCGTCCCCGCGACGTGATCGCAGACATCGAAGACCTCGAGACGATCAAGCGGATCGATCGTGAAGACATGGAGGACATGTAAGTGCAGGACCCGTTCGACAGCAGATCCAATTCCCTGGGAGACGCTCTTGCCAAGGCGAGGCGCCAACTGGGCAGATCAATCTCGGAAGCCGAGTCGGTCACGCGCATCCGCGCCAAGCTGCTCGATGCACTCGAGAAGGGCGACTACGACGTCCTTCCGAACCCCGCGTACGTTCGCGGGTACATCATCAGCTATGCCAAGTTCCTCGAACTCGATCCCAAGCCCCTGCTCGAGCTCTACGCCGAGGAAAGCGGTCATCATCACACCCGCGAACAGCTCCGCGCGCCGGAACAGGTCGTCGCACCAAGGGAAAGCACTCTGTTCGTTCCGGCACGCACGGCCCTGCTGGTTGCAGCAGCCATCGCGATCATCGCCCTTGCCGTGTGGGGCATCGGACGGGCAGTAAGGGGCCCCGAGGAACTTCCGCCCGTGCCCATCTCACCCGAGGCCACCTCGACCGTCGATTCCCCGCCCGCTCAGATGGGGGAGACAGCCACGATCGCGCCAGACGGAAGTGACACGGCACCAACGACCCCGGATACCAGTGCACCCCCCGGCACGCCCTTTGAACTGCGGATCGACATCTCGCCAGAAGGCGCATCATGGCTCCGCGTGACCGTCGACGGACTCACCGCCTACGAGGGCACACTCGCCGGCGGCCAGTCCAAGGAATGGCAGGTCACGGATACAGCGGTGATACGTGTAGGCAAACCGTCGGCCGTCACCGTCACGCGCAACGGTACGCCCGTGCGGCTCCCGACATCCGAGAACACACCCGAACTGACCTTGTCCGTCGACGATCCTGCCGAATAGGCCAGGGTCGCTCAACGTGCTTCGCACAAGGGCGAACACGTTGCATCTGAGGGAGGAACACCATGTCGAAAGACCAGAGTTTCGATGTAGTCAGCCAGGTGGACCTGCAGGAGGCCGACAACGCAGTCCAGCAAGCCGCCAAGGAACTCGTTCAGCGCTACGACCTCAAGAGCACCGGTTCGACCGTCACGCTCGACAAGGCGGCCTCCACTGTCACCATCACGGCACCAAGCGACTTCGTGCTCACCCAGGTCAAAGACGTGCTGAACACGAAGCTGGTCAAGCGCGGCATCGACCTCAACGCGCTGGCCTGGGGCGAGGTGCAGTCGGCGTCAGGCGGCACCGTGCGTACCACAGGCCACATCGTCAACGGTATCGAGGCGGAGCTCGCCCGCAGGATCAACAAGGAGATCCGCGACGAGAAGTTCAAGGTGAAGGTCCAGATCGAAGGTGACAAGCTCCGCGTCTTCTCGCCCAAACGTGACGTGCTCCAAGACGTCATCACCTTCCTGAAGTCGCAGGACTACGGCATCCCGCTGCAGTTCGTCAATTACCGCTAGCTCAGGTGACGGCAGTCGACACGACAACGAACGCAGGACCGGTCGCGCTCGTCACCCTCGGATGTCCCAAGAACGAGGTGGACTCCGACCGTATGCGCGCGCGCCTGGAATCTCACGGGTACGAGATCACCGACGACCTCGCAACAGCCCGTATCGCCATCGTGAACACCTGCGGCTTCATCCAAGACGCGGTGGAGGAGTCCATCGCCGAGACCCTCGATCTCGCCGAGTGGCGTGATGCACAGCCAGGCAGGCTCTTGGTGGTCGCCGGATGTATGGTCTCGCGCTATGGCGACGGGCTGAGCGACAGCCTCGATGAGGCCGATGCGTTCGTCCCGGTGTGCGATGAACCGCGGATCGCCGAGATCGTCGATGTCCTCGTGCAGGCGAGCGAGACCAACGCCGGAGCCGCGTCAACACCCCGGCCAGCCGCCTCACCCGCGAACCCCGCCGCCCCGGAAGGCACCGCGCGCACGACGACGCATGGCTCCTCGGCGTACCTGATGATCAGCGACGGGTGCTCGCGCGCCTGTTCGTTCTGCACGATACCGGCCATACGCGGACCGTACCGCTCAGTCCCGTACGAGACGGTACTCGACGAGGCCCGTATGCTCATCGCATCCGGCGTGCGTGAACTGGTCCTCATCGGACAGGACACGTCCTCGTGGGGCCGGGACCTCACCGAGGGCCGCGCGCTCGCCGACCTCGTCGCCGGTCTCGCGGTGATCGACGGCCTCTCGTGGCTCCGGCTGCTCTACGTACAGCCCGACAGCATCACCGACGAGCTGCTCGAGACCATGGCCGCGCACCCGACGGTGTGCAGGTATCTCGACATTCCGCTGCAGCACTCCTCGGGTAGTGTGCTGCGCGCGATGAATCGCACCGGTTCCGCCGAGGAGTTCCTGCCGCTGTTGGCACGCATCCGTGGGATCATGCCGGATGTCACCTTGCGCACCTCGCTCATCACGGGTTTCCCGGGCGAAAGCCGCAGCGACTTCGAAGGGCTCCTGGAGTTCGTGGAACGCGCGGCATTCGACTACGTAGGCGTGTTCCCGTACTCGCCCGAACCCGGCACGCGCGCGGTCGACCTCGAGCGTCTGCCCGCGAAACGCACCCGTCTTGCACGTGCACAGCGCTTGCGTGACGTAGCTGACGCGGTCAGTACCAGCCGGGTCTCCGAGCTGGAGGGCGCCCGTATCGACGTGCTGGTCGATGGTGTGGACGAGGAGGGTGTCTGTGTGGGACGCTGGCGCGGACAAGCTCCCGAGATCGATGGAGTGGTCCTGCTCGACCGGCACGTCCCCGCTGGTGACATCGTGCCCGTCCGGGTCACCGGCACACTCCTGTACGACCTCGAAGGTGAGGTACTGACGTGAAGGCCCTGCTCAATCCGGCGAACAAGGTGACCTTGCTGAGGATGTTCTTCATTCCGGTGTTCGTTGTCGCCTTGCTGGCCAATCTGCCGGTCTGGGGACCGATCTGGGCGGCGCTCCTGTTCACGGCGCTCGCCGCGACAGACGCCGTCGACGGCTACCTGGCTCGCAGCCGCAACGAGGTGACCAACTTCGGCAAACTGATCGACCCTCTTGCCGACAAGTTGCTCGTCACGGCAGCGCTCGTCGTTCTCGTCGAACTCGGCCAGATACCCGCCTGGATCGCGCTCGTCATCATCTCCCGCGAGTTCATCGTGACGGGTCTGCGCATGATCGCCATCGTCGAAGGCCGGATCATCTCGGCAGGCTCCTTCGGCAAAGCGAAGACGGTCTTGCAGATCATCGCCATCGTCGGCTTCATCATCAAAGACAGCCAGCCCGTAGCCATGCTCGGGGAGTGGATCTGGGCCGGTGGCGATCTCGTCTTGTACATGAACATCCTGTCCTGGGTGATCATGGCCGTCGCACTGGTCCTCACCATCTGGTCGATGGTCGACTACTTCTACCACGCACGCGACGTCATTCAGCTGCCGACGGTCCAGCGGGAGCAAGACCACCACCCCGAAGACGAATGATCATGTCCCCGGCAAGGAAGACCGCGGCGATACTCACCGTCGGTACCGAACTGACAGCCGGACTGTCGCTGGACACCAACACCCGGACCATCGCCGCGAAGCTCACGACCGCAGGTTTCGACGTCCGCGAGACGACCAGCGTCCCCGATGACGCTGCACTGGCCGCCTTCGCCATGACAAGACTCGTCGAGGCGCACTCCCTCGTCGTTGTCACAGGCGGCCTCGGCCCCACCCACGACGACGTCACCCTTCAGGCGGCCGCCGACGCCTTCTCTCTCACACTCACACCCGACCCTGCGCTTCTCAAGGCCCTGGAAGGCGTCGTGTCGCTTCACAGCCACCCACGCGCCCAGGAACAGGTCCTGCACCAAGCGCTAGTCCCCGAAGGCGGCACGGTGCTGATGCCCTCGACCGGCACCGCACCGGGCCTGGTGATCACGCTTTCAGAGCACCAGGTGCTCGTTCTCCTCCCCGGGCCACCTCATGAGATGGAGCCGATGCTCCACTCCTTCCTCGCCGAGGAGACCACGGCCGTCTCGGTCGCCACCATCCGATGCACGGGGATAGGGGAGTCCGACGCGCAGTTGAGAGCGCAAGATGCGCTTGGCGACGTGAGCGGCATCGACTTCACCGTACTGTCCTCGCCGGGCGATGTGCGGGTGATCCTGCGCGACACGGGTGCGGGACAAGCGGCGCTCGATGACGCCGCGTCTCGCGTGACCCGTGACCTGGACGAATGGTGCTACTCGACGGACGGGTCTTCGCTCGCACAGGTGGTGGTGCGACTCGCCAGGCAGCAAGGGGTCACGCTCGCCACCGCCGAATCATGCACCGGAGGTCTGGTCTCCGCAGGGATCACCTCGGTACCCGGCGCGTCCGATGTGTTTCTCGGAGGACTCGTCACATATGCGGACGAGGCCAAGACGGATCTCCTCGGCGTGCCGGCCGGCACGCTCGAGGAGTATGGCGCCGTCAGCGCGGAGACCGCGGCTGAGATGGCCCTCGGCGCCTTAGGCCGCACGGGCGCCGACCTCGCCGTGGCGGTGACCGGCATAGCCGGTCCCGGCGGGGCGACGCCGGACAAGCCCGTGGGACTCGTCTGGTTCGGTATGGCTCGGCGGTCGGGCCTGAGTGCGGACGCGGTCACCCGGCACCACCAGCTTCGAGGCGATCGGGATACGATCAGGACACGCGCGACCATCGTCGCGCTCGACCTGCTACGCAGAGCGCTACTGGAAGAGAGGACGAACGGATGAGGGTCTTCATCGGGGTCGCTTTGCCCGAGCTGATGCGTGAGGCGCTTTCGGGCGCATGCGAGCTCATCCGGGAGGACGGCAGGGGTTGGGCAGACGACAAGTGGGTGCCGCGCGAGAACCTGCACATGACCCTCAAGTTCATGGGTGACCTGCCCGACGATGCCGGCCCCGACCTCGTGTCGCACCTGGCCGGGGCCCTGCGGACCAGCTCTCCATTGACACTGCCGATGAAAGACCCCGTGTGGCCGCTGGGTGGCCTCAAGAAGGCAACGATGCTGTGGAGCACGTTCTCGGACCCGGAAGGGGCATGCGAAGCGCTCGTTTCGACGATCGAGGACGTGGCTGCGGACTTCGGTGTCGTCCCGGACTCCCGCGTCTTCAACCCTCATGTGACGCTGGTGCGCACGCGCCACCCACGCGAGCTTCACTGCAAGCAGGAGGCTGTCGAGTTCGTGCAAGGTCTCCTCGGCGCAGAGCCGTCCTTGTCAGTGCCGGATGTTACGGTCTATTCGAGCAGACTTGGCAAGAGCAGACCGTACTACAAGGTGCTGGGCTCGGCGCGGCTTGGCGATTGACATCGAACACGTGTTCGTAGTATCGTCCAGGCGTGCCCCGAAGGAGACCCGGCCGAGACCGAGGAGCCAGTGAAGCATGGACGCGGACAAGACCAAGATCCTGGATGTCACCAAAGAGCAGATCGAGCGCAAGTTCGGCAAGGGTTCACTCATGAAGTTGGGGGAGCACGCCGCCGTCACCAAGGTGGCAGCGATCCCTACCGGCTCTTTGGCGCTCGATGCCGCTCTGGGTATCGGGGGTGTCCCGAGAGGCCGGATCGTCGAGATCTACGGGCCGGAGTCCAGCGGCAAGACCACATTGGCCTTGCAGGTACTCGCTGAAGCGCAGGCCGAAGGCGGGATCGCGGCGTTCATCGATGCCGAGCACGCTCTGGACCCGAAGTACGCCGCCGCACTGGGAGTGGACGTCGATGAGATCCTCATCTCCCAACCGGACACCGGCGAACAGGCCCTTGAGATCGCAGACATGCTCGTTCGCAGCGGTGCCATCGACGTGGTAGTCATCGACTCCGTCGCGGCCCTCGTGCCGCGTGCCGAGCTCGAGGGCGAGATGGGGGACGTCACGGTGGGTCTGCAGGCACGACTCATGAGCCAGGCGCTCCGCAAGCTTGCAGGATCACTGAACAAGTCCGATACGACCTGCATCTTCATAAACCAGCTACGCGAGAAGATCGGTGTGATGTTCGGCAGTCCCGAGACCACCTCCGGCGGACGCGCCCTCAAGTTCTACTCAACCGTGAGGATCGATGTGAGGCGGATCGATTCGATCAAGCAAGGTACCGAGATTGTCGGAAACCGGGTCCGCGCCAAGGTCGTCAAGAACAAGGTCGCCGCGCCCTTCCGTCAGGCCGAATTCGACCTCATGTACGGGCAGGGCATCAGCAAGGAAGGCAACCTTCTCGACCTGGGCGTGGAGGAGGGCGTGGTGGCCAAGTCAGGGGCCTGGTACACGTTCGGCGAGGAACGGCTCGGCCAGGGCAGGGAAGCAGCCAAGGACTACCTGCGTGAACACTCGGCTCTGCGCTCCACGATCGAATCACAGATACGGGAGCGCCTCGGCCTGCCCTCCACCAATGGCAGTAGCGCGGCTGTTGCGGCCGAGCCCGCCGATGCGAAGGCAGAGTGACACGCTCAGCCTGACGGAGGGGTCTGAAGGGTTCTCGTGATGCTTCCTGCCGCCGGGTTTCTTGACATAGATGTCCCTGAACGTACATCCCGGCTGCGCATACTGCGAATCGACGAGTGCGGGTTTCACAGGACCACCTCCAAGGCGGTCGTGTCCGCGCTCGGTCTTCGCGACGGGGACTGCGTCGAGCTGACCGCCCTATCCGCAGGACTTGACGAGTCCGAGCCTGCGGCGGCGATGCAGCGCGCCCTCCTGTTGCTGGGTTACCGCGCCCGCTCGCGTGCCGAGATGGTACAGGCGCTGGAGCTCGACGGATACCCGCAAGAGGTCGTGGAAACCATCTGCGCGCGGCTCGAAGACACCGGGCTGATCGATGACGAGCGGTTCGTGGAGGAATTCGTCCACGCCAAGATCCGCGCGTCGTGGGGTTCACGTCGAATCATACGGGACCTCGAGGCAGCCGGGGTTCCCGAGGACATCCTCCAGCGGTGCACTGAGGCGCTCACCTCAGACGACACTGAATACGAGCGCGCGACCGAGCTCGCTGTGAAACGGGCGTCCCGGCAGCCGGACGTCGCCAAACTGGCGGCGTTCCTCGCCAGAAGGGGATTCCCGGCACCCGTCGCATGGCGGGCTGCACGCTCGGCAACAGATGCGATCACGTCTCGGTCGCAGGAGTGATGCCACTCCGGTAACGACCTCGATCACGGGCGCTTCGACCGCACCAAAAGTGCGTCGAGCGCTGCGCTTTTTCCTTGACGCTCCTAGCTGGCAGGACGTACTATTAACGCGGCATATGTGATTCTCCGTCACGGTGCGTCAGATGCCGCGCCGGCGGTAAGCGTTAAGAAACTCATCGATGGACAGCGGACCGGGACAACCAGTCCTGGCTGCAGCGTATAACGTATCCATGCACCGAGTGACGCGCAGCTCACATCTGCCAGGCGGGCGTTGCTCGGTTTTCTCGTTCTTCGAGTGCTGTCGCTTCTCGTGGAGCGTTTCTCCGGCCACCGGCCGCACCACTGTCAAGTTATCAATGTGCCTTATACTGCCCACGAGATAACCCGGAAGGAGGCGCCCGATGAACCCTGTCGGAGCTGCACTCATCGCTCTGGTCATCGGCGCTGCCCTCGGCTTTGCACTCAACCGTTTCATCATCAAGGGCCGCACCGCACGTGCGGCCGATGATGCGGTAAGAGTCGTCAAAGACGCCGAGAAGCAGGCTGAGACACTCAAGAAGGAAGCCTTGATCGAGGCCAAGGACCAGATCTTCCGCATGAAGCAGGAGGCGGAAGACGAGGCCAAGGAGCGCCGCAAGGAGATCACTGCCCTGGAGAACCGCCTCGCACAGCGTGAGGAGAGCATCGACCGCCGCGCGGAGTCCCTGGACAAGCGCGAGCATCAGCTGTCCTCTCAGCAGGGACAGATTGCCAAGCGCGAGAAGGACCTCGAAGAGTTGATCGAAGAAGAGCGCAACCGCCTCCAGTCGCTTGCCGGCATGACGGCCGATGAAGCCAAGGCGCATCTGATGCGGACCGTCGAGGACGAGGTGAAGCACGATGCCGCCGCGTTCATCCGTGAGACGGAAGCACGGGCCCGCGAGGAAGCCGACAAGAAGGCCCGCAACATCGTCGGCATAGCGATCCAGCGTGTCGCAGCCGATCACACAGCTGAGTCCACGGTCTCGGTCGTCCATATCCCGAGCGACGACATGAAGGGCCGCATCATCGGTCGCGAAGGCCGCAACATCCGGGCGTTCGAACAGCTCACAGGCATCAACCTCATCATCGATGACACCCCCGAGGCAGTAATCCTTTCGAGCTTCGACCCGGTCCGGCGTGAGATCGGACGTATCACGCTGGAAACCCTGCTTGCGGACGGAAGGATCCATCCCGCCCGTATCGAGGAGATGTTCAACAAGGCGGAAGAACAGGTCGCCCAGCAGGTCCAGGAGGCCGGCGAGCAGGCTGCGTTCGACACCGGTGTCCACGGCTTACATGCCGAACTCGTCAGGACACTCGGTCGCCTGAAATTCCGCACCTCCTACGGGCAGAACGTCCTGAAGCACTCGACCGAGGTATCGCATCTCGCCGGGGTCATGGCTGCCGAGCTTGGCGTGGACGTCACCCTCGCCAAGAGAGCCGGTCTACTCCACGACCTCGGCAAAGCGATCGACCACGACATCGAAGGTCCGCACGCGATCATCGGCGCGGACCTGGCTCGCAGGATGAACGAGCCCAAGACCATCCTGCACTGCATCGAAGCGCACCATGGTGACGTCGAGCCTGCCACCGTCGAGGCGGTCCTCGTACAGGCCGCCGACGCCATCTCCGCCGGCAGACCCGGTGCACGCCGCGAGACCCTTGAGAGCTACATCAAGCGTCTCGAGAAGCTCGAGGCGGTCGCCCAGAGCCAGCAGGGCGTCGAGAAGTGCTACGCCATGCAGGCCGGCCGGGAGATCCGCGTCATGGTCAAGCCCGAGCAGATCAACGACGCTGACGCGGTCGTGCTTGCCCGAGACATCGCCAAGCAGATCGAAGAAGAACTCGAATACCCAGGCCAGATCAAGGTCATGGTCATACGCGAGAGCAGAGCGGTGGACTACGCGAAGTAGTCCCCCGCGTTATACTCTAGACGGCTACCAGCCATGCGGAACGGGTCGCCTCAAGAGCGGCCCGTTCGCCATGTACGCACGGACCCCGGAGCACCGAAGATGTCAGGCGACAAGGAATCACTGATCGGCCTCGTATCCGCCGTTTCCGGTGAGGCCTACCTCAAGGTCGAGGAGACCTTCGGCAACGGTTACGTCAAGCTACGTATCTCCGAAGCCGAACGTCGCCAGGCCAAGCACGACATCCGCAGCGTCGAGGACATCGTCGTCGAGCTTCTCCGAAACGCTCGCGACGCCAAAGCCACCAGGATACTACTGGCCAGCAGCCGTGAAGGATCGGTCCGCACCCTGACCATGATCGACGACGGGGTAGGGATCCCGCCGCACATGCACGACCGCGTCTTCGAGCCGAGAGTCACCTCCAAGCTCGAATCCATGGTCATGGACCGATGGGGTGTCCACGGTCGCGGGATGGCTCTCTACAGCGTCTCGGAGAACGTCCTCTCGGCTGCCGTGGCGTCCTCGGACACGCACCGCGGCACCGCCGTGACCATCACAGCTGATTGCGAGACTCTGCCTGAGCGAACGGACCAGTCCACCTGGCCGCAGACGGAACGCGACGAGTCAGGTCTCGTCCGCGTCGCCCGCGGTCCCCGCAACATCGTTCGCCACGTTCTCGAGTTCGCCTGCGAGCACCCCGATCTTGAGGTCTACCTCGGTTCGCCGGTAGAGGTGCTGGCGACCCTGGCGGCCCTGTCGCGAGACACGATCGATACCGCCGACCTGTTGTTCGCCGATGACCTGGAGCGTCTGCCCGTCTGGCAGCGACCCGGTGCCGCAGCTGACGCTGCCGAGCTCGTCGAAGTGGCCTCCTCCATCGGTATCTCGATCTCCGAGCGGACGGCCCATCGCATCCTCGCCAACGACATGCCGCCGCTCGATACGGTTCTGCGCCTCGCACATGCCGAGGAGGACGAGCCCACTGCACCCGCGACGCCCGACATCTACCGGGACCGCAAAGGACTGAAGATCCATCACACCGACCTCACCGAGTTCAAGCGCGAGATGACCACTGCGTTCGACAAGCTCGCGGAACGCTACTACATCCATCTTCGGGGCGAACCCCGTGTCAAGATCGCCCGCAACGGCATCAGTGTGCGTTTCGACGTCGAAAAAGAGGACTGACCCTCAGCGGGATAAGCGATATACTGTATTTCTACCGCATTGAACTCTCGTACCAGCAGACATGCAGCACGCCGCAGTCACGCGGCACGACGCACAGACATATCAGTGGAGGCACTACAGTGGAAGTCCTCAAGGTATCCACGAAGTCCAATCCCAATTCAGTCGCCGGTGCCTTGGCCGGCATCATCAGAGAGCAAGGTGCGGTCGAGATCCAGACGGTCGGAGCGGGTGCGCTCAACCAGGCCGTCAAGGCGATCGCCATCGCCCGAGGATTCACAGCCCCTTCCGGCATCGAGCTCACCTGCGTGCCGGCTTTCGCGGACATCACCATCAACGGAGAAGAGCGGACGGCGATCAAGCTTCTCGTCGAGCAGAAGGACCTGCGTCGCTAAAGCCCGCTCATACTGGCAGGGAGGCCATCGTCCATGCGGTTCGACCTCCACGTCCACAGTACGGCCTCGGACGGTAACCTCGACCCCGCGGACCTCGTTTCGCATGCGACCGCACTCGGAATGACCGCACTCGCGATCACCGACCACGACTCGGTTGCCGCGATCCCCGAAGCACTCGCGGTCGCTCGCGACACAGACCTCACCGTGATCCCCGGCGTCGAGCTCTCCGCGAGCTGGGAAGAGCTCGACGTCCACATCCTCGGCTACTTCATCGACATCGATGACGCGTCCCTGCTCGCCAGGTTGACCGAACTGAGGCAGGCGAGACTGGCGCGCGCACGGCACATGGTCGAGCGCCTGCGATCCGCCGGTCTGAAAGTCAGTATCGAGGACGTCTTGTCACTTGCCGAGGGAGGCTCGGTCGGACGCTCGCACGTGGCCCGGGCACTCGTAGAACAGGGACACGCCGAGGATACCTCTGACGCCTTCAGGCGCCTCATAGGCCGCGGAAGACCCCACTACGTCCCCAAGCCCGTCGCTGAGCCTGAGATGGTCGTGCGTACGATCGTGGAAGCCGGTGGCCTGCCCGTCCTCGCACACCCGGGGATAACGGGCGTAGACGGACTCATTCCCCAGCTTGTCAGCGTAGGCCTCAGGGGGATCGAGGCGTACCATGGAGAGCACACCCCCGAACAGTGCGGGTACTACGCATCGATCGCCGCCGAACACGGACTCCTTGTGACCGGAGGCTCTGACTTCCACGGCGAGGGGGCCCCCGGATCGGGTATGGGCGAAGTCCAGATGCCCGACTCGGTTCTCCACGACCTGTTCGCACAAGCCGGGCGCGAACTGTGAAGACCTACTCCGTGCGCACCTTCGGGTGCCAGATGAACAAGCACGACGCCGAACGCATCGCCGGCCTGCTCGAATCGTGCGGGATGGCGGCTGCGCAAGATCCCTCCTCGGCGGATGTGGTGGTCTTTCTGACCTGCTGCGTCCGGGAGAACGCCGACGAGCGACTCCGCGGCCAGGTCGCCAGCCTCAAGGCGCTCAAGACCGCTCGACCGGGCACGCTCATCGCAGTCGGGGGATGCATCGGACAGCGCGACGGCGAGTCGCTGCTGCGCGCATTGCCCCACGTCGACATCGTCTTCGGCACCCACAACCTTGGACGCCTGCCCGTCTTACTCCAGGAAGCAGAGGGCTCCGACCTGCCCGTGGTCGAGGTCCTCGACTCGACCGACGGTTTCACGACCGATCTGCCCAGCCGACGCGAACGTGCCTTCCACGCCTGGGTCCCGATCACCGTCGGATGCGACAACTTCTGCAGCTACTGCATCGTGCCGCACGTCCGGGGCCGCGAACGCAGCCGCCCCGCCGAGCAGATCGAAGCCGAACTCGAGCGCCTCGCTGCAGACGGCGTGCTCGAGGTCACGCTGCTCGGCCAGAACGTGAACTCCTACGGGCGCGACCTGTACGGCGAGCCCCGCTTCGCGCGACTGCTGCGAAGCGCCGCCACCTCCGGCATCCAGCGCATCCGATTCGCCACGAGCCACCCTAAGGACCTCTCCGACGAGACCATCAACGTCATGGCAGCCGAACCCGCCATCTGCGCCTCACTCCATCTGCCGGTCCAATCCGGCTCTGACCGCATCCTGAAGGCGATGAACCGTCACTACACCGCCGAGGAATACCTGGCGCTGGTGGAGCGCCTCTACGCCGCGATGCCCGGGCTGTCGCTTTCGACCGACATCATCGTGGGATTCCCGACCGAGTCAGAGGCCGACTTCGAAGACACCATGACCCTCGTCGAGCAGGCCAGGTACGACCAGGCGTTCACCTTCATCTACTCTCCTCGCGAAGGCACTCCGGCCGCCGAGATGGACGGGCAGGTGCCGCGAGATGTGACGCAGGTGCGCTTCGACCGGCTCGTGCAACTCGTTCACTCCTCGGCGACGCGCAAGAACGCCAGGCTGGTGGGAACGGTGCAGCGGGTGCTTCTCGAAGGTGGGTCGAAGCGCGATCCTCGCGTGCTCACCGGCCGGAACGAAGGCAACAAGGTCGTACACGCGGCGGTTCCCGAAGGCACATCTCCCGGACAGTGGGCGGGCAGGATCGTCGACATCCGCATAGAGCGCGCGCAGACGTGGTTTCTGGAAGGGTCCCTGGAAGTGCCTCTCGAAGGGTAGTAACCCAGTTAGGGCGACGGGTCGAGCCGCCGGGAGGTGCCGCTCATGTCAGAGGTCTTCGGGGTGATAGCCCCTCATCCGCCGATCATGGTCGAGTCGGTCGGCGGTGCGGACTCAGAGGTCACGTCTGCTTCAGCCGAGGCCTTGCTCGAGGCGGCCGGACTGTTGCGGCGCTTCGGCCCCGAATCGGTCGTGATCATGTCGCCACATTCCCCCGGGGCTGCAGACGCCTTCGTCGTCGACACCGCGGAACGTTATTCGGGCACCTTGTCACAATTCGGAGCACCCGAGACACATCTCACGTACCCCGGCGACCGGGAACTCGCTGACAGGATCCTCGCGGAACTGGACGCGCGAGGGATCGCCGGGCTCGACAAGGGAGCCGTCGCGTCCATGAACTCAGGGCACCTCGATCATGGGGTGATAGTGCCGATGAGCTTCCTGGACCCGGCGGGAACGTGGCCGATCGTCGTACTGTCGCTCTCGTGGTTGCCTTACGCGGACCATGAAGAGCTCGGTCGCGCGGTCGCAGCGGCAGCCCGAGCGCTGGGTAGGCGGATCGCCTTCGTGGCGAGCGGGGACTGCTCTCATCGCCTGAAACCCGGTGCCCCCGCAGGCTATTCACAGCGCGCCGCCGAATTCGATGCTCTTCTAGTCGACCGCATCGCCGACTCCGATTTCGAGGCGCTCTCGCACATCGATCCCGACCTCGTCGACGAAGCAGGGGAGTGCGGGTTGCGCTCGTTCATCACGCTGGGCGCTGCGGCCGCGCCCGCCAAAGCGCGGGTGCTCGCCTACGAGGGGCCCTGGGGCGTGGGTTACCTGACTGCGGTCGTGAACGAAGGTGGCGTGTCGAAGGAAGCATCCACCAACGAGCTGGTCGACCTCGCCAGACGCACCATCGAGACCTACGTGAACGAAGGGCGTACGCTGGCTCCGCCACCTCTGTCGACCCCGGACCTCCCCGCACGGGCCGGCGCGTTCGTCTCGCTTCACCGGGGTGGCGAGTTGCGGGGATGCATCGGCACCATCGAACCGACGGAATCCGACCTTGCCCACGAAGTGGTGCGAAACGCCATACAGGCCGCCGTCTGCGACCCGCGCTTCCCGCCCCTCGAGGCCAGCGAACTCGCGGACCTCGACGTGAAGGTCGATGTACTGCACCCGACAGAAGGTTGCGAGTTCGCGGACCTGGACCCGAAACGCTACGGTGTCGTGGTGACGTGCGGACATCGCAGGGGGCTGCTCCTGCCAGACCTCGAAGGTGTGGACACCCCCGAGCAGCAAGTCACGATCGCATGCCGCAAAGCCGGCATCTCACCCGACGAACCCATCGTACTGGAGCGCTTCCGTGTCGACCGCCACACCTGAGGTTTCCTCGGCAAAGACGGTCATCGCGATCGTCGGGCCCACCGCCACAGGCAAGAGCCACATAGCAGAGCTTGTCGCCGCTGCGGTGGGCGGAGAAGTGGTGAGCGCGGACTCGATGCAGGTCTACCGGGGAATGGACATCGGGACCGCGAAGACGCCGCCCGAACGCCGTACGGTGCCCCTGCACTGCGTCGACCTCGCTTCTCCAGGCGAGGAGTTCTCCGCGGCCCTCTTTCAACGCGCCGCGCGCGATGCCATCGACTCTGTCCGCAGTCGCAGCAACACTCCGGTCCTGACCGGGGGTACCGGACTGTACGTGAGCGCCGCGCTCGATGACATGCACTTTCCGGCCGGCGAGCTCGATTCCGCCACGCGACGGGAACTGGAAGCGCTGGCCGAGAGCATCGGGGCGCAGGCGATGCACGAGCGCCTCACCGCGGTCGATCCGGACTCGGCGGCCCTCATACATCCCCACAACGTCCGCCGCACGATCCGCGCACTTGAGATGGCGGACTCCGGAGTCTCGTACGCCGAGCAGTCAGCGGGCCTGCGCAAGCCGGTGAGCTTCTACGATGCGTGTTTCCTCGGCCTGACGATGAAGCGTGCCGCACTCTACGCGCGCATCGACGCGCGCGTAGACGCGATGTTGGATGCCGGACTTCTGGATGAGGTCCGAGGCCTGCTGGATGCGGGGCTTCGCGATGCGCTGACAGCGACGCAGGCGATCGGTTACAAGGAGCTCGTTCCCGTGCTCGATGGTCTGGCTGACCTCGACGAAGCCGTGGAGACCATCAAACGCGAGACACGGCGTTACGCCAAACGGCAACTGACGTGGTTTCGACGTGACAGCCGCGTCGGCTGGGTAGACGTCACCGACTTGTCACCCGCACAGGCCGCAGAGAGTCTCCTGGGACTGATAGAATCAGGTGAACGGCCACCATATCCCGATTCTGAGGGGTTCTGAGTACGACCGGAGGGGCATCACGATGGACTTCACCAAGATGCACGGTCTGGGCAACGACTTCGTCGTTATCGAGGACCTTGCCGAGGAATACGATTTCTCTCCCGAGGCCGTCCAGTGGATATGCCACAGGAACTTCGGTGTAGGAGCTGACGGACTGATCCTCGTCCGCCCCGCGACCAACCCGGATGCCGACTACTTCATGCTGTACTACAACTCCGACGGCAGTCTCGCCGAGATGTGCGGTAACGGCGTGCGCTGTTTCGCGAAGTACGTCGTGGACCACGGCCTGGTCACCGCCGAGCAGGAGACGCTTCGGGTGCAGACGCTTGGAGGGGTCAGAGCGATAGAACTGTACTGTGACGAGAAGGGACGCATGACGGACGCGACCGTGGACATGGGCGAGCCTATCCTTCAACCGAGCCTCATACCCGCGTCGTTCGACGGCGACCTGGTATTCGAGTGCCCGGTCGAGACCTCGTTCGGCACGTTCGCGGTGACCGCCGTGTCGATGGGAAACCCGCATGCTGTCATATGGGTCGAGGACGTCGACACCGCACCGGTCGAGCTGGTCGGGCCGCTCATCGAGACCCACGAGATGTTCCCGGCCAAGACGAACGTCGAATTCGCTCAGGTCCTGGAGAACGACAGGATCCGCCTCAGGGTCTGGGAGCGCGGGGTGGGGGAGACGTTGGCTTGCGGCACCGGAGCCTGCGCCACGCTCGTCGCCGCGGTGCTCTCGTGCCAGACCGGACGAGAAGCCACGATCGAGCTGCCCGGAGGGGAGCTCCATATACGCTGGAGCGAGGACGAACACGTCTACATGACAGGCCCCGCCGCAGAGGTCTTCACGGGTTCTATCGTCATCGACGCCACGTGATACCATAACCCAACGTCTGCACGCAGGAAACGCCTGCGAGAGCAGCGAAACCGGCGCGTGAGCGCGCGACCGGCCCCGACACGAAAGGGATGTACGCACCGTGAGGACTGCACAGCGCATCGCCAACCTTCCCCCGTACCTGTTCGCTGAGATCGATCGCAAGAAGGAGGCGAAGCTGGCGCAGGGCATCGACGTCATCTCCCTGGGCATCGGCGACCCCGACATGCCCACACCAGACAACATCATCGACGCGATGGCAGACGCCATACGCGTTCCCGGCAACCACCAGTATCCCAGCTACTTCGGGGCGAAGCGCTACCGCGAGGCCTGCGCCGAGTGGATGGACCGCCGATTCGGGGTCCAGGTCGACGCGGACACCGAAGTCCTTGCGCTCATCGGGTCCAAGGAGGGCATCGCCCACATCTTCCTCGCCTACGTCGATCCCGGTGACGTGACCCTGGTGCCGGGATGCGGCTATCCCGTCTATCACACGGGCGGCATCCTCGCAGGCGGGGATAGCTGGTTCATGCCCATGAACGAGGAGAACGACTTCCTCGCCGACTTCGAGAGCTGCCCCGCTGACGTTCTTGCCAGGGCGAAGATGATGTTCATCTCGTACCCGAACAACCCGACCTCGGCGATCGCCACTCCCGAGTACTTCGACAAGGCCATCGCGTTCGCACGCGAACACGACCTGCTGTTGATCCACGACAACGCCTACAGCGAGATCGGGTTCGACGGGTACCGCCCCCCGAGCCTGTTGGAGCGGCCCGGCGCCAAGGACGTCGCCATCGAGCTGTTCAGCTGCAGCAAGGCCTACAACATGACCGGTTGGCGTATCGCTTTCGCCGCAGGCAACCCGTCTGTCATCAAGTCCCTCGGGACCGTCAAGAGCAACATCGACTCCGGCGCGTTCACCGCAGTACAGGACGCCGCGATCGAGGCGATGCTCGGACCCCAGGACATCACCTTCGAGATGTCCGATCTCTACCAGCGCAGGCGCGACCTGGTCATGTCGGCTCTTTCCGACATCGGTCTGTCGGCCCGCACCCCCAAAGGCACGATCTACGTGTGGGCGAAGGTACCCGATGGCTTCGATTCGGCCGGTTTCGCCGCCAAGGTGCTCGAAGAAGCCAACGTCATCGTCGCACCGGGCAATGCATACGGCCCCAGCGGCGAAGGCTACATCCGCATCTCACTGGCCACCCCGGATGAGCGCCTGACCGAGGCGATCGACCGCATCAAGAACACCCTCTAGGAGACTCGGCATCGCATGAGCGGGCGCGGCAGACCGCCCGAATGGGAGAGAGATGACAGCAGGCAACGTGCTGTTCTCGTCGGCGTCGACCTCGGCAACAGGGACTGGCCTGTCGAGGAGTCCCTCGCCGAACTCGAACGTCTCGTGTACACGGTCGGCGCCGATGCCGTCGCGGTCGCGACGCAGCGACTCGACCGTATCGACCCGCGCACGTTCATCGGACCGGGCAAGGCCGAGGAAGTACTCCAGCTTGCCAAGGCCAATGCGGCAGATGTGGTGGTCTTCGACGACGACCTGTCTCCTCGGCAGCAGGCCAACCTGGAGGACATCATCCCTGACGTCCGGGTTCTCGACCGCACCGGCCTGATTCTCGACATATTCGGCCTGCACGCGGTAAGCCGTGAAGGTAAGCTCCAGGTCGAGCTTGCGCAGCTCGAGTACGTTCTCCCGAGGTTGCGGGGCATGTGGGGCCACCTCGTGCGCGAGCGGCTCGGAGGCGGCAGGGGAGCGCGGTTCGGCGCAGGAGAATCGCAGCTGGAGACGGACCGCAGGCTCGCGCGCAAGCGGATCGCCGACCTCAAGAAGGAGCTCAAGCAGGTATCTGCCGCCCGCAGCGTCCAGCGCAAGGCTCGTGCGGGAAGCGGTGTGTACCGCGTCTCGCTCGTCGGCTACACCAATGCCGGGAAGTCGACGTTGCTCAACGCGCTTACCGGCGACGATGTGCTCGCCTACGACATGCTCTTCGCGACTCTCGACTCCACGACACGCAAACTCACGCTGCCCGATGGGCGTGAGTGCACGCTCACAGACACCGTCGGCTTCATCCACAAGCTGCCGCACGGCCTGGTCGAGGCGTTCAAATCGACCCTCGATGAGGTCCGTGAGGCGCAGCTGCTGCTCCACGTGGTCGACGGGTCTCACCCTCAGGCAGAACCCCAGATGCGCGCCGTCGACGCCGTTCTGGCCGAGATCGGGGCGGATCAGACCCCCCGCGTGATCGTCATCAACAAGACTGACTCCATGAGCGAGGAGACACGCGCCTTCCTGGGCCGTCGCTACGCCGAAGCGGTGTTCGTCTCCGCCGCTGAAAGCAAGGGTCTGGATGAGCTGCTGGAGCGCGTAGCCAGCGAGGCCGTGACCGGAAGCCGGACGCTCGACCTGCTCGTTCCGTATACCCGGGGAGATATCGTCATGCTCGCCCACGAACGGGCTCATGTCGTGTCGGAAGAGCACGTGGAAGACGGTACGCTGCTCACCGTACAGGTCTCCTCGGACGTCTCCGCGAAGTTCGAGCCGTTCGCGCGGAGCTGAGAGCTACACGATACGGCGGAAGAGCGCGACGACCTTGCCGAGAATGGCCAGTTCAGTGGCGTAGATCGGCTCCATTGTCGGGTTCTCCGGCTGCAGCCTGACCCTGTGCCCCTCGTGATAGAAGCGCTTGACCGTCGCCTCGTCCTCGATGAGTGCCACGACGATGTCGCCGTTGACCGCGGTGCTCTGCTGCCGGACCACCACGTGATCGCCGTCCAGTATCCCCGCGTCGATCATCGAGTCCCCGCGGACCTTCAGGATGAACGTCGTTTCGTCGGCGACTTCCGAGGGCAGGCTCATCGTGCCCTCGATGTTCTCTGATGCCAGGATGGGGGCGCCTGCCGCAACGGTTCCTACGATCGGTACCGCCCGCACCTGGCCGTAGTCCACGCCGCGCTCGGTGTCCCGAAAGTCGAAGACCTCCAACGCTCTGGGCTTGGAGGGGTCGCGCCTGATGTAGCCCTTGGACTCCAGCGCAGAGAGATGCGAATGGACGGTGGAAGAGGAGGACAGGCCGACCGCTTCCCCGATCTCGCGGACCGAGGGAGGGAAGCCCTTCCTGTGTATCTCCGCGCGTATGAAGTCCAAGACCTCCTGCTGGCGCTTGGTGAGACTCCTGGCGTAGGCCATCTCTACCCCCTGATACCGAAAGTATGTTCGGTATCAGTCTAGCGGGACGACGACCCGGATGCAAACAAACGTTCGCATGCGCGGCCGTCGGGTCTTGTGTAAGAGTCCGGGTTTGCATACGAACACGTGTTCGGTATATCATGCAGACGAACATATGTTCGTCCCCATCGACCACGCGGGTGATGGGATGTCAGACCCGTAGCGTAGATTCGAACCCGAAGTACCGGCCGAAGCGCAAGGGGAGTCAGAGATGGACAGAGCGAACGATCGTACACCCACACAGAGGCAGGCCGCCCACGTGGCGACAGCCATTCGACTCGACGCGACAGAGGCGCTACTGGTTGCAGCGGTCGTAATAGCCCTCCTGTACGCACTGACAGTCGCGGTGGCCCGTCCCGGAGCACCCGCCGATGTCCCGACCACGACTATCCGGGTCTCCGACACACAGACGCTCTGGTCACTCGCTTCCGAGTACCGGGTTTCCGGATTCAGCACCGCACAGACCGCGGAACTGATCAAGGACCTCAACGGCATGGATGACTCGTCACTCCAGGCCGGCGCGCGGATCCTCGTGCCGGCCACCACCGAGCTGGCTACCGCTCTGGCCTTACGCTAGATGCAGGCGATGTGACACGGAGGGACGCTGCCTGCATCGATCTGCACTTCGAAATCAGGCGAAAAGTTGACCGAAACCGCTTCCTTACACCATATCTTGTGTGTTAGTGTTCTTGAAAGCCAAGATATAGGGGGAGCCATGCGGTGCCCGTTTTGCGCTCACGCTGAGACCAAAGTGGTCGATTCACGTGTCTCGGAGTCACAGGATGCCATCCGCAGGCGCCGTGAATGCCTGAAATGCCAGCAACGCTTCACCACTTACGAGCGCCGCGAAGAGATGCCTCTCATGGTCGTGAAGAGGGACGGATCGACCGAACCGTTCGACCGCGGCAAACTCCTGCGGGGGCTCGTCGTCGCGACAGCGAAGCGCAACGTGCCGACCGAACGGCTTGAAGCCCTCATCGACGACATCGAAGGTGAACTCCACAATACGCTGCGTTACGAGATCACCGCTCGCGAACTCGGCGACATGGTCCTGAAGTTCCTCAAGAACCTCGACCGGGTGGCCTACATCCGGTTCGCCTCGGTCTACAAGTCCTTCCAGGACCTCGACGAGTTCTACCAGGAGCTGCGAGACATCGAATGACCGAACAGGGCGACGAACACGACGTCCCTGTTACCTGAACGGCCGGCCAACACAACGAGAGCGATACGAGAGAGGCGAGAACATGGTGATGGAACGAGCGGTGACAGTGCTAAGACCCTCTGGATCCGTTCCCGGTGCGGACGCCACCGACATCGCTTTGCTCGTCTCCACCGCCTCGCGCCAGGAGATCGACGAGTGGGACTGCACCAAGATCTCCGACTCTCTGGTCAAGGAGGCGGGTATCGAACCTCATCTCGCTGAGGAGATCGCTGACGCCGTCGAGTCACGCATCGATGGCACCAACCTCATGACTGTGACCACCGCGATCATCCGAGAGATGGTCGACCTGGAGCTGCTCGAGCGTGGCATGACGACAGCTCACAAGAAGCACAGCCACCTTGGACTCCCGATGTGGGATGTCGAGCAGATAATCACGAACGCCAACAAGGAGAACTCGAACACGACACACAACCCGGAGAGCATCAACCTCACCATCGCAGAGACCATCCTCAAGGAGTTCGCTCTGCGAAAGGTGTTCAGCGAGGACGTTGCCGAAGCTCATTATGTCGGTGACGTGCACCTCCACGACCTCGGCTTCATCATCAGGCCCTACTGCGGTGGCCACTCGCTGGAGTACATCAAGAAGTACGGTCTCAACCTCCCGAACATCACGAGCGTCTCGAAGCCCGCGAAGCACGCTGAGGTCCTGATCGGCCACATGGTCAAGATGGCGAGCGCGCTGCAGGCCCACTACGCCGGAGCCGTAGGGTGGGAAGCTGTCAACGTCTTCTTCGCCCCGTACCTGGTCGGCAAGTCAGACGAGGAGATCGACCAGCTCGCCCAGATGCTCATCTTCGAGTTCAACCAGCTTGCCGGTGCGCGGGGAAGCCAGGTGGTCTTCACCGACTTCAATCTGTACTACAACATCCCCGAGCACTTCGCCGATACCCCGGCCATCGGCCCCGGTGGGGTCTACACCGGAAAGACCTACAGTGACTACGAGAAGGAAGCCCAGGCCTTCATCAGGGCCATGTTCAACGTCTACCTACGCGGCGACGCACACGGCAAGACGTTCGTCTTCCCCAAGCCTCTACTCCACATCGGCGATGGTTTCTTCCGGACGCAGGGACACGAGGAGTTCCTCGAGCTCGCGTGCGAAGTCGCCAGTAAGCAGGGAATCACGTACTTCGTGTTCGACCGTGGAGACGAGGTCACCGTCTCCCAGTGCTGCCGGCTCAAACTCAAGCTCAGCGAAGAGCAGCTCAGTGAGACCGTGACTCCGGAGCGGATGCGTTTCTCTGCGCTCCAGAACGTGACCATCAACCTGCCCCGCATCGCATACAAGGCGCAAGGCAACGACCAGGCGCTGTTCATGGAGCTCAACCGCGCACTCGAACTCGTCGCCAAGGCCCACGTCCAGAAGCGCGACTTCATCCAGGATCTCTTCGATCTGGGCGCCGAAGGTCCGCTAGGCCTGCTCACCCAGAACATCGACGGCGACCCGTATCTCAAGATGGACAGACTGACGTATCTGGCAGGACTGATCGGTCTCAACGAGCTCGTCCAGATACACACCGGGCAGCAGCTCCATTCCTCGAACGAGGCCCTGAGGTTCGGTCTCAAGGTCATCTCGGCCATGAATCTGAAGTGCAAGGAACTCTCGGAGCGTCATGGCATCAACCTCGTCCTCGAAGAGAGTCCTGCCGAATCAGCCGGCTACAGGCTTGCGAAGCTCGATATGAAGTACTGGCCGGCGCAGGCTGCAGAGGTAGTCAAGGGCGATCTCGCCTCGGGCAACTACTACTACACCAACTCCGTGCACATCGCGGTCGACGCGGATGTCGACTACATCGAGCGTGTGGAGAAGCAGTCTCGTTTCCATCCTTTGATCGAGGCCGGGGCGATCGTCCACGTGTGGCTCGGAGAGCACGAACCGGAGCCTTCCTCCATCAGGTCGTTCGTTGAGAAGACCTTCCGCAACACCCAGTGCTCGCAGATCGCCTTCAGTCCTGAGTTCACGGTATGTGAGGGCTGCAGAAGGACGACCCGGGGACTCAAAGCACAGTGCCCGCTCTGCGGCTCGCTGGACGTCTACGGGGTCACTCGTATCGTCGGGTACTTCTCCAAGATCCAGACATGGAACAAGTCGAAGGTCGGAGAGCTCTACGAACGTGTCCGTACCGATCTGGGTAGTGCCGCAGGCGCTCCCGAATGTCGCTCAGTCGGTGAACCCGCAGCCTGAAAGACCAGTCCGTAACGCAAAGCACGACTCAAGGAGGCAACGTGCACGTCAAGCTCTTCGTCAAGGACGATTGTCCCCGGTGCCCTGCGGCCAAGCACGCGCTCCGCGACTTCGATGCGGTCCAGGTCTTCGACGTCGGCGAGATCGACGGGTTGGCGGAAGCCTCCTTCCACGGCATCCTGGCTACCCCGTCGACGCTCATCGTCGACTCTGCCGGCGTGGAGGTCGAGGGCTGGCGCGGCGAGGTTCCCGATCCGGCTCGCATACGCGAGCTCCTGGCCCAGTAGGCCTCGGGGCGCGCACATGAGGACTCTGTCCCCGTACCCGGTCACCGAAACGCCTTCCCGGCGAATCGCCGGCATCCTTCCCGCTGGGATGCTGGATTGGCCGGGCCGCGTGGCCCCCACCATCTTCCTTTCTGGCTGCAACTTCACGTGTCCGTACTGTCATAACGCTGAGCTACTGGCACCCTCTGTGAGTGAGGACGGATGGGGTGAGGTCAAAGCGTACTTGAGAAGAAGACGCTCCTGGATAGACGGAGTCGTCATCACCGGTGGCGAGCCTGCAAGCGACCCTGACCTCATCCCGCTACTGACCGCCATCGCAGACGAGGGGCTGCCCATCAAGCTCGATACGAACGGCAGTCGGCCCGACGTGGTCGAGCGCGTGATCGCCGATGGTCTCGTCCAGAGACTCGCGATCGACATCAAGACGACGTGGGAGCGCTATCCCGAGATCAGCGGTGTCCCTGACGTGGCCGCCGCCGTGCGCCAGACCGTTGCGATCGTTGCGCAAAGCGGTATCCCGCACGAGTACCGCACCACCGTCTACCCCGGGATCGTCGCCCCGGAGGACCTTCCCGAGATCGCAGCCGAGCTCTCAGGTGGCGAGCTGTACGCCATACAGCAGTTCAGGTCCGGCCAGACACTGGATCCCCGGGCCGATGCCATCGAGCCCTACAACGCCGACATTCTCAGACATGCCGCTTCCCAGTGCGACAAGTACCTGCCCACCATCACGAGAGGAGCATGACGCGACGTGCGTGTGCCCATCAAACGTCTGGACCCGACGCTGCCACTGCCGGCCTACGCGCACGAGGGCGATGCGGGCCTGGACCTGTTCGCGGCCGAGGACATCGATCTCGCCCCGGGCCAAAGAGCTCTGATACCCACAGGCATCGCTGTGGCGATTCCCGAAGGATTCGCCGGCTTCGTCCAGCCCCGTAGCGGCCTGGCGATCAAACAGGGCCTCAGTCTCGTGAACACCCCAGGCCTCATCGATGCCCACTACCGTGGCGAGATCAAGGTCATCGCCATCAATCTCGACCCGTCCTCGACGATAAGCGTCTCAAGGGGCGACAAGATCGCTCAGCTCGTCATCCAGCCCGTCGCACGCGTGGAACTCGCAGAGGTCGACGACCTCGACGCGACCGTGCGAGGGGAGGGAGGCTTTGGCAGCACGGGCGTCTGAGCAGCCGCGTGTGCGTGTAGCCGCTCTGATGACCATCAGCGGGAGGGTGGCGTTCGTCCGCCACCGCTTCGCGGACCACTCCTACCATCTTCTGCCAGGTGGAGGTGTGGACTACGGCGAAAGCCTCAGCGAGGCACTCGTCCGAGAAGTCGCCGAGGAGACCGGCCTGGCGTGCACCGTCACGAGGCCGCTCATCATCAGCGACTCGATAGCGCCTGACGGCAGCCGTCATGTCGTCAATGTGACCTTCGCGGCACTTGTCGACGAGGGAGCGGTAGTGACTAAGGCACCGAAGGACCCGCGGGTCGAGACGGTCGATCTGGTGGCTCCGCAAGATGTCTCGTCTTTGGACCTTCGTCCGCCGATGGCCGAACACATCATCAGGTATCTTGCCGACCCGCAGGGGTTCGAGGCTGTTTACCTGGGAAGTATCTGGCGTCCCTAGTACTCCAAGAGCGGGATGCCGCCCTCGCCTGGTACTTCCGAATGTCGGATAATCAATCTTATGTTACCTATACGATTCAGCCCCCGCACCCTCTCCACGCTTCATGAGGCTGATCGATAGGACCCCTCTGGAGGACCTCTCCAGTGTCCCGGAAGGGCTCAGGCCGAGAAGTATCGACTTTCGAACGCGGACTTGGTGAGTTCGTCGAGGTCTTCCTGGACGGCCTCCAAAGCCGCGTAGGCTTCGTCCGTAGACCCGTACAGCGCGACCGGTCGCACATCGTCCTCATCGTCAACGCTCACCGCTTCGATTGCGAAGCTCTCTGTCCCGTCCACTTCTTGCTGCGGCGGGTTGCGGTAAAGGATGTCGTCGCGCCACTCCAGATCGGGCTCGTCGGGTTCGTCGACCCGCGTCACACGAAGGCGATAGAAGTCGGCTGCCGCTCCGATAATGGGACTCATCGCTCCCCCGGCCCCCTACTCGAGTCTGGAGTACTGGGTACTCGCAGAGATGTACCCTACGGTGCCGTCGGCGTCTTTGACCTTGTACCAGCCGTTCTCAGTGGCGATATGAGCCAGCTTGCTGCCCTCGGTCAGCCCTCGGATGAGTTCCGAGTCACGAGCTGCCTCGCGCCGGAAGTTCAGCCCGTCCACCAGCACCACGACACTCTGACCCGAGCCTTGTGCTTCGGCCTCCGCTTCAGGCGCGGCCTCAGAGCCCTCGGTCTTCGTCTCCTCGGATCCAGGCTCTGGAGCGGCTGTTGACTCTTTGCTGCTGTCTTCGGGCGCCACTGCAGCTCGGTAGTCGCCCCACCAGCCCATCACCGTGAAGAAGATGATGGCCAGCACCACGACCCCTGCGAGTGTGCGCACGGCGATAGATGGCGTCAGACGCAGCTTGGCCATCATATGTACATCCCTCCGCCGTACACCGCCGCATCCTCCACTTCGTACTCAGCACATGCATCCGCAAGTAAGGACGCGGCCTTGTCGAACTGGCGCGATACACGCGCAAGATCCATCGAGCCGACCGCCTCCAGTACGAGTTCGGCGGACATCTCATCGTGGATCCGGCCGCTTTCCTCTGCTATGACGTGTGCGGCATCGGCGAGAGCCTCGGCGACCGGCACGATCCTCGCCGGGATCCGCTTGGTGTCGAGCTCGTCGCGCACGATACCCATGCGCACGTTGACCTCGGCAAACGCACGGCGATCCACGTTGTGAGGGTCGGTCGAGAACGCGATAAGGGCCTCGTCGCTCTCATCGGCGAGATGGCGCATAACAGCTTCCAAGGTCCTTCGCGACGCCAGGACCTGCTCTTTCGCACCGACCATACGGACCACGTAGCGGCGTACGACGCGGAATGCGGCGTAGCGAACGCCGAAGAACGCCCCGACTACCGCTGCGATCAGGGCCAGTACCAGCACTATCCAGAGCCACAGGGCTATCCCGCCAAACTCAGGCACGCGACCTCACTAACACCGTATCCGACAGATCCGCTTCAGCAGCCTTCGCGCTGATCGAGCACCTTCTTGGCCTTGCCCGCGGTACGCTCGATGGTTCCGGGCTCGACCAACGTCACCTTGACGTTCAGGCCGATGACCGCATGCAGGCGCTCGGCCACGTTGCGGGTGAATGCCACCATATCCGCCATGATATCCGAAAAGACCTCCTCGGCGACCTCGATACGCAGCTCGATGTCGTCTAAGCCGTGCTTGCGGCCCAGAACGATCAGATAGTGAGGTCTTACCCCTTCGATCTTGAAGAGCACGTCTTCGATCTGGCTCGGGAACACGTTGACGCCTCGGATGATGAGCATGTCGTCCGTCCGCTGACGGACCGGTTCCATGCGCGCCAGCGTGCGACCGCACTCGCAGCGCTCGGTGTGCAGACGCGTGATGTCGTGCGTGCGGTAGCGCAGGACCGGGAAGGCCTCTTTGGTCAGTGAGGTGATGACGAGCTCGCCCTCCCCGCCCTCGTCGACCGGCTCTCCCGTCGTGGGGTCGATCAGTTCTACCAGAAAATGGTCCTCGTTGATGTGCAAGCCGGCTCTCGCCTCGCACTCCCCTGAGACGCCGGGGCCCATGACCTCGGACAAGCCATAGTTGTCGGTCGCGCGGATGTGGAGCTTCTCTTCGATCTCGCGGCGTGCGGCGTCGGTGCACGGCTCGGCGCCGAACAGGCCGAGTCGCAGCGGCAGGTTCGAGAAGTCGACGCCCAGGCGCTCCCCTACCTCGGCGATGTAGAGCGCATAGCTTGGCGTGCTGATCAGCACCGTGGTGCCGAAATCCGCCATCATCATCAGGTGACGCTCGGTGTTGCCCGCGCTCGCGGGGATGACGGTCGCACCCACGCGCTCCAGCCCGTAGTGCATGCCGAAGCCGCCCGTGAACATGCCGTAGCCGAACGCCATCTGTGCCAGATCGGTATGCACGACGCCCGCAGCGGCCGCGACGCGCGCGGTGAGCTCGGTCCACGTCGCGATGTCACCCCGCGTATACCCGACCACGATCGGCTTGCCGGTCGTGCCGGAGCTGGAGTGGATACGCACGACATCGTCGAGTCTCACAGCGAACAACCCGAACGGGTACGTGTCCCGAAGCGTCTCCTTGTCCGTGAACGGCAGCGCGCGCACGTCATCGAGCGAGCGGATGTCTTTGGGCTTCACCCCTGCCGCATCCATGGCCGCCCGGTAGTGCGGCACGTGCTCGTGGACCCACGCTGCGGTCGCCTGCAACCTCCTGAGCTGCAGTTCCCGCAACGCTTCAACATCCATGGTCTCGTACTCGGCATTCCAGATAGCCATGATCCCTACGACTCCTCCCCTGCCACGGCGAGCCCTCCGCCCAGGTAGATGTGCCGGATACTGTCATCGCCGAGGAGGTCCGCCGATGCCCCGGACAACACCACCTCGCCGGTACGCATCACATATCCCCTATCGGCATGCTTGAGCGCCAACTTCGCGTCCTGTTCGACCAGCAGGATCGTCAGACCTTCGCTCTTGAGCGCGTCGAGTGCCTGGAAGATCTCTGCGATCACCTTGGGTGCCAGCCCGAGTGAGGGCTCGTCGAGCAACAGCAGCCGCGGCTTGGCCATGAGCGCCCTGCCCACCGCCAGCATTTGCTGCTCGCCTCCCGAAAGCGTCGCGGCCGACTGGCTCGCACGCTCCCTGAGCACGGGAAACAGCGTATATACGTTCTCGATCAGCGCCCCGACCGCACCACTGCGGCCTAGAGGATAGGCGCCAAGCTCGAGGTTCTCTGCCACCGACATCGGTCCGAACAGCAGCCTGCCCTCAGGCACGAGCGCGATCCCTTGCCGGATCGCCGCCTCAGGCGTGACGCGCGTGATTTCCGCGCCTTCGTACACCACGCGCCCGCTCGTCAAAGAGACCAGTCCGACCACCGACTTGAGCAGCGTGGATTTCCCCGCCCCGTTGGCGCCGATGATCGTCACGAGCTCTCCTCGGCGGACTTCGAGGTCGATATCGCGCAACACGTCGACCCGGCCATAGGCCGCACACAGCGACTCGATGCCGAGAACCACCGGCTGCTGCTCAGTCATCGAGGTCCTCCTCGCCGAGATAGGCCTTGATGACTGCAGGGTCCTTCTGTATCAGCCGTGGAGGGCCTTCCGCGATCTTTGCACCGCGGTCGAGCACGACGATCTCATCGGAGACCTGCATGACCAGGCCCATATCGTGCTCGACGACCACGATCGTCACGCCGTGGTCGCGTATGCGGTAGAGCACATCGGCAAGCCCTGCCGTCTCTGTCGCGTTGAGTCCCGCTGCCGGCTCGTCGAGCAGAAGCAGCTTCGGGGACGTGGCCAGCGCGCGGGCGATCTCGAGCAGGCGCCTCAGGCCGTGCGGCATATCGGCGGCCGGGGTGTCACGTCGCTCGGCCAGGCCGACCAGACGAAGCAGGCGGTCGGCTTCCTCGGACGCGAGGCGTTCCTCGCGAAACGCACGTGGCAGGCGCAGTGCAGCGGACGTGAAACCGCTCGACGTGCGCGCATGGGTGCCGACCATGACGTTCTCGTGGGCGGTCATCTCCTCGAACAGGCGCGTGTTCTGGAACGTCCGGGCGACTCCCCGACGAACGACGCGGTCCGGACGTGAGCCCAAGAGCTCTTGTCCGGCGTATGTGGCACTGCCGGCATCGGGAGTGTCGAAGCCGGTGAGCACATTGAACAACGTGGTCTTGCCGGCACCGTTCGGGCCGATGACCGCTTTGATCTCGCCTTCGTGCACGTCGAACGAGACATCGTCGACGGCCACGAGGCCCCCGAAACGCTTGGTGACACCTCTGACCGCCAGGGTGCCGCTCATAGCTTGACACCCACAGATCTCAAACCCGCTCTGTACAGGCCCGCGAAGCCGGCGGGCGCCAGCAGCATCACACTGATGATGATCAGGCCGTAGAGGTCAGCCTGCCAATCCTGGATGACCGCCAACGTCTCGCGAGACAGACCTGGAAACACCGCATCGGCGAATCCCGCGAGTGTGAGTATCAATGCGGCGGCCACCGGCCCCGCAAGCGAACGCCCGCCACCCAGAACGGCCATCGCAACGAAGATGACGGAGTTGTGCAGCGTGAACGACGACGGGGAGATGAATCCGACCACGTGAGCGTACAGACAGCCTGCCACCCCCGCGTAGACGGCCGAAGCGGTGAATACCCGGACCTTGAGCCCTGTGATGTCCACACCGCTGGCGACCGCACCCTGCTCCGAACCGTGAAGGGCGAGCATCGAGCGACCGGGTCTTCCGGAAACGATGTTGCCGGCGATGATGAAACCCACTGCGACAGCTCCCCACACCAGCCAGTATTTCGCCTGGGGGGACTCGAACACGAAGCCGCCCAGTGCGGCAAGCGGTATGCGGGAGAATCCGTCAGGGCCGCCCGTGATACCGGAAGCCTCGACGAACGCCACGTGCATGATCTCGCCGAAGCCGAGTGTGGCCATGGCGAGGTAGTGCCCTTTGAGGCGCAGGCTCGGTAACGCGAGCAACATCCCGCCGATCGCAGTGACGAGCACGGCGGCCAGAAGTCCGATGATCCACGGCAGTTCGAGCCTGGTGGTCAGATAGGCCGAAGTGTAAGCGCCAAGGCCGAAGAATGCAGCATGACCCAAAGAAACCTGGCCCGCGTATCCGAACAGCAGCGCAAGGCCCAGTACGACCAGTGCGTTCACACCCACGAACGTGAAGACCTTCAGAACGTAGCGCGCGTCCGACCCTGTCGCAAGCAACGGCAACGCCGCGAAGAACAAGGCCACGACGGCCCCGGGAACGTATCGCAGAAGCGCTGCCCGGCCCATCGTCACACCTTCTCACGCACAGCGCGGCCGAACATGCCCTGCGGCCTGACGAACAAGACGAGCAGCAACACGAGAAGCGATATCGCGTCTTTGAACGTCGACGATATGAACGCGATGGACATGCTCTCCAACAAGCCAAGGGTAAGGCCGCCGATCACCGCCGCGAACGGGTTTCCCAGACCTCCGAGTATCGCCGCGGCGAATCCCTTGATCCCGAACGAGGGCCCGATGTTGAAGGCGGTCTGGGTGAGCGGCGTTGTCGCCAGACCCGCCAGCGCACCCAACGCGGCCGCCAGCGCGAACGACAGTGTGACCATGGAACGCGGGTCGACACCGACAAGTCGCGCAGCCGAGCGGTCTATCGAACACGCACGCATGGCCTTACCGACACGCGTGCGTGTGTAGAGCAGCGAAAGCAGCACCACGGCGATCGCGGTCAATGCGAAGATCCAGAGCGTCTGTCGGTCGATGGCCGCGCCCAGCACCCGGAATGACGGTCCGGGCGTGAAGGCAGGCAAAGACTTCTCCAGAGGACCGAACGCATGGCGCGCCAAAGAACTCAGCAACAGCGAGCCGCCCACCGTGATGATGATGAGAGCCAGAGGGTTGCCGTCCTTGCGTGGCCGTATCGCGACCAGCTCGAACACGATACCCACGACGGCGGTAAGCGCCACCCCCATGAGCCCAGCAACCACAAGCGGCACGTCGAACATGCTGTACGACCACCAGGAGAGCATGCCGCCGAGCATGACGAACTCGCCCTGAGCGAAGTTGATCACTCCGGTGGAGGCGTACACTATCGTGAAGCCAAGGGCCACGAGTGCGTAGATCGACCCGTTCTTAAGGCCAGCGATAGCGAACTGCAGCAGCTCGGCGGTGCCCACTTCCCTATTCGGCCTCCTCGGCAAGCACCCACACGCCGTCCACGACGCGATACAGCGTCAGATCGGACTCGCTCAGACCGTTGTGATCGTCCGCGGAGTACGTGAACGTACCTCCAACGCCGATGAAACCGTTCGTCGCCTCGATCTCATCGCGGACATCGGCGGCGTCGAAGCCTTCGGCCGGGAGCCGCTTGAGCGCCTCGACGACGATGTGCAGGGCGTCGTATGCGTGTCCCGCGAAGATGTCCGGACCGACGCCGTAGGCCTCGGTGTAACGGTCGACGAAGTCGGTGGCCACCTCATATGCCTCGGTACCCACGCCGTAAGACTCGGGCAGCAGGATGTGTCCCGCAGCGAAGGTGAATCCTTCGGCTGCATCGCCAGCACCCTCGATGAGCTCGAGTCGCGCGTTTCCGGGGGCACCTATGATCGGCGCCTCGATGCCGAGGTCCTTCGCGTTCTTGAGGACCGTGGGAGCCTCACTGCCCGCTCCCCACAGCATGATCGCGTCCGGAGCTGCGCCTCTGATGATGGTCAGCTGCGCCGTCATGTCCTTGTCGTCACGCTGGTAGGTCTCCTCGGCGACGATCTCGACGCCGAAGCCGGCCGCCTCTTCCTTGGTGATCTGGACGCCGTCTTTGCCATAGCCGCCGGAGTCCGAGATCAGGGCGACGCGGGTCATTCCCTGTTCCTGCAGGTAAGAGAGTATGAACGGCACCACGACCCTGTTCGGCCAGGGGGTCTGGAAGACCCACTCGCTGAACTCGCCGGTGATGACGTTACCACCGGCCATCGAGACCTGGGCGACACCCGCTCGCTCGACATCGCCGCGCATCGCCATCGACTGACCGGTGCCGGTCGCGCCGATGATCGCCACCACGCCGTCGCGGTCGATGAGCTTGACCGCTGCCGCCTGAGCGGCGGCCTCGTCGGTGGCGTCGTCCTCGTAGAGCACTTCGAGCGGACGGCCGTTGATGCCGCCTGCATCGTTGATGCGTGCAACCTCAAGTTCGATCGCGTTGCGCTCAGGAACGCCGAGCCCTGCATAAGGACCGGTCACTGAAAGCACGGCCCCGATGCGGATCGGCTCGGCGTCCCCGGCGTCAACGCCAGGTTCGCCATCTGTCGTACACCCAGGTAGTACCGCCACCGCGCACAAGAGCACGGCAACCCCCAGCGCTACGAACCGTCGTCTCATATCAGATGACTCCCCTCTTCCTCGGTTGCTCTACATCGTGTCCCGGTTACTCAGCGAGAATCCATGCACCGTCCTTGACCTCGTAGAACACAAGGTCGTCGGCGGTGAGTCCGTTGTGGTTCGTCTCGGAGAAGGTGAACACTCCACCGATACCGACGAACCCGGATGTCTTCTCGATCTCGTCGCGCAGGTCTGCCGAGGTGAAGCCCTCGTCAAGCCGCTTCATCGCTTCGACCACCAGGTAAAGCCCGTCGTACGCATGTCCCGCGAACGTGTCCGGAGCCTTGCCGTAGCGCTCTGTATAGCGCTCGATGAAGTCGACCGCGACCTGATAGCTCTCAGTGTCGGTACCGTAGGTCTCAGGGATGAGCACCTTGCCCGCAGCGAAGCGGAAGCCCTCAGCAGCTTCGCCAGCGCCCTGGATGAACTCCACGCGTGCGTTGCCGTGGCTGCCGATCAGTGGGATCTCCATCCCCAGGTCAGCCATGTTCTGGGCGACGGTAGCTGCCTCGCGGCCGGCGCTCCACATGACCACAGCCTGTGCGTCGGTCGCACGGATCCTGGTGAGCTGTCCGCTCATGTCCGTGTCACCGGGGTTGAAGGTCTGCTCTTCGACGATCTCGATCCCGGCTCCAGGCGCCAGGTCCTTCCAGACCGCAAGACCGTCGGCACCGAAACCGCCTGTATCCGTGACCAGTCCGATCTTGGTGATCTCCTGCGCCTTGATGTAGTCGATCGTGTACGGGATGACGAGCGCGTTGCTCCAGGGGGTCTGGAACACCAGCGGGTCGAAATCCGCCGTGATGACCGTACCACCGGCCAAGGAGACCTGTGGGATGCCTGCGCGATTGATCTCGCCGCGCATGCCCATCGTGGCTCCCGTACCGCTCGAGCCGATGATCGCAAGCACGTTGTCCTTGTCGATCAGACGCGCGGTCGCCGCAACGGCGGTCTCGGGATCGGTCGCGTCATCCTCGTAGATGACCTCGATAGGATGGCCGTTCACGCCACCGGCCTCGTTGATGCGCTCGACCTCCATCTCGATGGTGTTCTTCTCCGGCTCCCCAAGCCCGGCGAAGCTTCCTGTCAGCGACAGGACCGCACCGATCACGTAGGGGTCTTTCACCTCTTCGACGGTCTCCTCGGCCTCATCCTCAGGCTCGGGGGTGGTGCATCCGCTCAGCGGCACCATCAAGAGCCCGAAGATGAGAACCACGGAGAGCAGAAGACGCAGGCGCCCCTCTCTCATGATCCAACTTGCCTTACCCATCACCCAACCTCCTTAGAAACGCGTTCCCCTCCGGCCAAATAAACCGGCCGTGTCCCTCGACCGGGTGTCCCCGTTACCCGTACATCCTCTTCGCGCGCATCCTCTCAGACAGCTGCGATCTCCTCGTGCGAGACGAGCTGCACCGGCTGTCCCTCCAACAGACTCAAAGCAGCGTCGACGTCGCCGACGTTGAGCACGACGTACGTCGCCACCAGGGAGTAGATGTACTCGATATTGACACCGGCGTCTGACACGATCTTCAGAACACGTGCCAAGGAGCCCGGTTCGTCGTCCAACCGGATGCAGATGACCTCGCTCTCCTTGACCGTGAAACCGCGCTGCCTGAGCGCATCGCGACCGACGTCGGGCTTGTCCACCACAAGACGCAGGATGCCGTAGTCGGCGGTGTCCGAGACCGAGAACCCGCGTATGTTGACGCCATGCTCGCCCAGGACCTCGGTGACCTCGCTCACGCGACCCGCCTTGTTCTCGATGAACACCGACAACTGATGGACCTTCATCGCATGCACTCCCCTTCGATACATGCCTGCCGTCCCAGCTCGAACGCTCGCAGGTTCACCTCGACCGTCGCGGCCGGAACCCGCTCCTCGATGACGCTCTCCCACTGTCCACGGTCGAACTCAAGACCCGTGGAGAGCGCACCGAGCAACACGATGTTCGCGGATTTCGGGCTGCCCGCCTGACACGCGAGCTGCTCTGCGTCGAGGAACACCGCTCCCTCGGTCTCCAAAGCACCCTCGAGCCCCTCAGGACGCTCCGTATCCCCTATGAGCACCGGCAGCGGGTCGATGATCCGCGTATTGACGAGCAGACGCCCGCCGGGTCTCACGAAGCGCAGGCATCGAGCGGCTTCTATCAGCTCGAATGCGACCAGATGGTCCGCCATACCCGGATCGACGATCGGTGAGTGCACCTGCTCACCGAAGCGCACGGTGGTGTCCACCGACCCGCCACGCTGCGCCATGCCGTGCACCTCTGAAAGCTTGACATCAAGCCCAGCGGCCGCAGCGACCTTGGCCAACACATCGGCGGCCAGGATCGTGCCCTGACCCCCTACCCCGGCTAGAACGACAGTCGTGACGGCCATCATACGCCTCCGATATCACAGGCGGGCCCGGCAGGTTCGATAGCGTCGAAGCGGCAGACCTGAACGCACTGGGCGCAGCCCACGCACAGCGTCACGTCGATGAACGCCTTGCCGCCCTCGACGCTGCTGATGGCCGGGCACCCGAGCCGGATGCACGCCCCACACGCCGTACACGCTTCGTCGTTTACCGCATACACCGCTTCGCGCTCTTTGAGCAGCAACGCGCAGGGTGCGCGCATGATGATCACGGAAAGCTCGTCGCGAGCGACTTCCTCCTTGACGACGCGCTCCGTCTCGGCCAGGTCGTGCGGGTCGACCACGGTCACGTGCTCGATCCCCATCGCGGCACACAGCGCCTCGAGATCGAGCTCGCGGTTCTGGCGACCCGAAAGCGTCCGGCCGGTCACGGGATTGCCCTGATGGCCGGTCATAGCGGTGATGCGGTTGTCCAGTATCGCGATCGTCCCCACACCGGCGTTGTACGCCATATGCATCAGGCCGGTCACGCCGGAGTGCGCGAACGTCGAATCCCCGATCACGCCGACCACCGGCTTCTTCTCGGTCGAGGCGCCCGCAAGTGCCATCCCGTGCGCCATACCGATACCCGCGCCCATGCACACGCACGAGTCCATCGCGGCAAGCGGCTGCAGCGCCGCGAGCGTGTAACAGCCGATATCGCCCGTCACCGTCGCACGCGCCTTGCGCAGCGCGTAGAAGGCGCCGCGGTGCGGACAGCCCGGGCACATCAGAGGAGGCCGGGGCGGCAGTCCCTCGATACCCGCACGCGTCTCCGGCTCGCCCATGCCGAACGCCGAGGAGACCTTGCCCGGAGACAGCTCGCCGTCGGCAGGCAACGAGGTCTCCTCGACAGGTATGCCCATGGCGAGCAGGCTCTTGGCCAGGTAGGTATCGGCTTCCTCGACCACGGCGATGCGGTCGACCGAAGCCGCGAAGCGCTTGATGCGCTCAGCCGCGAGCGGGAACCCGAGCGCGACCTTGTAGACCGAGGCCTCGGGCAGCGCCTCGCGCACGTACTGGTACGCGACGCCCGAGACGACCACGCCGAGTTCGGTCGAGCCTTCGTGTACGGTGTCGGGACCTTCGTCACTCTCGGCCCATTCGGTGAGCGCACGCATGCGTTCGTCGAGGTCGAGACGGCGTTTGCGCGCCATCGCGGGCATCATGACCCACTTGGCGGCGTCTTTCTCGTAGGGCTTCGGTTCGGCCTCGATGCGCTCCCCCACCTCGACGAGGCCCTTCGAGTGCGAGATGCGAGTCACCGAGCGCACGATCACGGGGATGTCGAAGCGCTCGGAGAGCTCGAACGCGAGCTTGGTGAAGGCCAGTGCCTCGGCCGAGTCGGAAGGCTCGAGAACCGGCACGCGTGCGAACGGGCCCCAGTTGCGCGAGTCCTGTTCGTTTTGCGAGGAATGCATACCGGGATCATCGGCCACGAGCACCACGAGTCCGCCGCTCACACCGGTGTATGCGAGCGTGAAGAGCGGGTCAGCGGCGACGTTCATGCCGACGTGCTTCATCGTGACCAGCGCTCGCCTGCCGCCCATGCTCACTCCGGCGGCCACTTCGAGCGCCACTTTCTCGTTGGGCGCCCACTCGGCGATCACGTCTTCCATAAGTACGAGGTTTTGCAGGGTCTCGGTGGAAGGCGTGCCCGGATAAGCCACGCCGACGGCCACGCCGGCCTCCCACGCGCCACGCGCGATCGCCTCGTTTCCGGATAGCAGTATCGCAGCCACGCATCACCTTTCGTCGAGTCATACCCCGGCCCGGGAATGAGAGGAATCATACCATAGGAATACACCGAAAAGCGCTGGTCGACTGCCGAATGGTATGCGCGGAGACGTGTACGGCGCCTCTGAGTCGCCACGCACGGAAAGGGACTGTCAGAACCGCGAGGCTCCGACGTAGTCGCGCTTGCTCGCTATGCGTTCAGTGAGCGAGGAGATCGTGACCTTCTCACCGGTCCTCGGCGCATGCAGATAGTCGCCGTTGCCGACATAGAAGCCGACGTGATGCACCCGGCTCGGATCGCCGTCGTAACCGAAGAACACCAGGTCACCCGGGACCAGCAGGTCGAGTCGCGTGGGGGGTATGTGCGTGCCCGCGCGGAACTGCTGGCGGCTGGTGCGCGGGATGTTGACGCCGATCTGCCGGTAGCAGTACATCGTCAGCCCCGAACAGTCGAAGCCGGCAGGAGTCGACCCGCCGTAGACGTAGTCGACCACGCCCACGAACTGCAGCGCGACCTGCACGACCTCCGGATGCCCGTTACCCAGCGCGGTCGCCTCGATCGAGCGCTCGATACCCGGGCCGCCCGAGGCCGCCCTCTGCGCCGCTGCCCGTGCGGCTTCCTCGGCGCGACGCCGCGCTTCCTCGGCGAGCCTCGCCTGGCGCTCCTGCTCCTCGCGCACCAGACGCGCGACCTCGCCCTCCAGGTCGCGGAGGTACGCGAGCTGCGCGGTGAGCGCGTCTTCGACCTGCGCCTTGGCGGCCTTCGCCTTGTTCTTGAGGATCGACTCCTCGGCCTCCCGGCGCTCGAGCGACTGCCGCACCCTGAGCACGTCATCGCGCGCCTCGGCCACAGCCGCGACCACGGCGGTATCGTTTCGGTTGATGCGCCGCATCCACTCAAGCCGGGTCAGGAAGTCCGCAAACGATTTCGTGCCGAGGAACACCTCGATCGCCCCGACATCCCCGGTGCGGTAGATCTCGCGCGCCCGCTCCTCCAGCCGCGTGCGGGCCTCGCCGAGATCCGATTCCGCCCGCTCGAGCCTGATCCGCGCGTCCTCGACGTGCTTGCGCGTCTCGGCGAGCTGCTCGGAGACGGCCTCGAACTCCTCTGCGCGCAGTTCGAGCTGCGCCTGGAGCTCGTCGAGTTCGGCCTCGGCGGCACGTGCCTTCTCGCGCGCGGCGACGATCTCGGGAGTGTCGGCGACAGGAGGGGTCGCGGATAGCGGCGCGGGAGCGTCAAGCAGCAGACACACGCCGAGAAGACACGCGGCGAAACGCCGCATGTGGAGCTTCGCGGTTCCTCTGGCTACGGATAGTCTACGATCGAGGCGCATGGTGGCTCCGTCACCTTCAAGTTCGCCTTCGATGATAGCACAGTCGGGGGCGATTCGGCTGGTAGAGGACGTGTGAGGTGAGGTCACTCCTCGTTGCCTTCCTCGGCGCGAATGAGCTGGCTGCCGTGTCGCACCGACAGAATCTCGATATCCATGCCGAGACGGTAGAAGACGCGGTAGGCGCCGAAGAGACTGTCGGCCCAGCGTTCCGCGGCATCCGGATCATCCTGCGATATGCACCGCAATCTCTCTCACCCGATCAAGCGCGGGGTCAGTCCAGATCACCTGCATTTCTGGATGCTCGCCATGAGGCAACCCCGATCAAGACGCGATCAACGCCCTCATCAGTAGGCGATCGCCAGAGGAGCGCTGACATGATCAGCGACCCGATCGCTCCGTCCGGCTCGCCGGATTCTGGGTGCGATACGCGCGCGGACTGGCCGCTCGCGAACCAACCCTTCAGTGTGCCGGTGACCTCCGTGCTGATCTCCGATCGCGTCGACCCTACCTCGCCGTGAGACGCCTCCAGGCACGCTCCCCTTTTCGCCTCAGGCGCCAGAGCACGATCGGGGGCATGCGACGGGCGATATCGAGACGCCGCGTCACGTAGCGGTGCAACTCTTTCATCTCGGCTGGCGTCAGGTCGTGCAGCACCTGCTCGAAGTGCTCGGAGGAGATGTCCGTCTCGGCCATCTCCTTCAACCGGTCGTACACATCGGCCGAGAGCTCAGCCACCGGCTCGGCCAGCTTCTCAAGCTGTTCCTTCAACGCCGCAAGATCGAGGAAGTGCGTCTCCTTCGCCTCTTCGTCGAACGCGGCGAACTCGTAGTCGAACGGGATGTCGTGGATAGGGCGTCCGGTCACCGCATACATCTCGCTGTACAGGTACTTGACCGCCAGGCGCACGAGCCCCTCCTTCTCGATGCGGCGCATCGACGTGGGCAAGGCGGTGTCTCGCAATACCCGGAACTTCGCGACCTTGGCTGCTCGCTGGACGTACTCGTGATCCTCGGCAAGCACCACGGTCTCGTCGAAGCCGCCGATGCTTTCGTGCACATCGCGACGGACGAGTATGCAGAACCCGGCCGCGTGCGGCGACACGTACTGCATGAGCAGCAGGTACAGATTCGCCAGCTCGCAGGCGACGATGTACTCCGGATCGCGCTCCACCGGCGCCAGCTGACCGGCCGCGCAACCCAAGCGGCGCTCGACGAACTCATCGACTGCATGCTCGATGAAGGTCGCTTCGGGCTCCACGTCCGCGTCGAGGAAGAAGATCAGCTCTGTCGAAGCCGCCGCCGCTCCCGCGTTACGACCGACACCAGGACTTCCGCCTTGCACGACGCGCGCGCCTCGCTGCTCAGCAAGCTCGCGAGTCGCGTCCGTAGACCCTGCGTCCGCCACGACGATGGCGTCAGGCACCCGCGTCTGCGCCGCGAGCAAGTCGAGCAGCTGCGGAAGACGCTCCGCCTCGTTGA
Organism: Actinobacteria bacterium UBA7524; assembly: GCA_002478275.1. Taxonomy (GTDB): domain Bacteria; phylum Actinomycetota; class Coriobacteriia; order Anaerosomatales; family UBA912; genus UBA7524. Next base: position 46,249 of record DLMY01000059.1, read on the forward strand.
GCGCAGGGATGACGACTGTGATGTCAGGATTCATGTAGTGGAGGATACCGGACTAGCGGGGGGCGTGGGGGTGGACAGCCTCGGCAGGGCGATATGTGGCGATTCGAACTTGAACTCAGGCACCTACGATGGGCCTTCCGATCAGCTCCAAGAACTCAGCCACCTGCTTACGCCCGTACAACGGTTGGCGATACCCATTGCCCTGTTCGTATGGACTGCCAGGCTTGAAGCCGGCAGAGACGAGCAGGCTTCGGAGCCGCTCCAGTTCGACCTCAGAGCAGACGCACAATCGGACCTCGTCGCCTTTCTTGTAGCGGGTCCATCCTTCCTGCGCCACGCGGACAGGATTCTGGCGTCTCACATAGCCACTACGGTCGAAGATATCCGTGAGTTCCTGGACGACTGCCGTGTTCGTTCGCATCCTCAGGCCCTTCGTAACGACGCGTCTGACGCATGTCGCGCAAGAGCTGCGTGCCTCAAGCTCCGACACCACTCAACTGCGGCCAGGTGGAACGACTGCGTCCTTAAGTCTCACACGGACCCTCGCCTCTAGGCCCACTCCCCGCCCCTACGTCACATGTATCAGCGAGACGATCTTGGGATTCCCCAGCTTGTCGCGGCCGTGCAGGAAGTCGAGCTCAATGAGGAACGCGAACCCGGCGACCTTGGCGTTCATTCCGGTGACCAGGGCACCCTTGGCAGCCGCGGTGCCACCCGTCGCGAGTACGTCATCGACGATCAGGACCACGTCATCGGCGCTGATCGCGTCGGTGTGGACCTCGAGCGCGTCGGTACCGTACTCCAGCTCGTACTCGTGAGCAGTCGTGTTCCACGGCAGTTTGCCCGGCTTCCGAGCCGGGATGAAGCCCGCGCCAAGCTTGTAGGCGAGCGCCCCGCCGAAGATGAAGCCGCGCGCTTCGGCACCAAGCACCTTCGTGATCCCTGCGTCGGCATACTCAGAGGCTATGGTGTCGATCGCCTCTCGAAAGCCCTCGGGGCTGGCCAGAAGCGGGGTGATGTCCTTGAAGATGATGCCTTCTTGCGGGAAGTTCGGGATGTCTCTGATGAGTGAGTCGAGATGCACGGTCGGTTTCCTCTCCTCGGGGCGGACGGTGCAAGGGTACACGTTTTCGAGCAGGTACTCCATCTCGCCTAACGCAGCGACTCATCCTTGAGCGCAGCGACATAGGGCAGGTTGCGGTAGCAGCCCCGGTAGTCCAGGCCGTAGCCTACCAGGAACTTGTCGGGCACCTCGAAGCCACGATACGAGATCGGCAGGTCCACGATTCGCCTGACGTCCTTGTCGAGCAGCGTGCAGACACTGAGCGACGCGGGCTGCCTTGCGCGTAAAACCTTAAGGATGTAGTTGAGCGTCAGACCCGTGTCGATGATGTCTTCTACGACCACGACAGAAGCGCCCTCGATCGAGTCGTCGAGGTCCTTGGTGATGCGCACGCCTCCAGCGGCTCCACTCGCGTACGAACTGACGGCCATGAAGTCGAGTGCAAGGGTCGTGTCGATCGCACGGCATAGATCGGCAAGGAAGAAGACCCCTCCGCGCAAGACGGTAACGAACCTCAAGTCCCCTCCCGCGTGGTCCGCGGCGATCTCCTCGGCGAGTTGGGGCACTCGCTGGGCTATCTGCTCAGCCGTGACGATCGGTTTGCCGAGAAGCTCAGCCGGTACCTGCGGGGACGCCATCTATCCTCGCCCGTCCTCGTCGCCCGCAGGCTCTACGGCCACGAAACCGCCGCCCTCTTCGTGCCCTCTGCCCTCTACCGACACGCCGTACTTCATCAGGAGGTTCTTGAAATCGCGCTGGTAGAAGATCTTGATGTTCACGTCCGGGTACAGCTCGCGCAGCCTGCGGACCTTGCGGTTCTTCTTCGTGACGAGCTTCTGGCTCATCGTCGTGAGCTCGATGTAGAGATCGAAGTCAGGCAGGTAGAAGTCAGGGGTGAACGAGGCGATCGGATGCCCTTGCCGGTCCCACTCGATAGGAAACGTGGTGGGCTCGTACTCCCACGCGATCCGGTAGAACTCGAGTATCTCGGCAGCGACACGCTCGCTTGGATGCGCAAATTGGATGCCTTCGACACGGCCGCCTGGCCGCATCGCGCCCGTATCTTCGATCCGGTCCACCATGATAGGCGCTACATCACATCCTCGAACACGCGACCAAGGGCGCGCCGTACGAGGTGGGACGTCAACTGTTCGGTGAGCTCGGTCAGCTCTCCGAGCGTCTCGACGAGTCGCTGGCGTGTCTCCGGCGTGCGATGGCGAAACGCCGGCATCAGGATCTGCGAGAAGAACGTGGACTCACGTTCGGCGAACGTCTCGTACATGCGCAGATGGCGTGGCTCTACACCGAATCGCCGCATGTCCCAGCAGACGTGCGCTATGTGTACGTCGGCGCGCCCGAGTTCGGGGCCTTTGGCGCCGTCGACCAGCTCGATCAGGCCGTATTCGGCGAGTTCCTTGATGAACGAGGTCGGCAGACCCAGCTGTGAGGGCGCATCATCGAGCGGGACCGTCTCAGCGTCCTCGAGCGGCAAAGACACAGTCTCGACCGCACCGACGACCTGCCTGAGCTCGACCGGGACCTTGCCTTTATCGTAGTCGGCAAGCCTGTCCCGTATGACCGCCAGAGGCAGGAAATGCTCTCGCTGCAGCCGTAGGATCAGGTCGATGCGGGCGACGTCGGCTTGAGCGAACTTCCGGTATCCTCCGGCCGTGCGCTCCGGGGAGATGAGACCCTCTTCCTCGAGGAAGCGGATCTTGGATATCGAGAGGTCGGGATGCGTGCCTTGCAGCTTCTCGACGACCTCACCGATGGTCAGATAGTCACGTGCCATCGCGTGTGCACTCACCCTTGCCCGCCGGCGAAGAGCATCTGGAACATGCCCACCTGGACCACATCGCCGTTGCTCAGTTGCGCCTTGTCCACGCAGATGCCGTTGACGTAGGTGCCGTTGAGCGACCCTGCATCGGAGATGCACGCGATCCCGTCGGCAAGCTCCACGACCGCATGGCGGCGCGATACTGTCACGTCGTTCAGGAAGATATCGGACCCGGGGTCTCTCCCGATGGTGATCCGGGCCCGGTCCAGGTAGAAGCGCTCTCCCAGTTCAGGCCCCTTGCGCACGATAAGGGCAGGACCCTCGTCCTTCTCGACAGCGGCCGGGACACCGGTAAGCATCTCATCGGTCACAGGGGCGAACGACTGGGTGGTACCCTCCAGGGTCTCACCGCATACAGGGCACTCCCTGCCACTACCTTCAGTGTCGATGCCGCACGCTGGGCACTTGGTCATCGAGCACTCCTCCCGACCAGTCTCTCGCCCGGCAGTTCAGTCCGAGAAGCCGAACTCTCGCTTCTGGAACGATGTCGCGATCTGCTCCTCGAGAGCCGTCATGATCTCCGGGTTCTCGAGCACCTTCTCGAGACGCTCCTCGCTCAGGCGATTCTTCACGTACGGATCCGCCAGGATATCCGTGAGCTTGCGTCCGTTGTGAAGCTCCCGGATGACGTACTCGACCACGCGCTCTTCGAGCGCATCGGTGGCAAGGTCCTCCAGGAACTCCTTCAGCTTGTCGCTGATAGTCGTCACGTCGCCTCCTTGTCAGCTAGCGAACGGCCACTCAGCCGTCCGCGCTTCGCCTATTCTTCGTCCAGCTCCGGGCTGGGACTGTCAGGGATGGACACGCCTCGCACGTCGTTGGCGAGGATCTCGATCAGCCGCTCCACGTCCGTACCCGATATGACGTCCTCCCCTGCCTCACGCTGCGTCTTCAAGCGCCTGACGAGCTCAGCGCGCAGGATATCGATCCGCCCGTGCATCACTCTGCGCATGTAGGAGAGCCGCTGCTCCTCGGCGTGCAGCTCGTTGAGCAGCTCCCTCAGTTCATCGTTGGACTTCGCAGCGAGATCGAGGAGTGCCTCGTCGAATCGATCGCTTTCCTCGCTCATGTCCCCTCCACTCGAACCGGTATGGCGGTTGTGAACACCCCGATTGTATCAGACACAGACAGCCATAGATGCCTTGACCTGTACTATAACTCCAGCCAGTGACACGCGTTGTTCGCGCATACCGCTAAGCGCCTCATTCGCACCCCACCTGCGACTCGAGCTCGCGAGCCAGATCCTGCTCTTGCGCGCTCAGAGCGCCGAGTTCGAATTCCACCTCAAGCTCGCGGGCGAACCCCTCGACCAGCGCTTCTTGGATGCGCGGGACCGGCGGGACCTCCTCTAGCAGCTCTCCGAGCGCCGTTGCCGCGGCCTGGAGGTGGAGCTTCTGGCCAGATTCCAGTCCGAACACGCGAGCCTCACGCTCGATGTCCCTGCTCCTGATCACCGAGCCGTGCTGCATGACGACGCCCTCGTGCCAGACCTGGGCACTGCCGGAGAGCTTGAGCCCGCCTGCGGAAAGATCGGCGTGCGTGGCGTGCAGGTAACACGCGCTCGAACCACGCTCGCCGCGTGGCCGCGAGGTCACATGCGCCGCGACCCCGAGCGCGCCGTACGACGCGACCAGCCCGCGACACAGGTAGCGGTACGAGGCAGCGACTCCGCGAGGGACCCCGTCGCCGGTCCCGGCTACCACGCAGTAGGTCACCTCGTCGTCGTGCAGCACACCGCGCCCACCCGTGAAGCGCCGGACCACATCGATCCCCAGCGACGTGCACGCCTCCAGATCGACCCCGTCTGCCGACTGGAAGCGCCCCAGACTCACCGCAGGCGGACGCCACTGGTAAAGCCGCAGCGTAGGAGGCGCTTCTTTGCGCGCGCACGAGATCTGGATCGCGCGGTCGACGGACATGTTGCGCACCCCGTCGCACGCATCATCGACGACCAGTCGCCAGGAACGCTCACCCATCGGCCGAAAGACCACCGGGGTCCGGACGCCACCTCAGGTCGGGCGTACGCGCGGCTCGCGCCTCGTCCAAGCGGCGGACCGGTGTGGTGTACGGGGCGTTCTTCACGATTTCGGGGTCGGTCCTGATCTCCTCGGCGATCGAGATCATGGCATCGACGAACGCGTCCAGCGCGCTGAGCGGTTCGGTCTCGGTGGGCTCGATCATCATCGATTCCTCGACGATCAGCGGGAAGTAGACCGTGGGAGGATGGAATCCGTGGTCGAGCAGGCGCTTGGCGATGTCGAGGGTCCGCACACCGTGCTCCTTGCGCATCGCGGCGCCGGAGAGCACGAACTCGTGCATGCACATGCGGCAGAACGGGCAATCGAACAGGCCGGACAGACGCTGCCTGAGGTAGTTCGCCGAGAGCACCGCTTGCTCGCTGACCTCGCGCAACCCTTCGGCGCCCAAGGCCCGGATGTAGGCGTAGGCGCGCACCAGCACGCCGACGTTGCCCCAAAACGTCCTGACCCGCCCGATCGAGCGCTCGGGCATCCGGCCCGCATACGCGTCGCCGTCGCGCACGACGACCGGTCCGGGCAGGTAAGACGCGAGCTTCTCCGTCACGCATACGGGGCCGGCGCCGGGCCCGCCGCCGCCGTGAGGGGTCGAGAACGTCTTGTGCAGATTGAAGTGCAGAGCGTCGAAGCCCATGTCCCCGGGCCTGCTGATGCCCAGCACGGCGTTCATGTTCGCCCCGTCGCAGTACACCAGCGCGCCGACGGCCTGTGCGGCCTCGGTGATGTCCAGGATCGACGCCTCGAAGAGCCCGAGCGTGTTGGGGTTCGTGAGCATCACGGCGGCGACGTCTTGGGCGAGAGCGGCCCTCAGGGCCTCCATGTCGACACCGCCGTCGGAGCCGCTCGGTATCGTCTCGGCCTCATATCCGCACATGCTCACGGTCGCGGGGTTCGTCCCGTGCGCGGAGTCCGGTATCAGCACCCGCTTGCGCACATCGCCCTGGTCGAGGTGGTACGCGCGAAAACACATCAGCGCCGTCAGCTCTCCGTGAGCGCCCGCCGCCGGCTGCAGCGTCACGCCGGGAAGGCCCGAGATCTCGCCGAGCGCCTCCTGGAGTTCCCACATCAGCTCAAGCAGCCCCTGCACGGACGCGGCAGGCTGGTGAGGATGCGCTCCTGCGAATCCGTCGAGGCGGCAGGCGTCCTCATTGATGCGCGGGTTGTACTTCATCGTGCAGCTGCCCAGCGGGTACATGCCGGAATCGACCCCGAAGTTCATCTCGGCCAGATGGCCGTAGTGGCGCATGATCTCCAGCTCGCTCACGTTGGGAAGCGCAGGCGGCGTCTTGCGCAGCGCATCGCCGAGGAGCGCCTCGAGCGGCTCCCACTCCCCCTCGGGCGCGGGCGCTTCGACGCAGCGGGATTCCTCCGCGCCCAGCTCGAAGATGAGCTCGCGCGGCCCTCGTGCGGGCCTGTGAGCGGCGGCATCGGAGTTCGCGGCTGCCGGGTGCTCAGCTGGAGCGCTCACAGCGAGCTCACCTCCCGCACGAACGCATCGAGCTCCTCGCGTGTGCGCTTCTCGGTCACCGCGAACAGCACGACCGAGTCCTGGTCGGACAGCACGGCAGGTCGCCCTGACCCCGCGCACAGCTCCGCAAGCCCGACTCCGGCAAGGTAACCGCGCTCGAGCATCTCGCTGCGCATCCGCTCGACATCGCCGTCGTATCTCAGCGCGAACTCACGCGCATAAGGAGCACTCGTCACCGGTGCGAACCGGCCCGTCTCGATCAGCCTGCCCTTGAGGTAGCAGGCCTTCTGCACCGCGTCGCGCGCGATCGACTGCAGACCGCTGCGTCCCACCGCGGCCAGGTACACCCCGGCCACCAGAGCGTTGAGCCCGTGGTTGCTGCAGATGTTGCTCGTGGCCTTCTCGCGCCTGATGTGCTGCTCGCGGGTCGAGAGCGTGAGCACGAACGCAGGCGCCCCGTCGACGTCCACCGTCCGCCCCGCGAGCCTGCCCGGCATCTGCCGCACGAACTCCTCGCGACACGCGAACAGCCCCAGGCCCGGGCCGCCGAACGACATGGCGTTGCCCAAAGGCTGCCCCTCGCCCACCACGATGTCGGCGCCCAGCTCACCGGGTGCCTCCAACACGCCGAGGAGCACCGGATCGGCCGCGACCACCGCAAGCGCTCCGTGCGCGTGCGCGGCCGCCGCAGCTGCGGCGACATCCTCGATGCAGCCGAGCACGTTGGGGCTCTGCACCAAGACGGCCGCTACATCGTCACCTGCGAGCAGCGACTCCAGGGTGCTGGAGCCGGGTACGATCGACACGCCAGTGGTCTCCTCGGCGGGTGAGGTCACGACCTCCACTGAAGCTGCGGCGGCGTACGTCGCGAGCGTCGCGCGCCATGCGGGGTGGACGGATACGGCGCACAGGACCTTGCTGCGCTTCGTCACCCTGCAGGCCATGAGCGCTGCCTCGGCGAACGCGGTCGCGCCGTCATACATGCTCGCGTTGGCCACGTCCATGCCGGTCAGCTCGCAGACCATCGACTGGAACTCGTAGATCGCCTGCAGCGTTCCCTGGCTGACTTCGGGCTGGTAGGGCGTGTAGGCGGTGAAGAACTCGGGGCGGCGCGCCACATGGTCCACGACGCTCGGGATGTAGTGGTCGTAGCATCCCGCCCCCGCGAGACACACGAGTCCGGTCGCGGGCGCGTTGTGTCCGGCCAGGCTCGCGAGGTGGCGGGAAAGCTCGATCTCGGTCAGAGGACCCGGCAGCGCGAGCGGTCGTTTCAGGCGCACCGCATCGGGTACGGCATCGAACAGCTCATCGATAGCCGAAACGCCGACAGCGCGAAGCATGGCCTCGCGCTGTTCGCAGGTGATCGGTATGTAGCGCATCCCTACGGGTCGGTCTACTCGTTGACGAAGGCTTCGTAGTCCCCGGCAGACATGAGCGCATCGATCTCGCTTGCGTCCGACATCTTCACCTTGATCATCCAGCCGTCGCCGTAGGGATCGGCGTTCACGGTCTCGGGTGTGTCGGAGAGCGCGTCGTTGACTTCGACGATCTCGCCCGAGACAGGCGAATACAACTCGCTCACGGACTTGACCGACTCGATCTCGCCGAAGGTCTCATCGGCGGTGACAGCGTCCCCGGTCGAGGGAAGGTCGACGTAGACGACCTCGCCGAGCTGGTCCTGCGCGAAGTGCGAGATACCGATGACAGCAACGTCACCCTCGACTCTGACCCATTCATGTTCCTTGTGATAAACCAGGTCGCCTGGATACATCGCTCCCCGCGCTCCTTTCAGGCCTGTGCCTTCGACAGTGACGTACTCCTCACGAACGGCGGCCGCGTGACCACCGCCCGGACGGTCTTCTTGCGGACCGCAACCTCGAGCACCGTGCCCGCTTCGCTGAGCGCGACAGGGACGTACGAGGTGGCGATGCCCGTCGAGAGAGTCGGCGAGTACGTGCCGCTTGCCACCTTACCCACCTCGACGCCGTCGTGCAATACGCTCATTCCCGGCCTCGGCACGGCTCCGTCGACCAGCAGGCCGGTCAGGCGCCGCTGCGCACCCGCCTCACGCACGCGCTCGATGGCCTCAGAGCCCACGAACGGCCCCTTGTCGCGCGCGACCGTCCATCCCAGACCTGCCGAGACCGGATCCACGCCACGGTCCATGTCCTGCCCGTAGAGCGGATACCCCATCTCCAGCCGAAGCGTGTCGCGCGCGCCCAGGCCGCAGGGAGTCACCTCGGGAAACGACAGCAGCATCCTCCACAGGCCTGCTGCGTGTGCAGCATGGCAGACGATCTCGACGCCGTCTTCGCCCGTGTAGCCGGTGCGCGCCAGCAGGACCGGCGTCGCATCGAGTCTCGCCTCGGCGATAGTGAAGCGCGCAGGCGGCTCGAAGCCCTCACCCGCGAGCTCGCCGATGATCTCGAGCGCCCGAGGACCCTGCAACGCAAGCAGCGCCGTGCGGTCGGACTCATCAGCGATCTCGACCTCGGCGGCGTGGACACTTTCCGCCAGACGCGCCCTCATCCAGTCGAGATCGGTCTCGCGGTTCGACGCGTTGACCACGATCATGTACTCCAGATCACCCGTGTGGTAGACGATCAGGTCGTCGATGATCCCGCCGTCCTCGTCGCACATCAGCGTGTACTGCGCCTCGCCGAGGGTCGCGATCAGGCCCAGGTCGTTCGTGAGTAGCGACTGCAGGAAGTCGAACGCGCCGAAGCCGAACACACGCACCTGGCCCATGTGACACACGTCGAACAGCCCTGCCGAGGAACGCGTGGCCTTGTGCTCCTCGATGATCCCCTCGTACTGCACGGGCATCGCCCATCCCGCGAACGGGACCATCCTGGCTCCCAGTGCGATGTGCTCCTCATACAGCGGCGTCTTGTACAGTTGGTCGCTCACTGGACCTTGTCCCTCCCCGGCGCATGGAGCGCCACTCGTCTCGAACTCACGGCAGGACCGGCTCGGCCGTCAGCTGACCGCCCACGACCGATCGCCATGCCCGCACCACACCTATCCACGCCCGCTCGAACACACCAGGTCGCGGCACGTCCGTCCCGGCCACGAGCTCGACTTGCGCAAGCATCCTGCTTCCCTGAGTCAGCGTGAGCGTCCCGATACGATCGCCCTTCGCCACCGGCGCGGCGATCCCCGGATCGAGGGTGACCGACCGCTCGATCTCCCCGTCGAGGTCGAACACCGGGACCCGGCTGTCCTTGGCCACGAGAGCCGGGACCGTCACGTCGAGGTAGTCGGTGACGGGAACGGCCCCCAGGGTCTCCTCGGCGGATGCGAGGATCCGGGGACGGTAGTGCTCGAAGCCCCAGTCGAGCAACGTGCGGGCCTGATCGAATCGCGTGTTCTCGTTCGAAGCACCCAGCACGACCGCCGTGAGTTCGACGCCGTTGCGTGTGGCCGTGGCGACCAGGCAGTATCCCGCACGCGAGGTCCATCCGGTCTTCACGCCCGTGGCGCCGATGTACTCCCCTATCAGCAGGTTGGAGTTCGGCAGCGGCGCCGCTCCGCCATCGCCGTCCAGGTCGATCTGCGTGAGCCCGACGGCGCGCCGGAAGGGGTCTTTGGACATCGCATAGCGGGTCAGTATCGACAGCTCTGAAGCAGTGGTGTGATGCCCCTGCGCGTCGAGCCCGTGCGGATTGGTGAAGCTCGTGTCAGTAAGACCGAGCTCGGCAGCCTTGGCGTTCATCATCTCGACGAAACGATCGGCGGTCCCGCCGACGTGTTCGGCCAGGGCCTGGGCGGCTTCGTTGCCTGACTTCACGAGCATCGCGTCGAGCGCGTCGGAGACAGTCAGCACGTCGCCGGGTTTCAGTCCGGCGGCCGACTCCCCTATCGCCACCGCCCGTCTCGAGACCGTCAAAGTCTCGTCGAGAGAGGCGTTCTCCAACACGACCACGGCGGTCATGATCTTGGTCGTGCTCGCCATCGCGCGTTGTTCGTCGGCGGAGCGGGACCACAGCTCACGGCCGTCGGGGGTGACGAGTATGCCCGCCCGCATGGCGACGTCCGGTACAACGCTTTCGAGTTCGGGCGACGTTGCGACAGACGCGCCTCCGACCAGGTCGGACGCGAGAACCGTCGCAGACGGTGCGATGAAGCTCAGCGCAAGGAGGCCGAGTATGAAGACGCGGAGAAGCCGCTTCTTGAAAGTCGAAGGATCAACGCTTGGCGACATGCCACTCTCTCAACACATGTGCGACAATGGACGCGTCCAGTGAACCACAGTGCCGGGCAGGACACCAGGAGGTTTCATGCGACGGATCTGTGACGACCGGGGTTACACGCTCGTCGAAATTCTCGCCGTACTGGGCATCATCGGCATCCTGACCAGCATCGCAGTAGGCACCTTCGTCGCATCGACTCAGCGCGCCCAGCGTATCGCCTGCCAGTCGAACGTCCGCATACTCGACGGATCCATCGAGACCTACCGGGCGGACCATGACGGCCGGGCGCCTGCGACGATCGACGATCTCTCCCCCTACGTGACGTCCTTCGACCGCACCTCTCGCTGCCCTGCGGACTCCACGCAATCCCTGCGCTACGTCACCGACCCGCAGCCATCGATCGTCTGCGACTATCATGACCACTGACACTGCTGACCGACCCCGGCCGGAAGGACCGGCGGCGCTCCTCGTCCGCCAATACGCCAAGGAGATGGTATGAGGTACACGCGTTTCGAGTGGCTCGTGATCGGTGTCGGAGGAGCAGCCATAGCGGGAAGCACCCTGTTCAGCTTTGGCGCCGCACCGATGATCCAGGAGATCGTCGCACAGTTCCTGCTGTTCGCAGTGCTGGCTGCAGCGGTGCACTGGGGCCGCAAGGGCGGGTTCTATGCTGCACTGGCCGCCTCGACCATCTACCTCGTGTTGCGGATCCCCCTGGTGCTCGACGAGCAGACGCTGTATCTGGACGTCGCGGCGCTCCTGGTGCTCCGGGTCCTGAGCTACGGCCTCGTCGGCATCTTGGGTGGCGAGCTTTGCGGCCGGATCAAGTACGTCTTCGCACGCTTCGAGGACTCCGAGAGCATCGATGAGTGGAGTCATGTCTACAATCAGCGATTCACCCTGCGTGCCTTGGACAACGTCTTAGGGCAGTACTCCCGCTACGAGACGCCCTTCTCGGTGGTCATCATCAACATCTCCCAGCGCGTTCTCGACGGACTACAGTCTGCCAAGCAGCAGTCGATCGTCCGTGGGCTGGCCAACAACCTCCGCAACGATATCCGTCTGGTCGACGAGATCGGCAGACTCGATGACGGCCGGTTCCTCATCGTGTTGCCCCAAACACCCCGGGACGGCGGCAAGGTCGTAGCAGATCGCTTGAAGCAGGGCAGCTGCCGCTTCCTGGGAGCGAAGGACGAATCGATATCGGTGACCGCCCTGGGCGCCCCCGAAGACCTGGCACGTCTCACGACATTCCGTGACAGTCTCGTCCAGGAGCCGGCCGAGGACTCGCAGGATCAGTCGGAGTCGTCCGGCTCGTAGAGCTTCTCGGGCCCGATGACGGACATCCCTGCCGCTTCGAGCACGGCCGGTGCCCGCGCATCGTCGACCTTGAAGATGTCGACGGCCGCCGCCGCTCCGGGCTCGACGAACGCGTATGCGTACTCGACGTTGACCTGAGCTTCCTTGAGCACCTCAAGCACGTCTGCCAGTCCGCCGGGCCGGTCCGGGATCTCCACTGCGATCACGCGTGTGAGCGAAGCACCGAAGCCTGCGTCGTCCAACACCTTCTTGGCCCGATGAGGCCTGTCACAGATGATGCGCACGACACCGAAATCGGCCGTGTCCGCGACCATCAGCGCACGCAGGTTCACACCGGCATCAGCCAGCGTACGGGTCATCTCCGCAAGATGCCCGGGCTTGTTCTCCAGAAAGACCGAAAGCTGCTCGATCACGCCTCTCACATCCCCTCTTGCTCGGCACGCATGTCGACGACGCGCTTGGCCTTACCCTCGGAACGCTCGATGGACTTCGGCTCGACGAGCTTGACGTCGATGGACACGGCGAGCGCGGACTGGATCTCACCGCGCACCCTGCCCTGCAACGCTTCGAGCTCGCGGATCTCGTCGAAATCGGTATCCTGCGCGACTTCGACGCGCACCTCGACGGTGTCCATGGACCCCCGCTTACCGAGGATGACCTGGTAATGCGGCGCGACGCCCTCGATGCCCGCGAGCACCTGCTCGATCTGGCTCGGGAAGACGTTGACCCCGCGGATGATGATCATGTCGTCGCTGCGGCCCGTGATGCGTTCCATGCGGCGGAACGTGCGTCCACACGGACACTCGCCCGGGATGATCCGCGATATGTCGCGTGTCCGGTAGCGGATCACCGGGATGCCCTCTTTCGAGATGGTGGTGAACACGACCTCACCATACTCACCATCGGGAACCGGCTGGAGCGTCTCGGAATCGACGATCTCGATCAGGAAGTGGTCCTCGTTGACGTGCAGGCCGTTCTGCTCGGAGCACTCGGAAGCCACGCCGGGACCGAGCACCTCGCTCAGGCCGTAGATGTCGATCGCCTTGACGGCGAGCTTGGCTTCGATCTGGCGGCGCATGTTCTCGCTCCACGGCTCGGCTCCGAAGACGCCCGCCTTCAGAGCGAGACCCTTCACGTCGATGCCCATCTCCTCGGCGGTCTCCGCGATGAGCAGCGCGTAACTCGGTGTGCATGCCAGGATGGTGGTCCCGAAGTCCTTGAGCACCTGGACCTGGCGCTTGGTGTTGCCTCCCGAGATGGGGACGGTGAGCGCGCCGAGCCGCTCCGAACCGTAGTGCACGCCCAGTCCGCCCGTGAACAGACCGTAGCCGTAGGTCACCTGGACGATGTCGTCGGCGGTGCCGCCGGCACACGCCAGGGTGCGTGCCATCATGTCGGCCCACATGTCGATGTCGTTGCGCGTGTAGCCGACGACCGTGATCTGCCCCGTCGTGCCGGACGACGAATGCACACGCACGATCTCACTCAGCGGTGCGGCGAACATCCCATAAGGGTACGCGGAGCGCAGGTCGTCTTTGAGGGTGAACGGGAACGCGGCCAGGTCCTCGATACTTCGCAACTCCGGCGTCACGCCGGCGCCGTCGAAAGATGCGCGATAGAACGCCACGTTGTCGTAGACCCTGCGAAGGGTGGTGTTCAACCGCTCGACTTGCAGCTGCTGAAGCCCCTCGCGATCCATCGCCTCGAACTGCGGCTGGTACACGGCTCGCTCCCCTCTCCCCTTGCCTTCTTACTGAACCGTCGCGGTCGGTTCTGTGGAGGGTACCACCTTGGTCCCCACGCGGACGACCTGTTCTTTGGGACGATACACCGACTTGAACGAGTCTTCACGCACCAGGACCCCGTTCTTGCGCACGAAGCGCTTCACGACGATCGTGCGGCCGTCGATACCGCTGTCTTCGATGTGACGCATCCCGACCTCGAGCTCCGGGTCCTGGACCTCCTTGACCGGATGCGCCCTCACATCGGTCCACGGTCCGGCCTCCGCCGTGACTTCGTATCCGGGGTCGGTGCCGTACAGGCTCACTGTCACCGAGGAGTTCGAGTACGCCGTCGCGATCAGTATCCAGTGCTCGGTGTCGTTCTTGAACTTGAAGTCAGGGCCACCCCACGACAGCGTCGCGTCACGTCCCTTGGGGTAGCTCGAGATGTAGAACGAGTGGTTCTTGCGCTCGACGATGGGCAGTCCGGATTCGAACACCGTGTTGAAGATGGTGGTGCCGAACTGACAGATACCCCCGCCGAGCTGAGGCACCAGCTTCCCGTTGACGATGGCGGGCGCCTCCTGATAACCCTTCTCGGCGGTGCGCGGCCCCACGGTCTCGTTGAACGAGAACGTCGCGCCGGGCGCCACGAGCGTACCGTCGATCGCATCAGCCAGCGTGTGGATGTTGCTCACCCGGGGCCTGTTGCCCGGGTCGTACTTGGTCGAATACGTCGAGATACGCTCGACGATCCCCATGTTCTCGGCGTCCGCGGTGGTGATCTCCGGCTCGACCCTGTGGGTCCGCAGCTCGACGACGCGCTCTCCGCCAGATGTCAGCACCCGCGTCATCTCAAGCGCAAGCGCGTCGATGTCAGGCCCCACGCCATCTTGCGACGGGACGATCGTCACGCTACCGCCGCCGACTTTGAACGTCGCGTTCACCGCAGGTCGTCCAGCCGTCCCGACCTTGGGCATCACCGTTTCGGAAGCCTTCTCCGCATCGATGTACGCCTCAAGGACCTTACGCTCCGTAGCGAACCCTCCGGACGCAGGCGCAGAGCTGCTCGCATCCGTTCCGGATGCGTCGACGGCGGCGTCCGGGGTCCCCGTCGCACCGTCCGCGGGAACCGCGCGAAACGCGATCCACGGCGCGATCTGCACCGCGGAGAACTCCCACGTCTTGTCCTCGTACGTGACGGTCACGGGACCGGAGAGCATCGCTTGCGCCTGGGTCAACGCATCGGCGGCATCATCATCAGTCACGCTCACGGGGACGAACTCGACCCTGACCTCGACCTGTCGCCGAGGAGACACGAACGCCCGCTACATGTCACGCTCCAGCACGTCCGTACGCGCCGCGAGGCCGACGACCGCCGGCTGCAGACTCGCCTCCGTGCCCTCGATGACGACCGCAGCGTCCTGAGGAGCCCTGTCGGTGACCTCTCTGACACGTCCGAAGAACACCTCGGTCGATGTCTCCTCGGCAGATACCGGCGCCCTCTGATCGATGCGCCCGACCCAGGCCGATGCGCGCTGGGTGACACGCGACATGAAGTCCCCGGAACGTCCGACGCCGTATGCACGGGCCGCCGCCGAATCGCTGTCCACCTCCACGCCGAGGAGACCCGCCGTCGCCTCCCAGCTCTCTTGCTCGAACACGACCTTGACGGGGTCCTGGATGCGCTCGCCGAGTTCTTCGGAGATCCGCGAGGCTGCGGCCTCGAGGCGCAGACCGCCAACGGACACCCCGTCGACCTTCACGCCGGGGTGCACTCGTCCGGCGCTGAACACCAGGTCGACGCCGGTGAACACCAGCACCAGGGCCAGGACGGCCGAGGGGATGGCGATCGACAGCTGCTGCCAGAGCGGCAGTCCGCGAAATGCCGCCCACTTGCCCCTCGCGCCGCGAGAGCGGGCACGCTCGGCGCGGGCACGGCGACCGGATTCGACCAGCGTTCTCCCATCGATCTCTTGTGTGATCTCGGTTTCCTCCACGCGTCAGTTCTCCTCCACGGGACGGCCTGCCTCGAACACCGGCTCGGGCGCCGCCGCAACGGTCAACTCGTCTCGTCTCTCAACAACCACGGTCACGCCCGGAAATGTCGACAGCGTACTCTTCAGCCCCCCGGGCAACGTGAGCGATTGCTCGAGGTTGTCCGGATTGCCTATCGCGACCACTTTGAACTCCCGAGCAAGAACCGTTCCGTCGACTCGTATGGTACCGTCGCCACCGGAGAACCCGGTAAGCGCATCGACCCGCATGCCGTTGACGCTCACGGCTTCAGCGCCGCCGGCGCGCAGCTCGTTGACGAGCGCGACGAAGTCCTGTGGCAGCAGTACGCGCTCATCGTCGACAAGCGTGACGTGGATGCCGGGACCCTTCACCAGTTCAAAACCGGCGATCGCGCGCAGGGCCTGGAGCTCTTTGGCCGCTTCGTTGAGCAACTGACTGCGGTCGGAGGTCTCGCGCTCGGCTTCGATGATCCGTGTCTGCAACCGCATGATCTCGGAACGCAACGCCGTGTTCTCGCTGGTGAGCTCCTGGATGATGATCGCCAGGTTCTGGTCGGTCTGACGTTCGGGAGATTTGGCGAGTACAGCGTTTCCACGCCACTGGGCGACCAGCATGAAGCCGGCCAGCATGAGGGCTGCCGCCAGGGTGGCCATCAGGCGCGCATTCTGGAAACCGCGCTCGACGACACGCTCCCCTGCCGCGATGTGCCGCAGCGAGACGTCCTTGAGATGTGTGAGCTTCTCGCGGGTACGCGAGGGTTTGGACTGCTGCATCATTCCCACCCGCGCCTCTGGAAGACGATGCGACGCACGGATGCGAGATTGTCGAAGAGCCTGATCCCGAAGGCCACGACCGCCGCAAGATAGAGTTCGCGCACCCCGATACGATCGCCGATGAACACGATGAACGCAGCGAGCAACGTGTTGGTGATGAACCCGAACGCGAACACCTTGTCGTCGAAGGTCCGCTCGAGCGAGGCCTTGATACCGCCAAAGCACGAGTCGAACGCGGCAAGCACGGCGACGCCCACGTACGTGAGCAGGTTCGGCGGTATCTGCAGGTCTGTGAGTAACCCCAGCGTCACGCCGAGTGCCAGTGCGAGCACGAGCACCATCATGACGGATCGCCTCCCACTTGCTGGAGGTACTGCGGCCGCAGGGTGCCCTTGAACGCAGCGACCTGCAGGCGGTTGGACTGACTCACCGAGACCTGCAGGCTGAACTGCTTCTTGTAGGTGACGAGCACGAGCGAAGCACTGTGGTCCTCGGCCAGTGCGGCCTCCAGCTCGACCGGGTCACCGATCGCGCGGACGGTGTAGGGGCTGCCTATCCGCACCGAGTTGACCAGTATCGTGGTGCCCGCACAGCGGATCGGCGTGGTACCGACGATACGCTCGCCGTTGACGTCGATCGCTTCCGCGCCGCCCGCGAGCAGCGCGTTCACAACTGCCGCGAGGTCGGTGTCGTGGATGACGTAATCGTTGGGGTCGGCGCCGGGCGGCACCTCGGTCCCGTCAGCGAGGATGACTTCGAGGCCCGGGCCGACAACCCCTGACAGGCCCGCCGATGCGCGCGCCTCGCGCAACTCCCGCGAGAACGTCTCGCGCACACCGGCGTCTTCGGCCGCTTCACGCTCAAGATCGTTCATCCGGTGGCGAAGCTCGGAGAGGCGCTGCTGCAGCTCATCGCGTTGCGTTTCCATGTCCCGGGCGACCGTCGCGAGGTCGCCGACACGGTCCGGCCGTGCCTGACCCAGGTCGCGAGCGGTGTTGAATGCGATCGCGACGAGGAATCCGAGCATGGCGAAGACTATGACGAGCGATGGGCGAAAAGTGATGCGGTCCATTACGTCCCGGTTTCGTGTTCGACTGAACGCTACATTATAGCAGCCGCGAGGAAGCCTTAGTACGTATCCTGTCCCGTCGGGCCCGGTCCCGGCGTGTCCAGTCCTAGCGGATCGAGTCCGAGCAGGACACGGATGACGGCGTGAGCCTCGTGAGCGGCGGCCACCATCACCCGGGAGGCCAGTAACGGCAGCCCCCCGCGAACGTCTGACTCGAAGTCGCCGGCGACCCAGACGTTTCTGGCCAGCGAAACCGTCTCGATGGTGTTCGCGCTGTCATAGCCGGCAAGCCCGGAGGCGCACACGAGTGGCACGTCCGGCAACTCCCGGCAACAGACCTCCATGATGAGAGCCTTCGTCTCAGCGCCGTCCACCGCCTCGACGATGGCGTCACATCCACGAACCATCGCGCCGAGTGTCTCTGCCGTGATGCGGTCGTTGACGAGCGTTAGTCGCGCTCCCGAATCGATTCGCACCAGCGTCTCGGCAAGCGCATCGACCTTGTCGCGGCCGATCTGATCGCAGAAGAACAGCTGCCGGTTCAGGTTCCCGGGCTCCACGACGTCGCAGTCGACAAGCGTCAGAGTGCGGACGCCGCTTCTAAGCAGCATCGCAGCGATGTTGCTGCCCAGACCCCCGCAGCCTAGGATCGCTACCGAGGAGCTCCGCAGTCGCTCACGCAGTTCTGCGTCGGAAATCAAGCACTCCCCCGAGTCCAGCGTGTCCGTCATCGCCGCTAACCTCCTGCCACCGGCGGGAAGATGGCCAGCCGTTGGCCTTCATGGAGCGGTGCGCTCTCCTCGGCATGCCGGGAATCCACGAACACGATACGCGGCTGGTCCGGAAGGCCGAGTACGGAGATCAGGTCAGCGATCGTGGTGCCCTCTGCGAGATCGTACGTGCGTGTGCGAGTGTCGCCGTCAACCGAGTGGTACTCGGACAACGAGGCGAACAGGGCCACATCGACCTTCATGCACACACCTCCATCCGCGCGACCAGTGTGCCCCCGCCTCGCCTTGAGACGGGGGCACACCTGTACGCTTCAGACCGCAACCGCCAGGCCGCGATCCTCTCCTACTCGAGACCCATCTGCGCCGCTACCTCGGGCACGAAGTCGTACACCGAGTCGAGGTCGGCGTCGGAGACCATGAACTTGATGTTGTGCGGCGGAAGCTCGACGTTCTTGAAGAACTCGGGCAAGCGGTCATCGGCAGGACCGAATCCGGCCCGGTCGTTGAAGAGCTTCTCGTAGACGAGCGTCTCTTTGCCGACTTGCATCAGCGCATCTGCATCCCAGGGCTGTCCGGTGTGAGCCTCGGTCATCTCGAAGATGGCGTTGAACGCCTCGGGGATATCGAGGACCGGGAACGCTACGAAGATGCAGAACCCCAGCGCATCAAGCATCGCTGTCGCGATCTGCAGGTTGCGCGAAAGCTCGGCCTGGCCCTCGGCCTTCAAAGGATCGACATCGCCTCCGACCTTGAGGATGTTGGTGGCGACCGTGTAACCGGCTGTATGGTCGGCGCCCATCGTCGAGGTCGCGTATGTCACGCCGATGCCCTGCACCGCACGCGGGTCATACGCCGGCAGCGCCTGGTGCTTGACGACCGGGATGTGTGCGACGCCGAACGCCTTGCCGGTCGCCTCCGCTCCATCCCCGAGGACCCTACCGGGCTCCCCTCCCTCGAATATGCTCCTGAGCGCCGCGATCGCGGCCGGGCCATCTCCGAAGGCGATCTTGCCTGAATCCATGTAGACGGCCATCGTGGCGCCCATCTCGATGGTGTCCAGGCCGAACTCGCCGCAGATACGGTCGAGCTCCGCGATGTCATCTAGGTCATCGATCCCACAGTCTGCACCGAACGACCACACGGTCTCGTACTCGGGACCCTTTGTCTTGTAGTGCCCGTCCTTATCGACGTAGTAGCGTGAGCACTGGATCACACAGCCAGTGTGACAGCCGTGGCTGACATCTCCGCCGCGCTCCAACGTGACTTCACGCATCCTCTCACCGCTGGTGGCCTCGGCACCCTCGAACGAACCCTCCGAGAAGTTCCGCGTCGGCAGTCCACCGGCCTCAGAAAGGATGTTCGTGAGTACGTTAGTGCCGTACGTCGGCAGACCCTGGCCGGAGACAGGATGCTCTTTGAGCGCTGAACTGAAGGTCTTGAGCGCTGCACTGAACGCCTCTTTGTCGGCATGCGCCGGCGTCCCGACGCCCTTGTCAGACACGACGATCGCCTTGAGGCCCTTGGAGCCCATGACCGCGCCCATACCACCACGGCCGGCGAAACGGTTCGGGAGACCCTTCATGTCAGAGACCGCGATGCCGGATGCTTTGAGACCGGCTTCACCAGCCGGTCCGTTAGTGATAGTGGAGTAGCGGTCGTCTTCAGGCCGCGTCGCCTTGATCATGTCGGCCAAGGCATAGTTCTGCACGCCTGCCCATTCATCGACACGGCTGAGCGAGGCCGAGCCGTCAGCTTCGATGGTGAGCATGTAACGAGCATCGGGGTCCGCTGGCTTACCTGTGACGATGATCGCCGCGATCTCAAGACGACCCAACGCGTTAGCGGCCTGACCGCCCGAGTTCGACTCCTTGATGCCGCCCGTGAGCGGGCTCTTGGCTCCGACCGAAAGGCGGCCGCCATTTGGCGTGTTCGTGCCGCCGAGCAAGCCCGGGGCGAACACCAGCACGTTATCCGCACCGAGCGGATCGGCCGTCGGAGGAACCTCGGCGAAGACGATGGCCGACGTCAACGCTCGCCCGCCATAGCGAGCCCATCCCGCCGGCAGGTCCTCCTTCGTGATCGTGAGGTCCGACATGTTGACTCGCAACAGATACCGCATGAGCACCGCCTCCTTTAGGGCACGAATTCCGTGCGCAAAGCCCGCGGACAGGAGCGCGGGCGTACTCTGACTATTCCCACAGTCAGAGGTTCTACAATCGTCAGGAATAGAGATTGTGCGCCGGGACGACTACGGACCCTCAATCTGTGAGGTCTCCGTCCTGTCCTGTCTTCGAACGGCCAGCGCGATACAGTCCGAGGTAGAAGCGGTGAGGTCCCGGGGTTCCGTAGGGGACGAACGCCACCCTGTCGCCAGGCATGACGGCATGCCCGACGTCATAGACCGTCCGATTGACGAAGACGCCTTCGATCAGATCGAGATCCAGTCCGAGGTCGAGTGCGATCCGGCGCGCCGTGGTGCCTTCTTCGGGAACCTCGATCTCGACACACGAAGGCAGTCCCTCGGCCGCGCGAGCCGAGTGCAACAACCCGAACATCCTGACTGTCACCGCTGAATCACTCATTGCTCTAAGATACACCGCCTCATAGCACCCACCGCCTCATGGTCGCGTCCGCGCCAGCGTCGCTCCGACTCTGGACGCCCTGGCGCGTCCCTTGCTGCGATAGCCCATCCGAAGAAAGGCACCGCATGACCACAGCATCCACCGTACACGTCCGATGCCTCGCGTTCCTCCACGCCTACCAGCGAGAACGAGACCTCCCTGTCAGTTTCGACGTCGAGGTCCCGGACAGCGGTATCTCCGCCAAGTCCCTGGCGAAACAGATCGAACTGCCCACAGAACGCATCGAAGGTGTCTTTCTGAACAACCGCATCTCGGGACTGGACGCCACTGTCCGCCGAGGAGACCGTGTCGCCTTCGTTCCCGCGGGCACTCCGGCGTCTCATCCGTCGTTCTTCGGGCCGTTCGTCACTCGTTGATCTTGCCCTGGTCGCGAACGGCCTGCGGGATGACGGTTCTCTGCTTCCCGTCCTTCTCTTCGACCACCACCACGGTCGCCGTGTTGGCGCCGTCGTTCGTGGCAACGTCTGCGAGAAAGACCCGCTCATAGCTGTCCAGGTCGGTGTCTTCTCCGGCTCCGCTGAGAATCATGATGGCCATCATCCGATGGCTCTCGCTCATGCCGTCGTCCACCTGCTTGAGGTCGCTCTTGACCCCTTGCTCACCGACGCCCCAGATCTCGCCGACATCCCCGCGGGCCTCCCACCCGGCCTTATGGGCCGGTGAAGTACCACATCCCGACAGTACGATCAACGCGAACAACAGTGCCCCGACCAGCAACCTTCTCAGCATGTACCTGCTCCTATCCTCGTCGGCGAGAAGACCCGCGTCTTGCCTGCGGACCCGCGCTACTCTGCGATCGCCGACTGCACCACCTCGGTCCACTCGGCTGCGATACGCTCAAGGGTTTCCTCGGAATCGCCCTCTACATAGAGCTTCACGAGGGGCTCGCGCGAGTGCGGCAGCACGAGCATCCAGCCACCATCGACATCGGCCCGCACGCCCTCGGTCATATCGACCTGCTGCATCCCGGCGGTCGCCTCGGTCACGGTGCGCATGACCGCGCCCTTCCTGCCGACCGGGCAGAACACATCGACCTCACGCGTGTAGTACGGCGGCAGCGAGTCGACGACCTCGTCGAGCGTCCGGCCGTCGGTAGCGAGCATACGGCTGATCGAGCCGAGCGCCATGATCGCGTCGTAACCGGCCAGGAAGTCGGTGAACATGTAGCCGCCGTTGAGCCCTCCGGCGAATCCGATCTCGCCTTTGGTCGCCAGAGCCGCCATCGAGCGGCGAGCACGTCCGGGCCGATAGACCACCTTGCGGCCCGAGGCTGCAGCGATCTCCTCGACCACACGAGAGGCCGCGAGCGGCACGGCGATAGGCAGGCCCTTGGCATCGGTGCGGCACCACAGGTCGACCATCGTGTAGAGAGATTCCTCGCCGTCAAGTATGCGCCCGCTGCTGGTGACCAGGCTCAAGCGCTCTCCCGAGGAGTCGAACCGCACGCCGAAGTCCGCCTGGAACATCCCAATCGAATGCAGCAGCTGATCGAAGTCCGCTTGCATGCCGTTCGTCAGGAGCGGCGTGGTGCGCTCGGCGTCGACGAACGGGTTGAGCATCACGAGATCGACGTGCCATGCCGAGGCCACCTGCGGCAGGATGACCGATGCCACACCGTTCGCCACGTCCGCGACCACCTTGAGGTCACGCTCGCTGTAAGACTGCACCTCCAGCGCCTGCTCGAGGCCGGTCGCATAGTACTCGATCGCACGCGGAGGATAGATGATGTCGCCGACCTCGGAGAAGAACGCACGACGGAACTCGCCCCGGAAGTAGAGTCGTTCGATCTTCTTCTCCTCCCAGGGCGCGACATCCAGTCCGGCCTTGTCGTAGAAGAAGATCTCAAGCGCCTGAGTGTCACTCGGCGACTGGCACACGTGCACGCCACCGACGCAGCGCGTATCGCGGGTCGTCAGCCGGTTGATCGCAGGCGAAGCCACGCGCAGATCGCGCACGTTGCAGCCCGCCGAGTTCAACCCCGCCACCATCGCCCGCTTGACCATCCTCGACGCCCTGCTGGAATCACGGCTCACGATCACGTGCGCGCCCTTCGGCAACAGCGAGCCGAACGCCTGCGCGGCCCGAAGCGCGAGTTCCGGCGAGATGTCCACGCCGACGATACCGCTGATGCCGAAGTCACCGAACAGACTGCGTACTCCGGTGCTCTCCCAGATGAGCGACTCGCTGACCGTTGCGGCCGGCTCGACGCGCTTGTACGGGTAGATCTCGACCCCGGCGCCCACATGCGCGCCCTTGTCGATCATCACCTCATCGCCGATCACAGCGCCCATGGCCACGGACGCACGCGTCCTGACATCCACGCGCCTGCACAACACCGCGCCGCTCACGCTCGCGTTCTTGCCCACGAACGAGTCACTCCACAGTATCGAGTGCGTCACACTCGCGTCGTTGCCGACCACGCAGTTATCGCCCAGCACGGTGTAGTCTCCGATACGCGCCCCGGCCCGAACCGTCACGTTGCGCCCGATCAGTACGCCGATACCGATCTCGGCCGAGGGGTCCACCTCTGCCCCTTCACACACCCACAGCCCATCTCGCGCCTGCACGCCGGGTACGAACACCCTCGCCTTCCCGTCGAACACATCGCGATGCGCCTGCACGTACGTCTCCGGACTGCCCACGTCGCACCAGTACCCGTCGCACGGGCATCCGTACAACTCGAATCCCAATTCCATCAGCCGAGGAAACAACTCGCTGGAGAAGTCGAACGGCCTGTCGTCAGGGATGTGCTCGAAGACCACCGGCTCCATCACGTAGATGCCGGTGTTGATGGTGTCGGAAAAGACCTGCCCCCACGAGGGTTTCTCCAGGAATCGCTCGATCTTGCCCTGCTCGTCGGTGATGACCACACCGAAGTCCAGCGGATCGGGCACGCTCTTGAGCGCGATGGTGACCGTGGCTTCGCGCCGCTTGTGAAACTCGATCACCTCGGTCAGGTCGATATCGGTGAGTGCGTCACCAGAGATCACCACGAAGGGCTCATCGCCGATGAGCGACTGTGCGTTCTTCACCGAGCCGGCGGTGCCCAAAGGCGTCTCTTCGAGCGCGTAGGACATGTTCATGCCCCACTCTTCGCCACCGCCGAAGTAGTCCTCTATGACCTGGGGCATGAAGGCCAGTGTGGCAACCACGTCTTTGATGCCGTGGTGCCGTACCAGACCGACTATGTGTTCCATAACGGGCTGATTGAATATCGGTACCATCGGTTTGGGACGCAGACTCGTCAGTGGCCTGAGCCGCGTGCCCTCTCCCCCCGCCATCACGACCGCCTTCATGACTCTCCCCTCGATCGTCCCGGTCCTCTACCCGCCTCCCGGCGCCCCCGCTATCGCCCTCCGGGCATGTATCGTGTACTGCGCCGCCGCCGAGACCGACAGCGCGATCCCAACATACGCGAACCAGATCCCGGCCGCGACGGCCTGCCCGCCGAACCCCGGCAGCCATCCGGAGTCGACCATCCCCAGACCCGGCATCTGCGGCCACCCTGCGATCAACGAGCTGAAGCCCACGAGCAGGACGGCGGTGGTGAGCTTGCCGGCATACGTCACCGGCAGGATGATCCGATGCCGCTCAAGTACATACGCGCCGTAGAGCAGGTACACATCACGCAACACCAGCACGACGGGCACCCACAACGGCAGCTCACCGATCAGATACAGCCCGACCACGCCGCTCGCGAGCAGCAGCCGGTCCACTAGCGGGTCCACGATCTTGCCGAACTGGGTGACGGTGTTGGTCCGGCGCGCGATCTGCCCGTCCAACCAGTCGGTCGACGCAGCAATCGCGTAGATGAGGAACGCAGCGAGTCTTGAGCGCTCCCCCTCTCCTCCAACGAGCACGGTGAAGAAGAACGGCACCATGAGCAGTCGAACGATGGTGACGAGGTTCGCCACCGAGTAGATCGTGTGGTGAACCTCCTCCCGATCCGGCTGGGCAGCGCGCTCTTCTACCACCAGTCCCTCCTTCGGAAGTACCAGACCATGCCGAGTGCGACCGCGCCCATCAGGCCCAGCGCGCCGAAGTAGCCGAGACGCCACTCGAGCTCGGGCATGAAACGGAAGTTCATACCGTATATGCCCGAGATGAGGGTGAGCGGCATGAAGATCGTCGCCACCACCGTGAGAGTCTTCATGATCTGGTTCATCCGATTGCTCTGCGCCGAGAGGTATATGTCCATCGTGGTGCTCGCCACTTCACGATACGTGTCGATCTGGTCGGCAACACGCGCAAGATGATCGCCGATGTCCTGAAAGTACATGTAGGCTTCGGGCTCGACGAACGCCTCAAGGCGCGCAAGGCCGCGCACCACATCGCGCTCCGGACCGGCCGCCTTATGCAGCGCGACGAGGGCCCTGCGTGCCGCGTACAACCGTTGCAGGTGCTGCGGACGGGCATCGGCGAGCATCAGGTCCTCAAGCGCCTCCAGTTCGTCGGCGAGCGCGTCAATCGTCGGGAACACCGAGTCGACCGCCTCGTCCAGGATGGCGTGGAGCGTCCACTCGACACCTCGGGACAGGTACTCCTGCGCATGAGCTGCGACCCGCTCGATCGCGTCCACCTCACCGCGATGGACGGTGATGAGATGCTCCTCGCCGAGGAAGACGTCAATCTCGCCCGCGCCGAGCCCGCTGCCGTCCACGATATGCGGCACGAGCCAGATGAGGAAGGTGACGTCCGGATACGCGTCCAGCTTCGGCCGCTGCGGGTAGTGCAGGCAGTCCTCGAGCGCCAGCGGCGGCAGCGGGAACCGCTCGCTGACCGCGCGCAGTGCGTGCTCATCAGGGTCGATGATGTCGATCCACACCGGACCGAGCGGGCGCGCAGGGACACCGTCGAGACCGTCCGAGCGCAAGACACCATCGGCAATCCAACGGGCGGTGATCCGCGCCACGGTGATCCTCCCCTCGCCTGCGACACTCTGTTACTAGAGGATAGCGCGCCGGAGGCGATGCCGCGCCTACCGCGCGTTTGCCTTGGCGCGCAGGAACTCCTCGTAGGTAGCGGTGAACGTCTGCGAACCGTCCTCACCGGTGAGGACGTAGTACAGGTACTTGGTCTCGGGTGGATTGGCCGCGGCCTCGAGCGCGCGCATACCGGGATTGGAGATCGGACCCACCGGCAGACCGTCGTGCAGGTACGTGTTGTAGGGGCTCTCGTGCTTGAGGTCATCGTTGGTAAGCGACTGCTTGTTGCCCGGCAGTGTGTAGAGCACAGTCGCACACAGCTGCAAGCGCATCGGCTTGGCGAGCCGGTTGTAGATGACCGAGGACACCAGCGGGAACTCCTCGGCCAGGCGGCTCTCGCGCTCAAGGATCGACGCGACGATGACCACATCGCTGAGGTCCAGGCCCCGGGACTCGGCGAAGGAGAGGTCCAGCTGGGCCACCCGGCGGTCGAACTCATCGAGCATCATCTCGATGACGTCTTGGGCGGTGGCACCCTCCTGGACACGGTAGGTCGCCGGGAAGAGGTATCCCTCAAGCGAGGAACCGTACGCGCCCTCAAGGTACGGATGCTCGGACGCGAACTCGCTCGCGCCGGTGCGCACGAGGGCGAGGAGCTCGTCGCGCGACAACCCGGTGCGCTCGGCGATGCGCTCGGCCACCTGCACCGCGGTGAAGCCCTCGGGTACCGGCACATCCACGTACTTGATCGCCGGGCCCGCCACCAACTGCCCGATGACCTGCTCGAACGTCATGCCGGTGGTCATCTCATACTCGCCGGCTTTGAGCGTGCCGTCGACACCAGCCTGCCGGGCGTTCCACCGGAACAGGAGCGCGTTGTCGATCACGCCGGATGCGGCAAGCGTTTCCGCGATCGCCGCTGTAGACGAGCCGGAGTCGATGACGACGGTGACCGGCTCACCCGGAGTGGCCTGCGCGCTGGCATCCGGCCGGTAGAGCACGTAACTGCCGATCGCCGCCGCCACGACGCCGAGAAGCACGAGCAGTCCGACGACGCCCAGCACGACACGGCCCGCTCCCCCGCGCCCGCCCGATGACCGCCCGACACGTGCGACACGGGAACGGGCCGAACCCGTCGAGCGTCTGCCGGAGGAGTGACGGGAGCCCGAGGTGGTCCGGCGTGCCGCGCGGGACCTTCCCGGTTCGCGCGCGTCGTGCGCTTCCCCGTCCTCGGCGACGTCCGGCGTCCGACTGCGCCGGCGGGGCTGGTCCTCGTCGGGCTGCGCCCGCCGCCGCTCTCGCGATGCGGGAGCCCGCCTGCTGTGCCGTTCCTGTCTTGAGCGCTCGCCTGTCACGTGCCGCCTTCCACCGATGATGCAAGAGGGGCCGCGAACGATTCCGTCCGGGCCCCTCGCAGTTCC
>DLMY01000051.1:0-886 GCA_002478275.1 Actinobacteria bacterium UBA7524
CCGACGTCTTCATCTCGATCCACTGCGACTCGTTCACCAACTCCGCGGCTCGCGGAACCGCCACCTACTGGTACCCCTACAGCGAGACCGACCGCATCCTGTCCAAACAGCTCGCGGATCACGTACAGGGCGGGATGATCTCCTCTCTCTCACCGCACTACGCGATCGAGAACGACGGGGTCAAGCAACTGTCCCTTTACGTCGTCCACTGGTCGAACATGCCCTCTATCCTGGTAGAGAGCGCGTTTCTGTCCAACACCTACGAGCGCGGCCTACTCAGCGACCCGGCGTTTCGGCGCAGGCTCGCCGCCGGTGTCGCCGAGGGCATCGACTCGTTCCTTGCCACCGACCCGTTCTACCGCGTCTGGCCACGCGTCGACGGCTCCGATCGCTACGACACAGCCGCCCGCCTGGCTCTGGGAGCGAAGCCGTCAGGCGCCCAGACGGTACTCCTGGCGTCCGGCGCCGCCTGGCCCGACGCTCTCGCGGCCACGCCGCTCGCCACCAAGCTCGACGCCCCCCTGCTTCTGACCTCCCCCGGCCGGCTCCCTGCCGCCACGCGCGACGCGCTCGCCGCGCTCTCGCCGACCGAGATCGTCGTACTCGGCGGACCCAGCGCGATCAGCGAGACCGCCACAGCGGAAGCGGCCACGGCGGCAGGCATCGCCCCCGGCTCGGTACGCCGCATCGCGGGGGCCGACCGCTACGAGACCGCCGCCGCTATCGCCGAGGAAGTCGGGACGGACTCCGGTACCGTTGCGGTCGTCTCCGGAGCGGCCTATCCCGACGCCGTCTCCGCATCTGCGTGGGCCGGCCGCATCAAGGCGCCGATACTTCTCACCCGGCAATCGACCCTCCCCGCCCCCATCGATGCGTTCCTAGCTCT
>DLMY01000051.1:1096-3721 GCA_002478275.1 Actinobacteria bacterium UBA7524
GGATCTCCTCGGCGGTCATCGTAGGAGGAACGGCGGTGGTAGGCGCCGAAGTGGCCGCAGAGCTTTCGACCTACGCCTCGACGGCGCGCGTCGCGGGACCCGACCGGTACCAGACGAACATGGCGCTCGTGCAGCGGTACTGGCCCAGCGGCAAGATGGGGATGCTCGTCGCGACAGCACTCGACTACCCAGACGCGCTGTGCGCGGGCGCGGCGGCCGCTCGCTCCGGCCAGGCGGTCGTGCTGATGGGCGGGCGCTACCTGCACCCCAAGACCCGGGAGTTCCTCGAGAACAACGAGTCGCGGTTCACGACGATCACCATGATCGGCGGCGACAACGCGCTGCCACCGGTCACAGACTGGATGATCCGCAAGTCGCTGGCACGCTAGCTTGTGGCGCGAAGACCCCGCACTCGCCGCTGAGGTGCGTCACTTGAGCGTCTCGAGATCGGGAGGCGGAATCTCTCCCGAGGCGATAGCGGTCAAGACGTCGGGAGTGATACCTTCGGCCTTGTCCGCGATGAACAGGTCGAAATCCACGCCCGGTCGAGGAGCTCTACCCTCATAGATGGAAAGCTGACCCTCTGCCGTGAGTTCGAACCTGAGCATGCGTCGCGTACCATCTTCGAGATACATATCGATCTCGACGCTAACAGTCTCTACCGCATTCGTTCGATGCATAGCTGCCAGAATCCGAAAAGGGTCGGCTGCGTCGAATTCCTCACCCTCGGAAAGAGTCGCCCTGGCGCAAGTGGGCATGTACTCATCGGCAAGGTCGACTCGTGTGACCTGCAGACCTGGGGTCACAAGAGAGTCACCCAGCTCGCGTATGAGGGCCCCCTCATAAGAGGCCTCGTCGCTGATGACGTCACAGCCGACTGCCCCCGACATCACTGACGACGACAGTATGACAAGCAGTAGAACCGTTGTTACCCGTCGCCGCCCCACGTAGAAGCCCCCCAAACCAATAGACGACCTGAATGGGCGTCCACGAATCCCTGCGTCATGCTGCCGAAGGCATCATCGCCTGTGATGAGTTCGACTTCCCAGCAAAGGTGCTGCTCACCCGAGGGGTCGCGCTCAACCACCAACTGCACGTCCTCGTCAGCCCACCGCTGCAGTCCGGACTCTCGGGCCAGTGTTTCGATGGCCTGACTCTCAGAGATACTCGGATGCATTGAGACATCGACGTCCTCGTCCTGGACGATCAGCCGCCAAAGCGTGCCATCTGGCAAGAACTCCATGTCCAAAGTATTGAACGTCGGAATTCCATCCAGGTGCTCTCGATACACGATCGCGTAGTGATTACCGGACTCGCCCCGGTCCACGCGCTCAACCGTCTCGACCATTGACGCCCGGCGCTTAGAATCGACGGCACGCCGAAAGTAGCGCCTTGCCTGCCCAAGCACTCTCGCTTCACCCACGTCGACGCGACCGTCCAAGTCCGTGGCGGCGTCGTTCCTATAGCGCCATATCTGACCGGATCTTCTCTCGATCCAATACTCATCGCCACTGCTCTCGTCCACGGCCTCGATCATCGGCTCGAAGAACTGAAGTAAACCAGCGTCAGAAACAATCAGGTTCACCGAACTCCTGCCCGAGAGCTGTGCCGCCCTGACCCTGGCCGCATCAGCAAGACGCTGGGTCTCCCTGACGTGCGCTCCGGTCGCGTACGTCACAGAGCCAGCCAGTAGTATCAGTATGGCAACAAGTGATATGGCTAACGACTTCTTCATGGCAGCCCCCTAGATGCAGCCGTTTACTCCATAACGCTTGAACTTGTCGTATCCCAGATACTTGAAGTGATACCACTCCACCTGATCGCGACCATCCAGGAGCGCATTCGCCTGCGGTTTCCCCTCATCCAGCGACTTCCAGTATTTCGCCGAGAAGTTGTACGCCGGCGTCCTGAAATTCCAGCCCATGCCCACAGCCGTTATCTTCCCGTCAAAACCTGAAGTCGTTCGCACGCCACGAAGATTCGCCTGACGAGCCGTCTCTGCGGTATTGCATCCCTGCACGTGAAACCAAAGACACGTCGGCACGTTGCTCAAGCTCCGAAGCCTGCTCTGTTGCACACACTTGAACGTCTGGTCCCCGATATTGTGATTGTGATTCGCGTCTTGAGAGTCCGAGTTGTAGAGACAGCTTGCCGACCCTTCTCCGTCCTTCGGGCGCAAAACAACACGCTCAGAGTTGCCGTGTGAGTAGACGCTTACGATTCTGTACCGATAACCAGTGGGGTCTGTGTCTGCAAGCTTTTCGTAGATGTTACGGCCAAGCGCACGAGATCTGTTCATCGCAGTGTACCCCGCCAAGCCCTGGTAGTAGCCCGCACGTTCCGCAGCATCGAGGCGGCTGATATCCCCCGAGACATTCGTCCAGTCCATGCCGTAGTTAGCGGCCGCGAATACTGCCCCCCCCCCCCAGGACTTGTCAATTCAGTCTTACCTGGCAGCGATGTGCCAGCCTCACACGTTGAAGCGGAAGTGCACCACGTCCCCGTCGGCGATGACGTACTCCTTGCCCTCGATGCGCAGCTTGCCCGCCTCGCGGGCCGCCTTCTCGCCGCCAAGGCGGTCGTAGTCCTCGTACGAGACGACCTCGGCCTTGATGAAGCCGCGTT
>DLMY01000051.1:3817-26245 GCA_002478275.1 Actinobacteria bacterium UBA7524
CTCGGCCTTGATGAAGCCGCGTTCGAAGTCCGTGTGGATCACGCCTGCCGCCTGCGGTGCGCGCGCGCCGATCGGCACCGTCCAGGCCCGCACCTCCTTCTCGCCCGCAGTGAAGTAGCTCTGCAGCCCGAGGAGCCGGTACGCCTCACGCACGAGCGCGTCGAGCCCAGGCTCGGTCAACCCCACCGCCTCGAGGTACTCGGCCGCCTCGGCCGGGTCCAACTCGGCCAGCTCCGCCTCGACCTTCGCGCAGATCGCGATAGGCTCCACCCCGTCGATCGGCTCGAGGTCCGCGCCGAGCGCGTCCTCGTCGACGTTGGCCACGTACAGCATCGGCTTCATCGTGAGCAGATGAAGATCGGCTAGCGCCGCTCTCTCCTCGGCAGTCATCTCCATGCGCCCGGCGCGGTGCCCGCGCTCCATCCAATCCTGCACTCGCTTGACCGTCTCTATCTTGCCGAGGAGCCCCTTGTCCCGCTTCAACTCCTTCTCGAGCCGCACTAGCGCCCGCTCGACGGTGTCCAGGTCGGCCAGCACCAGCTCGGTCCGGATCGTCTCGACATCGTCGGCCGGGTCGACCCTGCCGGTCACGTGCACCACGTCAGGGTCCGAGAAGTAGCGGACGACCTCACAGATCGCGTCGGTCTCGCGGATGTTGGCGAGGAACTTGTTGCCGAGCCCCTCACCCTTGCTCGCGCCCTCGACCAATCCCGCGATGTCGAGGAACTCGACTGTGGCGGGAACGACTTTGGCAGGCTCGACGATCTCGGCAAGCCGGTCGAGTCGCGCGTCCGGCACCGGGACGATACCGACGTTCGGATCGATCGTCGCGAAGGGGTAATTGGCCACCACCCCGGTCTTGCGGGTGAGCGCGGTGAACAGGGTCGACTTGCCCACGTTGGGTAGGCCGACGATACCTATCGATAGAGACACGGTATGCACTCCCGGGTATAGATAGCAGGACGGTAACGAACGCTTCTGGCGGCGTATTCCGCTCTGGTACTGTACTCGATGGTTCGACCGCCCGCCAGCAGAGACAAGGGACGACCGCTGATGCGAATCGGCATGTTCACGGACATGTACAAGCCCCACATAAGCGGAGTGACGAACTCGATCGCGCTCACCAAGCGCCAACTCGAGCGGCTCGGGCATGAGGTGTTCGTCTTCACATTCGGCAACGAGTCGTACCGCGACGATGAGCCCAACGTCTTCCGCTCGCCCGCGATCCCCTGGGGCAAGACCGGCTGGCAGGCCGGTGTCAGCCTGTCCAAAGAGGCGAGACACCTCGCGCGCACGCTCGACATCGCCCACACCCACCACCCCTTCGCGTCCGCCCGTATCGCGATCCACGAGTGCGTTTCCCGCGGCATCCCCGTAGTGTTCACGAACCATACGCGTTACGACATCTACTCGGATGCATACGCGAGGTTCGCTCCCCGGCGCATGCGGATGGCTTTCCTCAAAAACTACCTCAACGACCTTGCCGAGGACGTCTCCATGGTCATCGCCCCATCCCCGGGCATCGTCGATTGGCTGCGTGATTTCGGGGTTACCGATCGCGCGGTCCTCATCCCCAACGGTATCGACACCGAACCCTTCGCGCACCCGGCGCGCCCGCATGCGCGCACTGAATTCGGCTGGACCCCCGAGAACGTCATCTTCTGCTACCTTGGTCGCCTGGGGCCGGAGAAGAACCTCGGGACTCTCATCGACGCGTTCGTCACACTTGCGGCGCACGACCCGCGGCCGGTCCTGCTCCTGCTCGGCGAAGGCCCCGCCAGAGGCCTCGCACAGGAGAAGCTGTGGGCCCACGGACTTTCCGATCGGGTCCACTTCGCGGGGCAGACGCCGTACGAGGCGGTGCCCGATCTCCTCGGCGCCGCCGATGTGTTCGTGACCGCCTCAGTCTCCGAGGTGCACCCCCTCGTGCTCATCGAGGCGATGGCTGCAGGACTGCCCCCAGTCGGTATCCGCTCGCCCGGCATCGCAGACATGATCGACGACGGCATCACAGGCTTGCTCGCCGAGGAATCCGCCGACGATCTCGCGGCCCACATGGCGCTCATCGCCGGCGACCGATCGTTGCGGACGACGATGAGTGCGGCGGCTTCAGTCAAAGCGAAGGAGTACGACATCCGGCGAACGGTTGACGTGCTGCTCAGCCACTACCACGGGTTGCTGGAGACTCGAGTCGCGGTCTGACCTTCGCCAGCCGGCTCGACCGACCCTATATACCGTCGATCAGAGGATCGAACGCCTCGACGTTCGGATCGATCCCGAGCTCTGCCAGACGAGCGAAGTACCCCTCTTTGGTGTACTCGTGGTTGAGTATGTGATACTGCGCGCCGTTGAGCCCCACGCAATACGAACAGTCCCGGCAGTCCACACACTGGACGCACTCGATGACGCTGTCGCAGTTGTGACAGCTGATGCAGCCCCGGGCGTTGTAGACGTAGTTGCAGTTCCTGCAGGCCTCTACGTTGAAGCAACCATAGTTGTTGGCGACGTCTCTGTCGTGCGTGTGCTCCGCCCGCAGATTCGTCCACTCCCGCATGAATTCCTGGTCCACAGCGCCCCTCCAGCTGTCCGTCACAAATCGAAACCATCGGCCCCGCGCACCAAGCAGTCTACTACACAGAGGACCGCCTCGCGCCAACGTAGGTGAAAGATAGCCGAGGACCCCGACCTACGGCCGGGGTCCTCATGGGAAGAGGTATGACACACGAATCTGCGGTAGACCCGCCGAATCGCACTCAGAAGGACTACATCATGCCGCCCATGCCGCCCATTCCGGCCATCGCTGCTGCAGCAGCAGCGTCGTCCTTGGATGGCGCGTCGTTGACGGCCGCCTCGGTGATCAGGATGAGCGCCGATATCGACGCCGCGTTCTGCAGAGCCGAGCGGGTCACCTTGACCGGGTCGATGACGCCCATCTTGAGCAGGTCACCGTACTCGCCAGTCGCGGCGTTGAGTCCCTCGCCCTTGCCCAGCGTCTTGACCTTCTCCACGACGACCGAACCCTCGAAGCCCGCGTTGCTGGCGATCATCTTGAGGGGCTCGACGAGAGCCTTACGGATGATGGTCACGCCGATCATCTCGTCCTCGGGCAACTCGAGAGCATCGATAGCGGGTAGAGCGTCCACGAGTGCCACGCCGCCGCCAGCCACGATGCCTTCCTCCACCGCAGCGCGGGTCGCCTGCAGGGCGTCCTCGATGCGGTGCTTCTTCTCCTTGAGCTCGACCTCGGTGGCCGCGCCGACCTTGATGACAGCCACGCCGCCGGAGAGCTTCGCAAGACGCTCCTGCAGCTTCTCGCGATCGAAGTCCGAATCGGAGTTCTCGATCTCGGCCTTGATCTGGTTGATGCGTGCCTTGATGTCGTCCTCGGAACCGGCACCATCGATGACGGTCGTGTTCTCCTTGGTGATCTTGACGGTCTTGGCGCGGCCAAGCATGTCCATGGTCACGCCATCGAGCTTGATGCCCATCTCCTCGGTGACGACCTTGCCGCCGGTAACGACGGCGATGTCCTCGAGCATACGCTTGCGTCGATCGCCGAAGCCCGGAGCTTTGACAGCTACGCAAGTGAAAGTGCCGCGCAACTTGTTGACGACGAGTGTGGCCAGGGCCTCGCCTTCGACGTCCTCGGCGATGATGAGCAGCTGCTTGCCGGCCTGCATGACCTTCTCGAGCACCGGCAAGAGGTCCTGGATGTTGCCGATCTTCTGGTTCGCGATCAGGATGAGCGGCTCGTTGAGCACGGCCTCCATCCGGTCAGGGTCGGTGATCATGTACGGCGAGATATAGCCCTTGTCGAACTGCATACCTTCTACCGTCTCGATGTCGATACCGAAAGTCTGAGACTCCTCGACGGTTATGACACCGTCCTTGCCGACGACCTCCATCGCCACAGCGATCTTGTTCCCGATCACCTCGTCGGCAGCAGAGATGGCTCCGACGTGCGCGATCTCTTCCTTGTCCTCGATGTCCTTCGCGTTGGTCTTGATGGTCTCGACGACCGTGTCAACGGCCTTCTCGATGCCGCGCTTGATGGCAAGCGGATTGGCGCCTGCCGCGACGTTACGCAGACCCTCGCGCACGACGACCTGCGCGAGCAGGGTCGCCGTGGTCGTGCCGTCACCGGCCACGTCGTTGGTCTTGGTCGCCACTTCCTTCACGAGCTGAGCGCCCATGTTCTCAAGGGCGTCCTCGAGCTCGATCTCCTTGGCGATCGTCACACCGTCGTTGGTGATGGTAGGCGCCCCGAACTTCTTGTCGAGGACGACATAGCGGCCCTTGGGGCCGAGTGTGACCTTGACCGCGTCGGCCAGCTTGTTCACGCCTGCCTCGAGACCCCGGCGGGCCTCCTCGTCAAAACGGATCTCCTTAGACATCTAAGGTATCTCCTCCTTCTGGGATAGTCGGGGTTCGGACTCCTAGTCGACGACGACGGCGATGATGTCGCGCTCGGCATCGAGAATCTTGTACTCCACGTTGTCGATCTTGACTTCGCTACCACCATACTTGCCGAAGATGACCGTATCGCCGACCTTGACGTCGATGGCGATGCGGGTCCCATCGTCCTTGAGCTTGCCGTCGCCTACGGCAACGACCTCTCCGCGCTGCGGCTTCTCCTTGGCGGTATCGGGGATGAACAGGCCAGATGCGGTCTGCTCCTCGGCCTCCGCCGGCTTGACGATCACGCGATCGCCCAAAGGCTTCAAGTTCATGTGCTGCCCTCCTGCTGTCTCGTCCGTCTTCATCGACCATGCACGACGCATAGCTGCGATCCTGCTAGCTGCGAAGGATACATACCCCTTTCGCAACCGAAAGCCACATCTGCTAGCACTCCCTACCTTTGAGTGCCAGCAGATATGGATTCTAGCGCGATGGAGTCCGACGTTCAACCCCTCTCAGCAGGTATTCTTGACATCACATTGAGTCCCCTGGACTCAGATTTCCCGCGATCAGCACCGAACCCGCACAACAAGAAGAGGGCCGGTTCGCACCGGCCCTCTTCGTCAGGAGCGTGTCAGGAACTGGCGTCTACGGCAGGTACTCCATCCACAAGTCGCGGAAGGCCATGTACGTGGCCTCACTGACCGCAGCAGGACCACCGAGGACGTAACAGCCCATACCCTCGTTGTAGTCACCAGTGTCAGGATAGCCGATCGCGCCGTTCTCATCGAAGTAATCGACGACCTGTGGGTGCAGACTGGCCTGACGCGTCAGAAGCACCGGAGCGCCCGTCCACCAGCTGATAGGCGCAGCCGACAGAGCGTCCGGGAAGTTCTCGCCCGACACGAGGGTCGCCAGCGAGGGCTCCATGCCAGCGTTGTCGACACCCCAAAGAGCGACCTTCTTCGCGGTCTCGTAGCGGTTCACACCAGCCACGCGAGTGACATCGAACGAGGCGTCCAGCTCGGCGTATGCCGTGGCATCCACGACCGCTTCGCCGCCGACCACCACAACGTCGGTGATGCCGTTGTCATCCATCCAATCCATGGTGACCGCCGGCACGCTGCTCTTGCGGGTCATCAGCACGACGCTCTCGTTGTAGGCGGCAACCGGAGCGACTGCCAGAGCATCGGGCCACGCCTCGCCGTTGACGACGAATGCGGTAGTGCCGACGGTCGCAAGGTCGACGGTCGCTGTTGCGATCTCAGCAGCGGTGGCGTAGCGGTTCGCGCCCGCCAGCCGCTCCACGTGCGTGATGGACCGGATTGACTCAAGCTCGCCGACGACGTCATCACTCACGGCAGCAGGTCCGCCCAGAACCAGCACAGTGATATCCATCGAGTCCCAGAATCCCGACTGAGTGACCCGTTCGATCTCCATCCAGGTCTCCCACGGCAGGTAGTCGCGGTTGGTCAGCAGGACGATGCCTCCCAACTGTGCGGCAAGAGCACCGCCAGCGAGCGCATCAGCAGGGTTACGGCCGTTGGCCACGACGATATAGTCAGGGCTGTAGCCCGTTCCCCACCATGGGTTGTCGGCGTAATCCCACATCAAACGCGATACCTCGGCTGCCGTCTCGAAGCGATTGTGTCCCGCGACACGACGGGCATCGCCCACGGTGATATGCAACCAGTACGCGAACGGCGGGTTGGAGTCGGCGTAGGGGTAGACCGCGACGTAGTACGTGCCGGGTTCGGGAGCGAGGAAGTACGATGACGCAGAACCCGAACCGTCCGGCCACCAGTCGCTGTCGTCCTGGTAGACCAGAACGGTGCCCTCAGAATCCTCGATCTCGACCCAGGAGTCCGCGAAACCGTCGATGTACTGGGTCTCCACCCAGATGGGGGTGTCGGTCTCCGTCACCGTGACAGCGACATAGTCGACTTCGTCCTCGATCTCACCGTTGGCGCCGTGGATCGTGCGGTACGACGTCCAGGTGTTGCCGTCAACCGCCGGGTTGTAGACGTACGCCGTCGCCCTTGTGTCATCGGGCTCGAACTCGTCCTCGTAGAACACTGCGGTCTGTGCATCGACGCTCTGGGCGCCGACCTTCCCGGCGTCCTTGTCCTTGGCCGCGAAACCCGTTGCCGGTGCCACGGTGGTCACCAGCAACGCGAATGCGACCACTATCGCAAGCCTTCTCCTCAGTGCACTACTCATCAGCATCACTCCCCAACCTCTTGCCGGTCGATCACGAGACACTCTGACCCTGTCCGTGTCGACACTCAACGGATACGGGTGTAGATGTACCCTTAATAGGCGCGCCTGGAACACGGGTCAAGCAGAATCCAGCCGCAGTCCCGGAGCCGCGTCATCCGCACGGGACATCCTCTCTCCCCGTGCATAGCGAAACAACCCCGCAGTGGCGACCATAGCAGCATTATCCGTACACATATGCAACGCCGGTACAGCGACCTCGATCCCGCGTGATCGCATGGCATCGGTCAGCCCTTGACGAAGTGCTGTGTTCGCCGCCACGCCGCCGGCGATGACGAACGATGAGACGCGATACTCCTCGGCGGCGCGTACGGCTTTTGCGACCTGCACGTCGATCACGGCCGCCTGGAACGACGCTGCCAGGTCGGGAAGATGCAGTTCGCGCCCTGCCTCACGCTCGTGCGAGACATGGTTGATGACGGCTGTCTTGAGCCCTGAAAGCGAGAACGAGTAGTCTCCCGAGTGCAGCATTGCGCGCGGGAACTCGATCGCGGCCGGGTCGCCTTGCTCTGCTAGACGGGAGATGATCGGCCCGCCGGGATAGCCGAGTCCCAAAGCCTTGGCCACTTTGTCGAAAGCCTCGCCGGCGGCGTCATCAAGCGTCTCGCCCAAGACGCGGTACTCGCCCCATTCGGGCACATAGACGAGCGACGTGTGCCCACCACTCACGACAAGAGCGATCAGTGGTGGCGCCAGGTTCGGGTCCTCAAGCAGGGCGGCGAAGATGTGGGCTTCGAGGTGGTTGATTCCGATCAGGGGTATTCCGGTGGCAAGCGAAAGTCCCTTCGCATACGCCAACCCCACGACGAGAGCGCCAACAAGCCCCGGCCCGCGGGTCACGGCGATAGCATCGACGTCGTCGAACCCGAAAGGTCGGCCTAGAGTGCCTGCCGCCTGGGTGAGGGCCTCGGACACGACCGCGACTATCGCCTCCGTGTGCTTCCGTGACGCGATCTCAGGCACGACCCCTCCGAACCGAGCGTGAAAGTCCACCTGTGTGGCGACGACATTCGCGATCACCTCGTTGTGAGCACCCACGACAGCTGCAGCGGTCTCGTCACACGATGTCTCGATACCGAGCACGTACGGATGACCATCATCATCCGAGGCATAGGAGTACCGGCGCGCTCGTGCCCTGAGGATATCGAGCCGGGCGTTCATCCCCGGGCTGTCCAGATCGTCGCTCCACATGACCACGGCACTCTCGCCGGTCTCGACGTAGTAGCCTGGTCGTTCCCCGACTGCGTGCATGCCGGCCGACTCGTACAGCGATATCGCGGCGTCATTGTTCTCTCGGACCTCCAGCGTGACTCCGTGCGCACCTCGATCCCTGAGAGCGTCGATGAGTCCGGAGAGCAGAACGGTCGCGACGCCCTGACGGCGCGCTCCAGCAGCAACGGCAAGGTTCATCACGTGCGCCTCTCCGAGCTGCATCATGGCTCCGGCGTAACCCACGACCTCCCCATCGCGCTCGGCGACGAACCACATACGATCGGGCAGCCCCAGCTCTGCGGCGAACATCCCCTCAGACCACGGTCGCGGGAAGCTCGCCTCCTCGATGGCGAGGACTGATCGCAGGTCCTCGGGGCGCAGAGGTCTCAACCTGACCCTCATCAGCGCTCACCGGGTCCCTGACGCGTACGGGCTCGCTCGTTCTCCTCGGCATCGGAGAGTCGTGTGTAGACGGGCAGGACGGTGGCCGGATCGCCATCGCCGAGGGCGCCGTCGAGCAATGCCGAGTGGAAGGCGGCCAGCAGACCTGATCCTGAAGCGGACCACTGGGCGGGATCGGCAACCGTCGTGCTTGCCGGGAGAACGGTCGCGAACAGGTCATGATACTTCGTCAGCCCGTTGCCTGTGAGGACAAGGGAGTTCTCGAGCGATGCCCACTCCCCGGCCACGGCATCGGGAGTGGCGACCCGGTCAGAGGTCAGGCGCTTCACTCCGTCGGGGGTGACTTCGAACAGGGCTGGGTAGACTTCCCCGCGCATCGCATCACCGAGCACCCCGATGAGTGTTCCGGGTCGCAACGAACCTGCGAGCCTCCATGCGACTGCATCGAGTGTGCTGACCGCATAGAGGGGGACCTCAAGGCCGTGAGCAAGTCCCTTGGCCGCCGACACCGCGATCCTCACGCCGGTGAATGAACCAGGGCCATGACCGACGACCACCTCCGAGACGTCCGACGGTCGGACTGCGTGATCGATCAGGAGATCCTCAACGGACGGGAGCAGTCGGGCGAGTGCGGCCCGGGGCGCCTCGGCATCCCTCGTCCCGATCACCTCGAGCGCTTCTCCGGTCCTGAGGGCAAGGCCGATCGCGATATGCTCAGTGGCGGTATCGAAGGCAAGGGTCAACGTTCCGGTCACAAGAACACCACCCCTGGCAGTCCGACGCACGCGTCGGCCCAGGAAGCCGCAAGCTGCATTCCCCTGTCCCCGACGCCCGCGATAGAGAACTCCCTGCTCTCGTCACCGGTGATGGTGATGCGGAGCTTCACGTGGTCACCGACTGCCGCCTCCGGAAAGCGATCGCCCCACTCCACCAGGGTCACACCGCCGGCCTCTATCGTTTCGAAGTAGTCGATGTCCTCCAGCTGCGACGAGTCTTCCAGCCTGTAGAGATCGACATGGTACAGGTCGAGTCGGCCGTGATGTACCAGGAGTATGTTGAACGTGGGGCTGGTCACCGGCTCCGCGACACCGAGCCCCTCGGCCACTCCCTTCACCAACGCCGTCTTGCCTGCCCCCAGGTCGCCGGCGAGTAATACGAGATCGTCAGCTGCCAGCAGCGGCGCCAGAGAGCGGCCGACCGCTTGTGTGGCAGAGGGGGACGAAGTGGTGAACCGGGGAGTCGACATGAGGCTCACTCCTCGAACAAGCTCGGCTGGCAGGGAGGCGGGTCGACATCGGTCCCGCTTGTTCGCTGACCGGGGACAGACCCGATGATCTCCCCGAGAACCCGAAAATCGGCGAGAAGCACGTCTCGCTTGGTCACATCATAGAGTGCCGCGGCAGGGTGGAATATGGGGAACACCTTCAGGTCGGCCTGCTGTTGCGCCCGACCGCGAACGCTGGTGATGCCGTCGGTGGTCCCCAGGATGTACCGTGTCGCGAAGTTGCCCATAGTGACCACCACCTCGGGAGCTACCAGCTTGATCTGTTCCCTCAGGAACGGTGCGCACGTCTCGATCTCCTGGGCACTTGGATTGCGATTCCCGGGCGGTCTACATTTCAGGATGTTGGCTATGTAGACGTCTGAACGCTCGACACCGATCGATGCGAGCAGCTCGTCGAGCAGACGGCCCGCCGCGCCCACGAACGGCTCACCACGCAGGTCCTCGTTGCGTCCTGGCGCTTCACCCACGAACATCAGGCGGGCACCCGGGTCGCCCACGCCGAACACAAGCGTCGTGCGCGTCGAGGCGAGGGCGCACCGCTGGCAGTCACCCATGCGGTCCTCGAGGCCCCTCAGGCTGTCGAACTCACCGAGCACGTCTAGAGCCAGGTCGTGAGCTCGTCGATCGACCTTCGGCTGGGACGCGCGGAAGATTCGGCCGAATACCCGATCGGAAGGATGGCTACCGGGGTCACCGGCGCGACCAGACCGAGCGCTTCGCGTACCGCCGCCTCATCGAACGCCCCTATCCAGCACGATGAGAGTCCGCGGTCGACCGCGGCCAGCAGGATGTTCTCAGTCGCTGCGGCTGTGTCCTGGATCGCGTACAGCATCTCTCCCCGCCCCCCATAACGAGCACCACAAGGACGAGGATCCACCGACACGACTATGACCACCGGGGCCGATGTAGCCCATCGCTGCTGGAGTGCATCTGCGAGTCGCTGTCGAGACTCGGGGCTCTTGAGCACAGTGAACCGCCAGGGCTGAATGTTCCCAGCCGAGGGAGCACTGATAGCTGCGAGAAGGAGCGCGCGAACGTCCTCTTCCGTGACCGCGAGTCGCGTGTTGTAATGGCGCACGCTGCGCCGTTTCGCAAGTGCTTCGGAGAACTCCATGGCAACCCCTGCTCTTCCGGAATAATGGCCCGCGCACATTCTAGACCAACCTGTGGTTATGCGCCCCGAGTCCTGGCCCCCTCGACACCACAGAACAGAAACGGCCTGCCGGACGGGTAACTAGAAGGATATGGGCCCAACAGGGCGAAAACTGCAGCAAGGGAGGTGTGCCCCATGAGCATGAACCGTGACGTTACCGACGAAGACATCGGCATGCGAGCGTTCCAACTCCGTAAGGCGAAGGCCGTGGAGCGGGCCGTCGAGAGACTCCGGTACGCGCTGAAGCAGGACTGGCCGTCACTCACCAGCCATGAGGTCGAGGAGCTTGAGTGGGTGCTGGGCGAGCTGTGGGCCTACGTGGCGCGAAACGAGTGGGACGACCTGCGCTTCGGTCGCGTCTCCATGGCCGATCTGCACAAGATCCTGGGACTGGGGCGCGAACTCCGGCAACACTCACGCAATGCGGTCGAGGTGCTCAAGGAGATCGACACTCTCATCCGCAGCCGCCAGTAGGACGCTCCCGCGAGCGCACTGATCACCCTCAGTTTGAGAGTACACAGGGCTCAGGCACGCGCCTCTTCCGTGCCTGAGCGAACCTGTGGGGCGGTCCGCACCCCCCGGTCGACGGATCCGCCCCACATATCTGTTCGCACGCAATCAGCCGGCTTGTTGTTCCGCCTTCTTGCGCTCGATCTTCTTCTTGACCTTCTTCAGTCGGAAGAGGTCTTCGCGTGCACGCTCATCCAGCGTCTGACGAATATAGGTTACCTGCTCCCTGAGCTGAGGAACGGTGACTTGCTCAAGGGCGTTCACTCGACGATTGGTCTTCTGGATCTCCTCGCCGAGCCGTTTCAGACGCGTCTCGATGTCGGCATACTCGATGATGACATCGAGAATCCGCTCATGCTTGTCTGCGGTTTCGTCGACACGGCTCGAGACGCCTGTCACCGCGTAACCACGCGTGAAGGTGGTCCTGATTGGGCTTTCACCCTTGGTCACCACCGGAACGGACACGCCCATGATCTTGGTTCCGGTCATGTCTACGACGACCTCGCCCTTCGTCGCCAGACCGGCCGACCGCAAAGCGACGGTACCGTCAACAGCCTTGGCGACCGCAAGCGAGTACTGGGCCT
Source organism: Actinobacteria bacterium UBA7524 (assembly GCA_002478275.1). Lineage (GTDB taxonomy): Bacteria > Actinomycetota > Coriobacteriia > Anaerosomatales > UBA912 > UBA7524. Next base: position 15,639 of record DLMY01000051.1, read on the forward strand.
CCGACACCGAGCGCTGCAGCGACTCGGAGAGCCGTAGAGTCTCATCCATGACGCCCATGAACTCGATCAGCAGGGCGTCTCGCTTCTGCTTGAGCAGATCCATACCTTGCTCGGCGAGCTTGATCTGCTCTCGCCGTTCAAGGAGTTCTGATCGTGTTGGCCGTACTTCTTCCACGCCGTCGCTCCCTAGAGGTCGGCTTGTTCGTCAGGATTCGGATGATACTTGGGGATGAAGTCACGGACTCTCTTGAGCTCACCCATCGGTAGCCCGCTCATCAGGTCCCAGCCGATCTGGAGTGTCTCCTCGATCGTGCGGCCTTCCTCGCCCTGCCCGACGATGCGGGACTCGAAGTCATCGGCGAAACGCAGGTAGCGCCTGTCTGTCTCGGAGAGCGCCTCCTCGCCGACGATAGCGACCAGCTTGCGAAGGTCGCGACCTTGCGCGTACGCAGCGTAGAGCTGGTTTGCCACGGCGCGATGGTCATCACGCGTCTTGCCATCACCGATACCGAGGTTCATCAGTCGCGAAAGACACGGGAGCGTGTCGATCGGAGGATAGATGCCACGGCGGTGCAGATGGCGTGAGAGCACGATCTGACCTTCCGTGATGTATCCGGTCAGGTCGGGGATGGGGTGCGTGATGTCGTCATCAGGCATCGACAGGATCGGCAACTGCGTGACCGAGCCCTGGCGGCCTTTGATGCGGCCAGCGCGCTCGTAGATCGTGGAGAGGTCGGTGTACATGTAGCCAGGGAACCCTCGACGACCCGGAACCTCTTCGCGCGCAGTGGAGACTTCACGCAACGCCTCACAATAGTTGGTCATGTCGGACAGGACGACGAGCACCTGCATGTCCTTCTCGAACGCGAGGTACTCGGCAACCGTCAAGGCGCACTTGGGCGTCAACAGGCGCTCGACCGTCGGGTCATCCGCAAGGTTCAGGAAGAACACGACTCGTTCAAGCGCACCGGTCTGCTCGAATTGCGACATGAAGTAGCTCGCTTCACGATGGGTGATGCCCATCGCGCCGAAGACGATGGCGAACTCCTCACCACTCTTGACCCGCGCCTGACGGATTATCTGGGCGGCAAGCTCGTTCGCCGGCAGACCCGACCCCGAGAAGATCGGCAGTTTCTGGCCCCGAACGAGCGTGTTCAAGCCATCGATCGCGCTGATGCCGGTCTCGATGAAATCCGCCGGCTTCTCGCGCGTGTACGGGTTGATCGGTGCGCCCGTGATGTCGAGACGCGCCTCCGGGATGATCGGCGAACCGCCGTCGATCGGCTTGCCGGTGCCGTTGAGTACCCTGCCGAGGAGTTCTGGCGCCACGTCGATCTTGGCGACTTCCTCGAGAAAGCGGATCTCGGTGGCATCGACATCGATACCCTGAGTGCCCTCGAATATCTGGATGACGGCGATCTCGCCTGCGATCTCCAGAACCTGTCCTGTGCGGCGGGACTCGTCCGGCATCCGGATCGAGACCATCTCGTTGTAGGCCACGTTATGGACGTTGTTGACGAACACGAGCGGTCCCGTGACGTACGAGATGGTACGGTAGTCCGTCGCAAGCAGTGACTGCTTCGGGGACTCGCTGGGCTTTGCAATCGTCTCTGGGGCCACGTCAGTACACCTCTATCCCTGCGATATCCTCGGCCAACGTTGCGGCGAACACCGGTAGATCCTCGATGGCCTCGTCGTGCGGAGTCACCTTCATGCCGGCGATCTTGTCCTTGATCGGCAGGTCGAGAACCTGCCTGAGCGACACGCCCCGGTTAAGCGCGGCTACCGCGGCATCGTAGAAGGCCAGAACGACCTTGAGCATCATGTACGCCTTCTTGGGAGGACAGTATGCGTCAACATCGTCGAACGCGAACTGCTGGAGGAAGTCCTCCCTGAGCATACGCGCGACCTCAAGGATCACCTTCTCCGATTCGGGAAGCGCATCGGGTCCGACCAGCTGTACGATCTCCTGCAGCTCGGTCTCCTTCTGGAGAATGAACATCGCCCTGTCGCGGAGCTCCTGCCAATCGTGCGCGACATTCTCCTCGAACCACCCACGCACCTGTCCGCCGTACAGCGTGTACGACTTCGTCCAGGAGATCGCCGGGAAGTGCCGGCGATGCGCAAGCGACGTATCAAGCGCCCAGAACGCCCCGGTGACTCGGAGCGAGTTCTGCGTCATGGGTTCCGACATGTCTCCGCCTGCCGGCGAGACGGCCCCGACCATCGTCACCGAACCAACGCGGTCGTCGGAACCGAGCGGCTTGACGCGTCCGGATCGTTCGTAAAAGGCCGCAAGCCTCGTCGCGAGGTACGCGGGGTATCCCTCTTCCCCGGGCATCTCCTCGAGACGGCCTGAGACCTCTCTGAGCGCCTCGCCCCAGCGGGACGTTGAGTCGGCCATCATCGCGACGTTGTAACCCATGTCGCGATAGAACTCCGCGAGCGTCGCACCGACGTAGATGGATGCCTCGCGAGCTGCGACCGGCATGTTCGAGGTGTTGGCCACAAGCACGGTCCGGTCCATCAGCGGCGCCCCGGTACGCGGGTCTTCGAGCTCAGGGAACTCGGTGAGGACCTCTGTCATCTCGTTACCGCGCTCGCCGCACCCGATATAGACGATGATGTCCACGTCGGCCCACTTGGCCAGGGACTGCTGGGTAACCGTCTTGCCCGTGCCGAAACCACCGGGGATGATCGCGTTACCACCGAGTGCGATCGGGAAGAACGTGTCCAGGATCCGCATGCCGGTGGTGAACGGGTGGGTGGGGTCGAGCTTGCGCACGTAGGGCCTGCCCTGGCGGACCGGCCACCACTGGCTCATCTTGATCTCGGCGCCGCCTTCGAGCGTGGCCATGACCTCGTCGACCGTGTACTCGCCTTCCGGCGCGACACTGGCCACTTTGCCCGACATGTCCGGCGGAACCATGACCTTGTGAATGATGGTCTGCCCCTCGGGTATGGTCCCGACCACGTCGCCGGGCTGAAGTTCTTGGCCAACCGCCACTCCCGGGGTGAACTGCCACTTCCTGTCCCGATCGAGAGCGCTTGCGACCGTACCTCGCTCGATGTAGTCCCCCGACTGCTCGGCTATCACAGGCAGTGGTCTTTGAACGCCATCGTAAATGGAGGAAAGCAGACCCGGTCCGAGCTCCACCATAAGCGGACCGGCGGTCGACTCGACCAGGTCGCCTACGGTCAAACCTGACGTATCTTCGTAGACCTGAATCGTGGCTCGGTCGCCTTCGAGGCGGATGACCTCACCCATCAGGCCCTGCTGGCCGACGCGAACGATGTCGTACATCTTCGCGCCGAGCATGTCCCGGGCGACAACGACCGGTCCGGTGATTTTATGAATCGTTCCGACTATCATCAGCCTCGCCTCAGTGTGATATCGAACCCTATGGCTCTCCGGATGAGACGTGCGAGGTACGCCCTGTGGTCCTCGCCCATCTCCAATTGCTCCTTGATCGGCAACGAGATGACAATCGGGCGGTAGATCGAGTCGATCTTGCGTTGAGTCCTCTCGTCGATCACCGCCATCATCTTCTCGTTCACCGCGATGATGCCCGTGGCGTCATCGTCCAGCAGCGCGCTCAGGCGCGCCCTCGCCATCTCCGAGGAATCCGCGGTCTCCACGTCGACCCCTGCGAGCCTGAAACCGTCTGCGGTCTCACTATCCGTGAGTACGACAAGCCTATACAAGGATAAGCTCCCCTCTCACGCGCTCGACCGGCATCCCCACGGCCTTGCCTCTCACGATGATCCGCAAGTTCGTCATTTCGTTCTGCTTGGCCCACAGATAGGCGATTGCGACGCCCACACCCAGCGGGTCGCCTTTTGCGAGACCGAGCGCATGACGCATCAGGTAGTCCTCCAGCGACCGCTCGAACACCGATATCGAGTTCTGTGACAGATACTCGATAGCCACCGCGTCAAGGATCTTCCCGTAAGGTGTCTCGCGCAGCTTGTCCAGTATCTCGTCGATATCGGACATGGCCGCAAGTTCCTCGTAAAGGCTCTTGGAGAAGTCACGTCCGCCCTCCAGGAAGTAGCGATCCGCCACTTCCGTCTCGAGGCTCTCTTTGGCCGCCCGCAAGACCGTCAGCAGGTTGAGTGTGTCGACCTGCATCCTGACGATCGAAAGCGCAAGCCGTGAGTTCGCCTGGCGCTTCTTGAGCCGCTGGGTGGCCCACGTCGAGTAGTAGCGATCGAGCGCCAGCTCCAGATCGGCGAGACTCTCGGTCTCCAGATACTCGGCGTAGCCTTCCCGCAGCGCTCCCGCAAAGGGAAGCCCCCAGGTGACGGCGGTATCGATCACCGTCTTGATGTCCTCGCCGCCCGCCAGTGCCTCAAGTTCCACCGCGGTCAGTTGCCCGGCAGGCAACAGACCTTCGACGATCTCATCGGTTGCGGCGTCGATGTGCTTTCCTCGCAAGATGGTCTTGATGTTGAAGATGTCCCACCTGCCCAACAGCGTTTGGACCAGGTACAGTCCCTCGTCGTTGAGGAAGGAGAACACCTTCTGGTACGTCCTGATCATGTGGTTCTTCAGGGCAGCCTCTATGGTCGCCGCGTCCCTGCCGTGTATCAACGCGTCCTCCAGGTCCGGCCCGTACTCCGTGGCCGTCAGGTCCTGGATGAGCGTCTTGATGTCGGGAGCGGCTATGAGATTGTCGAAGAACGCACGATTGAACAGGCGGGAGCGCATACCGCGAAGTCTCGCGTTCGCATACCCGTATTCCTTGCCCGATGCTGGGCGAGTGCGTACCTTGGCCGCTTCAGGGCTCATGAGAACAGAATCTCCGCCACGTCCGCCTGAGTGATACCGGCGACCTTCTCCAAACGGTCCTCGAACGTGTTGCGCCTCATGACCTTGCCACCATAAGCAGCCACCACTACCCCACCCCGGGTGCTGAGAGTGGTCTGCAGCCCGGCATCGACCCCCAGCTCCTTGATGGTAGATCTCGCCAGTTCTTCGTCCGCCGGATCGACCAGGAGTGTGATGTCACCATCAACTCCGGCTATGGCTTCTTCCGTCAGCGCCCGGAACATGGCGGCATAGTCCTTGGCCCCACGCAAAGAACCGAGCTCATCCCGAGCAGCTTCGATGACGGCCTCGACCGCAGCCTCCTTGACGGCCGCGACACGCTTCTTGCTTTCGAGCCGTGCCTTGTTCAGTGATTTGGCAGCCTTGAGCCTGGTCGCCTGCTCTGCATCGGCCACCCTGTCAGCTCTGAGCTTATCCGCGTAGTCTGTTGCCTCGTCACTGATGGCCTGCGCCTGTTCGCGGGCGTTGCGGAGTATCTCGTCGGACTCCTCCCGACCCTGCTCCTCGAGCGCCCTGAAGATGTCTTCGAGTGCCATGTATTCGGTTCCTTCCGCGTGCTTGGTCTGGTTTGAAGTCGCCTGTTATCAGCCGGCGATGATGATCGCGGAGACGAAACCGAGCAGGACGATGACTTCCGGAAGGACCTGCAGCGTGATGGCCCAGACCGAGACCTCAGGACGCTCGGCCAGGGTGCCTGCGGCAGCCGTACCGATCTTCGCCTGAGCATAACCTGCCGACATGGCCGAGATGCTCATCGCAGCTCCTGCCGAAGCCGCCTTCGTCACGCTGACGCGCCAGTCGAACGGCTCCGTGCTTGCTGCCTCAGCAGCCGTGGCGAACGCAGGCACCAGCATCGTCAGCAGGAACGTACTGCCGAACACCTTCCTTGCGAGCCGATTGTTGAACATACGCTCTAGTCACCTCCGGTTTTCGTGAACGGACTGTACTGCTGTTCTCCCGTCTCATGGAACTTGGTGAAGAACTCCAAGAAGTTGAGACGTATTGCATGGATTGAGGGGCTCACCACGACGATGACGAAGTTCAACGTGTGGAGCAGAACGCCCAGGAATATGCCTGCGAGCGGGACGTCGGCGAGATCTGCGACGATGCCGTTGACCGCGTCGGCGAAGATCGCACCTGCCAGACCGACGGCCATGATACGGATGTAGCTCGCCATCCCGGAAACCGACTCCAGGATCTCCACGAGCGCCATCATCTTACCTGCCATCACCGCGACCACGAGCCCTACGGCAGCCACGCCCGCGAAGAGCCACCTGCCCGCGATCGACCAGTCACCGATCGCGCCGGTGACCAGGGGTGTCGAGAAGACCACTGCAGCCCCGGCACCAAGCAGAAGTCCCAGGATGCCGAGCTTCTCATGGAGATGGTGCTTGCTCTTGGTGCGCACTGCGTTGACCGCCCCGAGGACCAGTCCGAGCAACACATGCACGACTCCCACCCCGATGGCCATGTACATGAAGACCATCATGAGGTCGGCGCCAACCCGGTGGAACGGTAACTCGATGCCCAGAACCGTGATGGGCTTGATCCAGTCCAGGTAGTGGGGACCCAGAACGTCTCCGAAGAACTCGCCGTACAGCAGGCCGAATATAACGACGCTCGTCGCCGCCGGGCCCAAGATGGACGTGGCCATCTGCACACCCGCGTTCTCCTTGAACTTGCGCCGCATCCAGATGACGAGGCCCAGAAGCACAAGTCCATAGCCGAAGTCGCCTACGATCATGCCGAACAGCAGCGGATAGAACAGGAACAACATGATGGTCGGGTCGATCGTCCCGTACTTGGGCAGACCGCGCAGGTTCGTGAGGAGCTCGAACGGCTGGGCGTACTTCGGGTTCTGCAAAGCCACCGGGGTCTCGTTGAACTCCTTCTCGGTGATCTCGGTCTGGTTGACGATCACATCATCGCCCCAGTTCGAGCCGATCAGTTTGCGCAGTCCGCCTACATCGTCCACGGGCATCCAGCCGGTGATGACGAAAGCGTACTCGGTCCGACCGAACTTCGGGATCGCGCCGATCTCATCGATCTTGTCGGTGAGTACGTCGCGAATGGCAGTCAGGCGAGTCTGCCAGGAGATCGACATACGCTCCAGCTCGGCCGAGACACGCTTGAGTTCCTCCGGCAGACTCTTGCGTCGGGCCTTGAGCTCGTCGTATGCCACATCAAAGGGCATGTCGTTGAACTCGTTGGGCAGACGGATCTGGTTGACGTTCTCCATGGCCAGGAACTTGTGTACCGGGTCGGAATAGGTCTTGGAGAACACGATGATCGCGGCGGTCGTGTCCTCGTCCACATCCGTCGAGACGATCTCGCACTGCTTGTGCGTGAGCTTGTCGAGTTCTTCCTTCAGCTGTTCGAGCGCGGTCTTGTAGCGGCGCTCGACCAGAAGGGCTACTGACTCGTAGGCACCGGTGGTCACGATCTGCTTCGCCAGCGGCTGGATCTTCTCAAGGATCGGTTCGTAACGCGCGAGAAGGGCGATCTCGCCCTCCAGAGAGGTGTGACTGGCAGCCAGCTCCGCGGTGCGGTCCTCGACCTCTTCGACCACGTTCGAGATCTCCGACCCCAACTGTTCGGGGTCGAGTTCATAGAGACGCCCGTACTCCTTCTTGCGCTCCTCGGCATCGACGAACGTGTCTTCGCGCTGGAGCGCCTTGACGATCGAGCGCACGCGGATCAGGAGCTCCTCCATACGCTCCTGGTCGCGCAACTGCTGATCGTAGACCTCCATGCGGTCGAGCGGGACCTCTCCCGACTCGATCTTGCGCGTCAGGTCCTCGATGTGCAGGCTTCCTTGCTCGTGAATGAGGCTGACCACGTCGAAGAACAGGTTCTTCGGGCCTATGATCTCCACTTTGGCCATTGGAACGAGCACACGCCACACCCCCTACAGGTCACAACCTGTGGCCCAGACGAAGCTACACGCTCGTGACACGCTCCGCCACGAACGTCACCGCCGATGCGGTTCTGTCCTTGATGAGTCCCTTGAGCGTCTCGATCTCCTCGCCTGTCGAGACGTCGAGCTGAGCTATCTCCCTGTCGACCTCTGCCAGAACCTTCTTCTCATGCTCGGCCGCGAGCTTGTCCGCCTCGTCTTCCGCACGGTTCTTCAGCTCCACCGCCTTCTTGCGGGCGGCCGCCACGATGTCCTCGGCTTCTTTCTTGGCCGCGAGAACCTGCCCTGAGATCTCCATCTCCTTCTCGCGTATGAGGTGCAGCGGGGAGTTGGCTTGTCGAGCCACCGTGTCCTGGTGGAACCGGATATCCTCGAGTACCTTCTCTTCCACGTACCTGCCCTCCATCTCGTGCGTACCTTTGCACGTATGACCTGCCGTGCTGTCACGGCTCCTCACTGGTAGGTTTCGACATTCGTGAACCCGGCTCCTGCTAGGAAATCATGATATAGACCCGGCCCCCGCCTGTTCGCCTTGGACGAACCGCCGTCCCAGCCGCATGCCGAACGCGCACGCCATCTCGTAGTTGATGGTCCCGGCCGAGTCGGCGAGTTCATCCATGGCGATGGACGTATCGCCCTGCACCCCCACCAGGACCGCCTCGTCGCCTTCCTGGACCACGAGTCCCGCGGGTACCTCGACCATCAGCTGGTCCATACACACCCTGCCGACTTGCTGACAGCGCCTGCCGCCCAGCAAGACGGCCATCTCGTTCGACAAGACCCTGTGGACCCCATCGGCATAGCCGAGCGGCAGTGTGGCGATGACCGACGGTCCCCCCGCTTGCCAGGTAAGGCCGTAGCTCACCCCGTCCCCCATCCCGATACGCTTGACCAGCGAGACGCTGGCCTTGACCGCCATCCCGGGGACCAGGCCGACAGCGCTGTGAGTCGCGCGCGACGGATGCAGGCCGTAGATCGCGATACCGCACCTGACCATCCCGAAGTGCGTCTCGGGATGCAGGATCGTGGCAGCGCTGTTGGCGGCGTGCACGATCCCCGGTTCGACGCCCTCGTCCCGCATGCGCTGCAGCGCCAGCGTGAAACGCTCCAGCTGGCGCCCGAAATCCCAGTCTCCCGGCGTGTCGGCGGTCGCGAAATGCGTGCACGTACCCTCAAGCTCAAGGCCGGGGAAGCCGGACAACGCAGCCGCGAAGACATGTGCTTCCTCGGCGCGCACGCCGATGCGGTTCATCCCGGTGTCGATCTTCAGGTGGTATCTCAGCGATCGCCCAAGCCCAGCCGCCAGCCTACCCGCTTCCTGCGCGAATCCACGAGTGGTCACCATCGGGATCAGGTCATGTTCGAGCAGAAGCGCGACGGAGGACAAGGGAGGCTCGGACAGCAGGTGCACGTCGGCGCGGATCCCCGTCTTCCGAAGCTCCACGGCCTCCTCGACCGTCGCAACCCCCAGGCGGTCCGCCCCCGCGCCGAGCGCTTGCCGCGCGACCTGCACGGCGCCGTGCCCGTATCCGTCGGCCTTGACCACCGCCATGAACAGCGTGTCATCGGGTACCAGGGACTTCAGCGTCCGGACGTTGGCGGCGATCGCCGAAAGGTCGATCTCAGTCCATGCGCCGCGCGCGTAGGACACCGCTCACTCCTGGTCGAGCAGGGAGCGAACGATATCGGACTTGCTGATCACGCCCACCAGCTTGCCCCCGTCGAGCACGGGCAGCCGGCTGACGTCGCGCTCCACGAGCAGGGTGGCAGCGTCCTCGACCGAGGCATCGGCCTGCACAGTGACGGGATTCGCGGTCATGACCGACCTCACGTCGGCCGCGACGGCCTTGCGCAGCTCGTTCTCGAACCGCGCCGTCGCGGGCGGGTACATGATGAACCCGTCGAGCAGGTGCAGGTACGTCGGGAACTCGAGCTTCACGTCTTGCATGATGAGGTCGCCCTCGGTGACGATCCCGACAAGCTCGCCGTTCTCGATCACGGGCAGCGCGCCTATCCGCTTGTCGACCATCAATCGCGCCACGGAGGTGACCGTGTCCTCGGGTCCGACCGTCACGGGATCGACTGTCATCACGTCTCGTACCGTCAGCTCCGCCATCGCATGGGCTCCTTGTCATCTCGCGTACGTATCGTCTCTGATGTCACTTCTCTCACCCGCCGAGGAGACCCTTCATCGCTTCAGGCACGAATCCGGGCAGGTCCTCCGCTATCACGCAACGATCCGTCAGCCGGGCTGCCGCACGGTCCCCGGCGAGCCCATGCAGATGCGTTCCCAGCACGCCGGCGTCGAATGGCTCGACCCCCTGGGCGAGCAGCGCGCCCATCATCCCCGCGAGCACATCACCGCTTCCCGCCGTGGCAAGCGCCGGCCCTCCCGACAGGTTCAGTGCCGACCTGCCCGAACCGCTGACGACGGTCCGCGCGCCCTTCAGCACGCACACGAGGCCGTCACCCGAAAGCCTTGCTCCATAGAATAGTCTATCCCCCTGGATCTCGCCGGTCTCGACCTGCAGCAGCCTAGCCAGCTCACCCGGATGCGGCGTGATGAGCGTCGGCGCACCGCGCTCAGTCAGCAGCCCGGTCGCGTCGACCAGTGCGTTGAGCCCATCCGCGTCGACCACCAGCGGCAAGGCCAGGTCCTTGACGACCTTACGGGCGACCAGCACCGCGCCGTGAGCGACCGTCAGGCCTGGGCCCAGGACCACGGCGTCGTGCTCCCTCGCAAGATCGAGTATCTCCTCGGCGGACCGCGAAGCGAATGTGCGCGTCGGATTCTCCGGCATCCCGACGCCCACCGCCGACGTCAGCTTCGTCTGTACCGCCGTGGCAAGCGCCGGCCCT
>DLMY01000048.1:0-10688 GCA_002478275.1 Actinobacteria bacterium UBA7524
ATCATCCACTACTTCATGATGTGGGTGTTCATCGTGTTCACGGCCATCCATGCCTATCTGGCCAACGTCGAAGGCTTCGCTCCATCACGGCTGATCTTCGGCTGGAAGGAGTCCGAGGGTATCCACTTCGACGCCAAGACCGGCAAGATCGTGGGCGGAGGGCACTAGTACCTCCCAGACGTCCGCGACAAAGATCGATGCGTCGTGACGCGAGACCCGGAGACTCACTCCGGGTCTCGCTCTTTTCCTCCATATGCAGGACATCGCATGCCAGTTGTCGTAGGATAGAAGCGGATACTGGAAGTTCCCGGCAAGAGCCTGGGAGACGTCGACGATGTGCGCCAGCGCATCGGGGTCAGGGGTGACGCTCGACATCGGCTTCCGGTTATCCGCACACTCCGGCGCGTTATCGTCCGCCCCAGACCGTCGAACTGGAGGGCTTGATGCTCTCGGAGCGTGCCATCACCGCTGCACTGCGCTTGCTGAATCGCGACTACCTCGCACAAGACCCGGTTGACATGGACTCGCTGCCTGGCCCGGTACCGGGAACCGGGTACGTGCTCTACGCACACGTGCCGTTCTGCGAGAGGTTGTGCCTGTACTGCTCGTTCAACCGCTTCCTGTATCGTGAGGACAGAGCAAGGACCTACTTCCGTCATCTCCGGGACGAGATGCGGATGGTCGCCGAGCTGGGCTACGACTTTCCCTCGCTCTATATCGGCGGCGGGACGCCCACGATATTGCTCGACGAACTCGCCGCCACGATCGACCTGGCCAAGGATCTCTTCTCCATCACGGAAGTCTCGTGTGAGACCAGCCCCAACCACCTCGGTCCTGAGCTGGTCGACGCTCTGTCCGAACGGGTCCAGCGACTCTCGGTCGGCGTCCAGAGCTTCGAAGAGAAGCTGCTCCGACAGATGGACCGCTTCGAGAAGTACGGGGACGGCAAGACGCTGTTCGACCGGGTCTCAGGCATCGTCGGTCAGTTCCACTCGTTGAATGTCGACATGATCTTCAACTTCCCGAGCCAGACCGAGGAGATACTCAGGAAGGACATCTCCCTTCTGCGGGCGACCGGCGCGAACCAGACGACCTTCTATCCCCTCATGGCTTCACCCAAGACGCGCAGGGAGCTCTCCCGCGCAGTTGGAACCATAGACTACGTCCGGGAAGCGCATTACTACGACCTGATCACGGAGGTCCTGTCCAACGAGTTCAAACCGACGTCAGCGTGGACGTATTCGCGAGACCGTGACGCCATGATCGACGAGTACATCGTCGACTACGACCAGTACGTCGGTGTCGGCTCGGGCGCACTGTCCTTCCTCGGCGGACGAACGTATGGGAACACGTTCTCGCTCAAGGACTACGGAGCATCCATAGGGGCTGGACGCATGTCGGTGATCAAGCGCGGCAGACCTTACAGTCGCAAAGCGCTGATGCGCTACCGCTTCGTCACAGACCTGTTCGGACTGAAGCTGGACAAGGACCGCTTCAAGGCGGACTTCGGGGTCCCCGTCGAACAAGGGCTTTGGGCGGAGATCGCATTCATGCACGCTGCCGGCGGGATAGCGTCGCATACCGCCGAGGAGATCACTCTCACGCAAAAGGGTCGCTATCTCCTCATGGTGATCATGAGAGAGACCCTGGCAAGCAGCAACGATGCGCGGGACCAGGCGCGTGAAGCGCTGCCGCTCGAGGAGAAGATGCTGCTTCTGGAAGGCGATGCATGTCACGAGATGGTGTTCCCGGAAGCCGCTGCGGTCTAGAGGCAACCCCTGTGGTGTGACTTGTTCAAGCCGTGTGTCCCGCTGTGGCGCGCCAGCGGCTACACTGTCTGACAGGCCACGAACTCAGCCAGGGAGGCGAACACGTGCATCTCGAACTCGAGACCGCGAGGAGAGCTGCCAGAGCCGGTGCGAAGATCGTCAGCACGCGCGGTCGCGACCTCGGGGCGGTTCAGAGCAAGAGCACCGCAACGGACATGGTCACCGAAACGGACATCGCGGCGGGAGTCGCTGCGGTCCGCGAGATCATGGCAATCGATTCGAGCGCGCGATTCGTCATCGAGGAGCCCGAAGTCCACGAACTGGCAGACGCCCCGCGCGGTCAGCTTGACGACCCGGAGGTCTGGGTCCTCGACCCGCTCGACGGCACAACGTCGTACGTCCACGGATATCCCTGCTTCTCGGTCGCGGTTGCGCTACTCCGCGAAGGAACACCCGTCGCGGGAGCCGTGTACAACGTGGCAATGGACGAACTGGTCAGCGCTGCCGAGGGGTTTGGAGCTTGGTCCGGGGACGCGTCGATCCGGACCGGCACGGCGACGCGACTCGATCAGGCGTTGCTGATCACCGGTTTTCCGTACGACCGGGGCGCTCTGCTCGACAAGCAGCTGGAGATACTCGGCCGGTTCCTCCGCTCACCGGTACACGGTATCAGGCGCGATGGCTCAGCTGCGGTCGACTGTACCCACGTCGCGGCGGGTCGGGCGGACGGTTTCTGGGAGTTCGGCCTCAAACCGTGGGACATGGCGGCCGGGATCATCATCCTTCGAGAAGCAGGCGCTCACGTCACCGGGATCGACGGCAAGCCCTGGTCCGTTCGATCGACGGGGCTGATAGCCGCTAACCCCCACCTTCACGAGCCGATGAGTCAAGTCATACTAGGTGAACTCACGCACAGTGACTTATCGGACGGCAGCGATGGGCCAGCCTCGGACTAAGACCCGCTGCCTCCGGCGACCGAAAGGAAACAGCCATGCCACTTGTCAACGTAGACATCGTCGGTCCCCGAACAGCCGACTACGTCGAGGGACTGCTCACTGCGGCTCGCGAAGCCGTCATAGAGGCGCTGAGCGTCGATGACGATACGATCATCGTCCGCGTCAACGAGGCACCCCGATCGCATGTCGGCCTACCACCGTGTCGGACGGACTCATTCACTCAGGTGCAGGTCGTGATGTATGACGGGCGCAGCGATGAGCTGAAGGCCAGTCTGATCGATGCGTTGCGCACACGATTCGGCCAGGCTGCGGGTCTGCGGCCATCGGATGTAGCCGTGCACCTGTGCGAGGCTCCGCGAACCGAGCTGGACGTGCTGCCCGGCATCGACTGAGGACCAACAATGCGCGATCATCAGTGCTGTTGAGCTGAAACGAGGTCCTGTCCGGGTGAACCCGGGCAGGACCTCAAGACGCAGTTTGTGCGACGGTCACTTATGGATGACTATACTGCCGCCTCCCAACGCAGTCACCGGAGTATCACTGTCACCGGCACCCATCTGGTTGTCATATACGACAGCCCCGGTCTCTGAGTCCCAGACCTTGATGCGAAAACGGTCTACGCCGCCGCCACCGGAGAGTCTTCCATCGACCGCAGTCAACATGAATCCATAGCCTGCCTCTTGACCGACTCGGCCGACTCCCTTGTACTGGGCCTTCGGCCCGGCAACGACCAGCCAGTCATAAGCGATGCTGTGAAACTCGAATCCACCCGCTCTGAACTGGAACTGTGTCTGGCCTTTTGGCACCGAAGCGCCCTTGTCGTACTTGGAGACGAACCCGAAGCTCGCCTTGCCAGTCAACGAGGGCTCCAGCGCATAAGCCCCGAGGGGCGAGGTGATCCAACCCCCTCCCGTGACCCAGCCGGCAGTCGGGTCGTAAACGACCACGTAGTGCTCGGAAACAGCTGATCCCACAGCACCATCACTGTCGATGACGTCCACAGATACCCTGTACACGCCCGGGACGGAATACACATGACTTCCCAGCACGTGCCCCTCAATGTCGACAAGGCCGCTCGACACCGAACCGTCACCCCAGTCCCATGACGCCGTATGCCCATCGAGGACTCCTGGATCCACAAACACAGCAGTCATCTGCACGTCTGTCCCTACAACCACGGGATCGACAACGACATCATCCATGTAGACCGTCGGCGCGACGTTCTGCGCGATGAGCTCGAACGTCTCCTCACTGACGTTTCCGTGCCCATCGTGTGCGCGCACGGTTACGGTGCGGCCGTCCGCCGGGCCGTCCACCACAGCAAACTGCCACACCCAGTCACGGCATACAGGGTCGTAAGAGACCGTCCCATCCGAGACTTCGACGACCACCTGGCCCAGCGCGTCCTGTGCGAAAATCCGATTCTCGGCAACGCTCCCCTCATCCGTGAAGAGACTAGTACTCTCCAACATCAGATTCGGAGCCTGGGTGTCCAGCCTCAACGTCAGGCTCTGCACGTCTTCGACATTCCCAGCCAGATCTATCGAGCGGAAACGTATGTCCACCAAACCCTCGGTCTGCACTTCGAACGGATGGGTGTACTCGACCCACTCACCGGTTCCGTATGCGTACTCGGTACGCGCCACTCCTGAGCCATCCTGGTCGTCTGCGACAAGAGTCAGAATCGGAGGGGTGACGTACCATCCCGCAATGCCGTCAGGTTCGACGGGTGTCAGAGAGGCACTGGTGGTCGGCGCCGTGACGTCCTGTCCATGTACGGGCCGGGACAATGGCAGCTCATCTACTCCCGTACTCAGCAGGTAGGGCAGATCCACGAATCCGTCTTGATCGTCATCCGGCTCGACCCAGTCACTCCAGTGATTGCCACCGACCGGCCTATCCAGGTTGAACGTGTTGGACGCAAGGTTAGACCTCGCCTGAACGGTATTGCCGACGAAATCGTTTCGATAGACCACGTTTCCGCTGGAGCGCTCTAGGCGAAGCCCGACATCGTTGCCGGTCATCACGTTCTCCGTGATCAGACCAAGCCCCTGGATGCTGGAGCTACTCCCCACAAGGATGCCGGTCCAGCAATCAGTCAAGCGATTGCCGCGGACGGTCCCGCCTACATCGCCCGAGAGCTCCAAACCGACTCTGCTGTCGGACACCGAGTTCGAGACGTACTCACTCTGGGCACATGCCGCAGCAAGTACGCCCGAATATGTCATTCCTGACATCGAATTGCCGCTGATGACGCTGTTGGCCGATGCTGCGGCATACACGCCCCAGCCACCGCCGCTGATGGTGTTCTCCTCGACCCATGCCTGTTGTGAGCCTTGATACAGGAGGACCGACTCCATTCGCAGTGCCTCGAGCGTGTTCTGCCGCACGACAACCCGATCGCTGCCGAGCGCCACCACGCCACATCTTCCACCAATTATCGTGCCTCCCAAGACCTGAGCGTCAGGACTGTTCCGCACCTCTACCGAGTAGCGGCAGTCTGAGGCAGACAGTCCCGACACGACCGCATCCTCGGTCCTGCAGAGCAATAGACCGTTGTTCTCCACAGCCTGCGAACCGGTCACCCGCGCGCCTTCGACGATCGAGCCATCTGCATCAGCAAGTATCAGTTGTGCCAGCTCCGGGGTACCAGACAGCGTGACTGTCTCATTGAAGTACCAGATGGGCCTTCCTCCAGAGCCGAGCACGTTACTGACCGCGTTCCTGCAACTCCCGTCGCTGGTCGCGGTCAGATTCAAATCATATAGCCGGTTGTCACGCAGCTCACTATCGGCCACCAGCGCATCTGCGGTCTCGGCAAACGACACCCCTGCCATGTAGTTATTCCGTATCAGAGAATCCCGGACCTGATTGGCGGACCCTCCGGCGATAGCGACTCCCCTGTCGTTGTCGGAAGCATGAACGCCGTCGGCAAGACACTCCCGGCTGCGCGACATGAGGACACCGTCCCTGCGATTGCCTTGAAGATCGCAGTCTCGAATGGTTACCCGAGTACCGTCCTGGATATCGATACCGAAATAGTTGGCGGAGGACTGTACCCGCTCGAGTATCACATCCGCTGACCACGCGACAAGAACTCCATTGTTCTGTAGCGTCGGGGATCCTTCGATGTGAACATCACGCACCACCGAACCGTGCGCCTGCCCCAACACCAGTTGCGCAACGGTCGTGTCCTCCAGACTCGCAGCACCCTGAAGGTAGACGATAGGCAGACCGCCGGATCCCACGTTTCCTTCGATTCGATTGGTCTGAGCCCACACCCCGCTGCCGGTGGTATAGCTCAGGTCGTAGATCGTGTTCTCCTGGAGCACGTTGTCGACGGCCTCAAGACCACGAACGCTCGTGTCGACATACAAGCCGTTGGAGCAACCGTAGACCTCGCAATCGCGCACTCTTGAACCCGAAGCCGAGGATCGAACAAGGATACCGTGCATGGCACTTCCGCTGACGGTCACGGCGTCTATCAGAATGCTATCCCCCCCGTTAAGATGCACTCCATTGTTGCCCCCGATGACTCTGAGGTCACGAACCACGACGTTGTTCCGACGGTAGATCAAGACTCCGTCACTGGAGGGCGGAACGATGATGGCGTGCCCTGAACCATCCAGTACTGCCCCGTCAACCTCTATTCGAACCTGTTCATAGACGTCCTGACTCAGACTGGCGACCCGTGCGAGCGGATCCCATGTGCCTACAAGGGGATTGCTCCATCCCTCCTCGGTCAAGTACAGAGTCGACGGTGCAGTCTGCAGCATGATGCTGACCGGCATGAACAGATCGGCATCGAACTCGATGCTGCCGTTCTGATCCGCAACCAGGGTGTCGAATTCCCTTACGTCGTCTACGTACTTGTAGTACGTGGTGCCAGGTATCAGGCCGGCCAACGTAAGCTCCGAGCTGAGCGCGCCCTGCAATCCCTCCACGAATACGGACACCGCGTGCTCGCCTGCATCCATCTGCACCCGGATCGGGCTGGTGCTGCGCAGGGTTATCGCCCGCGGGTTGTCGGAGATCCTGAAATCATGCCCAGTCCCCTCTACAGAGCCGTAGACGGGAAGATGCGAGTACATCTCGGCGAGTTCTTGCACCGTTCCCCCGGGTGGAGTCCCGGGCTCGACCTCGTCGGCCACGGCGACCGACACGGGTACCCCGACCTGCAACACCAGCATAGAACACAGAACGACGGCGACGATCCTCGCACAGAACATCATCACAAGCCCCCTTCGCGTTCCCGACGCGTGTGCAGCCACTGCCGGAGACGCTGCGGCACTGGCGCCTATGAGGGCTGTATCGGCATGCGAAGTAGGATGGTAAAAGCCAGCAGACGAACGGCACGTGCTGATGAGACTGAGGCGCCTTCACCGGCAAACGGCGACGAATCGAACGGGACGACCAGGGCATCATCTCGCAACGAACGTCAGTAGAGCCGCTTCTCTTCGACGGAGTCTTCGGCCAGCGCTATGCCCCACTCGCCGAGAACCTTGGAGACAGCACGCTCCCCGCTCTCGATGCAGTTCGGAAGCCCTACTCCCGTATACGACCCGCCTGCTAGCGCAAGTCCTTCGATGTCCGAAGCGCGCTCTTCGATCATCTTGACCCGGTCCAGATGACCCAGGGTGTACTGAGGCATACCACCGTCCCACCGGTAGACACGGCTGAACAGAGGATCGCCCTTCACGCCCAGGATGTCACGCATCTCGGCGAGAACGATCTGGACCAGCTGCTCATCGGAGTTCTCCATGATCGCCTGGTTGTGTGGGCCGCCGACGAAACCGCGCATAAGTACCTTGCCCTCGGGCGCGCGTCCCGGCCACTTAGTCGACGAATAGGTGGCGGCCATCAGCGAGCGACCCTCCACCAACGGACACAGCACGCCGAACGCCTCCATATCGATACCGATCTCCTCGGCACGAAAGCCCAGTGAGACCGTTGCCGAGGAACTCGAGGGGATCGCCGCAAGCGCATCGGCAATCGCCGGATCGATCTCACGCATGAGTGGCTCGGCCGCCCAACACTCGGTGGCGAGGATGACCGCGTCGCCCTCGATCCGGGTCTCGTCGGACAGATGGACGGTCCAGCCCTCAGGGCTTCGCTCGATCCGGGTCACCTTGACGCCGGTGCGGATGTTGTCGATGCCGGCCGCCCGAGCCATCGTGTCGGGCAGGACCTGCATGCCCTCGGTGAAAGAGGTGAAGAAGGTGCGGGGCTTCTGGCCCGGCTTGGGCGGATACTTCTTACGCATCTCCGCTACCTTCTTGCGCGCATCGACGAAGCCACCGATCATGCTGCCGTACTTCTGTTCCATATCCAACAGTCGGGGGAAGGTCGCGGCCAGGGACATCTGGGCAGGGTCCGAAGCGTGGACGCCGCCTACGAGCGGCTCGGCGAGACGATCGAGGCATTCGCGACCCATCCGCCTGACGACGAAGCTCTCGAGCGTTTCATCGTGCTGGGCGGCGGTGTCGCCTTCGGGCCAGCGCTCTTTGCGGGGGATCAGCAAGTCCATACCCATCCGTAACTTGCCGGGCCACGAGAACAGGCCCGTGGTAGCGAAGGGGACGAATTTGGTGGGCGCGAACATCATCACGCCGTCAGGCATCTCATGCAGACGCCCCCGGGAGAGTATCCAGGTCCTCTTGCGCGAATCATCGGTTGGCAACTCATCTTCAAAGATGCCGGTCAGCTTCGCGATCCGGTGGACTCCAGGTTTTTCGGTAAGGAAGCAGTCGGGTCCCCCGTCGACGATGAACTTGTCGTCCTCCGCGCCCCCCCATTCATCGGGGACATGTTCACTCGCGATCTTGCCACCCAGACGAGAGTCTTTCTCGATCAAGGTGAAAGAGAGCTCATGGCCCTCCTCGGCGGCTCGTCTTACTTTGTACGCAGCGCCCAGGCCAGCGACACCGCCGCCGATGACGATCACATGCTTCACGCGAGATCCCTTCCCTTTCAGTCTTCGTCTGCCGTTGCGGCCATGGAATTCCCCTGGATGTATGAGGCGATCATCATGGCGATTCCTACCACCAACTCGGGATCGTTGTTCGGCACGCCGCCCCGAGCGAACAGCAAGTCGGCCTCAAGGAGACGGTCCGCTGCCTCGATATCAAGGTCGTAGAGGGTCTCAAGGTGTTCGAGCGCGAACCCGATGGGGCTGATCGCGACACCTTCATACTGGGAAGCGACGATCGCATCGATCACATCGCCCAGGTCGGGACCGAGCCACTCACCCCCTCGCTTTCCCTTCGACTGATAAGCGATCAGCCACGGACGTTCCCCTGAAAGGGAGCCGTAGGATGATATGCCAGGAAGCGCGGGGTCATCGGAGAACTCGGATCCCTGAGCCAGACCAAGCAGATTGGCCGCCGCCTCGGCTACGTTGCGAACGCCCGACACGTACGGATCATTCGCCGGATCCTCGAGATCGGCCAACGGTAGACTGTGTGCCGTGAAGACCACCGGGACCTTGGGATCTGATTCCCGCGGAAGCTCATGCAGCGCCGTCGCCAGACCGCCGACGTGGGCATCCACGTACTGCCGGAGCATCGAGATCAGGGGTGCGCCAACGACCTCAAGACCCTCAAGACCCTCAGCGGCTTCCTCCAGCTCAGCGCGATATGCCTCCGTGGTCGTCTTGGACTCGAAGGGGCTCAGGGATACCGCGATGATTCGCCGCACACCAGCGTCGTACATCCGCCTGACCGTGTCACCGATCGACGGCTTCGTGTAGCGAAACGCCGTGTCGACGATAAGGTCGAGGTTAAGCAGGTTGAGTTGCTCAGCGAGGTCCGCAGCCAGGGTGCGAGCGAGTTCCGGCAGCGGCGAGCCCCCACCGATAGCGAGGTAACGCCGCTCTATCCTGGTGCAGAGCTCATCCGAAGGCTCCTCGCCGATGAGCTCACACATGAACTCCCGCACCTGAGCGATCTTCTCCGGACCGCCATAAGCCAGGAGCAGTACCGCGTCCTTCGGTGTCGAGGCGACATCCATCATCCCGTCTGACCTCCCCTGATACGAGCGGAATGCTCGTGTACATACCTGATCATCTTGCGGGCCTTCTCCGGATCACTCGTCTTGTGGATACCGTGCCCAAGGTTGAAGATGTGTCCCGGACGCGTCCCGACAGCTTCCAGTATCTCGACGACCATGCGCTCGAGCTCCTCGTCCGGCGCGAACAGAGCCACCGGATCGATGTTGCCCTGGATACCGAATGATGGGTCGATGACTTCTACCGCCTTGTTCATGTCGAGACGCCAGTCGACTCCGATGATGTCTCCCCCGGCCTTCTGGGCCAGATCGAGCATCGATGTGGCTCCGTTCGGGAAATGGATGACCGGCACACCGCCTTCGACCGTGGCGTCGCCATGCGCCTTGACCTCGGCCAGCACTCTGGCGCTGTAAGGTAGGACGTAACGTTCGTAGTCCCGTGGAGCCACGTACCCGACCCAGCTGTCGAAGAGCTGGACGACCTGCGCGCCCGCGTCGATCTGGGCCTTCAGGTACGCGATCGTCGTCTCCGCGAACTTGGTGAGCAACGCATCCCACGCCGCCGGCTCACCCCACATAAGCGCCTTGGTGTACTCATAGTCGCGCGTTCCGTGCCCCTCGATCGCGTAGCTGGCCAGGGTGAAAGGAGCACCGGCGAAACCGATCAAGGGTACCTTGTGCTCCAGTTCGCGCCTGAGTATCTTGATGGCCTCCATGACGTAGCCGGTCGCCTCATGAGCGTCAGCGACCCTCAGCGCCTCGACATCGGCTGCCGAGCGGATCGGGTTGTGGATGATCGGTCCCTCGCCCTTGGCGAATTCGAGATCCAGACCCATTCCCGGGAACGATACGAGGATGTCCGAGAAGAGGATCGCCGCATCGACGCCGACCAAGTCGACCGGCTGCAAGGTGACCTCGACTGCGAGTTCCGGTGTCCGGCACATCTCAAGGAAGCCGT
>DLMY01000048.1:10879-11129 GCA_002478275.1 Actinobacteria bacterium UBA7524
CCGGCCTGACGCATCATCCACACGGGAGTGCGTTCGGTGGGCTCGAGCCGGGCTGCGCGCAAGAACAAGTCATTGAAGGCCATGAGGGGTGTGTCCTTTCGTGATGAATCCGAGCTTGAAACCGTCCGCCAGTCTACCACGATACGTGTCCATTCCACCCGCCCGAGAATCGACGAGGCCGGACCTCCGTGGCAACGGTACGCGTCGCTGGCGGAGGGCAAGGACCGTGCCAGCACAAGAACGAGACAGG
>DLMY01000048.1:11272-11490 GCA_002478275.1 Actinobacteria bacterium UBA7524
CACAAGAACGAGACAGGTCCCCCGCAACCCCGAATCGGGTGTCGCGAGGGACCCGCCGCAGTCACTCGGAACAAGTTCGCCTAACCGCCCGGACGGGTCTCCAGGATCGTCTTGACGATAGAAGGATCGGCGAGCGTGGAGATGTCACCAAAGGCATCCATGTCGCTCTCTCCCGCAGCGATCTTTCGCAGGATACGGCGCATGATCTTGCCCGAACG
>DLMY01000007.1:0-10697 GCA_002478275.1 Actinobacteria bacterium UBA7524
GTACCGGGGGTGTCGCGTACTGGGCTGGCGCGGCTGCGGGAGCCGTCCCGCCGTAGGCCGCCGTGGCCCACTGGCCGAAGATGTGTGCCGCCATCATGTAGGTCGGGAAGTACACCCAAGGCAGCAGTATCGATCCGACGCCGGTCGCCGACAGCACACTGACCACCATGCCGGCGGCGAAGCTGATGACCAGACTCATGGCCCATGCCATGAAGTAGCCGGTGCCTGACTTGATGCGCGCCATGATGTCGCTGAACGCGAACATCGCGCCGAACCTGCCGGTCATGGCGTAGTTGACCATACCCGCGGAGGCGAAGATCGAGACGACGATGACCCAGATTGTGGCTATTCCGCCGAACAGACACATCGTGCCTATTCCCGCTGCAGCAGCAGCATCGCCACCGTTCGTGGCGGCAGCAAAGATCAGGGGGATGAAGCTGACCGAGAACAGGATGATCGCGGGGAGCATGTATATACCCATGCCCAGGTAGAGCAGGAAGCCACGAACCCACTTGCCACCGAAATCGCTCCAGTCAGGCAGCAGCTCGTTCCCTGATGCCACCGACCGGATGTAGTCCATCTGGGCCCCTCCGATGGCAGGCGCGGTCACTCCGAGCAGGCCCCAGAGCCCGCCGAGCCCCACTTTGGGTAGCCATTGAGGGTCCTTGAAGGGGGCCCCGAACGCCCTTCCGATATCCATACATGCTCCTTTCGGCCGCCCGATCGGTCATCACTGCGACATCACCCGGGGATGCTGCCGGCAGTCTCTCGTCCCATTTATTTCCGCGAAGCGCCATTCATATCATATGCGAGAATGATTCATGCATATTCGTCCACGGAGAGGTTCGTTGGTGAGGCCGAGACCGTTGCTGGTGAGGTGCGTGTGCGCGGACGGCCTCGCTTACAGCACAGATGAGGACCTGTTCGCCAGGTCGGGTATACGCATCGCATTCACGGAGCGCTCAGGCGGTGTCAGTGACCCACCTTGTGATTCTCTGAATCTCGCGACGCACGTGGGGGACGATCCAGGCGTGGTCGACGAGAACAGGAAGATCCTGCTTCGTACGCTCGGGTTGGGGGAGCTTGCCGATTCTCTCGTCACGGCCTCGCAGGTCCATGGAGCGGCTGTTGCGTTCGTGGGTCCATCCGACGCCGGCCGGGGAGCGCGCGCTGGTGGGGCATCGCAGCCGCTGGCCGATATCGACGCTATCGTGACATCGTCACCCGAGATCCCTCTGCTCATGGTGTACGCGGATTGTGTGCCAGTGATCTTGATCGCCGAGGAGCCCCTGCCGGTGATAGCGGTGATACACGCGGGCTGGCGTGGTGTGCTTGCCGGAGTCCACACCTCGGCCCTCGACCAGGTGTGTCTGAGGGCAGGCTGCACGCCCGGAGGGGTCAGCGTCTACATCGGCCCCCATATCGGTCCTTGCTGCTACACGGTCGGTGACGAGATCATTTCGCATTTCTGCAACACATTTGGTACTATCGCCGCGGTCGAAGGTCGTCTCGATCTGGGTCGGACAGTCGCTGAGTCTCTCGTACGACAGGGCGTCTCAGCAAAGTACGTAGCCGATTCGGACGAGTGCACCTTCGATCATGCTGACCGGTTCTTCTCGTACCGGGCCAGCCGTGTCACCGGTCGACACGGCGCGCTCGCTGTGATCACGAAGGTCGAGTAGATGACTCACCGGCTCGTCCGGACGCGAACAACGGCAGGCTCTCCACTCCCGCGCGCCACACGGCTTGGGCTTGCTCTGGCATTGTCACTGTCATGCGTGGCCATCGCCGGATGTCAGGCTGCCGAGCACGACAATGAGATCACCGTGACCGGCTCGACGACGATCATGCCGATCGCCGAGATCGCGGCGGAGCATTTCATGGACGTGAAACCGGACACGAAAGTCCTCGTATCAGGACTTGGCTCCTCGGCGGGTATAGAGACGGTGGCTAACGGCTCCTCTGACGTAGGTACGTCCTCTCGCGACCTGAAGCCCTCGGAACAGGACCTTCGTCTCTACGACACCCCGATAGCCATCGACGCCATTGCCGTGATCGTGAATCGGGACAACCCGGTGGACGCGCTGACGATGGACCAGGTGCGTGCGATCTTCGAAGGCCGTATCGAGAACTGGAGTGAGGTCGGCGGCGAGGACCGTCACATCGGGTTGGTGAACCGTGATGAGGCGAGTGGCACCCGGGAAGCCTTCTCCAAGATCGTGATGCAGGAGGCCCGGTTCGATCGCTCTGCAGCCGTACTGCCAGGCACCGGACAGGTGCGTTCGGTGGTGGCTGAAGCGCCCGGTGCGATCGGCTACATCTCACTGGGCTTCGTCAACGACGAAGTCAAGGCGCTCAGTATCGACGGTATCGAGGCGACTCCCGAGAGCGTTGTCGATGGCTCGTATCCTGTTCAGCGAATCCTGCATTTCTTCACGCGCGGTGAACCTGAGGGCCTTGCCGCACGCTATATCGCCTATGTGCTCTCGGACGAGATCCAGCAGACGGTCGTCAGGGACGCCGGCTTCCTGCCCATGCGCGGAGGGGTGGTCCGGTGACCCGTTCTGCCGAGGACAGCCAGGCGTCCATGCCTGACTCCGCCGATCCTGTCAGCATGACGTCCGGGGAGCAGGGTTCCCTGCGTTTGGTCTCACGAGCGACCCACATCAAGGAACTTGCGCTGAAGAATCTCTTCTTGCTGTGTGCGTTCGTCGCTGTGATGGGCGTGGTGCTCATCTTCGCGTTCGTCGGCTTGCGCGGCTGGCCGATCTTCGCAGAGGTCGGCCCTATCGCGTTCCTCGGCGGTGCCGACTGGAGCCCGACCGTGGGCCAGTACGGAATCTGGCCGCTGATATACGGGTCGCTGGTGGTGATGTCAGGCGCATTGGTCATCGGTACGCCTCTCGCGGTGGGGACGGCCATCTTCCTGTCAGAGATCGCGACCCCGAGGGTCCGGGGTATCGTCCGGCCCGCGGTCGAGTTGCTCGCGGGGATCCCCTCGGTCATCTACGGATTCTTCGGACTGTTGATCCTCCGGCCCATCGTCGCTCGCTTGAGCGACGGGCTCGGGTTCGGGGCGGTCACCGGATGGTTGATCCTGGCCATCATGATCGTGCCCACCATCGCGACGCTGTCCGAGGACGCGCTGCGGTCCATACCTGACGGGATCCGCGAGGCCAGCTATGCGATGGGTGCGACGACATGGCAGACCATCTACCGTGTCCTTGTGCCTGCCGCCAAGATAGGCATCATCGATGCGATCATACTTGGCATGGGCCGGGCGATCGGCGAGACCATGGCCGTGCTGATGGTCGTGGGTAACGCTCCTCACATACCCGACAGCGTGACCGAGCCTATCGCGACGCTCACCACACAGATCGTGATGGACATGCCGTACGCTGCCGGGATGCATCGCACGGCGCTGTTTGGCATGGCGATCATCCTGTTCGGTGTGTCCATGGGTCTCGTCGCTCTCGTAAGACTCCTGTCCAAGCTGCAGAGTTCGATGGATGCGGGCAGATGAACAAGAGTGTGACCAACATCATCGCGCTTTCGATCCTATGGCTGGCGGCGGGTATCACGGTCGTGGTCCTGTTCGCTGTCATCTCATACGTGTTCGTCAACGGCATCTCTCAGATATCGCCGGCGTTCATCTTCACCTGGCCGCATGGTGTCAACGCTGAGGGCGGGGTCTGGCCCACCATCGTCTCGACGATGTACGTGACGGTCCTTGCCATGCTCATCGTCGCACCGATCGCCGTGCTTGCAGCGGTGTACCTCGCGGAGTACGCTGTTCAGGGCCGCCTGGTGGGGATGATCCGGTTCGCCGCCGATTCGCTCGCGAGCGTTCCGTCTATCGTCATGGGGTTGTTCGGACTTGCTCTGTTCGTCGAGGCGGCCGGATTGCGCTTCTCGATGCTCTCGGCCGCGCTGGCGCTGTCATTCCTCATGTTGCCCATCGTCATGAGGGCGACCGAGGAGGCCATTCGAGCCGTACCGAAGTACATCAGGTGGGGGTCGTACGGTCTGGGAGCCACGAAGTGGCAGACGGTGAGCAGGATCGTCATCCCTGCAGCGATGCCGAGGATCATCACCGGTATCATCCTTGCCACTGGCCGTGCGGTCGGAGAGACCGCCGTCGTGATATACACCATGGGACAGGCGATCAATCTGCCGATCACACCGCTGGATTCCGGTCGGCCGATGACGGTGCACCTCTATGTGCTGGCGATGGAAGGCATCAACCTGCCGGCGGCTTACGGGACCGCACTGTTGCTGATGGTCCTGATACTAGGGTTCAATCTCGGTGCGCGGTACTTCCTGCGCAGGGCTTCCAAGAGGATGTGACGAATGTCCACTGACACGTTCAGCCATCTTTCGCAAGCGGCGGATGAGCGGCCCGACAAGATCACCGTGAAGGACCTTTCCTTCCATTACGGCGACTTCCAGGCTCTGACCGACATCAACGTCGGGATCAGCTCCAAGGCCGTCACTGCGTTCATCGGGCCCTCGGGGTGCGGCAAGTCGACGTTCCTCAGATGCTTCAATAGGATGAACGACCTGATCCCGGGTACCCGCGTCGACGGTCTGGTGACGCTGGATGATCAGGACATCTACGCACCCGGGGTCGACCCGGTGGACCTGCGACGACGCGTGGGGATGATCTTCCAGCAGCCCAACCCGTTCCCGATGTCGATATACGACAACGTGGCCTATGGGCCCAGGCTACACGGAGTGAAGCGCAAGGCCGAGCTCGACGAGATCGTCGAACGTTCCCTGGAACGCGCGAACCTGTGGAAAGAGGTCAAGGATATCCTCGGCCGAAACGGGTTGTCGCTATCGGGAGGGCAGCAGCAGCGACTGTGTATCGCGCGTGTGCTGGCGGTCGAGCCGGAAGTGATGTTGATGGATGAGCCTTGTTCGGCGATCGACCCGACAAGCGTGCAGAAGATCGAAGACCTGATGGCTGAGCTCACCGACCGCATCACCATCATCATCGTCACGCACAACATGCAGCAGGCGGCCCGTGTCAGCGAGTACACCGCGTTCTTCCTGCAGGAAGTCGCTGGCGAGCCGGCGGTGCTCGTGGAGTTCGACCGGACGACCAACATCTTCACGAGCCCCAAGGACCGCCGTACAGAGGACTACATCACCGGCCGTTTCGGCTAGGCGCGCACCGGACTGTAAAACGTTGGTGAAACGCCGGTCCTGCGTATCACCGGCGCGTATAATGTGGACAGGTTACGAGTTGTTTTCCGCGAAGGAGTGCGCGTATGCGCGAGGGATTCAGGCAGGAACTCAAGAATCTGAGGGCCGAGGTACACGACATCTCTCTGGGTGTCGCCGAGATGACTCGCAAGGCGGTCGCGTCTCTGGTCGAGGGAGACGTCGATGCCGCCCAGCAGGTCATCGACCAGGACTCGGAGTTCGACCGTAGGTGTTTGGGTGTGGAGGAGCACGCCATCGAGGTCATCGCGACGCAGTTCCCGGTCGCACGCGACCTGAGGCTGCTCTACTCGCTGACCTACATCGCTCTGCACCTTGAGCGCATGGCCGATCTCGCGGTCAACATCGCGAAGGCGACCAAGCGTACCGCAGGCAGACGCGGCCCACAGACGTTGTACGATCTCATCCAGGCCCAGGGCAACCTCGTCTACCGCGTGCTCGACGCCACGAGTGAGGCGTTCGCCAAGAGCGACCTCGAGCTCGCGCGCAAGCTCGAGGACCTTGACGAGCCTATCGACCATCTTTACAAGCAGTTCTTCAGGGAGCTTGGCCGTCTGCATGATGAGGACGACATCGAGTGGGCGTCCTCGATGGTGCTTGCGGCCCGCTACCTGGAGCGTATCGCCGATAACGCTGTCGACATCGGGGAGCGCATCGCATACCTTGTGACCGGAGAGTTCGACGGCGCGGGAGCGCAGGACGAGGAGTAGCCGGTCACAGTTGAGCGCTATCGCTCAGAGATACGAATCCGTGCGGCGTCAGGTCGAAGACGCCGCGGATTGCGCCGGACGGAAGGGCGGCGATGTCACGATCGTCGCCGTGACCAAGCATGTCGGTATCCCCGAGATCCGAAACGCCCTTGCCGCAGGCATCAGGGACTTCGGTGAGAACAGGGTCCAGGAGTTCCTCGGCAAGTGGGGGCTGTTCCCGGAGGCGCGTTGGCACTTCATCGGGACACTGCAGAGCAACAAGGTCAAGGACGTCGTCGGCAAGGCCTGCCTGATCCATTCGATAGACTCCGTCCGTCTGCTTGAATTCGTCGACCGCAAGGCGGCTGAGATCGGTGTTCTCCAGCAGGTCTTGCTGCAGGTCAACATCTCTCACGAGGCGAGCAAGCACGGGATGCACCCCGACGATGTGCGTGAAGCGCTCCTGGCTGCCGAGCGGATGGATCACGTCCAGGTACGAGGTCTGATGACGATGGCGCCGCTCGGTCGCGCCGAGGACTCGAGATGGGTCTTCCACGATCTGCGCGAGCTGCGTGATTCACTCTGCGCGATGCCCTCTAATGGGGTAGAGTTAGATGAATTGTCGATGGGTATGACCAACGACTATCGTGTCGCGGTCGAAGAGGGCTCCACCATCGTGCGGATCGGGAGAGCGATCTTCGGCAAGTAGCCGTACCTGAGTGGCCGAGGAGACAACGTGGGCTTGTGGGACGACATCAGATCAAGACTCGGGCTCGGAGATGACTGGGACGACGAGTACGAGGACGAGTACATCGAAGACGAGCCTGACGACGAGGATCTGGCCGCCGGGTCCTCGCGTGCGGCGTATGAGTCGCCTTACGGAGGACGCTCCACCGCGGTGCGCCGGCTGGAGAGAGAGCCCGATGTCGATCGTACGCGTGATATCGAGCGCTCGCGCGACCGCGATAGAGAACACCTGAGGTCCGTCCCGTCTGGGGCCGCACCGGGAGCGGTGGCGCCGCAGGTGAAGATGCACATCGTCGAGCCCAAGAGCTTCACCGAGGTACAGGGCATCGCCGACCGTTTCAAGCAGGGCACTCCCGTGATCATGAACATGTCGATGACCTCACCGGACCTCGCCAAGCGCCTCATCGATTTCGCCAGTGGTCTGACCTACGGTCTGGACGGCGGGTTGCAGAAGGTCTCGGACAGGGTGTTCATGCTCACTCCGGCGAACGTTGACGTATCTGCGGGAGATATGCGGCGTTTGCGTGACAAGGGCCTGTTCGGCCTCGACGGGTGATCGCGGTGACACGCGGGGATCTCCGGGCGGCCGGGAGTATCGGCATCGTAGGTGGCGGGCGCATGGGCGAGGCCATCGCTGCAGGCCTGATCGGTGCCGACGCACTGGATGCGACGTCCATAGTCGTGGCGGAGCCTTCGGCCCAACGCCGCGCGACGCTTGAGTCGTCCTACGGGCTGAGGTGCGTCGGGCACGGGCGTGACGCTGTCGAGGGCGCAGGGACCGTCATACTGGCGGTGAAGCCTCAAGTGATCGATGAAGTCGTGGCTGAGCTGGCGGAATCGCTCTCCGGAACCCTGGTGGTCTCGATCGCGGCCGGCATCACGACCGGACGTCTGGAGTCGATGATGCCGCCGGGTACAGCGGTCGTTCGTGTCATGCCGAACACCCCTGCGATGATCGGGCAGGGTATGAGCGTGGTCAGTGGAGGCACTGAGGCCAGTACCGAGCAGGTCGAATTCGTCCGTGAGCTATTCGCGACACTCGGTGAAGCCGTCGTGTTGCCCGAACGATATCAGGACGCCGCGGCCGCGGTGTCAGGGTGTGGTCCCGCCTATATGGCCATCGTCGTCGACGCGCTCGCGCGAGCAGGGGTGAGGCACGGGCTGACCCGGGAGATCGCGCAGATGCTGGCGACACAGACGATGAAGGGCACGGCCGAACTCCTGATGGAGACCGGGATGCATCCCGAGGAGCTCGTCGACGGGGTCACCAGTCCTGGAGGCACCACTATCGCAGCGGTTGAGCGACTCGAGGCCCTGGGCCTGCGAAGAGCCTTGGCCGAGGCCGTAGCAGCTGCCGTGGATCGCTCGAAGGAGCTGGGTTCGTGATATCCGTTTCGGTGATCGTCGATCGTGCGATCAACTTCTACCAGCTGCTGATCATCGCCTATGTGTTGCTGTCATGGCTGCCCGCTTCGGGTACTGTGTGGGAGATACGGAAGACGCTCGGCACGGTCGTCGAGCCATACGTCGGACTGTTTCGGCGTATCATCCCACCGATAGGGATGATAGACATAACGCCCATAGTGGCTATCCTGTTACTCTCATGGGTGGTAAGGCCGCTGTTGGTCGGCATCTTGAGGTCCGCGGGGCTGTAGGAAGGGTTCGGCAAGATGAAACTCACACCGCTCGATATCCACCATAAGGAATTCCGGCACTCGCTTCGCGGGTACAACGAGGAAGAGGTCGATGCCTTCCTCGACGAAGTCGCCGATGAGTTCGAGCGCTTGTTCAAAGAGAACATCGATCTGTCTGAGAAACTCGACACCGCACGTGAGCAGGTCCGCGGCTACGAGGCACAGAAGGAGACTCTCCACAACACGATGGTGGCTGCGCAGCGTTCTGCGGAAGACATCGTGACCAAGGCGCGGGAAGAGGCGGGCTCGCTACTGAAAGACGCCGAGGTCAAGGCGAAGGAGATCATCCACAACGCGCTGACGCAGAAGCAGAAGGTCGCTGGTGAACTCGTTCGGATCAAACAGGCCGAAGAGGATTTCCGCGCCAGGTTCAAGAAGATGCTCGAAGATCACGTCAAGAGCGTGGCCGAGATCGATCTTCCGAAAGACGTGACTGTCCTGATGGGTGAGACCGAAGAGGGAATGGTCGCTGACGTCGAGGTGGCGGCACAGCAGGCACGCGATGCGGTTCAGTCCCAGCCCGTCACCGCACCGGCGGACATGGGCACGAAGGTTCCGGCCCCACAACCTGCCCAGCCGGGAGGTCGGCAAAGCGTGGCAGCTTCGCAGGGAGCGACCGAGCCTCCCGCTTCAGGGTTCGTCCAGGGAGTCTCACTCGGTGAGGTCGACGGTCCGGATCTTGCGGCCGAGGTACCGGATTTCGGTCGTCCGAAGGAGTTCGACCTGACCCAGCTCGATGCGTTCGGCGAGCGCGAGGACGACATGGACATCGAGGAGATCGACTAGGACGAGGTCGCTGGTGGCGGTCCGGCTGCGCGTTCATGTCACCCCAAGGTCTGGCCGCGATATCGTCTCGGGATGGCGCGGAGATGAACTCGCGATCAGGGTCACCGTCCCACCCGAGGGCGGCAAGGCCAATGCCGCGGTGTGCGCACTCATCGCTCGCGAGCTTGGGATCCCGAAGTCATCCGTCGATGTGGTGGTGGGTACCGGTTCACGCCACAAGCAGATCGCCATCGAGGGTGTGACCCAGGCGAGAATCACCGATGCGTTCGGAGAACCCGGCGTCTGAAACGCATCTTCGGCGACCTCTCTTCGGCCCTAAGCCATAACCGCCTGTCGTGCCTTCCACCACGCCCTGAGCGCTTTGACGAGCTCGTCGATGATGAAGACACTGCTTGCCACCGCGAGGCAGCGAAGCCATTCCACCATGCTCAGAGGCGTCGTGTGGAATGCGGCCTGGGCCGGCGGCCAATGGATCACGATCGCCTGAAGGACCGCGGCGGCTCCTATGCCGGCGAGCAACCAGCGGTTCGTGAACGGGCCGATCTGGAAGAAGGTCTCGTCTTGCGACCTTGTCGACAGTGCCCGGAACCACTCGAAAGCAACGAGCGTGGTGAACGCGATGGTGCGTGCGTGCTCGTACGATCCGTTCTCGAGGGCGTACACGAAGTGCCCGAGAGTGCCGATGGCGATGATGGGCGCAAGCCCGACGATCCTCGTCAGTGTCAGGCGATCTATCACACCCTCTTTCGGGTCGCGAGGAGGACGCTTCATGACACCCGGATGTCCCGGCTCCAGTCCGAGCGGTATGGTGCACATCCCGTCGGTCACGAGGTTGACCCACAGGATCATCACGGCCGTCAGCGGAAGAGGGAGGTCGAAGACGATCGCTGCGGTCAGCGTGAGGATCTCCCCGAGGTTCGTGGTCACAAGGAAGAACACCGCTCTTCTGAGGTTCGAGAAGATCACGCGGCCGCGCTCCATGGCTTCGACGATCGTCGCGAAGTTGTCGTCAGCAAGCACCATGTCTGCGGCTTCCCGTGCCACCTCGGTCCCCGTGCGGCCCATGGCTATCCCGATGTCCGCCTGCCTGAGCGCAGGAGCGTCGTTGACGCCATCGCCGGTCATTCCTACTACGTTCCCGACAGACTGGAGGGCTTTCACGATCCTGTGTTTGTGTTGTGGCGACACCCGGGCGAAGACCGTCACGTCCTCGATCTGGTCCGCGAGTCCTTCGTCGGACAGTCCGTCCAGTTGTTCGCCGGTCAGCGTCAGGCCGTCGTCTCCCGAGATCCCCGCCCGGCGGGCGATCGCCTGTGCCGTCGCGGCATGGTCGCCGGTGATCATGACGACCCGCACACCTGCTCGTTGTGCCCTGGCGATGGCTTCCACGGCCTCGGGTCGCTCGGGGTCGAGCAGCCCCCACATGCCTGCGAATACCAGTTCGTCGGCGAGGTGTGATTCCTCGATCGAGGTGACCTTCTCGTCGAATCTCAGGTATGCGGCGGCGACAACCCGGAGTGCGTCAGCGGCGAGTTCATCGGCCGCCTTTTCGACC
>DLMY01000007.1:10833-54693 GCA_002478275.1 Actinobacteria bacterium UBA7524
TTCGACCTCGCTTCGAATCTCAGGGGTCAGATCGCGGATCTCGCCGTCGATCTGGATCCTGGCGCAGCGCTCGAGGACGCGCTCTGGCGCACCTTTGAGAAGCAGGAGAGAGGTATCGTCGAAGCGGTTCAGTGTAGCCATATACTTGCGTTCACTGGAAAACGGCAATTCGGCGATGCGCGGGTGGTCTCGGCTGAGCAGCTGGGTGTCGATGCCGGCCTTCATCGCCGCGACCAGGAGCGCGCCTTCGGTGGGGTTGCCTTCTACCGTCCATCCGGACCCGGACTGTTCGTGGATGGCGTTGTTGGCCAGCGAGCCGACGTTAAGGAGTCGTTGCAGGTCCTGTTCGTCTTCGGGCGATGAGGGACCGTCCTGGTCCCGCGCGGTTATCTCTCCCTCGGGGTCGAAGCCTTCGCCGCTCACGTCGTACCACGTTCGACCCGCCCACATCCGGCGCACAGTCATCTGGTTCTTGGTGATCGTCCCGGTCTTGTCGGAACAGACGACCGTGGTCGAGCCGAGCGTTTCCACGGCCGGGAGACGGCGGACGATGGCGTTGTGTTCGGCCATGCGCCGCACGCCGATCGCCAGCACAACGCTGATGACGGCGGGCAACCCCTCCGGTATGGCGGACACGGCTGCCGCGACCGAGAACAAGAGCATCTCGACCACTTCGAAACCACGAGCGAGACCGAGGAAGAAGATCACGATGGCTACCGTGATCGCTGCTGCCCCGATGAAGGTACCGAGCCTCGCCAGCCTACGCTGGAGGGGGGTCTCGTCTTGGCCGGCCTCCTGGACACTGGAAGCGATGTCACCGATGACGGTGTTCATCCCCGTCGCAACCACGACGGCAGAACCACGTCCGCCCGTGATCGGCGAGGACATCCACAACATATCGACCTTGTCGCCCATCTGCGTGTCTTCCGATACCGGGTCCGTCACCTTCTCCACAGGATCGGACTCGCCGGTGAGTGCCGACTCATCGACCTGCAGGTCCATGCTCTCCAGCACCCGGGCGTCTGCGGCTACCCGGTCGCCGGTCTCGAGCATCAGGACATCACCGATCACGACCTCTTGTGCGGGTATCACCAACACCTGGTCGTTGCGCAGGACGCGCGCTTTCGGGGAGGAGAGTCTGCGCAGCGCTTCGAGTGCTTTGCCCGCTCGGTACTCCTGCAGGACACCGATGAGGGTGTTGAGTGCTACGACCGCAGCGATCACGGCGGCATCGACCGGGTGACCGGCGGCCAGCGAGACGGCGGCCGCGGCGACGAGCATGTAGATGAGCGGGCTGCGGAGTTGGTGGAAGATGAGCTGCAGCACAGTGACGCCGTGTTCGGCGCTCAGTTCGTTCGGGCCGTACTCATCCAGGCGTTCTTCCGCCTGTTCGGGCGTGAGTCCTGACGCCTGCGAGTCCAGGTGTTCCAGGGTCTCCTCGGCGGTCAGGGCATGCCACATATGATCGGTGTCGCGGGTGGTCTCCACGGGCGCCTCCGTGCCGTAGGGTACGAGTCGCGGTTTAGTAGTACCTACCCTGTTCTCGGATAGCGCAGCACTTCGATGATGTGCCTGAGCGATGCGACGTGTCGCTCGGACGGCCCACTCGCGGGAGAGCGCGTTGACCCGGCTGTGGTCGCGCGCTACCATCGCACCTACGCGACCTGGCGTCGCGTGATGGTGTATATCGAGGCGACGACGAGGACGAGTAGGACCGCGGCCGGTCACCCACAGAGAGCGGGCTGGTTGGTGGGAACCCGCGTGGCGGACGGTCCGAATATCACCTCAGAGCTTCGGACCGAGAGCCGTGCCCGGTCAGGGACGGCAGGTAGGCTCCGACGGGCGCTCCCGTTACAGGGCGACCGAGTGGCGCGTGAGGTGGATGCCTCCCGCAAGCTGGGTGGTACCGCGGGGTGTGACCGATCGATGGCGCGCTTCGTCCCGGCAGACGTGGACGAGCGCGCTTTCGTTGTCTCCGGCGCCGTGTGGATGCAGTGTTGATGAGAGGGATGAGATGAGCGAGAAGCCCGAGTACAAGAGCACGATGAACCTGCCGCAGACGGAGTTCCCGATGCGGGCGAGTCTCTCTCAGCGCGAACCGCAGTGGTTGCAGTTCTGGGCGGACAACGATGTGTATGCCAAGCGGCTCGAGCTCAATCGTGACGGTGAGACATTCATCCTGCACGACGGGCCTCCTTACGCCAACGGGCACATCCACATGGGCACGGCGTTCAACAAGGTCTTCAAGGACCTCATCGTCAAGTACAAGTCGATGCGCGGGTATCGCTCCCCGTACGTGCCCGGCTGGGACTGTCACGGCCAGCCGATCGAGCACCAGGTCGAGAAGGACCTCGGTCCCGCCAAGATGGCGGAGATCTCTCAGGCCGACCTGCGTGCGCTCTGCCGCGAATACGCGATGAAGTTCGTGGGAGTACAGTCCGAGGAGTTCCAGCGCCTCGGGGTCCAGGGGGATTTCGAGGATCCGTACCTCACGCTCAACCCGGCTTATGAGGCGGGGAATGTGCGGATCTTCAAGGAGATGTATCGCCGCGGGATGATATACAAGGGCTCGAAACCCATCCACTGGTGTGTCCGGTGCAAGACGGCGCTCGCCGAGGCGGAGATCGAGTATTCCGATGAGACCAGTGACTCGATCTACGTCAAGTTCTGGCTTCACGATGCCCCTGCGGAGTTCAGGGCGGTAGCCGACAAGGTGGCGGTGCTCATCTGGACGACCACGCCCTGGACGCTGCCCGCGAACGTTGCGGTCACGCTGGCGCCTGAAGCCGACTACGTCGGAGTCGATACGGGCGGGGAGGTGCTCGTGATCGCCGAGGAACTCGTGGAGCAGGTGGCCGAGGCGGCGGACTGGCACGACTGGCGACTCGTGTCGACTGCGGACGGGACGCCGGTGCGGATCAAGGGTGCGGCTCTCGAAGGCCTGACGTACGAGCAACCTATCCATGAGGGCGTCAGGGGCGTCATCATCACCGGTGAGCATGTCGAGCTGTCCACGGGGACCGGGGCCGTCCACACCGCGCCCGGGCACGGCGAGGAAGACTGGCTTGTCGGTCAGCGTTTCAACCTGCCCTCACCGATGCCGGTCGACGATGACGGGGTATTCGATGTTGGAGGCGGACGATTCGCCGGGATGCGAGTAGGTGACGCGAACCCCGAGATCATCGCCTGGCTGCGCGACGAAGGCATGCTCACTGCGTCAGGTAAGACCTCGCACAGCTACCCTCACTGCTGGCGGTGCAAGCAGCCGGTCATATTCCGCGCGACAGAGCAGTGGTTCGTTTCGATGGACAGAGTCGCCGACGGGTTACGTCCCTTGCGTGAGGGTGCGCTTGAGGCCATCGATACGGTGAAGTGGATCCCGGCCTGGTCTGTCAACCGCATCAGATCGATGGTGACCGACCGTCCCGACTGGTGTATCTCGAGACAGCGGGCATGGGGTGTTCCGATCCCCGTGTTCAGTTGTGCGTCATGCGGCGAGACGGTCGCGACCGATGAGACCTTCGATGCGGTCATCGAGCTGTTCGAGACCCAGGGTGCGGACGCCTGGTTCACGAAGGACCCCGCCGAATACCTGCCTGCAGGCATCTCGTGTTCCCGCTGTGGCGGTGAGAAGCTGGTGCGTGAAGACGACATCGTTGACGTCTGGTGGGAATCGGGAGTGTCGCACACGAGCGTGCTCGATGCGCGCGATGAGCTGCATCGTCCCGCAGAGCTCTATCTTGAGGGAACCGATCAGCACCGTGGTTGGTTCCAGTCAGCACTTCTGACCAGTGTAGGGGCTTACGATTCCGCGCCGTTCAACTCCGTCCTGACCCACGGCTTCATCGTCGATGGCGAGGGCCGGAAGATGTCCAAGTCCTTGGGCAACGTGATCTCGCCGCTCGAGGTCATCGAGAAGTCGGGCGCCGACATAATCCGCCTGTGGGCGGCGGCGGCCGACTACAGTCAGGACGTCTCGATCTCGGATGACATCCTTGCGCGGACGAGCGATGCCTACCGCCGCATGCGCAACACATTCCGGTTCCTGCTCTCGAACCTTGAGGACTTCGACCCCTCGATGGCTGTCGCGTTCGATGAGATGCCTGAGGTGGATCGTTGGGCGCTGGTGCGTCTCGCAGAGGTCGTCGAGCGCGTGACCTGCTCGTACGATGAGTGGAGGTTCCACCAGGTCTATCACACGGTCTTCAACTACTGTGTGACGGATCTGAGCGCCTTCTACCTCGACATGCTCAAGGACCGCCTCTACTCGGACGCCGCGGACTCCCTCTCGCGTCGTAGCGCCCAGACCGTGCTCGCAGCGGTACTGCGCGATCTCGTTCGTTTAGTGGCCCCCGTACTGACATTCACCGCCGAGGAAGTATGGCAGTTCACCCCCCGGTCCCTGCGAGGTGACATCATCAGCGTTCAGCTCGCGGGATGGCCGAACACCGACGTCCTGGATGAGTATGCCGATGAGGCTGCAGCGCTACGCTCCGCGTATGTGACGGTGCTGGACGTTCGCGAAGCTGTGACCAAGGCTCTGGAAGACGCTCGCAACGACAAGGTGATAGGCAAGAGCCAGGAAGCTGCGGTCAGCATCGAGGCTCCTGCAGCTGTCCTGGAGGTGCTCCGCGAAAGGGGCGTCGCGGCTCTGGCGGAGATGCTCATCGTTGCTGTCGTAGAGCTCGTAGAGTCGGAATCGCTGTCCGTGGCGATTCGTGCGGCTGAGGGGGAGAAGTGCCCCAGGTGCTGGAATCTGCGTGAACTCGGCGTCGATCCTTCTCATCCAGACGTATGCTCCAGATGTGCTGACGTGCTCACCGGTCTTGGTGTCTGAGCGGCTCTCTCTCTGTCTTTGATCCGATCCGTCGCATACCTCGATGCCGGTGAGGTGCTATACTTGATGTGATCCCGAGGCGCCCGGAGACCCCGGGCGCTTTCAGATACCGGACAGGACGGAACCGATGGACAAGACCATGCGTGATGGCTTGCGTGCACACTTGGAGGCCGAGCGTGACCGGCTGGTTTCTGAGGTTGAAGCCATCGACAGGGAAGGTCACGAGGCCCTCTCGGAGGCCAGCGGGGAGAACAACTACAGAGACCACATGGCCGACCAGGGCAGTGCCACGTTCGCCCGCGAATTGGACATGACGCTGGACGACAATGTCCGCGAAGCTCTGGACGCCGTCAATCATGCGTTGTTGCGCATGGAAGAGGGGACATACGGCACATGCGCCCGCTGCGGCAAGACGATATCCGAGGAGAGACTGGAAGCGATTCCGACCGCCACTCTGTGCATCACGTGCAAGTCAGAAGAAGAATCTCGATAGCGGCACGCAGACCGGCCCTGACCTTCTGGTCCATCGCCGGTATCCTCGTGCTCTCTGACCAGGCCACGAAGTTCGTGGCCAGGACGTGGCTCGTCCCACAGGAATCGGTTCGTTTGTGGCCGGGCGTCTTCCACATCACTCTCGTGCGCAATACCGGTGCCGCATTCGGGCTGATGCCAGGCGCACGCCCGCTCTTCATAGGCACCTCGGTGCTGGTTCTCGTGGGAATCGCCGCGTACTGGTGGTGGAGCCGTCCACGTGCCGCATGGGTCGCTGTCGCCCTCGCGCTTGCGGCTGGTGGCGCCTCGGGCAATCTGATCGACAGGACCCTCGCAGGCAGAGTGACCGACTTCCTGGATATCGCGCTGATCGACTTTCCTATCTTCAACCTTGCTGATATCGCGATCGTCTCGGGGGTCATGATGCTCGTGGTGTGGATCCTGATCGGACCAGAGGGCTCAGAAGACTCCCTAGGCCAGTCTGAACAGGGGGACGAGGACCCAGGCGACGCCGTTGTCATCGAGGGGGACGCGTGAGTTCGGTACACGAGTACATCGTCAGGGGTACCGAAGCGGGTGAGAGGATCGACCGCTTGCTCGGGAACGCCGAGTTCATGGCCTCACGCTCCGCCGCATCGCGCCTTATCGAAGAGGGTCTGGTCACAGTCAACGGCACGCCGGTGAACAAACGCTACACGGTGCGTTCGGGGGATCGCATCGAAGTCGACATCCCTGCGCGGGACAAGGGCGATCTCGTACCCGAGGACATCCCGCTCGATATCCGCTTCGAGGACGACGATCTCATCATCCTGAGCAAGCAGGCCGACCTGGTGGTTCATCCGGCTCACGGGAACTGGACAGGTACTCTGGTTCATGCGCTGCTCGCCCATGCGCAGGATCTGGGGACCCTACAGGGCGCCGATAGAGCGGGGATCGTCCATCGGCTCGACAAAGACACTACTGGACTGATGATGGTCGCTAAGAGCGATGCTGCGCAGGCCGCGCTGGGTGAAGCAATCAAGATACGGGCCGTTGACAGGCGCTATGTGGCACTGGTTCATGGCTACATCGCCCCCGACAACGGACTGGTGGACGCTCCGCTCGCCCGCGACCAACGGGATCGGATGAAGATGGCAGTATCCGATCATCCGAGTGCGAAACAGGCGGTGACCACGTTCAACGTCTTGGAGCGTTTCTCGGCCGGTACCCATGATGATGGGTACACCCTGATCGAGTGCAAGCTGTACACAGGGAGGACCCATCAGATTCGGGTGCACATGGCCTACATCGGTCACCCCTGCGTGGGAGATCAGTTGTACGGGAGTCGGAAGGTGAAGGCCGACAGGCATCTCGAGCGGCAGTTCCTGCATTCGTATCGCCTTGAACTGCAGCATCCGATGACGGGGGAATCCCTGTTCTTCCTCGACTCGCTGCCAGAAGACCTCACGGGGGTCATTCGCGAGATCCAGTGCGAATCCATGGGTAGGACGGCGCTTGGCGATGAGATTCTAAGTTCCATAGGTCTGTGAGCCATCGCACGGCTGGGATACACTCATGACGTCGAACCGCTCGATGTCGCGACAGAAAGAGCAGGGGATCTTGGGACTCGGGCCGAATCGCGTCGCACTGCGCATCGCATCGGGCTACGTCGCCGCCGCCAGCGTCTGGATACTGGTGAGCGACCGGATGACGGAGCTGTTCGACCCTCATGTCTCGCAGGTGTTGCAGACCTACAAGGGCATCGCATTCGTCGTGGTGACCGGCGCGGTCCTGTACCTTCTCGTCCGAAAATGGGCGAACAGGTGTGAGAGCTCCACCCGAGCGCTGAGTCGTGCTGAGACTGAGGCGCGCGAGCTGGTCGATCGTTACCGCACACTTGTCGAGAACTCCATGCTCGCCATCGTCATGCTCGACGGAGACGGCAACGTTTCAGGCTGGAATCCGGCGGCAGAGAGGATGTTCGGCTGGACGGCCGACGAGATCCTGGGTCGGCCTAATCCTATCGTGCCACCGGAAGATGCCGAGGAGTACCACGCGGTCCTGAACAGCCTGTTCGAGGAGGAGCGCTCCAGGACCCTCACTGCGCGCCGCGTCCGCAAGGACGGAGAGCTGATCGATGTCCACATCTATACCGCATCCATGGTGGACGACGACGGCACGGCGCGCGGGGCGATGGCGATCCTGCTGGATATCACGGAGCAGCTTGCGGCCGAGGCGGAATTGCGAGAGAACCGAGAGCGTCTCGAGGAAGCGGTCGCTGATCGTACCCGGGAACTGATTCTGGCGAACGACCGCCTGAAGCGGGCAACGCGGGTCAAGAGCGAGTTCCTGACGAACATGAGTCACGAGTTGCGCACACCGCTCAACTCGATCATAGGGTTCAGCGGGGTGCTCTTACAGGGCCTTGCCGGACCGGTGAACGAGCAGCAGACGCAGCAACTCACGATGATCTACAAGGCGGGGCAGCACCTGCTTGCTTTGATCAACGATATCCTCGACCTGTCCAAGATCGAGGCTGGGCGCGCTGTGGTCAGTACGGTCGACTTCGATCTGCGCGACCTGATCTCATCGGCGGTGGACGCCGTTCGTGAGGAGGCGCGCGGCAAGGGGCTTGCGGTCGAGTCGGCGATGCCGGATGTGCCGTTGAGGACCGATACCGACCGGGCGAAGGTGCAACAGATCGTCAGCAATCTCCTGAGCAACGCCGTGAAGTTCACCGCTGAGGGTTCCGTGTACGTGAAAGTGGAGTCGCTGTGCGAGGGGGAACGGTTCAAGATCGTAGTCGCGGATACCGGTCCGGGGATACCCGATCGCGAACAGGCGGCGGTGTTCGACGAGTTCGTACAGTCTACGCGCAGAGCTGAGGGCAAGCCTGCGGGAACAGGGATGGGGTTGGCGATCTCCAGGCGATTGGCCAGGATGCTCGGAGGCGACGTGACGCTGCGAAGCGTGGTAGGGGAGGGATCCGAGTTCGCGCTCGAGTTGCCTTCGAGCTACGAGGAGAGGCTTGCGCGCGACGGCATCGCTGACGTGATGCCCGAGTGACTCCAGGGATTTGTCGCCCAAATAGGGGACAATCCCATTAGCTGCGATACCTTCGGTTCGATACAGTGCCGGGAGGCGTGAAATGGGTGCAAGGATACTTGTAGTAGAGGACGACCCTCAGAACCAGTACCTCGTGCGATTCTTGCTCGAGCGGGCAGGTCACGAGGTCATCGTCGCTGTTGACGGGCAGCAGGCCGTCGATATCGCCGAGCAGTCAGCCCCGGACCTGGTACTCATGGACATGCTGCTTCCCCGTATGGACGGCTGGGCTGCCACGCGCGCCCTGAAGCAACAAGCAGGATTCTCAGCACCGATAGTCGCACTGACGGCGTACTCCATGAAGGGTGACCGCGAGTCCATCCTCGCGGCGGGTTGTGACGGATACATCTCGAAGCCGATAGACCCGGAGACATTCGTGGAGGAGATCGAAGAGTATATCGTCGGGCCGAACGGGAGCGGTGAATGAGAGTACTCGTCGTCGACGACGATGAGGCAGGCTTGCACCTGATATCCTCGATCGTTCGCTCCGGGGGTCACGAGGTGGTCACAGCGAACGATGGGATCGAGGCGCTCGATACCGCCCGTGTCACGAAACCGGATGTCGTCATCACCGACATCCTCATGCCCCGGATGGACGGCTATCAGCTTGCACGCGAATGGAAGGCCGATCCGGTCTTGTCCACGGTCCCGTTGATCTTCCTTACGGCTTCGTACACCGATCCCGCAGATGAGAAGTTCGCGGTCGAGTTGGGCGCCGATGGTTTCCTGAGCAAACCCGTCGAGGTCGAGACGCTGCTCGAGACCATCGAGTGCGTCGTATCGAATGCTGAGTCCAACCGCCCCGGTGTTCCTTTGCAGCGGGCCGAAGAGGACACGTTGCGAGAGTATAGTGACAGGGTCGTGCACAAGCTCGAGCAGAAGGTCGCCGACCTCGAACGTTCGAATGCGCTGCTCCAGGACGCCATCAAGAGCCTTGGAGACGAGATGGAGGTCAAGACGCGACTGATCGAGCAGCTTGGATCGCAGATCGAAGGCACGGAGAGCGTACAGGGGGAACTTCACCGCGAGAGGGACGTCAAGAGACTCATCT
The DNA here is from genome assembly GCA_002478275.1 of Actinobacteria bacterium UBA7524. GTDB lineage: Bacteria > Actinomycetota > Coriobacteriia > Anaerosomatales > UBA912 > UBA7524. Next base: position 20,298 of record DLMY01000007.1, read on the forward strand.
TGGATACCGCAGACGTCTTCATCTGTACGACGGATGTCGAAGGCAGGTTGAACCTCTTCAGTGCCGGTGCGGAGCTGATCTCGGGCTACAGCGCTCAGGAGGTCATCGGCAAGGACCATATCGAGATCTTCGCGCCTGCCGCTGAACGGCCCCGGCGTCGCCATCTCTTCCAGGCGGTCATGGAGTCGTGTGGAGAGACGACCCGTCTGAGGAACGAGTGGGTGATGAGCCGGGGGAGTGGCAGGGTCTTCGAATGGGCGATGAGTGCGACGTGTGAAGAAGACGGTGAGGTCGATGGTGTCATCTTCATCGGGATCGATGTCACGGACCGGGTCCGGACCGTGGCTTTGGAGCGTGTACTGGGAGTCATCGACGTGGCGGTACTTTCCGGACGGAGTATCCAGGAAGTCTTTGAACTGACATGCGCGCAGGCGAGTGAAGACATGAACCTCGCGGCGGTGTGGGTGGCCGCAGGCGACACATCGGCAGATGGTGTCATCAGAGCCGCCGCTGGTGCCGCTGCGCCCGTGCTGATGCGAGCTATCGAGTCCGACTCACTCGTCGGGCTGCCGATCCCCCTCCTGGCACCGCCTCCAGTGGCCCTCAGCTTGAGGGACCTGGCTGACCGGTTGGGGGAACAGGCCCTGGCGGTCCTCGATGAACAGGGCATCATCGATGTGACATGGTCGCCGATCCAGGTGCGCGATGAGCTCGTAGGTGCCGTCGGAGCGTTTCACACACGTTCCGAAGAGGCAGCAGGAGTCTCCCAGGCGTTGTCCGTGGTGGCGGCGAGACTGGGGACCGCGTATCTGTTGACCCGGGCGCTCGAGGAGGCACGCCTGCACTCGGCCGCACTCGAGGCGGCTGCGAGCGCGATCGTCATAATCGAGGTCGATGGATCTGTCCGCTGGGCGAACCCTGCTTTCTACGGCCTGACGGGCTACACTCCGGATGAGGTGGTAGGTGCGAGTATCCTATCGGAAGGAAGAGGTTATCGGGAGCCGGGATACGTCGAAGCCTGGGAGGTCGTGCGCGCGGGATGGGTCTGGCACGGAGAGCTCACCAACCGCACCCGTGATGGCCAGGAGTATCTGGAGGAGGTGACTCTCGCACCGGTCAAGGATGAGGTGGGCCGAGTCACTCATGTGGTGGTGGTGAAGACCGATGCCGGTGAACGAGGTCGCTTCGAGCAACTGAGGTCCGATTTCGTCGCGATGGTCTCGCACGAGCTGCGCTCACCGTTGACTACCATCATCGGCTACTCAGACCTGCTTTCCTCGGCGATGGGGCTTGAGCAGGAGCGCGCAGCGGAAGCGTTGAAGGGTATTCGCGCCAGTGGCGAAAGGATGCGGGAGATCGTCGAAGAGCTCCTTGCAGTCAACGAGATGCGTGCCGAAGGCGTCAAAGTCAGCCCTCACACCGTCGACGTAGGGGCGCTGGTCCGTGACATCGCGCATCAGACCGTCGACAGCCCCCGGCACAGACTCACGCTCTCGGTGTCCGAAGGCATGCCTCCTGCATCCGTGGATCCCAGGGCGATCGGGCATGCGCTCCGCAATCTGCTGTCCAACGCGGTGAAGTACTCGCCGGATGGCGGCGAGGTCAACGTGGATGTCGACCGCGAGGGCGATGTCCTGGTCATCCGGGTGACCGATCAGGGAGTCGGGATCCCCGATAAGGAGATCACCAGGCTGATGGGAGCCTTCACGCAACAGGACATGTCCACCACGCGCCAGTTCGGAGGCGTGGGACTCGGGCTGTTCGTGGCCAATATGCTCGTGAAGGCGCACGGTGGTGAGATCTGTATAGACAGCAGTGAGGGCGAGGGTTCTACGTTCGAGATCCGTTTGCCGTTCGCGGGTGTGCGCTCCTGAAAGATCGTACTCCGACGACGTCGCACGTCATCACGGTCGTCGCAGGGCGGCCTTGATATCGAACTCCAGGTCGTAGGGCACCGCCGCCGGCCCTCCCAGGAACCTCAGCGATTCGACACTCGCTGAGTTCGCCCGGAGCCACGTCTCAAGTCTGGGCCCGGACCCGTCTGCAAGGATCAAAGGCGCTCTGTGCATGCCGAGGAGCGGTCCTGCAGCCAGTGAGTCGGGGAACGCGCGTCCTGTTGCCACACCCAGCGTCGAGTACGTGAGGACTCCCGACCCGACACCGTATCCGGCGACGACCCGGGACGTCTCGTACCGGTCCATGCCGGCGAGCCGCACAGGAGAGGGCAGCAAGGCCGCCACCTGTGATGAGATCGCCTGTTCGCCACCTATGATGAGGGACGACGTCGGTCCCAGTGTCGAGAGCGCGCGCGACGTAGCGGAAGGTATGCTTCCCCTCCGGCTGAGCAGTATCGGATAGCCAGCCGCGGCGGACAGCGAGGATGTGGACAGTGCGTCAGGGTAGTTCTCTCCGGAAGCGACGATGACGCGGCCATCAGGCAGCGATCCGAGCAGCGTCCGGACCTGTATGGCCACGAGCCTGGCTGTATCGTAGCGGTCTGATCCGGCAAGCCGGGTGACGATCGCCGAATGAGGCAGTTGGTCGATGGCGTCCTCGACCGCCCGGGAGACGGCCTGCTCACCCCCTACGATGTAGATGCGCTGGGGACCGAGTCGCATGATCTCGTCTCGAACCGTCAACGACAGTCTGTCTGCACGAGTGAGCAGCACCGGCGCCTCGGCCGCCGCGGCCAAAGCGCTTGCAGTCAGGCCGTCTGGCCAGTTCTGTCCTGATGCGATGACCAGGGCCGGTGCTGATACCGGGTAGGACGCCTCGCTTATCGCGGCTGCTGTCCTGTATCGATCGGCTCCTTCGTGCCGTACCGATGTGAGCTGTTGAAGCCCGGTTGCGGGTTTGACCTGTTGGGACGCAGGAGCCTGCACCCCCCAGCGGTCGGTCGCGGTCGAGCGGACGTAGACCGTATGCGTGGTGTCCCCGGAAAGCGGCAGTCTGCCGGTGCGGGCGGTGGTGGCGTACTCGGGTCCTCCCTCGTAACCGTACGCGTAAGTCACGTTTGCGCCTGCAGCGGCCGTCCAGCTCAGCGAGACCTCCAATCCCGTTCCGGGGTCCACGGTCAGGGCGACCGGTGCCTGGGCCGAGACCGTACGCGTCATCTCCCCGTACAGTCCGTACGCGTCGAAGCGGCCGTAACCCGTCTCGTTGTCGAAGCCCGGCAGTGGGCCGTAGGAGTCGTCTGCGGACTGTCGGGCGAATTGCAGCATCTGGCTGCGTGACAGGTCGGGAACGAGCGACCATGCATAGGCGAGGGAACCCGAGACGAGCGGAGCGGCGAAGGAGGTACCCGACCTTGTGTTGGAGGCCACCCCGCCCGGATTGAGCGTCCAGACGTACTGGCCGGCGGTCACCACGTCCATCTCCGGTCCGTAGCTGGAGAATGTGGAGCGCTGGCCGGTCTCCGGGTCGAGGGACCCTACGGTAAGTACCCCCTGGCACGCTGCCGGATACAGTACGTGCGGATATGAGGTCGCGCCGTCGTTGCCGCTCGCGGCGACCACAAGCGAACCGCGTGCTGCGCAGTAGTCGACCACTTGCTGCCACAGATCGCGGACGGCAAGGTCGGGGACGGTACCTTCCACCCCGCCTGAGATCAGCGTCGCCCGGTGCCCGAGGGAGAGGCTGATGATCTTCGCCCCACGGTCCGCCGCGTCCATCATGGCCGTCATCACATCCACGGTGTCGCCGCTCTGGTCGCTCTGAAGCACCCGGTACACGAGTATGCGCGAGTCGAGCCGGTGCAGGGTGCCGGCCATGCCGAACCCGTTGTGGCTCTGCGCACCGATGATGCTCGCCACCCGGGTGCCGTGAAATCCCGCCGTGTTGGCGTCGGCCGTGTCGGTGTCTTGGTCGATGTAGTCGTATACCGGCACGAACCTCCCCGAATCCTCTATCACAGACATGGTCACACCGGTGTCCATCGTCGCGACGGTGATCCCTCTGCGTCCGGGTTCGAGCTTGAACGAGTCGCCGTACAGTGTCGCGTCCCACACACTCTCGAGAGCGCTTGCGTGCGCGTACTGAGGAACCGGCCCCAGGTACAGCCGCTGGTCCCTGAATTGCGGTCCACCTGTGACGAGCCAGTCGTACCGGGTGTCGTTCGGTGGGACGGTCGCGAACGCCCGCACCTTTCGGACCGGGGCTGCGGCGAGGACTTCGGGCATCGTGCGGATCTCCTCGGCGAGGAGAGACGGATTCTTGCCTGGCGTCGGGCGCACCTCCAGCAGCGGGGCCTTGCGCATGCGTACCGTGGCGATGTCAGGGTCTGAGGACAGCGTGCCGATGGCGCGGGTCGCGTCGGCAGCGCGGCTGTAGAGTACGGCGACGGTTTCTGGCTGTTGCTCGGCGGCGGGTGGGCCTTCGCCGAGAGCGGTAGCGGGAAGCGCGAGCACAACGAGCAGCAGGGTGGTGAGCAAGCGTATGGACCCGGGTGTCGTCATCTCTGCCTTCCTGTCGCGCGATGGGTGGGTCGCGATGACCGGCTGCCGGCGTTCACGTGGGTGTGGCGTGTGGTGTACAGCGTAGATTGTATCGGACATCTTGGCCGAACACCCTTGGCAGCAAGGTTCGGGCCTGTTAATGTCGGTTCGACCTTTAAACCCGGTCCCGTGAGGCCGGCAAGGGAAAACAGGACGAGCGATCCGGCGGTTCGCCGGACGTCGATGCGCCTTCTTGCCGGCAGTGCAGGAAGGCTCTTTGTTGCCAGGCGAAACCGCCCAGGCGGCCGGAGCGCACACCTGCGAGGACCGGCTCGACCAGGAGGTGCGCGGCGATGGAGTATCGCACGAAGGCCGTCGTGATGGATTCCGAGGCTATCGAGCGGGCGGTGACACGCATCTCGCACGAGATCCTCGAGGCGAACAAGGGCGCTTCGCAGATCGCCCTTGTCGGGATAGTGACGCGCGGCGCCCGGCTTGCGGAACGGCTTGCCGACAGGATCCGCACCATCGAGGGCGCCGAGGTGCCTCTGGGGCTGCTGGACATCTCCTTCTACCGCGACGATGTGGGCGTGCGCCTGAGCCCGGAGGTGCACCGTACGGACATCCCGTTCGAGGTCGAAGGTCGCGACATCGTGCTCATCGACGACGTGCTCTTCACGGGCCGGACCATTCGCGCGGCGATGGACGCGATCATGGATTACGGCCGGCCGCGTTCGATCCAGCTGGCGGTGCTCGTCGACCGCGGTCATCGCGAACTGCCGATCAGGGCGGATTACGTCGGCAAGAACGTGCCGACGAGCGGCAAGGAGCGCGTCAGGGTTCTCCTCGGCGATGATGACGGCCGCGATGCGGTCGAGATACTCGAGACAGCCGGGGAGGTCGAGTGAGGTGCTGAGCAATCGCCACATCATGACGATGGACGATCTGTCCACCGAGGACATCTCGCTCATCCTGGACACCGCGGAGTCGTTCAAGGAGGTCAACGAGCGGCGCATCAAGAAGCTGCCGACGTTGCGCGGGCGGACGGTCATCAACCTGTTCCTCGAGCCCTCGACGCGCACGCGTACGAGCTTCGAGATCGCGGCCAAGCGGCTTTCAGCCGACGCGATCAACATGACCGGCTCTGCGAGTGCGACCGTCAAGGGCGAGTCGCTTCGGGACACAGCCAAGACGCTCTCGGCGATGGCGTGCGACCTGATCGTCGTGCGGCACAAGTACGCCGGAGCGCCGCAGGTGCTCGCGGAGTGCATGGACGCGCACGTCATCAACGGCGGAGACGGCAAGCATCAGCACCCGACGCAGGCGCTCCTGGACCTGTTCACGATGCGTGCGCATACTGGACGCCTCGAGGGCCTGAAGGTCGGTATCGTCGGGGACATCTCGCACTCGCGTGTCGCGGGTTCGCTGGTCCCGGCGCTCGTCAAGGTAGGCGCGAGCCCCGTGGTGATAGGGCCGCCGACACTGATGCCCGCGCGCCCGGATGTGCTCGGCGCCGAAGTCTCCCACACGCTCGATGACGTCCTGCCCGAGCTCGACGTCGTCTACCTGCTGCGCGTACAGATGGAGCGCAGCGAGGGGATGCCGTTCCCGAGCGTCCGAGAGTACGCGAGCCTCTACGGGATGAACGCCACGAGGCTCGAGCGGATGAAGCCCGACGCCATCGTGATGCATCCCGGACCGATGAACAGGGGCGTCGAGATCTCCTCGGCGGTAGCGGATTCGGAGAGGACCGTCGTGCTCGACCAGGTCAACGCGGGGGTCGCGGTGCGTATGGCCGCGATGTACCTGCTTCTAGGAGGTGCTGACAGTGGCGCTGCTGCTTAAGGGCGGGCGGATCGTCGACCCGCAGACGGGGTTGGACGCGGTAGGCGACATCGTGGTGCGCGACGGTCGCATCGTCGAGGTCGGCCAGGACCTGGAGATCGCGAAAGGACAGGTCATCGAGTGCGCCGAGAAGATCGTCGTACCGGGACTCGTCGACATCCACACACACCTGCGCGAGCCGGGCTTCGAGTACAAGGAGACGATCGAGAGCGGTACCCGCGCCGCGGCGCACGGCGGTTTCACGACGGTGTGCGCGATGCCGAACACCTCGCCGGTGACCGACTCGGGCTCGAAGGTCCGCTTCATCGTGGAGCGGGCGGCCGAGCGGGGCGTCGTGCGCGTCCATCCGATCGGTTCGTGTACGGCCGGCCAGAAGGGAGAGGCGCTCGCCGAGATCGGTGACATGGTGCGCGAGGGTGCCGTAGCGTTCAGCGACGATGGCCGAGGAGTGCAGGACGCGGGCATGATGCGCCGCGTTATGGACTACGCGAAGACCTTCGGCACGACGGTGATCAGCCACTGCGAGGACGAGAGCCTGGCTGCGGGAGGTGTCGTCAACGAGGGCGTCGTGTCGACGCGCCTTGGACTTGCGGGATGGCCGGCCGCCGCCGAGGAGACCGCGGTGGCCCGCGACATCCGCCTGTGCGAGCTGACGGGGTGCCGCCTGCATCTGGCGCATCTGTCGACCGCGGGCAGCGTCGCGCTGGTGCGCGATGCCAAGGAGCGCGGCCTGCCGGTGACCGCCGAGGTCACCCCGCACCATCTCTTCCTGACCGAAGACGACATCGACCCAGCCTACGACACGAACCTGAAGATGAACCCGCCTCTGCGAACGGCGGCGGACCGCGAGGCGCTCGTCGCGGCGCTCGTCGACGGCACGGTCGACTGCATCGCGACGGACCATGCCCCGCATGCGGCCCACGAGAAGGAGCTGGAGTTCGAGCTTGCCCCGTACGGCACCACCGGCCTGGAGACCGCGCTCTCGCTGGTCGTGACGAACCTGGTCGGTCCCGGGCTGCTCGATTGGACGGGGATGGTGCGGGTGATGGCGGTCGCTCCTCGTGCCGCACTCGGGCTTCCCGAGGTGCGCTTCGAGCCCGGAGCGGTGGCCGACATCACGGTGATCGACCCTGAGGCGCGCGTCGAGGTCACGCGCGGATGGTTCGAGAGCGCCTCGGCGAACTCGGCTTTCCTCGGCATGAGACTGCTGGGGAAGGCGACCGACGTCCTGGTTGAAGGGCGGTTCGCGCTACGGGGCGGGAAGGTGGCGGACAGATGAGCCGCGATACGGCGATGCTCGTCCTGGAAGACGGCACCGCTTTCGAGGGGACCGCGTGCGGCGCGATGGGTGAGGCGACCGGCGAGGTCGTGTTCAACACTTCGCTCTCCGGCTACCAGGAGGTGCTCACCGACCCGAGCTATGCCGGGCAGATCATCACGATGACGATGCCGCACATCGGGAACTACGGCGTAAACGGTGTGGACATGGAGTCGGGACGCATCCATGCGCGCGGTCTGGTGGTTCGCCAGATGTGCGACACGCCGAGCAACTGGCGCTCCGAGCAAGACCTCCCGTCGTTCCTGCGAGAGCAGGACGTGGTCGCCATCGAGGGCGTGGACACGAGGCGCCTGACCAGGCACATCCGCGAAGCGGGCGCGATGCGCGCGGTGATCTCGACCACCGATACTGACGTCGCATCGCTCACCGGGAAGGCTCGCAGCGCGCCGGGGCTCGCGGGGCGTGACCTCGTGCGCGAGGTCGCGGTCGCCCAGCCCTACACCTGGGGCGAGGACGTGCCCGGCGAGGGCCTCCCCGTCGACACGGGCGTGCTCGTCGCCGAACCCGGGTTCAAGGTCGTGGCGATGGACTCGGGCATCAAGTACAACATCCTGCGCAGGCTCTCCGAGATCGGCTGTGAGGTCCTCGTGGTCCCGCCGACGACGTCCGCCGAGGAGGTCCTGTCCCACCAGCCGACCGGCGTGTTCCTGGCGAACGGCCCGGGAGATCCCGCGGCTGTGGACTACCTGTACACGACCCTGCGGGAACTGGTGGGCAAAGTGCCGCTGTTCGGCATCTGTCTCGGACATCAGATGCTCTCGCTGGCGGTCGGATGCGCCACCTACAAGCTGAAGTACGGTCACCGGGGCGGCAACCAGCCCGTCATGAACCTTCTGACAGGTCAAGTCGAGATCACCAGCCAGAACCACGGCTTCTGCGTGGACTACGCAAGCATCGGCGAGCTCGTGCCGGAAGCCTCGGGCGGGATGTCGGCAGACCCCGGCGACCTGGGGGCATGGGTCGAGGCCGGCGTCGCACCGGTGGTGAGCTCGATGGACTTCGGCCGGGTGCAGCTCACGCACGTCAACCTCAACGATATGACGGTCGAGGGGATACGCCTTCTGGACCATCCGGCGTTCAGCGTCCAGTACCACCCGGAGGCCGCACCCGGTCCTCACGATTCCCGTTACCTGTTCGGTGCGTTCGCGCGTTTGATGAACGGCGCCGATGATTACCTGTCCGTTGCCAGGGAACCTGGAGGCTCGCGTGCCGCGTCGTGATGACATCCGAAAGATCCTGGTCATAGGGGCCGGGCCGATCATCATCGGCCAGGCGTGCGAGTTCGACTACTCAGGCTCGCAGGCCTGCAAGGTGCTCAAGGACGAGGGGTATGAGGTCGTGCTGGTCAACAGCAACCCGGCGACGATCATGACCGACCCGGAGTTAGCGCACCGCACCTACGTCGAGCCGGTCACCCCGCAGTTCGTGGCACAGGTGATCGAGAAGGAGCGCCCGGACGCGCTCCTGCCGACGCTCGGCGGACAGACCGGCCTGAACTGCGCGGTCGCGCTTGCTGATGCGGGGGTCCTCGACGAGTTCGGCGTCGAGCTCATCGGCGCGAAGCTGCCGGCCATCAAGATGGGCGAGGACCGCAAGCTCTTCGCCGAGGCAATGGGTCGAATCGGGCTGGATGTGCCGCGTGGCGGCTACGCTTATTCGGTCGCAGATGCGGAGCGCCTGGTCGGAGAGGTGGGCTACCCTGTCGTCGTGCGCCCCTCGTTCACGCTCGGCGGGGCCGGGGGAGGGATCGCCTACAACATCGATGAGCTGCGCGATATCGTCTCCGGCGGCATCGCGCTCTCACCCGTGGGGGAGGTCCTGATCGAACAGAGCGTGCTCGGTTGGAAAGAGTTCGAGATGGAGGTCATGCGCGACGCGAAGGACAACGCTGTCATCGTGTGCTCCATCGAGAATCTCGATCCTATGGGCGTTCACACAGGCGACTCGATCACCGTGGCGCCCGCACAGACGTTGACCGACAGGGAATACCAGGTCATGCGCGACGCGTCGATCGCGATCATGCGGGAGATCGGCGTCGAGACCGGAGGTTCCAACGTCCAGTTCGCCGTGAATCCGGACGACGGCAGGCTGGTCGTCATCGAGATGAACCCGCGGGTGTCGCGCTCGAGCGCCCTTGCTTCCAAAGCGACCGGCTTCCCGATCGCGAAGTTCGCAGCGAAGCTCGCCGTCGGCTATACACTCGACGAGATATCCAACGACATCACCCGCCAGACCCCCGCCTGCTTCGAGCCAAGCATCGACTACACGGTGGTCAAGGTCCCCCGCTGGGCGTTCGAGAAGTTCCGCGGCACCGACGAGACGCTTACGACGCGCATGAAGTCGGTGGGTGAGGTGATGGCGATCGGGCGCACCTTCGAAGAGGCGCTCGGCAAGGCGATGAGGTCGCTGGAGAACGGCCGCGCGGGACTAGGCGCCGATGGAAAGGACGCCATCGGGGAGCACAAGTTCGACGAGAACCTGGCCACCCCGACCGAGCAGCGCATCTTCTACATCGCCGAGGCGTTCCGCCGCGGTCGCACGGTTGACGAGGTCTTCGCGCTCACGCACGTCGATCCGTGGTTCCTCGGCAGGATCGAAGCGATGATCGCCGCCGAGAAGGCAGTGGCGGAAGAGGGGTCGCTCGATGCGTTGGACGCCGCAGCGATGCGCCACGCCAAGCAGCACGGACTCTCCGACGCCCAGATCGCTCACCAGCTCGACGTGGCCCAGGAGGACGTCCGGCGCCACAGGCTCGACCTTGGCGTGAGGTCTACGTTCAAGGCGGTCGACACCTGTGCAGCCGAGTTCGCCGCGCTCACGCCGTATTACTACAAGACATACGAGGAAGAAGACGAGGTCGCTGCGAGCGACAGGCCCAAGGCGATGATCCTGGGCGCGGGGCCGAACCGCATCGGGCAGGGCATCGAGTTCGATTACTGCTGTGTACACGCCGCGTATGCGCTGTCCGACATGGGCTTCGAGACCATCATGGTCAACTGCAACCCGGAGACCGTCTCGACGGACTACGACACGAGCGACCGGCTGTATTTCGAGCCTCTGACCTTCGAGGACGTCATGGACATCATCGAAGCTGAGCGCCCCGAAGGCGTCGTGGTCACTTTCGGCGGACAGACGCCGCTCAAGCTCGCGCACGCACTCGAGGACGCCGGTGTGCCGATCATGGGCACGCGCCCCGAGGCCATCGACCTGGCCGAGGACCGTAAGCGCTTCCAGGCGCTCCTCGACGAACTCGGTATCGCATACCCCGCAGCAGGCACCGCGTTCACCTACGAAGAGGCTCTCGATGTCGCGCGCAGGATAGGGTTCCCACTGCTCGTGCGGCCCAGTTACGTGCTCGGTGGACGCGGCATGGTGATCGCGTATTCCGAGGAGTACCTGGAGCGCTACATACACGAGGCGACCAGCGTCTCCCCGGACCACCCGGTGCTTCTGGACCGCTTCCTGGAGGGTGCCATCGAAGTCGACGTGGACGCCGTGTGCGACGGGGAAAGCGTCTACATCGGCGGCGTCATGGAGCATATCGAGGAGGCGGGGATCCACTCCGGCGACTCCGCATGCTGTATCCCGCCGTTCTCGCTCGGTGACGATACCGTCGAGACGATCAAGGCGTACGCCAGGACACTCGCGCTTGCGCTCGGTGTGCAGGGACTCATAAACATCCAGTTCGCGGTCAAGGACGCCGCCGTCTTCGTGCTGGAGGTCAATCCCCGGGCGAGCCGTACGGTGCCCTTCGTCAGCAAGGCGACCGGCGTGCCGCTTGCGAAGGTGGCGGCGCAGGTGATGGCGGGGCGTAAGCTCGCTGAGATGGAGCTGCCTGACGACGGCCGCGATATCGGCAGGTTCTGCGTGAAAGAGGCGGTCATGCCTTTCGGCCGCTTCCCCGGCTCGGACAGCGTATTGGGTCCGGAGATGAAGTCGACCGGCGAGGTCATGGGGGTGGCAGGGGACTTCCCCTCGGCGTACGCGAAGTCCCAGCTGGCGATCGACTACTCGCTACCGACCTCGGGCAAGGCGTTCGTGAGCGTGTGCGACAGAGACAAGCGTTCGATCGTGCCCGTCGCCAGACATCTGCACGCACTCGGCTTCGAGGTGCTTTCCACTCGCGGGACGGCCAAGACCCTCAAGGCCGCCGGCATACCCGTGACCGGGGTGCTCAAGAAGCACGAGGGACGTCCGAACATCGTTGACGCGATGGTCAACGGCGAGGTGCAGCTCGTGATCAACACACCGTTCGGCCAGGAGACGCGTTCGGACGGTTATCATATACGCACGGCAGCGGTGCAGCACGGGGTCACCAACATCACGACGATCCCTGCGGCTCAGGCTGTCGTACAGGCGATCGAGGCGCTCAAAGAGGGCCGGTTGGAGGTCGTCGCGTTGCAGGACTTCGACGATGCGGATGCCGATGTGTGAGGCTTGCGGGGACTCCGGGAACAGGGACATGGCCGTCGAGCATGTGGTCGTGCGCTCGAACGACCGGGTCTGTGAAGGAGTCGGTCTGATGGTCCTGGAGGCCCCCGCGACCGCTTCGAAGGTGCGGCCCGGGCAGTTCGTCCACTTGAGGATCGCGAGCGACCGCGAGTTCATGCTGCGGCGGCCGTTCTCGGTCCACCGCGCGCATGGCGGGACCCTGGAGATCCTCTACCAGGTGCTCGGGCGCGGGACCAGGGCGATGTCGCTGACTCAGCGTGAGGACCGCATGGACCTGATAGGCCCGCTGGGGCACGGATGGGACATCCCTGACGGACTCACACACGCCTTGCTCGTGGCCGGGGGACTCGGCGCTGCACCATTGGGTATGCTTGCCGAGGAACTCGCCCGTCGCGGTGTGGCTGCGACGGTGGTGATGGGTGCGCCGACCGGCGAGCGACTGGTCGCTCGCGACCTGTTCGAGCGTGTCGCGCGACGGGTGGAGGCATGTACCGACGACGGATCGGCAGGCGAGAAGGGGTTCGTCACCGTGGCCACCCATCGTCTGCTCGACGAAGGCGGATTCGACATGGTGTACGCCTGTGGCCCGGAGGTCATGGCCAAAGCGGTGGCGGGGCAGGCCTTCGAAGCCGGCGTTGCGTGTCAGGTGTCGCTGGAGCGTCTGATGGCATGCGGTATCGGCGTATGCCTCTCATGCGTGGTGGCGACCGTCAACGGCCAGAAGCGCGCGTGTGTCGACGGTCCGGTCTTCGATGCCAGGGAGGTGAGCTGGGATGTCTCCGAGATCCCTCCTCGGCACTGATCAGGGCAGCGGTGGTGCGGCTTTGGACCTGAGTGTGAGGATCGCCGGCCTTACGTTGGCCAACCCGGTTCTGACCGCGAGCGGTACGTTCGCCAGTGGACGCGAGTATGCCGGACTGGTCGATCTGGACCGTGTCGGAGCGATAGTCACGAAGGGTGTGTCGCTCGAGCCTTGGGCGGGTAATCCCTCGCCGAGGATCGCAGAGACCGCCTCTGGGATGCTGAACTCCATCGGGCTGCAGAATCCGGGTGTCGAGGCGTTCATCGCCAAGGACCTCACGTGGCTTGCGGCGCATCACCCGGACGTGCCGGTCATCGTCAACGTGAGCGGGCATACATGCGCCGAGTACGCGCGGGTGATCGAGCGGCTTGAGGAAACAGAAGGCGTGGCGGGCTACGAGGTCAACATCTCGTGTCCGAACGTCGAACACGGCGGCATGGCGTTCGGCACCGATCGCTATGCCGCCGCCGAGGTGACATCGGCATGCAGGGCCGCAACCGGGCGCCCGCTGGTGGTGAAGCTGTCTCCCAACGTCACCGATGTCGCCGAGATCGCACGAGCGGTCGAGGACGCGGGGGCGGACTGCGTGTCTCTCATAAACACGTTGCTGGGCATGGCTGTCGATACCGAGACGTTCCGCCCGATGCTTGCGCGGGTGGTCGGAGGGCTGTCGGGTCCGGCCATCAAGCCCGTCGCGCTGCGTATGGTCTGGCAGGTGGCCGGTGCTGTCGATGTCCCCGTGATCGGCATGGGCGGCATCCGGGATGCGCGAGACGCCGCGGAATTCATGTTGGCCGGCGCCACGGCTGTCGCGGTAGGGACCGCGAACTTCGTAGACCCGGCGACCGTCACCCATATCGTCGATGGGCTCGCCGAGTTCTGTCGCACACGTGGTATCGTGCGGGTCGCCGATCTGACCGGCGCCCTTGTGACTGATTGATGTCCGCGCATCGGCCCGCCGATCGGGCTTGCGCGCGTGAGGAAGGATGACGATGCCCGTACCTGCTGGATCCGTGATAGTCGCACTCGATGCCGATGCCCACACTGCGTTGGGCTGGGCACGCTCGCTGCAGGGGCGTGCCGAGTGGGTCAAAGTCGGCATGACCCTGTACTACGCCGAGGGGCCGCAGGTGATCGCTGTGTTGCGCGAGATGGGCTTCAAGGTGTTCCTCGATCTCAAGCTGCACGACATCCCGCATCAGGTCGAAGGTGCCGCACGTCAGATCGCGCGGCTCGGTGTCTCGATGTTCACCGTGCACGCGAGCGGCGGCGTCGACATGATGAGAGCCGCGGTCAGAGGGGCTTGTGACGTCTCCGACGAGTGCGGGTTCGACGCTCCCGACGTTCTGGCCGTCACGGTCCTGACCAGCATGTCGGGCGAGGTCATGCAGGACTTAGGAGTCTCACGCTCGCTTGAAGCACAGGTGGAGTCGTTGACGTCGCTCGCCCGGGACTCGAGCGTCCAGGGTGTGGTGTGTTCGCCCCGCGAGGCAGCCAACGCCCGGGCTATCCTCGGCCCAGAGGCTCTAGTCGTCACACCGGGTATCCGTCCGGCCTGGGCGTCCCAAGACGACCAGTCGCGCGTCGCCTCGCCCGAGGCGGCGATCGCCGCGGGTGCCACACATCTAGTCATCGGCCGACCGATCACCGGCGCCGAGGAGCCCGCTCGCGCGTTCGAGCGGATCATCGAGGAAGGGTAGGGGACGTATGGATACTGCCGAGATGACCGCCGATGAGGTGCGGGATGCGCTGGAGAACGCGGGCGCGATACTGCATGGGCACTTCGCTTTGACGAGCGGCCGCCACTCGGAGACGTACGTCCAGTGCGCCCGCGTTCTCGAGGATCCGGCACTCACCACCCGGCTGGCGCAGACCATAGCCGCACGGGTGGAGGGGATGCAGGTCGATCTGGTGGCGGCCCCGGCCGTCGGGGGCATCATCATCGGGTTCGCCGTCGCGCAAGCCCTGGACGTCAGGTTCATATTCAGTGAACGCGAACACGGGAAGATGACGTTTCGGCGCTCGTTCCAGATCGAGCCCGGAGCGCGGGTCTTGGTCGTAGAAGACGTGGTCACAACGGGTGGCAGCGTCGCAGAGGTCCTCTCACTCGTGCACGATGCCGGCGGCGTAGCGGTTGGCGTGGCATCCATCATCGACAGGGGTGGACCCAAAGCATTCGACAGCGAGCTCACGGCTTTGCTTCGACTGGAGGTCGAGTCTTGGGAGCCCGAAGAGTGCGTTCTCTGTGCATCCTCAACACCCCTCACTTCTCCCGGAAGCAGACGAATCTCCGGATAGGGGTTTATGTTTCGGCAGGTCAGGGGTAACATCCTTAGCATTGGACAGTTGTAAGCATGAGCGTTTTGTGCCTACAATCGTAGCGCGTCGGGAGCAAGCTCCGCCTAAGTGGACGAGGAGGAACCATGGCACTTCCCAATCTTTCGGATGCGGATCGCCAGGCAGCACTGAAGAAGGCCGCAGAAGCGCGTCAGAAGCGTGCGGAACTCCGAGCGAAGATCAAGTCGGGGGATATGTCCTTCGCACAGGTCATGGCAAAGAGCGATGATCCCATCGTCGCGCGTATGAAGGTATCGACCCTTCTCGAGAGTCTTCCGGGCTTCGGCAAGGCCAAGGCCGCGAAGATCATGGAGGAGCTCGAGATCTCGACCAGCCGTCGCGTGCAGGGTCTGGGTGCTCGCCAGCGCGAGCAGCTCATGGGCCGTCTCGGCTAGCCGAGCCCACGTACCGCTCGTTCCTTCGCGCGAATCCAGCATGTCCGACATACCCGGGCGCACCGGGAATCTGTTCATAGTCTCCGGCCCTTCGGGGGCGGGCAAAGGGACCCTGGTTCGGGCACTGCTCGACAGGGTCCCGGACATCTGTCTGTCCATCTCTGCGACTACGCGCCCACCCCGACCGGGCGAGGTCGAAGGGGTCCACTACTTCTTCTTGAGCCCGGAGGAATTCTCACGGCTCATCGATGAAGACGGCCTTCTGGAGTGGGCGGAGGTGCACGGTAACAGGTACGGTACCCCGAAAGAGGTCGTCGAGGCTCGTTTGTCCGAGGGCAGACACGTGGTGCTGGAGATCGACCCGCAGGGGGCTCAGCAGGTCAAGCGGGTCATGCCGGAAGCCGTCCTGATCTTCGTCCAGGCTCCTTCGTTGGGGGAGCTGAAGCGGCGCCTGACCAGCAGAGGTAGTGAGACGAGCGAGCAGATCGAAGGGCGGATGCGCACCGCCATGAGAGAGATGGAACTTGCGGGTACATACGACTTCGTGGTAACAAATGACGATGTCACGCGCGCCACGGACGAATTGGCGCGGATCATCGATTCCTACTCTGACCGGAGCTGACAGGCCCGGTCGTGCCGAAATGTGAGGAAGATACAACATGGTCATCAAGCCAGAGGTCGATTTGCTGCTGTCCAAGGTCGATTCCAAGTACACGCTGTGCATCGTGTCTGCACGGCGTGCACGTCAGATCAACGACATGGTGCATGGTGTGCGTGATCAGGCCGTCCTGACGATGGCGCCCTCGCAGATCGCCGCGCTGACGAGCACCAAGCCGCTGACCCTCGCCATGGAGGAGATTGCCACCGGCGACGTCTCCTACGAGCGGGTTCAGGACAGCTACAAGTAGCCCCCGCGCGATGTTCGAGCGCGCGGCACTCATCCACTATCACGAGATCGGCCTCAAGGGCCGAAACCGCTCCAGTTTCGAGAAGCGCCTTCGAGACAATCTGGCGCTTGCGTTGCTCGCGGTAGACGGGATCCGTGCCGAACGTATCTCCAGCCGTCTGCTGGTGCGCACTCCGGACTCTGCCGTACTCGAAGAGGTGGTCTCGCGGGTCTCCGTCATCCCGGGGGTGTCGAGCGTATCCCCCTGCTGGATCACGTCGAGGGAGCTCTCCGAGATGTGCAAGGCTTCCTCCCTGGCCATCGCCGACTCGGGAGAGTATCGGACGTTCGCGGTCGAAGCGCGCAGATCGAACACTGACCATCCTATGAACAGCATGGAGATGAACCGGGCGATCGGACGACATCTCGTCGATGAGACCGCGAAGCGCGTCGACCTCTCGAATCCTGACGTGACAGTCAGGGTCGAGGTCGTCCAGGGAGATGCATACATCTACAGCCGGAAGCTGCCCGGACCGGGAGGATTGCCGGTCGGGACCGGAGGGAAGGTCGTGGCACTGCTTTCGGCCGGTATCGACTCTCCTGTGGCGACTTGGCGGCTGGCGAAGAGGGGAGCGGTGCCGGTCGGCATCCACTTCTCCGGCAGGCCGCAGGTCTCCGCGAGTTCGGAGCGCCTGGTCGCTGAGATAGGCTCCGTGCTAGAGCGCCGTGGCGCCATCGCAAGGATCTACATAGTCCCCTTCGGCGACCTGCAGAAGGAGATATCCCTGCACGCCCCGCCGGACCTTCGCGTGTTGCTTTACCGGCGTCTCATGGTCCGCGTCGCCGAGGAGTTGGCGAGGATCGAGGGCGCGAAGGCGCTCGTCACGGGCGAATCACTCGGACAGGTCGCATCACAGACATTGGAGAACATGGTGGTGGTCGATGACGCCGCGACCATGCCGATCCTGCGACCGCTCGTCGGCTCGGACAAGGTCGAGATCATCGCCGAGGCGCGCAATCTCGCCACGTTCGACCTCTCCACGCAGGAGCACGATGACTGCTGCACGCTGTTCATGCCTCGCACACCGGCGACACACGCCACGGTCGAGGAGATCCATCAGGCCGAGGAGAGCCTGGACATGCGTCGGATGACCGGCGAAGCACTTGAGTCCATGACTTACCTGGAGTACCGGTGCCCTTCGTACAAGGCTCCCCGTACGTTGCCTGCCAGCGTCACTGCGGTCGCGGAACCAGCTGGACCTGTTGACGCTACCACGGCCGCCTCGGGTCGATGACGGCTGCCAGACTCAGGATCCTTGCTGTGGAGCCCTACTACGGGGGCTCTCATCGTGCCGTCCTCGACGGGCTGGCCGAAAGGTACGATGCCGACTGGACGCTACTCACGTTGCCTGCGCGCAAGTGGAAGTGGCGCATGCGCGGGGCCGCCATCGCGTTCTCCCGGCGCCTGCGCGAAGAACTGTCTTCGAGCGAACATGATTCGGGCGGCACCGGGAGACCCCTGTACGACCTCGTGTTCGCTTCTAGCTTCGTGAACCTGGCAGAACTCTACGGCATGGCCGGACCCGCGCTGAGCGGTGTACCCTCGATCGTCTACTTCCACGAGAACCAACTCGTCTATCCCAATCGCCACACCGCAGAGTGGGACTACCAGTTCCCGCTCACGAACATCACAAGTGCGCTCTGCGCGGACGTGTGCGCGTTCAACACCGAGTGGAATATGCGCACCTTCCTGGAGGAGATCCCCGCCTTCATCGCCGCGTTCCCTGACCACCGCCCGCAGGGCGTGGCGGAGGCGATCGCCGCGAAGTCGGTCGTCGTGCCTCCGCCCTTCGACCCGGTACCCTTCGATGAGGTCGTCACAGCTTCATCACCCGGTGAGGGATCTCAGCGACGAGTCCGTATCGTGTGGCCACACCGCTGGGAGCATGACAAGGATCCCGAAGGGTTCTTCGAGGCGCTCAAGGTCCTGGTCGCAACGGGTCTTGAGTTCGAGGTGGTCATAGCCGGTCAGGCCTTCGCCGAGACGCGCGACGCGGTGCTGGAGCGTGCGGCGTTCCTCGGCGATAGGCTGGTTCATGCAGGGGAGCCGGAGTCGAGGGACGAGTACGCCCGGCTCCTGTGCTCGTCGGACATCGCCGTCTCCACCGCCATCAACGAGTTCTTCGGGCTGGCGATGATCGAGGCGTGCTACGCGGGATGTACTCCCGTGGTGCCCGACAGGCTCGCGTACACCGACATCTATCCTGACCGGTTCCGCTATACAGGCATGGACGGACTCGTCGGCATGCTGCAGTCGCTCATCGGGCGACCGCCACCGCGCGGAGCGGCCCGCCGGTTGGC
This sequence comes from Actinobacteria bacterium UBA7524, assembly GCA_002478275.1. Classification (GTDB taxonomy): domain Bacteria; phylum Actinomycetota; class Coriobacteriia; order Anaerosomatales; family UBA912; genus UBA7524. The sequence continues at coordinate 39,148 of DLMY01000007.1, forward strand.
AGAAGGCTACAGCTTCGAGTGTCTCCTCGGCAGGTATGGGGAGTTGTTCGAGAAGACGGCCGCCGGCCGCTAACAGCCCGCGAGCCGGCTCGCGACGCCGTCGAGCTCGATGTGGTCGGCTTCGACCAGACTCACCGCGCCGAAGACCTCTTTGACGCGTTCGTTGGTGGCGCGGCCCATGGCATCGGCGTAGAACTTCGAGGCACGTTGCTCGCGAGCGACGGACTCCTCGATGTTCGCGCACCAGTCGTCGGATGCTTCGCCGGGAGTCGTCAGGTCCTCGGGTTCGGGTACCCCGGCGAGCTTGCAGAACAGCTCGCAGTGCTCCGCTTCGACCTTCGCGAGCCGCTTGTATGTGCTCGAGAGCTTCATGTCGTCCTTGTGGGCGGCCATAGCGAAGTAGAAACGCGCATTGGAAAGCTCGAGCTCGATCGCTTCGAGCAGGTCGTTGCGCTCGATCTCCGTGATGTCGACCTGGTTGATGTCCTCGGGGTACTCGGTGGTGTCCACGATCGCCTCTCGATGGGCCCCACAGAACGGGCAGTGGCTCGGCGCCTCTGAGCCCAGGTAGGTCTCGCCGCAGATGCGGCACCGGTACATCTTCACGTGCGTCCTCCTTGTTCCGTCGGCTGAGCGTCCAGTGAGTCGGCTATGGCTTCCCCGAAAGCCCGGGCAGCATCAGGGCCGCTGGCGGTGATGATCGAACCGTCGATCTCGACATCCGCGCCCGTCCAGATCGCACCATGGATCTCAAGGTCCTCGCGCTGGCTCGGAAAGCTGGTGACCCGGATGCCGTCGAGCAGCCCGGCGTGTGCAAGTGTGGAAGGAGCGATACAGATCGCCGCGACGACCCTTCCGTCCTCGTGCAATGTACGGGCGATGTTGTGGGCGAGAGGGTCATCGAAGAACGTGGCCGCCCCTGCTCCTCCGATGAAAACGACGGCATCGTATCCCGATGCGACCGCGTCTTCCAGGGCGATGTCCGCCTCGACCTCGAGCCCGAAGCGACCGACCGCCGGCCCAGCCTCTTCGCTTGCGGTCACGACCTCGAATCCGCGAGTCTCGAGCACATCCCGGGGGTGTGCGTACTCCTCGTCCCTGAAGATCCTCTGAGCGATCACGAACAGTACGGTTCCCATCGATACCTCCACGTTCAGGCCGTATGCAAGAGATGATACCCACTGCTTCAGCTCACCGACGGCGAGAGGTCTCTGGTATCATGTGCACAAGTTTGTACACATCGACGGTGTCGCCGGGGTCTTTCGGGCAGATGGCCCGGGACCCGGCGGGGGCACGACTGACCAGAGGGGCGGCACGAGATGGATACGGTCGAGCGTCAGGGGTCGTTGGTTGACGGGGTCAGTGAACGGGTCGCGGGCTTCCTGGACCGTCGGGACATGCTGATCGCCGCGGACCGCTACTTCTACCTGCAGGCGATCGCCGGGCCCACGAACAACCGTGTCCGGACAGCCGACGGCAGGGACCTGGTGATGCTTGCCTCCTACAGTTATCTGGGGCTTATCGGGCATCCCCGGATCGATGAAGCGGCCAAAGCGGCGATCGACGAGTACGGGACCGGTGCAGGCGGCGTGCGGTTGTTGACGGGCACGATGGACCTTCACGAACGGCTGGAGGAGCGTATCGCTCGGTTCACGGGTCGTGAGGACGCCTGTGTTTACTCGAGCGGCTACGTCACCAATGTCGCGATCATCACCGGGTTGACCGGCCCGGGAGACCTGATCCTCATGGACAAGCTCGATCATGCGAGCATCGTGGACGGCGCACTGTTGTCCGGAGCCAAGTGGAAGACGTACCGGCACAACGACATGGACCACCTCGAGCGGCTGCTTGCCGATGCCTCGGGACGCTACGGTACGGTACTCGTGGTCGCTGACTCGGTCTTCTCGATGGACGGGGATGTGATGGATCTTCCGCGCACCTCCGAGCTGTGCCGCAAGCACGGTGCGCGCCTCATGGTCGATGAAGCCCACTCGGTAGGCTCCCTTGGGGCCACAGGGCATGGCATCGAGGAGCACTTCGACATGCCCGGCTCGATCGACTTCAAGATGGGGACGCTGTCCAAGTCCATCCCGTCGGTCGGGGGGTATCTTGCCGCGAACAGGGACATCGTGGACTATCAGCGTCACATGTCGCGGCCGTTCATCTTCTCGGCCGCGCTGCCCCCCGCACAGACCGCCGCGGCACTGGCGGCGTTCGATGTCATCGAAGACGAGCCCTGGCGTGTTCGGGACCTGCATCGCATCACCGAGACGTATGCGGCCGGCCTCAAGAACCAGGGATGGGACACGATGGATTCGACCACGTGCGTAGTGCCGGTCCTTGTCGGTGACGAGGCGATGACGATGGACCTCACCCGGATGCTGTTCGACAGGGGAGTCTTCGTCTGCCCGATCGTCCATCCGGCCGTGCCGCGCGGGATGGACCGTCTGCGCACGTGCCTCATGGCCACGCACACCGACGAGGACATCGCCCTCGTACTTGATGCCTTCGAGGAGTCGGGCAAGGCGCTGGGACTGATCTGACGCTATACTTCAGAGACGTCGCGCTTGAGCGGCTGCGATGCCACAGCAGTATGCAAAGGAGACCCGTATGAGAGCCGGCACCGCCCTGTCATCGCACGCCGATATGGTGCGTGGCGGAGTTGCGGCTGTCGTGCTCGGGGATTCCGTCGCGTTCGCGGTGTTGCGGGCGACGGCCGGCGAACAGCCCGGCGGCGTCGCGGTCCAGATCCTGTATCTGTTACCGATGGCGCTGACCGTCGCGCTCGCACTCATGTGCATGAAGGTGTCGCAGGGCCAGGAGAGGCGTTTCTGGGCGATGCTGTCGTTGGCGGCTTCGGTCATCCTGGTATCCGAGACCGTGTTCAGCGTCACGTTGTTGCAGACCGGAGCTCCCGGCAACTGGCTGCTCGCATCGGTGGTTCTCACTCTCGGGGCGGCAGGCCTGTTCATCCCGGCGATGATCCTGACCACACGTGTCTATGGTGTTCCCTGGACGTTGAGGACGCGCTATCTGGCCGAAGTCATGCTCTTCGGGTTGCTGTTGTTCTTGGTGGTTCTATTCACCGTTGTCGCGCCGTGGTATACCTCGCTTGGCCTGCCGCTGATCGAGGCGGTGCTCGCATCGATCTACAGCACAGTAGGTCTCCTGATCCTGACGGGTCTGCTGCTCAACACCTCCTCGCTCAGGCTCGACCGCTGGCGGTCATGGGAACGCATCGTGGCTGTGGGTGTGGGTCTGTACTCGCTTGCGACGGTAGTCTCGCCTGCGTGGCATGGTTCTGCGGCCGGTGTCTTGCCGCAAGTGTGGGCACATCTGGTCGAGATACTGTGGGTCGTAGGCTTCGCCACCGTGGCCATCGGGGCGGCCCACCGTCTCGTCACGAGCCGGGGGACCTCGGTCACGCGTGCTTTCTATCCCTATTCGGGCGTCGAACAGGTCTGGGCTACACGCGTGACGATCGCGATCAGTCTCGCTGCCGTTCCCGTTCTGGTCGTCGGGGCGGGGATGGCTCAGTCGGTCACGGCATCCCATGTCCTGGTGACTACGGCCACGCTGATGAGCGTGATGCTCAGTGCCCGCTTCGGCGTTCAGAGCATCGAGTACGGGCTGCTCACTTCCGAATCGACGACTGACTCGCTGACCGGACTCGGGAACCATCGCAGCCTCTACGACAGCCTTGCAGCAGGTATAGACAGGGCCGGACATATCTCCGATACGCTCGCAGTCGTCTCCATGGACGTCGACGGCTTCAGGAAGGTCAACGTGGAGCGCGGCAACACCGGCGGCGACGAGTTCCTCAGAATACTCGGGGAACGCCTGGCAGACCTGGTGGAACCCCCATTCAGGCTGTGCCGTCGCGCGAGCGACGAGTTCGTCGCGATCCTGCCCGGTGCCGCGTTGCCGGAAGCCATCGCCACGGGGGAGCGTCTGCGCAGCGAGGTCCTGGCTTCGTCGATCGAGTACGGAGTCCCGATGACCGCCTCTGTGGGCGTCGCGGCCTTTCCGCAGCACTCAGTCGATGCTGCTGACCTGTTGCGAATGGCCGATACCGCGCAGTTCTGGGCCAAGTGCAGGGGGCGCGACCGGGTCCTTGTCTACGATCCCTCGCTTTCAAGTCCGCTCGAGGGCTCGAACGGGCTCACGTGCGATGCCACTACCGGTGATCTGGCCACGCTACGTTCCCTGGCGCTCGCCGTGGACGTCCGTGAATCCGCGACTCGCAACCATTCACGGAACGTCGCCAGATTGGTCGTTCTCCTCGGCAGGGAGATGGGTCTGGCCGAGGAGCACCTGACGCTGCTGGAACAGGCCGCGATCCTACACGATGTGGGCAAGATCGGTGTGTCCGACCGCGTGCTGGGCAAGCCGACGTCGTTGACGCCGATTGAGACCGAGCACGTCCGCGAGCATCCTCTGCTTGGCGAGCGGCTGCTGGCGTCTGCCGGCATGCGTGAGGTGCTGCCGTGGGTCAGGGGTCACCACGAGCGGTGGGACGGGAAAGGCTATCCCGATGGCCTGGCGGGCCAGGACATCCCGCTGGAGGCCAGGATCCTTGCGGTGTGCGATGCGTATGACGTGATCACGTCGGACAGGCCGTACCGTGCCAGGCTGTCCCATCAGGCCGCGCTACAGGAGATCGACCTGTCGATGGGCTCTCAGTTCGATCCTATGGTCGCCGAGGTGTTCATCCGCATGATGTCTGCGGACCAGCATCACCGCCCGGGGGTGGGCGACGTGGCCGGGTTCAGAGATGGTTTCGCGGAACCCAGCGGTTCCGTACAGCCTTCCTGACCCGCGGGTCAGGTGAGCGACCGAATGATGTGCTCGACGTCGCGCGGGTTCATGGCGCGATGCCATCCAGGAACCTTCGTGGCCTCCAGTCCCTGCTCGTAGGTGGGCTCACCGGTCTTCTCGTAGTAGATGCCGATGGGCACGCGACATTCCTCGGGCGTACAGGTCAGATCGTGGAATGTCGACAGCGACAGGTCGAACGCGGCGCTGCGGTCTGAGGTGTCCCATGACTCGTCTTCGAGCTTGTAGACACGCTCGCGGAACCACTGGAACGTGTTGACCTTGTTCCAGGTGACGCAAGGTTGGAAGACGTCGACGAGCGCGAAGCCCTCGTGCGTGAGCGCGCGTTTGTAGAGCTCGGTCAGGTGCGGGATATCGCCGGCGAAGCCGCGTGCCACGAAGGTGGCGCCCTCGGCGAGAGCGAGGCCTATCGGGTTCACCGGCTGCTCCAGTACACCGGAGGGCGTCGAGACCGTCTTCGCGAGGTGTTCGGTCGTGGGCGAGGCCTGGCCGGTGGTCAGACCGTAGATCTGGTTGTTGTGCGCCAGACACGTCAGGTTGACGTTGCGGCGAAGTGTGTGGACGAAATGCCCCATCCCGAGTCCATAGCCGTCTCCGTCACCCATCTGCACGATGACCTTGAGGTCGGGGCGGGTGAGTGCGACCGCCGTGGCCGGCGGCAAGGCACGCCCGTGCAGCGCGTGAAAACCTTGCACGTCGAGGAAGTCTGCGCCGTTGCCGTGACAACCGATGCCCCAGAACGCCACGAACTCGTGTTTCTCCCAGCCCAGTTGAGATAGCGCGCGCTTGAGCGCCTCCCACATGCCGAAATTGCCGCAACCGGGGCACCAGGTCGGCTTCTGGGTCGTGACGAACTCCTTGACCGCAGGCATCAGGCAAGCACCTCCTTGACCCACTCGGTGACCTGTTCGGGCGAGAAAGGTCGGCCGTCGTAGCGATGGAGCGTGTGGTCGACATCGCGTAGACACTGCTCGCGTACGAGACCCTGGAGCTGGCCGGTGTGGTTGCCCTCGATGATCGCGGTGGTGCCTGCGGCGTCCAGGAACGTCGAGACCTCCTCGGCGGGGAAGGGCCAAACGGTGACGACCTGCATCACGTTGATGGTGACGCCGTCTTCGGCGAGCCAATCGAGGGCCTGGAGCACGGGCATCTTGGTGGTGCCGAAGAGCAGTATCGAGAGATCGGCGCTCTCGGGTCCGAAGCGAGCCGGCGGCGGGACGAGGGTGCGAGCGAGTTCGAGCTTGCGCATGCGCTTGTCGTTCTGCGCGACGCGGGTGGGGGCGTCCTCACCCGGGGCGCCCCAACCGACCTCGTCGTGCTCGTAGGAGTTGACTATCTGTTGCGCACCCTTCACTCCGGGCAGCGCCCGGACGCTCAGGCCGTCGTCGGTGATCTTGTAGCGAAGGTAGCGGCCGTCTTCGGCGAGTGCCTCAGGATGATCGGCGATATCGCCTTCGGCAACCAGCTTTCCACGCTCGACGGTGACAGCCGAGGTGTCGAAGGGGGCAGTCGTGCGACGGTTGTCGGAGAGGTAGGAGTCGCCGAGCAGGATGACGGGGGTCTGCAGCTGGTCGGCGAGGTTGAACGCCTGCCAGGTCAGGTGGAAAGCGTCGTCGTGGTCGCCGGGCGCCAGCACGACTCGCGGGAACTCGCCCTGGGCCGCATGCAGCGCGAAACGCAGGTCCGACTGTTCGGTCCAGGTGGGCAGGCCGGTCGCGGGGCCGGGGCGCGTGAACAGCCCCACCACACAGGCGCTCTCGCTCACTCCGGCGAAACCGAACGCCTCGACCATGAGCGAGAAGCCGCCGCCGGATGTCGCGCACATCGACCTGGTGCCGGCAAACGCGCCGCCGACCACCATGTTCATCGCTGCGAGTTCGTCTTCAGTGTGCTTGACGACGACTCCCTCGCGCTCGCCATGCTTGGCCATGAAGTGCAGAAGACTGGAGGCGGGCGTCATCGGGTACGCGCAGTACAGACCTACACCGGCGGCCAGTGCGCCGATGCCGAACGCTTCGTTGCCGTCGACCAACATGCGTGCTGGCCGGTCCGAAAGGGGCTGCAGGTTGTGGGGGAACGCGCAGTCGTGCTCACGCGAGAACTCGTAGCCCTTGGTGGCCGCCGCGATGTTCTGCTCTGCGATCTCGGGGGCCTTGTGTGCGAACTGCTGGCGGATCGAGTCGGCAAGCGGTTCGAGCGGGAAGCCGATGTAACCGAGTACCGCTCCGAGTGCGGCGACATTACGCATGATCTTCACACCGCCGACCTCGTAGACGATATCGTCGAGCGGCACCGGCACCAGGCAGTGGTGGTCCGCGTCGACCCCATCTACCTGCGCGGCGTCGAACGCCTTGGGGTCGAAGACGATCGCGCCGCCTTCGGTCAGCTCGTCGAGGTGCAGTCCGACGGTGGGCTCGTCGAGTGCGACCAGCACGTCGGTATCGAGCACGTGCGAGTAGATGGGTGTGTCGCTCACGCGCAGGTGGTAGGTGTTATGTCCGCCTTTGATGAGCGAGGGGTACTCGGTCAGGTCGAACGTCTCGAAGCCCGAACGCGCGAACACGCGGGCCAGTGACTGCCCAGCCGCCTTGATGCCGAACCCGGCCGGTCCACCGATCCGGATGCGGACCTCGGTCGCTCCTTCGGGCACTTCGCGTCTCATCAAGCGGGCCTCCGGTCGCGTGCGTCGTTTGTTGCACTTGAGTGAGTTTGTTCCCGTTTGAGGCCCTGTGCTCGCGAAGGCGTGCGATAATCTCCGCATGACTCTCGACAGCACACATCTGGCGTCCAGTCCCGGCCTTGCCGAGGAGACCCTCGCGGCTCCGTTGCGCGACCCCGACGATGCGCGCAAGACGGTCGTGCTCGGTGTCACGGGCTGCATCGCCGCATACAAGGCGTGCGAGGTGGTGCGCGCTCTCGTCAAGGACGGCCATCGCGTGGTCGTGGTGATGACCGAGGCGGCCACGCGCTTCGTCGGTCCACTGACGTTTCGCACGCTTACCGGCGAGCCGGTCGTGACCTCGCTTTGGGACGACCCCGACGCCGCTCCCGTGCACCACATCTCGCTTGCGGAGGAAGCCGACGTCATCGCCCTCGTCCCGTGCACCGCCAACGTCATCGCGAAGGTCGCCGGCGGCACAGCCGACGACATGCTCACCACCACCGTGCTCGCCAGCGAGGCGCCGCTCGTCGTCGCGCCGGCGATGAACACGCACATGTGGCGCGATGAGCTCACGCAGGCCAACGTCGAGACGCTGCGCACGCGCGGGGCGATTATCGTGGAGCCGGGGACCGGCGACCTCGCATGCGGCGACGTAGGCGAGGGACGCCTTGCACCTGCCGAGGAGATCCTCGACGCGATCAGGACCGAGCTCGACCGCTGCGGCGACCTTGCTGGCGTTCGCATGCTGGTGACCGCCGGTCCGACCTACGAGCCGCTCGATGCGGTGCGTTTCCTCGGCAATCGGAGCAGCGGGCGCACGGGATACGCCATCGCCGAGGAGGCCGCCAGGAGGGGAGCGAGGGTGACGTTGGTCTCGGGACCCACGGCGTTGCCTGATCCATTCGGTGCGAGTACCGTGCGGGTCGAGACGGCAGCCGAGATGCTGGATGCGGCGCTTGCCGCATACGACGATATCGATGTGGTGATCGCGACGGCGGCGGTCTCGGATTTCGCTCCCGTGGATGCGAACGCAGGCAAGATCAAGAAGGGTGACGCTCCGGCGACGATCGAGCTGGCGCCGACAGAGGACATCCTCGCGCGGCTGGCGGCGGACAAGGGCGAGCGGCTGCTGGTGGGTTTTGCGGCCGAGACTTCGGACGTGAGCGCGTACGCGCGCGAGAAGCTACAGCGCAAGTCACTCGACCTCGTGGTCGCCAACGATGTCTCGCTGCCGGGTCTGGGGTTCGGATCGAAGCGTAATCGGGTCGTGCTCATCGATGCGCACGGGGAGTGGGAGTTGCCCGAGATGGACAAGCGGATGCTCGCGCGCGAGCTCCTCGATGAGGTCGTCACGCGACTTGCGAGTCGGTAGGAGAGGGAGATCACCATGGTCCTGTCTGGCACTGCGAAGAAGCTCTCCGTCTACATCGGTGAGGCCGACCGCTATGAAGATAAGCCGCTCTACGAGGCGCTGATCGAGCAGGCGAGGATCGCCGGGTGCGCAGGGGCGACGGTGTTGCGGGGCGTCGCAGGTTTCGGGGCGACGAGCCGTGAGCACATCAAGCACGGCATCCGCATGTCGGTCGACCTGCCGCTCATGGTTCATGTGATCGACACGCCTGACCGCATCACCGCACTTGCCGAGGTCTACGGCGAGATGGTCACAGACGGGCTCATCACCGTCGAAGACGTCAACGTGCTCATGTACCGTGGCGGCGTGACCGGCGGGCCCGAGGAAGAGTAGCGAAACAACGACGCCCCGCCTGCGGTTAGACAGACGGGGCGTGATCGAATCACGTATCGAGGTGCGTCAGCGCGCCTTCACCCTGATCGGCACGCTGGTGTAGCCCGGTGCTTTGACTTGCACAAGACAGTCTGTCTTGCCTATTCCAGAGGGTACGCGGCACCGGATACGTGCATCCGTCCATTGCGAGTACTCCGTCGCCGGAATCCCATTGAATGTTACGACCGTAGGCCCTTGGGCCGGACCGAAGTTGATGCCATCAACGAAGGTCCAATCTCCCGGCTTGACCGTTGAGGCGGAGATCTTGGTTATCCGGCATCCGACCGCACATGTTGTGGATGCGGTGCCGCCCTCGGTGGTGATCGTGACAGTTCGCATTCCGGGTGGGGTCTTGGGGACCGTGACGCGCAGAGTCGAATCGTCGACAACCGTGAAGTCGGCGAGTATGGGCGGCGCTTCTGCGCCGGTCAGCAAGACGGAGGCCGTATCCCAGGAGAAGCCGCTGCCTTTGACCATGACGGTCTCTCCCGGAAGTGCGGACTGCGGTATCAGCTCATCGATGACCGGTGCCGGCACGAACGTGAAGCCAAGCGGCATAGTCGGGCCGGCATCCGTGTGGACGACGACATCGACGGCTCCTGCAGGCAAGCCGGCAGGGACCACCGCGGTGATAGACGAGTCCGTCCACTGCAGCACCGCGGCGGGCTCCTCGCCAAAGTCGATGCTGCCACCGGCCGCCTCGGCGCTCGGACCGAAGTTCGTGCCCTCGATGATGACCTCCGTGCCCGAAGGACCACGTGCTGGTGAGAGCGATGTGGCCTCGCAGGTGACGGTGAACTGCGTGAGGGGGCTGGGTCCGTGCCCGATATCAAGACCGACGTCGTAGGTGCCGGGGGTGAGCTTAGGTACCAGGAACGTCATCTGGTTCCATTGCCTGTTGATCGGCTCGACGTATACACCGTTCTGGCCCATGCGCGAGACGATGATCCCTTCGGCGAGCCACAACCCGTCGCCTGTCATCGTCACCAGCGTGCCAGGAAGACCTGACTGCGTATCGAGCTGAAGATTCTGCGGTCTCCACGGGTCCGGGTGGCATGAGTAGCATGAGTCCACCGCTCTCAGTGTGTCAGAACCGACAGAAGGTTGGTGGCATGGTTCGCATCGCAAGTCGCCGTACGAGATGATGTCGATCAAGTTGGGGGCGTGGCATCGAGCACATTCGCTGGTGAAGTCGTGCGCCTGGTAACCGATGGTGTCGAACGCGACACTAGCGGTGCCCGAATCCGTCACCACCCATGCCGTGTAGTGTTTGCCGAACGGCAACGTGATGAGCCCCTCTGAGCCAGCGTCGGAGGCGATGAGTGCCCCGCTACCGGCGTCCGCGACTCCCCAGCCTGTCATCTCGTCGTTCGCGCATGCAATCCGTGTATTCGCGTCGGTTCCGAGGAACGACTCGATCTGCGCGGAGACGTCGAGCTGTAGATTCGGTGTATGGCATTTGTCACACGGTGCGGTCGTGGGGCAGGGCGGTCCGAGCACGGTGAACGCAGGCGCTGGGACGGTCTGCCAGCCGATCACTACCTCCAGGGAGTAAGTGCCTGACGGGAGCTCAGGTACCTGGAACGTGAACTCGTAGTCACTCTTGACCGTGCAGGGCACGGTGGCCGTTCCGTTGGGACCCGATAACGTCACGGATACTGCCCCGAGCAGCCAATTGCCCGATGCGGTCACTACCTCGCCCGGGTAGCCACTCTCTGGATCGATGGAGTTGACGCCCCACGTCCCGTGGATGGAGTGGCAAGCCCGGCAGTCGATGTTCCTGGCCTCCATGGCCTCTATCACACTCGGGATGTTCGACTTGTGACACCAGTCGCACTCGGAGTGATGGGTGATCTGGACGTTGCTGCCATGACAGTACACACAGGCGCTTGAGGGCGCGATGTGCGAGAACGGTGAGGTGACTGTCACTGAAGCCTCGGCGCGAGTACCGAACGAATCCAGGAGTACCAGCGTGTACACTCCTGGCGTCAGTTGAGCGATCGTGACCTGCATGCACGTGTCGGATTCGATCAGGCATTCGGCTGCGGTCTCCTCGGCTGCCGAGGACACGAAGAACACATCTGTGACCTGAGTGAGTCTGCTCCCGGTGATCTCGATGATCTGACCGACGCTGGCGGGGGAGGGCTGTATCGCCTCGATGGTGTGTGGGGTCAGTGGCGGCATCGGTCCATCGCCGTGACAGCCGGAGCACGCCTCGGAACTGGAGTTATGTCCCGCGATAGCGTGCAGGTGCTCGGCCGAATGACATCTCTGACACGCTCTGATTGGCGCGGGGTCGCCGAACGAGTGACACCACAGACATCTGGTGCTGTCCGGGAAGCTGAACGAATGGTGCGTGTCCGTCGGGTTGAGCACAGGATGGGGTTGGGCCGATGTATCGGCAATATGGCAGCCCCGGCATCGGTTGACTGTCGGAGTCCGATCGGTCGTCGGGCCGCTGGGCACTGCCGAGTTGAACGTTCCTATGAGGTCGGAAGAGTGACATCCGGCACCGGCACATTGTGGAGTGGAGGAGAGAGCCGCATCGTGGCGAGCGATCGTGTTGTGGCATCCCGCTGTGACGCAGTTGCTCTCGATGGTGGCGAGGTAGTGTCCATCGACGAGAGTGATGTTGTGACAATCGGCGCATGGCAGTCCGAGTGCATGGTGAAGATCCGCGGAGGCTACCCCGAGGTGGCAGTTGGTGCACGTTGCGTTCTGCCCGTCCGGTCCGGCTTGATAGGCGTAGTCATACTTGCCGACCTGCTGTGGAACCGCCCCAAAGGCCGAGCCGACTCCAGTGATCAGGAGTAGCAGACAAACGGAAAGCAGCACACATAAGCGTACTCTCATGGTCCCCCCCACGGTCTTATGAGTTCTTTCGACAGGAATGGTAACACTTTGCCGTGAGGGAGAGGGTGTCTGGTGAATGTGGGTGCTCTCCGTCCCCCAGCACCCTTGCGTCGAACCCTGACGAGCCGTACTATACTGCCTTGCCGCCAAGTGCTTTCGGGCCAGCGGCGGAAACGGGCTGTGGCGCAGTTTGGTAGCGCACTTGACTGGGGGTCAAGGGGTCGCAGGTTCAAATCCTGTCAGCCCGACCAGCACACAACAGGGCACGTGATGCGTGTTCCTGACGAAGTGACGGGACGGCCAAGCGGCCGTCCCGTTTCGCGTTCCGGCACCCATGTTTGCACGAGGCTGAATCGGCGGTTAGTATACTGAACATGTGTTCAGTGAAGCGCCGAGACGATCGGACTGCAGCCGCGCGCATCCGCGATGCGGCCGTTGAGTTGTTCGGCCGTGAGGGATTCCACAAGGCGACCGTCCGCGACATCGCTAAGGACGCCGGGGTCTCGCCGGCCCTCGTGCTGCATCACTACGGCTCGAAGTCGGGGCTTCGCGACGCGTGCGATGAATGGGTCGTCGAGGAGTTCGCGCGCGCAAGGACCGAAATGGTCGAGTCGGGAACTTCCACCGACCCGTTCGCGGCGATGGCCTTGATCCAGGGCGAGGAAGTGCGGATGGCATACCTCCTGAGATCGCTTCGCGAGGGAACGCCAGCGGCCGGACGCCTCTTCGACGGTCTGGTGGAGCACTCCCTTCGCATGATGGAGCAGGGAGTGCGAACAGGCGAACTGCGGCCGAGCCGGAACCTTCACGATCAAGCCGTGTTGCTGGTTGCATGGCAGTTCGGTGGGCTGCTGCTGCAGGGCGATGTCGCGCGCGCCTTCGGGACCGAGCTGAACTCCCGTGAGATGAAGGAGCGCTATATCCGCGCCGTTCTCGAAGTGATGACGCACGGTGTGTTCTCCGACAGTCGCTACGAAGACGCCTGGAACGAACTTGAACCGACCGAAAGCGTAAGTGAAGGAGCGATGGAGCATGACTGACATCATTCAGACCGTCGATCTTGAGAAGAGCTTCGGCAAGGTGCGGGCGCTGGACGGGCTCACTCTCAGTGTTCAGCAGGGCGAGGTACATGGCTTCCTTGGTCCCAACGGTGCCGGCAAGACCACTACGATCCGGGTTCTGCTCGGACTGCTCAGGGCCGATGCAGGCAAGGCGACGCTTTTCGGGCGCGATCCATGGGATGATGCAGTCGCGTTGCATCGTCGGCTGGCCTACGTGCCCGGCGATGTCGAGCTGTGGCCGAACCTCACGGGTGGTGAGGCGATAGATCTCCTCGGCAGACTCAGGGGGGATGCCGAAAAGTCACGCCGGGACACTCTGATCGAACGCTTCGGTCTGGACCCGACGAAGAAGGGCCGCACGTACTCGAAGGGCAATCGGCAGAAGGTGGCACTCATCGCCGCCCTGGCCTCGAAGGCCGGGCTGCTCCTGCTGGACGAGCCGACCGCCGGTCTGGATCCACTGATGGAGGCGATCTTCCAGGAGGTCATCCGCGACATGAAGGCGGAGGGTCGCACGGTGCTTCTGTCGAGTCACATCCTCGCACAGGTCGAGGTACTTGCCGATCGGATCTCCATCATCCGTCAGGGCAAGATCGTCGAGACCGGTTCGCTGCGGGACTTGCGGCATCTGACCCGTACCACGTTCATGGTCGAGACGGCACAGCCTGCCGACGCGATCGCGCAGATGCCCGGTGTCCACCATTTCGAGGTTGCAGACGGGCAGGTTCGCTTCGACGTGGACTCCGAGCATCTCGATGCGGTCGTGCGTCATCTCTCGGGGCTGGGCGTGCAGGCCATGTCCTCTCGACCCCCGACACTGGAGCAGCTGTTGTTGCGCCATTACGGCGATCAGATCGTCCCCGAAGCCGAGGAGAGCGTGGGGGTGGCACGATGAGTGCCGCAGCAGCGGACGGTCGCGTACACACCCTGACAGGCACGTGGCAGCTTGTGAGGCTGATGCTGCGCCGCGACCGCGTCAAGCTGCCATCCTGGATCCTGGGTGGCACCATCTTCTGGGCGTACTACACCCAGGCCCCCCAGCGCGCCTACCCGTCCGCGGAGGACCTGCAAAGCATCGTGACGATGGCGAGCGTGCCGACGGGTCGAATGTGGTTCGGGCCGACCTACTTTCTGGACAACGTGAGTCATGCGACCTTCATTCCCGCAGGTTACGGACTCTATCAGCTGCTCTTCGTCGCCCTTATGAGCATCCTGCTCGTCATCCGCCACACTCGGGTCGAGGAACAGACCGGTCGCTCCGAGCTCGTGCGCGCCAATGCGGTAGGTCGCCATGCACCCCTCACCGCTGCACTGCTGGTCGCCGTCATGGCGAACGGCGTGTTGGCTGTACTGTCGGCGTTGATCATGATCGCCGACCCGATATTCGCGACTGAAGGCTCGCTGCTCTTCGCCGCAGGATGCTTCGCCACGGGGATGGCCTTCGCGGGACTCACCGCGATCGTCGTTCAACTGACCGAGTACTCCCGCACCGCAACGAGTCTCGCTGCCGGAGGGGGCCTCGGGGTGGCTTTCGTGCTCAGAGCGCTCGGAGACATGGCGGACCCGCATGGGAGCTTCGTCTCCTGGCTTTCGCCGCTCGCCTGGGCACAGCAGACTGCTCCCTTTGTACTGGATCGCTGGTGGCCGCTCGCGGTCGCGCTCGCGTTCACGGTCGCAACGGCGATCGCAGGATACGCGCTCTCGACTCGTCGAGACGTCGGAGCGGGCATGCTCGCGGTTCGACGTGGGAAGGCGCGGGCAGTGGGATGGTTGGGCTCTCCGCTCGGTCTCGCCTGGCGTCTTGAACGGAAGGCTATCACGTGGTGGGCGGTGAGCATGTTCGTTGCGGGGGTGTCGATGGGGGCGTTCGCTGATGCCAGCATAGACATGCCCGACATCATCGTGGATGCGATGGGCGGTGCGGAGAACATCGTCGCGGGCTACCTCGCCTACATGGGCGTCTTCATGGCGACGATCATCGCGATCTACGGGGTGCTTGCCATGCAGGGCATCAGTTCGGAGGAAACAGGTGGTCGTGGTGAGCCGTTGCTGGCGACCGGAGTCAGCCGCTGGGCGTGGCTCGGATCGAACATCGCGGTGGGCTCGTTCGGGGTGCTGGCCGTGATGGGTGCCACGGGGTTGGGCATGGGCATGGGCGCTGCATCCGTTGGCGCCGGGAACGATCTGGTCTGGGACACGACCGTGGCGTATCTGAATCACGTCCCAAGTATCCTGGTCGTAGTGGGTGCATCGGCG
The DNA here is from genome assembly GCA_002478275.1 of Actinobacteria bacterium UBA7524. GTDB lineage: Bacteria > Actinomycetota > Coriobacteriia > Anaerosomatales > UBA912 > UBA7524. Next base: position 54,599 of record DLMY01000007.1, read on the forward strand.
TTGTTGTTCGGGTTGGCGCCACGGTGGCAGGGCCTTGCGTGGGTAGTCGTCGGGTACGGCTTCGTCGTGGGCTCCTTCGGTCCCGTGCTGGGGTG
>DLMY01000007.1:54812-55744 GCA_002478275.1 Actinobacteria bacterium UBA7524
CCTTCGGTCCCGTGCTGGGGTGGCCCGACTGGCTCTTCGAGTTGTCACCTTTCGAGCACGCGGCCCGGATGCCGGTGGAACCGTTCGACGCTTGGCCGGTCATCATCTTGTCAGCGATCGCGGTGATGCTCGCCGCTGTCGGTCTCGTCACTTTCAGGAGGCGAGATATCAGGTCGGTGTAGCCGAGGTTCGGACCGACACCCCTGCTTTGGGGCATATACCACCGTGAATCGCATACGTCGTTCTCGAAGGAGGGGCTGGTGTCAGGACGGGGTGACGAGCAGGTCCGGGCAGTTGAATCAGGTCGCGAGCACGAGCAGGACGTCTGGACGGTCGCCAACATCATCACCGTGCTGCGTCTGGTTCTCGTTCCGTTCTGCTTTGCCGTGCTCATCTCCAACCGCTCGGACGTACTGGCCTTCGCTCTGTACGCCGGGGCGGCCGGCACCGACTGGATCGACGGTCAGATAGCGCGGCGCACCGGTACGGTCACGAACATCGGCAAGGTCATCGATCCACTCGTCGACAGGCTGCTATTGGCGTCCGGGGTCGGTGGACTCTACCTCATCGGCCGCCTTCCGCTGTGGATGCTCGTCGTCCTGGTCGCGCGCGATGTCTACCTGCTGTGGGGCGCCTACCGGCTCGAGCGCCATCGGCTCAGGATGCCGGTCACGTTCTCCGGCAAGACCACGACCGCCGTGCTGCTGGCCGCATTCTCGTTCCTGATCCTGAACTGGCCGGTGATGACGATCGGGTCGACCGAAGTACCGTTCGGTCTCGCACTCGCCTACGTCGGCACCGGCCTGTCGCTGGTCACGGCGGTGCAGTACACCATCCTTGCCCGGCGCATGGTTGCCGGGGATGTGAGAAAGTAGTGTCCTGACGAGTGGTCGAAGGGGGTAGATCGCTATAAAGGCAGTGATCATGGCGGG
>DLMY01000031.1:0-700 GCA_002478275.1 Actinobacteria bacterium UBA7524
CATCCAGGTCGGATCGAGCGCCAAGGTGACCGCGGGTTCCTCGGCGGAGATCTTCGAGGCGAGCGTGACGCACATCGCGTCGGAGGCCGAATTCACGCCCTCGACCGTCGAGACCAAGGAGCAGCGCGCCAAGCTCGTCTACAAGGTGCGGCTCTCGGTGACCGACCGCGGCGGCGTGCTCAGGCCCGGGATGACGGCTGACGTGACGTTCTAGTGCAGTCAGCGCTCGACATACGCGAGCTTTCGCGCTCCTGGCGCCACGCCCCGCCGGCAGTGGACGGCGTGACGCTGCAGGTGCCCGAGGGCGCCATGTTCGGGTTGGTCGGACCGGACGGCGCGGGCAAGTCCACGCTCGTGCGGATGCTCGCCACGGCGCTGAGGCCCTCGGGCGGCGATTCGCTCGTGTTCGGCGAGTCGGTGCTCGCGAATCCCGCCGCGGTGCGCCCGCGCATCGGCTACATGTCGCAGCGCTTCAGCCTGTATCCGGACCTGAGTGTCGCGGAGAACTTCGCGTTCTTCGCCAAGCTGCGCGGTGTACCGCGCTCCGAGCTCAAGGTCCGCGGCAAGCGGCTGCTCGAATTCGCCGGTCTGCAGGAGTTCACGACCCGGCGAGCCGAGCACCTCTCCGGCGGCATGAAACAGAAGCTCGGACTCGCCTGTGTGCTCGTGCACGAGCCGTCGATCCTCATCCTGGACGAGC
>DLMY01000031.1:823-29652 GCA_002478275.1 Actinobacteria bacterium UBA7524
CTCCTGCTCGACGAGCCCACCACCGGCGTCGACCCCGTCTCGCGCCGGGAGTTCTGGAGGATCCTCTCGGGTCTGCACCGCGAGGGCATCACCGTGCTGATCGTCACGCCGTACATGGACGAGGCGGAGCGCTGCACGCGCATCGCCTTCATGGAGGACGGCCGTATCCTGCTCGACGACACCCCGACCGCCCTCAAAGCGCGCGTCCCGCATCCCTACAGCAGCGGTGGCGACGTCGACATGGAGACGACCTTCGCCTACCTCGTCGAACGCGCGCGGGAACAGAGCGCGACGCCGCCGGAGCCCGAGCCCGACGTCCCCGCCGAGCCCGAGCCCGTGCTAGGCGGTGAGCCGCAGTGAGGGCGATGCTCACACGCATCAACGCGATCGCGGCCAAGGAGCTCGTCCACATCCGCCGCGACCCTCGCCTGCTCGTCGCCGTGCTCGTGATGCCCGTGCTGCAACTCCTGCTGTTCGCCTACGCGATCAGCTTCGACGTACGCGACGTGCCGACAGTTCTTCTCGACGGCGACCGCACGAGTGAAAGCCGCGCCTACCTGGCCGCCTACGAGCACAGCGACTTCTTCCACGTCGTGGGCCATGTCGACTCTCCCGCACAGGTGGACCGGGCGTTCGACGAGTCGACCGCGCGCGTCGCGGTCATGGTCCGGCCCGGCTTCGGACGCGCGCTCACACGCGGCGAGACGCCGTCCGTGGCAGTGCTGCTCGACGGCTCCGAGCCCAACTCCGCCCAGCTCGGCCAGGCCTACGCCGTCGCGCTCAACCGCCAACTGGACCGCGAGGTGTTCGTCGAGTGGGCTCAGGCCCGCGCGCTCGACCCGTCCGCCTTCGGCGCCGTCGACGTCAGCGTGAGGACCTGGTACAACCCCGGCCGCCGCTCCGCCGACTTCCTGATCCCCGGACTCATGGTCGTCATCATCATGATCGTCACCGTCCAGCAGACCGCCGTCACACTCGTACGCGAGCGCGACCTGGGCACCTTCGAGCAGATCTCGGTCTCTCCCGTCCGCCGGGGAGAACTCGTCCTGGGCAAGACCATCCCCTGGGCAGGTCTGGCTTTCGCGAACATGGTGGCGACCACGTTCGTGGCGATCACCCTGTTCCGGGTCCCCTTGCGCGGTGACCTGCTCGCCCTGGTCGCCGGCACGCTGTTGTTCGTCCTGTGCTGCCTGGGCATCGGGCTGCTCATCTCCGCCCGCGCCTCCTCTGTCGAGGTGGCCAACATCACCGGGCTGATCGTCAGCTTCCTGCCCGGCTTCATGCTCTCGGGCTTCGCGTTCCCCCTGAACAGCATCCCCGTCGTGCTGCAGTGGATCTCGTACCTGTTCCCGGGCCGCTACATGGTCGACATCGCCCGCTCGGTGTTCCTCAAGGGCGCAGGCTTCGAGGTGCTCTGGCCGCAGATCGCCTCACTGGGCCTGTACGCGCTGGTCATCTTGTCGCTGGCGACCCTCGTCCACGCGAGGAGGGCCGACTGATGTCCTTCTCTCGCATCCGCCTCCTGGTCTGGAAGGAGTACCTCCAGCTCGCGCGCGACAGGATGCTGCTACCCCTCATCTTCATCCAGCCGCTTCTGCAGCTGATCATGTTCGGCTACGTGGTCGGCTCCGACGTCACCAACATCCCGACCGCCATCGTGGACCAGGACCGCACCGTCAGCTCGCGAGAGCTCTCCTCGGCCATCGAGAACGCCGGTTACTTCACCATCATCGAACGCCCCGCCGAGGAGACCTCGTTGCGCCCCCTCATGGACGGCAACCGCGTGCAGCTCGCACTCGTGCTGCCGGCCGGTTTCGAGCGCGACCTGGAGCGCGGCGATCGGGCAGCCGTGCAGCTCGTCGTCGACGGGGTCGACAGCAAGACCGCGTCGGTCGCCTCGGGATACGCGACGCAGGTGATCGGGGAGTGGACGCGCAGCCGGGCCGAGGTCACGGGGCTTGTGCCCGACGGTCCGGGCATCGACGCGCGTGTGCGTGTGCTGTTCAACCCCACACTTCGCAGCGTCAACGCGATGGTCCCCGGGCTCGTCGCCTTCATCCTCATGCTTTCGAGTACCGCGCTGATGTCGCAGGCGATCGTTCGAGAGCGAGAACGCGGCACGCTCGAGCAGATGTTCGTCACCCCCATCACCCGCGGTGAGTACCTGGTCGGCAAACTCGCACCTTACGTGTTGCTCGCAACGGTGCAGGTGATCGGCGTCATGCTTGTGGGCGTGTACTGGTTCCGTGTGCCGTTCAACGGAAATCTGCTCGTGATCGCGGCAGGGCTCGCGCTGTTCGTCTTCACGACCCTGGGCCAGGGGATGATCATCTCCACCCTCGCCCGCACGCGCCACCAGGCCCAGCAGTGGACGATGTTCCTGCTGATCCCCACGATCGTGCTGTCCGGCTTCATCTTCCCGATCGAGTCGATGCCCGAGCCCATCGTGCCGGTGACATACCTGATCCCGCTGCGCTACGTACTGATACTGCTGCGCGCCAACTTCATGAAGGGCTCCGGGTTCGAGGCGCTCTGGCCGCAGTTCGCCGCTATGGCTGTGTTCGCAGTGTCGATCTTCAGCGCGGCACTGGCCCGCTTCCACAAACGGCTGGCAGACTAGGCGAGGAGCCAACGGATGCCCCTGTTCAGACGACATCGCACAGACGAGCCGGAGCCGGAGATGGCGCCCGACGCCTCGGGGACGCCCGCGCCCGCGCCCACCGAGCCGCCACCCGCGCCCGCGGCCGCCGTCCACGTCCGGGGACTGACCAAGCGCTTCGGACACTTCACCGCCGTCGACAACATCGATCTGGACGTGCGCCGAGGAGAGATATTCGGGTTCCTCGGCCCGAATGGTTCGGGAAAGACCACGACCATCCGCATGCTGTGCGGGGTCATCGCCCCGACCGACGGCGAGGCGACCGTGCTGGGATTCGACGCCGTCGGCCAGGCCGAGGACATCCGTCGCAGTATCGGATACATGAGCCAGCGCTTCTCGCTGTTCGAGGACCTCACCGTGGAGGAGAATCTGAAGTTCTACGCGGGGGTCTACGGTATAGCCGACGAACGCTACGAACAGCGGCGCGCATACATCCTCGAGATGGCCGGCCTTCAGGGTCGCGAAGGGGAACTGACCGCCAACCTCTCCGTCGGCTGGAAGCAGCGCCTCGCGCTCGGGTGTGCCACGATCCACGAACCGGAGCTGCTGTTCCTCGATGAGCCGACCTCCGGTGTCGACCCGACGGCCCGTAAGAGGTTCTGGGAGCTGCTCTACGACCTTGCCGAGTCGGGCATCACGCTGTTCGTGACGACGCACTACATGGACGAGGCGGCCAGATGCTCGCGCGTAGCCTTCATCTACGAAGGCTCCATCGTGACGGAGGGCACCCCCGACACACTGCGCACGACACTCGTGAACGACACTATCTTCGAAGTCACGACAGGCGACGTCGATGCGGCGATCGAGGCGCTCACCGCCTCACCGGCCATCGCCGAGGCCTACCTGAGCGGTGCGGCCCTGCACGTCAACGTGGGCACGCGCATCGACGGCCCGGAGGTGATCGCGAGCACGCTGACCACCGCAGGACTCGAGGCGCTCTCCACGCGCGTCGTGACACCGACGCTCGAGGACGTGTTCGTACACCTCGTCAATCGGGAACGAGCCTCATCGGTCCCGGGCCAGTAGCCGCTCGACCGACCTGCCTGCGACCAGTCCGCTGGCGCTCGACTGGACGAGCCCGCGACTGACACCGGCGCCATCACCGACCGCGAACAACCCCTCGACCGACGTCATGAGATCCGCGTCCAGAGCGAGTCGCGACGAGTAGAACTTCACCTCGACCCCGTAGAGCAACGTGGAGGGTGAAGCCACCCCGGGGGCCAGCTCATCGAGCGTCTCGATGAAGTCCAGGATCCCGGTCAGGTGCCGGTACGGCATCACGGAAGCCAGGTCGCCGGGCGTCGCCGAGGGCAGCGTGGGCGAAACGATAGACTCGGCCATCCGGTGCGGTGTCGACCGGCGGCCGGCCTTCAGGTCGCCCAACCGCTGTACCAGGATGCCCTCACCCAGCAGGTTCGCGAGACGCGCGATCGAGCGGCCGTACGTGATCGGCTCCTTGAACGGCTCCGTGAAACACTGACTCACCAGGACGGCGAAGTTCGTGTACCCCGTCTTCTTCTCCGCGAAGGAGTGCCCGTTGACGGTCACCACATCGCCGTACGACTCGGTTGTCACCTCTCCGTACGGGTTCATGCAGAACGTCCGGACCCTGTCGTCGAACGCCTTGGAGTAGTACGTGAGCTTCGCCTCGTAGAGATGGTCGGTCAACGGCTCCATGACGGGAGCGGGACACTCCACCCTCACGCCGATGTCGACCGCGTTGTTGCTCAGCCGGATGCCCAGCTCTGTGGCCTGTCCGGCCAGCCACTCAGCGCCCTCGCGACCGGGCGCGGCTATGACTGCGCGTGCAGAAAGTCTGCTGCCGTCCGCGAGTTCGACGCCGGCGACACGGCCCTCCTCGGCAAGGATGCGCGCCACGCTCACCCCCGTCCGGACCTCCACACCGGCGTCTTCCAGGACCCGTCGCATCGCGCCCAGCACACGAGGGGACCTGTCGGTACCCAGATGACGGATGCGCATGATCGTCAGATGCATGTCGGCGAGTGTGGCCGCCCGCTGGAGGCGAGAGGCGTCGTCCGGGTCAGGGCCGTACACGTGCTCATCGGCGCCGAACTCCAACCAGACGCGGTCCGTCCGGTCCAGCAGCCCGTCCAGCTCCTCGGCGCCGACGTACTCCCCGAGCCAGCCTCCGATCTCGCCGGTCAGCGTGAGCTTGCCGTCCGAGAACGCTCCCGCGCCTCCCCAGCCGCTCATGATGTCGCATGAAGGGCAGAGCGTGCACTGGGTCTCGCGAGCCGGGCACTTGCGCTTCCCAAGGTCGCGCCCCTTCTCGAGCATCAGCAGCTTGAGCCCGCCGACACGCGAGAGCTCGAGTGCGGCGAAGATACCCGCCGGCCCCGCTCCGATCACGATCGCGTCGTATCGATCAGCCACTCCCGGTCCGTCCTCCCGCAGCAGCGATCGGTCCCCGAGTCCCCGCCCGGGTTCGTCCCGGACCTGGGAACTCGATGGACAGCGGACGTTCCCGCCCCTTAGACTTATGTTCCCCGGTCGACACTACATATCCGCCGCAGCACCCCCTGGCTGCTGCCGCTATCGAAGGATCCGCGACCTGAGGGAGGGACGAATGGCGAGAGGGCCCGCGCCGCGAACGAAGAAAGTGGTCGTATACACCTCACCCACATGCCCGTGGTGCAGAGTCGCCAAAGCCTACCTCCTGGAACACGAGATCTCCTTCACCGAGGTCGACATCTACGCCGATGCTCGCGGACGTCGCGACATGGTACTCATGACGGGGCAGCACGGCGTACCTGTCTTGCGCGTCGGCGAGAAGGCGATGGTCGGTTGGCGTGCCGAGGAGTTCGACACCCTCTGGCAGCGCTGAGCAGCTACGGAAGCTTGTCCGTGAAGTCGATGAACTTCGTGTAGCGCTCGTTGAACACCAGACGCACCTGGCCGATCGGCCCGTTGCGGTGCTTCGCGACGATGACCTCGGCAACGCCACGCGGCGGCCGGTCTTCATCGTTCTCCTCGGCCGAACGCGGGTCTGTGTTGCGGTCGATGAACATGACGACATCAGCGTCCTGCTCGATCGCTCCGGACTCTCGCAGGTCGGAAAGCTGCGGCCGTTTGCCTGCGCGCTGCTCGACTGCACGAGACAGCTGGGAGAGCGCGAGGATGGGGACGCTGAGCTCCTTGGCGAGGATCTTGAGGCCTCGGCTGATCTCTGCGATCTCTGTCTGTCGGTTCTCGTTGCGCCGGTGCTGGGGCTGCATGAGCTGAAGGTAGTCGAGGATGATCAAACCGTTCGGCTTGTCACGCAACAGGCGTCTCGCTTTGGCCCGCACTTCGAGGATCGAGATCGCCGGGGTGTCGTCGACGAAGAAGTCCAGCTCGGCGAGCTGACCCATGGCCCGGTGGATGTTGCCCCAGTCCGGGTCCTTGATGTAGCCGGTGCGGACGTCTTGCGAGTTGATCCGTGCTTCCGAACACAGGATGCGCTGGATGAGCTGTTCGGCTGACATCTCCAGGCTGAACATCGCGACACTGGCTCCGGCTTTCGCAGCGTTGACGGCGATGTTGAGCGCCAACGCGGTCTTGCCGACCGAGGGTCGAGCGGCAAGGATGAGCAGATCGCTGCGGTGCATACCGGCCAGAAGCCTGTCGAGATCCTTGAAGCCGGTGGGAACACCCGTGATGTGCTCTTGATTGTCGAACAGCTCTTCGAGCTGCTTGAACGACAGCGCCAGCAACTCGTTGATCTCGCGGAAGTTGCCGGAGATCCTCTTATTGGTGACCTCGAAGATGAGGCGCTCGGCTTCCTCTGCGACTTCACGCAGATCATCTGGTGCCTCGTACCCCATGTGTACGATCTGCGTCGCCGCGCCGATGAGCGAGCGCAGCATCGCGGTCCGGGCGACGATCTCTGCGTAACGCATGGCGTTGGCGGCGGTGGGGACCACTTGTGTGATGTCGAGCAGGTACGGCTTGCCACCGATCTGCTCCAGCTCACCGGTCGCCTCGAGCCTGTCAGCGACGCTCACGTGGTCCACAGGGATGTTGCCGGTGTGCAGGTGCTCCATCGCAGCGAAGATCTTCGTGTGCGCTGGCCGGTAGAAGTCCTCGGCCGAGACGATCGTCAGCGCGTTCTCAGCAGCATCGCGTGACAGGAACATGGAGCCCAGCAAGGCCTGTTCGGCCTCCAGATTGTGCGGCGGCACGAGTTCGGGAGACGTCACGCCTCGCAACGCGCGTTCCCTGACGGCACCGTTTGCCACACCGCACCTCCACATCAGTCGGCAGCCGCGGACTGCACCCGCGACCCTGACACTCCATGACCCATCGCGATTCTAGCCCAGGGGTCTGACACGCGACATGTCCTGAAAACCGCTGTCCACAGCGTCCGACACACCCAGAGCAGCACAGACCGAGGTTATCCCCAGCGTCCACAGATTCTCGGTCAATCTGCGGAGCCTCCCAGGGTAGACAGATGGGGCGGGGAAACAAGAAACGCCACCCGCGCTGCGGATGGCGTTTCGGGTTGCACCGAGTCTTCGGGCGGATCTACGCCTCGTCGAGGATCTCGACGTCAGAGCCCCATGCGGCCTCTTCCTCATCGGAAGCGGCGTCGTCGAGCTGCTCCTCGTCATCGACCGGCTCCGAATCAGCAGACGCTTCGTCAACGACAGCCTCGTCCGGTTCAGCAGCCTCTTCGACCTCAGCGTTCTCGACAACAGCAGCCTCAGCTGCCGCGACCTCGGTCAGGTCGACACCCTCGCCAGCGACGACGACCGTCACGTGCGCCTTGATGTCACGGTAGATCTGAACGGAGACCACATGCTCCCCGACCTCTTTGATGTGCCCGTGCGCGTCCATCTTGCGCCTGTCGATGGCCACATCGAGCTGCTCGGCGATGGCTTCCTCGATCATGTGCGCCGTCACCGACCCGAACAGCCGGCCTTCTTCGCCCACCTTCGCGCGAATGACGACCTTCTTGCCCTCAAGCGCCGCAGCAACGGCCTCGGCCTCGCCGACCCGTCCTTCTTCACGCGTGCGGATGTTGTGCATGCGCTGCTCGAGCTGCTTGAGATTGCCAGACGTGGCCTCTATGGCCATCTTGCGAGGAAACAGGTAATTGACCGCGAAGCCGCGTGCGACCTCGATCACGTCACCTTCCCCGCCTTTGCCTTTCACTTCCTGTGTAAGGATGACTTTCATCGTTACTCCCTTGAATCCGGACCGGAACCGCGTTCCGGCTCAACGCATCATAGACCTTCGTCACCGGCATGCGGCGACCTGGTCGCCTCCGGCCCTTCTATCCCATCTCGTTCAAGCTTCCGGAAGTTCATCCAGAAGTCCAGCAGACCAACGAAACTGATTACCCATGTAGGACCGTCGATGAGAAGCGCGACGATCGCCACGAACACGAACCGTCCGGGCTTAGCGCCGGACAGTCGCAACAGAGACGCGATCACCGCGAAGCCCTGTACGAACAGTGCGGCCTTCGCGGCCAGCAACAGGTTCATGCTGACGGCCGAGGCCAATCCTTCGGTACCGCCCCAGACCCGCGCGGCTGCAGCGGCTGCGACTCCCGCCACCGGTAGCCACAACACATGCGGACTCAGGTCGACCACGGCCACGGGCACCGGCCGGTGCGTCTCGGACCCCGTACGACGTGCGACCCACAACAGGACCACAAGCGTCGGAGCCGCAGTCGCCACCGCCATCAACATGAACGTGGACGGAGCGAGGCGCAGCATCGTCCCCACTGCGTCCTCGGCGACCAGGGCATTCGCACCGATGGTGTTCATCAGCCCTGCGGCCTCTTCGAATGCCCTCTCGAAGTACTGCCGCAACGACAATCCGCTCAGCCATGCTTCGCCGAACTGTCGTGCTGCCAGTGCGACGCCGAGCACGGGCACGAACCATGTCGTGACCGAGAGTGCATGACGCCGCTTCAGAGCCGGTATGGCCAACATCACCGCAAGCAGTGACGGCGCGACCAACAAGGTTTCCACGGGCCATATCGCCCAGGTGGCGAGTAGCGCCAGGAGCAGAGCCACGACCATGACGGACCTGGAACCGCGATGGTACAGCCCCGCGAGCGCAGCCGCACTGAGCGGCAACCCTACGAAGGGCACGACCGGCACGATGACCGCACCTGCTATACAGGCAGCGGCCAGCATCACCGAGTCTCGCATTTCTGCGGTCCGTGTGCTCATGATCTACCTGCGGCCCCGCCCGTCGACACGACCACTGACGACCGGGACCGTGTAGGGCACGAGCGCCATCTCACGAGAGCGCTTGACCGCCATGGAGAGCCGGTGCTGGTGCTGGGCGCAGTTACCCGTCACGCGGCGCGGCTTGATCTTCCCGCGGTCCGTCATGAACTTGCGCAGCATCTGAACGTCCTTGTAGTCGATGTAGTCGACCTTGTCCTTGCAGAAGGCGCAGTACTTGCGCCGAGGCTTGCGTGCGTAATCCGACATTCCTCTACCTCCTCTCGCGCCTTGAAAAGACGCCGGGTTATCCGATGACGCACGGCGGGAGGGGTCCGCCGTACGTTCACTGTGCTCTTAGAACGGGATCTCCTCGCCGTCGGCTGGACCGCCGTCGGCTGGACCGCTGTCCTCCGGTGAGGGCGCAGCCGGCTGTCCGCCGCCGAACCCGGAACCGGAGCCCTCGCGCGACGACAGGAACTCTATGTCGTCCGCCACGACCTCCAGTTTCGAGCGCTTTTCGCCCTGCTGGTTCTCCCATGAAGACCAACGCAGCTTGCCCTCGATGGCGACCTTGGAGCCCTTGGACAAGAAGCGGGGCAACGCCTCGGCGCGCGCACCGAAGACGGTGACGTCCACGAAGTTGGGGACGTCCTCCCACTCACCTGTCTGCTGGTTCTTGCGCCGGTCGTTCACTGCCACACCCATCTTGAGCACGGCCATGCCCGACGACGTTGAACGGAGCTCCGGGTCCCTGGTGAGGTTACCCGTTATGACGACTCGATTGATTCCCACTGTGATCACCTTCTCGTTCGCGTAAACGTCACGGCCGACCCGGCTCGTTCGCTACATCCGTGACGGCCGGTCTTCCGGTCGTCTTGGAGTCGACTAGTCCTTGTCTTCACGACGGACCAGCATGTAGCGCACGACGGGATCGGTGATGTGCAGCACGCGGTCGATCTCGGCGATCGCGCCCGGTGTGGCGTGGAAGTCCACGACGACATAATCGCCTTCGGTGAGATCTTCGATCTCATAGGCGAGCCGGCGCTTGCCCCAGGAGTCAACCTTGTCGACGACACCACTGTCAGCGGCAATGAGACCCTGGACCTTCTCGAGGGCAGCTTCGCGAGCGTCCTCTTCGAGAGTGGGGTTGAGCATAAGCATGAGTTCGTAAGCCTTCACTTGTTCACCTCCTCTGGGCTCAAGCGGCCCCGGGACAGGAAGGCAGTAGCCCGGAGCAGGAAATGAAGCTTCAGGAGTGTATCACCGGCCGACCGCGGCTGCAACATCATCCCCGACCGGTATGACATCTCCCTGAAGCTCTTGCACACGCATCCGCCACAGCGGCCACAGGCCGAGCAGGGCGACAAGACCGACTGCGGGTACCAGCGAGACGACTCGCCGTTTCACCGTCGATGTCGGCCTGGAAGAAACGTGTGGCGTATCGCGGGTTTGCAGGCCTCTGGCCTCCACGCCTTCGGTGTGTCGGCTCCGTCGGGCCATCGCGGTCAAAGCCTGCGGTCCCGCCGGGGCGGCCACAGCTGGCGCCCCGCCCCACGCACCTGCGGCGCTGGAACCGCTGTTCGCCACCACTCCAGCCGTGGAGCTACCAGCCCTCTCCGCAGATCCTCGCAGAACAGCATGTCCGACGGGCGAAGCCGCAACACTCTCCGCCCCCTGGGCGCTTGCGGCCGTGACCGCCTGCCCGACCACACTCTCACCGACGGGTGTGCTTGCCGGGGCTTGCTCCGCGACCGGCATGGTCCCGCCGGATGCGACCGCTGGTGCCTCGGCGCCCATGTGCGCTTCCACGGGTTCCGGCACAGGCGGCTCGACAACGGATACCGCAGGCGCCACGAGCAGGGTCATGGGGTCGATGTAGAGTTCCGCGCGACGCACGCTGACGTGCAGGTGAGGTTCGGCGCAACTGGCGTCACCGCCGGCAGCCACCGCGCCGAGCAGCTGCCCGGCCCCGACATCCCGACCGGCGCTGACGGCCAGCTCTTCGAGTGGCATGTATGTGATCTTGAGGCCGTCCGGCAACTGCACCGTGACCGCCCCACACGTCGCGCCGGGGCCGGCCGGGACCCGGCCTGCGAAGGTCACTTGCCCCGCGAACGCCGCGAACGCCGTCGCACCCGGTGACGCGGCCAGGTCGACGCCGCGGTGGACCGAGGTACCTTCGGCGTGTTGATAGGTGCCGCCGTAGGCGAGCAGTACCCGCGCGGGTTCCGCGAACGGCCAGCCTTCCGCCAACGCGCACTGCGGCGCCACGAGCAGGGCCCAACATCCTGCCAGGATCGCACACCACCAGGAGACTCTGCCCATGACGCACCCCTCTCGCTTGTTCCACCAGGAGGGGTGCGGTGGAGGTATACTGGTCTATGCGAACAGATGTTCGGCTTCGATGCCTGGATTCCTGCCGGCGCACGACGAGCGGCACCAGGAATCCGACAGGCGGCATATGACAAGGACCGCCATCAAGGCGGTCCTTGGTCCGTCACATGGAGCGGGCAACGGGTCTCGAACCCGCGACCTACAGCTTGGGAAGCTGTCGCTCTACCAACTGAGCTATGCCCGCGTGACTCACAACGCGTGACGCATTGTAGACCGTACGCCGCGCCGGTCGCAAACTCGACCAGGGGCGCCGAGCGACCCACGTGACATCCGGCGGCTACAGCGGCGCCCGCCTCCCTACGTACCCGTCAGTGCCTTCTTGAGATCGCGTTCCCTGTCCACGTTCGTGAACGCGATGACGGTGTCACCCGGCTGGAGTCGCGTGTCTCCATGAACGGTGACGATCTCGTCGTCGCCCCTGATCAGCGCGACCAGGATGCAGTCGGACGGCAGGTTCAGCGATGCGATGTCCCTGTCGCAGACCACGCACCGGTCGGTGGGAAGTTCGATCTCCACGATGGCCATCCGCCCGCGCCTGAGCGCGATCAGCGTCCGGATGTCACCCACCGTAGCCTCTTCCTCGATCATCCGGGAGATGATGTTGGTCGAGGAGATCGCTTCGATGCCCAGGGCGTTGAAGATACGCTCGTTCTTGGGGTTGTTCACCCGCGCGATGGCTCTGGGCACACCGAACGCCACCTTCGACAACTGGCAGGCGACCAGGTTGTCGTCGTCGTCTCCGGTGGATGCTACGAAGACGTCGGCCCGCGAGACCCCTGCGTCCTCCTGGAATTGCGAGTCGCACCCGTCTCCGTGGATGATCAACGCCCGGTCCGGCAGCTCGGCCGTGAGCTTCTCCACGATCTCTCTGCGTCGCTCGATCAGGGCCACGTCGTGACCGGACTCGAGCATCGTGCGGGCCAGGTACGACGCGACCTTGCCGCCGCCGTTGATGACGATGAACATCGGTCACTCCTCCATGTAGCGCTCGATCTTGGCGAACGCGTCTTCTTTGACCGACCCTAGGATCCTGTCACCCGCATGCAGCACGGTGTCCGGGTCCGGGATGAACATCGCGTCACCGCGCGAAACGGCTGCGATCCTGAAACGGTGCTTGATCTCGACCTCGGAGGCCTTCTTGCCCTCGATCGCCGAACTGCCGAGGAACTGCACGACCTCCACGTCCCCCACACTTGCGATGTGGTGGCCGTGACCCGCCATGATCTTCTCCATCAGGACCTCTGCCACGAGCGTGGTGCCACACACGTAATCCAGCCCCAGCTGCGTGTACGTGCGCTCGCGGACCGGGTTGTAGAGTCTCGCGACCACGTGACGCACCCCGAAGATCTTCCTTGCCACCTCGGCGGCCATGAGGTTCGTGTTGTCCAGGTTCGTCACCGCGGCGAACGCATCGCACTCGCGGACACCGGCTTCCTCCAGGATGTCCTCGTCGAACCCGAGGCCTTTGAGGGTCACGCCGTTGAACACACTGCCCAGACGCTTGAACGCCTCCGGGTCCTTGTCGATGACCACCACATTGTGTCCCTCGATGGAAAGCAGGGTGGACAACTGCGAGCCCACTCGGCCACAACCCACCACGATGACGTTCATGAAACCGACCCGCTTTCATCCCACCGTCGGCAACGTGCCCTGAAGGCACCGATTATCGGACGCTACCCCCGTCCGGCGCCACGTGTCAACAACCCGGTCCGATGCCTAAGACGCAGAGGCGCCCATCCCTTACGGACGGACGCCCCTGACAGGATCGCAGACTTCTGTCGTTGCTACTTGCCGATCTTGAAGATCTTCGTCCCGCAAACGGGGCAGGTGCCCTGCGTGGCCGGACGGCCGTTCTTCATGGTGATCTCCTGCGCGTCAACGATCTCGCGCTTCTCCTTGCACTTTACGCAGTAGCCTTCCTTGGCAGCCATGCACGGCTCCTTCCACGATAGACCGACACGAACGGGCCCGTTACGGGTCTCGGTTTCCCTCCCGGGTTTGAAACACCTAGAGAAGTTTACACTTCTTGCGCATCTTGTCATGCACTATCGGACGGACGGGGCGCCCACCTTCGTTCGAGCAGGCGCGCAGCAGCGTACATCAGAGCACCGCCGAGGAGAACCGATACGGCCCACGCGACACCTGAGATGATCCAGAACGGCTCCGGGAAAAGCTGGATCAGCAAGTCATCGGCAGGGAATTGCCACGTGCCTTCCTCGAAGAACAGACCGTGGAACGCCGAGAAGAACCGTCCGAAGTCGAGCAGCGCTGCGAGCAGGGAGACACCGGCGGCGGAAACGAGCATCACCGCACCGGTCTTGAGCCCCGCGACCAGCGGTCCGCTCTCCCGGCGACCGAGACGGACACCGATCCAGGCCGCCAGAAGTGCGGCGAGCACACCGGTCGCCAGGCGTGCGCCACGGATCACAGCACGAACGTCGTCGAGATGTGCAACGGCCCGGACCCCGAATCCCTCTCGCGACCCCACGACGGCCGGCAAAGGCTCGCGGTTGCTGCCCGCCACGTACCCGCGAACAAGCTCAGCAGAGCGCAGCGCGGACTCCGCTGATAGACCCGCCTCTCCCGCGACCTCGAGCCGCTGCACCAGGACGCGCGTGAACGCCGGAGCCAGCAGAAGCAACACCGCCAGTCCCACCACGAGCAAGGCGGACGCCGCGCCTGCGGCTAGCGACTCCGCGCGGCCGAGACCGCTACTCATCCCTCTAGGCCCACGACATGGACGCTGTTGCCGCCACGCGAGAGCGCATCCTGAAGCGCGCCGTCGGCGACGGTCAGCAGCTCGTCGGGGGTGGTCCCGTGATGCGGTCCGAATACGACGCCCACACTCACGGTCACGCCTGCGTCACCCACACGAGCCCTTTCGGCCGCCGCTCGCACAGCCTCGGCTGTGGCCGTTGCGAACTCGGGCAGCGGGGAGTCTCCCGCGCACTCCTCGTGCAGCACCGCGACGAATTCCTCGCCTCCGTACCGCGCGAGCAGGCTGCCCTCGCCAGGCGTACCCTCGGCACAACCCGCAACGACTTCACCCATCGCGCCGGCTACCGCCTGCAGCACCCGGTCTCCGCGCTCGAAGCCGAACACCTCATTGAACGCCGCGAGGTCATCGATGTCGATCAGCAGCACAGCGACCATGCGCCCGTCACGCTGTGCGCGATGCAGCTCGCTGGCAAGCGCACGATTGAGGTACCCCCGTTCGTACAGACCGGTCTTCTCATCGGTGATGGAGCTGGCCGCGAGCGTCTCCTCGCGACGTCGGACCGTCTCGGTCATCATCGTGCCGACGTTGGCCACGCCCGCAAGCACCGTGGTCTGCCATAAGAAGCGTACGAACACATAGGTGAAGTTCCGGTACAACTCACCGGATACGAACGGCACTTTCACGTGGGTGAGCAAACCGAAGTACTCGCCCCACAAGACCACTCCCTGCACGAACAGACAGAAGGCGGCGATAGCCCATGCATGGAACCGCCTGGGCAGGATGAACGCCGCTTCCAGGACGAACAGAGGGTACATCGCCCAGAACCACGAGTGCGCTCCGCCCGAGTAGTGCACGAGCACAGCCACGACCAGCGCATCGAACATGAGCTGCGCATGGTTGAGGATGGCGATGTTGCCCAGCTTGCGATACGTAAGATGGTAGAAGGTGTTGTAGCCGACCACGAACACCATCGCCAACGCGGGGACCATGAGGTTCTTGAGTATCTCGAAGAGCGGCATCTCGAGCGTGTAGGCCCACATCCCGAGCACCGAGTAGACCGCCAGTGCGGCGACGAGCGTCCAGCGTACCCGGATCACGAGACCGACCCGCTCGATGTTGGCGAGCTGGGCCTCGATGTCGTACCTGTTGAGCTGATCGCGCGACGAGACGACCAGGTGGCGCATGAGCATCTTGGTGATGCGGTTCGCTGTCACGTCCGGCCTCCACAGGGGGCGTTCTTCATGCGGCGATCATCGAGGGGGTCGTTCGAAGTGTACCTGCGCGCAACTTCAGACCGCAACGCCGAGCGTCCGCGGCATCCCTCTTGCTGCCTGATGGGTATACTCGGTATCGTCGCCAGCCCACAAGGAGAGCCGTGGACATAGCTTCGACTCAGGCACAGATTGCGCGACTTATCGACCTCCTGTCGACGTGGGGCGGCCCCATCCAGGCTGTCTTGCCCTTCGCGGCCATTGCCCTGTTCGTCGTGGCCGTCGTCCCCTCACTACGGCGCTGGCTGCCCGTCGCACTGGGCGCGTCGCTGGCCCTCCTCGTGATCGGCGAAGCGTTACTCACCTGGTTCCACTGGCGATTGTGGGAGCTTTGCCAGGTGGTCAACCCGATGACCGGCGCGGTCCACGGCTCCGTCGCGGTACCGCTCTGGGTCGAATCGGAGAAGCTCTACGTGTGGGGGCTCGTGGTGGCTGTCCTCGGCATGTCGATCAGGCGCCACCGTGCGGAGCTTCTGCCCGGCGCGGCCATCACGACCGCGCTGCTGATGTTCGGCGCTGCGCTCTGGGGCAAGCCGTTCACAGAACCGCTGCCTCAGTTCCTCGGCCAGTACGCGGGGTACCTGCAAGCGATGGGGTCCGGCGTCCCCCAACTCGCCGAGCAGGCGTTCCGAGGGATGGAAGGATCGCGCCAGTTCTACTACAACACCTGGTACATGTGGGTGCACCCGCCGCTGCTCTTCATCAGCTACGGCGCGTTCGCCCTGTCGTTCATCGCCACGCTGCAGATGCTGCGCACCCGCTTCTCGGCGTACGAGACCACCGCGTACCGCTGGGCGCGCTTCGGCTACCTGCCGTTGACCGCGGGTATGCTGATCGGCTTCCCGTGGGCGATCCTCGCCTGGCAGGGCGAGTCGTGGTGGTGGTCGGGCAAGGTCAACATGTCGATCATGATGTGGCTGCTCTACACCGCCGTTCTCCACGCCCGCCTGTATCTGCGGCGGCGCGGCATGTGGCGCTGGGTGGCCGCCCTGGCCGTCCTGTCGTTCGTGGTCCTCGTCCTGACCTACCTGGCCACCTACATCGTGCCGGGCGCACACAGCTACGCGCTCGCCGCCCCTCCGCCCGCCGCCATGGCATCCCTCACCCCGATCGCGGGAGGTATCGCATGAACGACCCCGTCGACATCACTCCCGTACCTGCCGAGGAGACCCCTGCCCGCCCCCGCGTAGCCGCTTCTTCCATCGCGAACGCGCGCGGGTGGGACTTCGCGCTGATGATGGCCACCGTAGTGCTGTTCGGCGGGCTTGGGCTGCAGTCCTTCCTCGGCACTGTGTACGTGTGGTGGGCGGAGAACTCGGTCCCCGGGTGGAATGCCACGGGATACCCCGGCTACATCCAGGCGATGAACGCGATCGCGGCGCCGCAGATCATCCTGCTGGTGGTGATCATGGGACTGTGCGTCCCCAAGCGGCTGTTCTCCCGTACCGCCTTGCTCGCCGTGTCCGGCGGGATGCTCGCGTGCGGGCTGCTGGTGTGGGCCGTCGACGGCTCGTTGGCTGCGGGACTCACCGCGTACCTGTTCCTCGCGGCGCTCATCCAGGTGGCGGTCGTCGTCATGACGGTCGCCGGCGCGCGCGGTCCGTCCTACCTGACCGAAGGACGCCTGACGAAGACCGGCTCAGGCCTGCTCCACCTGGGCTTCATCGTGTTCGCGATCGTAGTGGTCGCGCTGCAGCGGTCCACGCTGATGCTGCCGGTGTTCTGGGCATCGACCGCGCTCATGCTCGTCGGCACGGTCATGTCGTTCTACGCCGACAGACTGGCGGTCCGCAGAGTGCAGCGCGTCGTGGTGGAACGCGAGTTCTAGCCCCCGGCCCCGCCTACAGCTCGCGGACGATCTCGGTGACGAACCGCGCCGCCTGTTCGAGGTTCTCGGGCTGCACCTCGCCGGTCGTGTCGGTGTACCAGTGCCAGTTGGGCAGCCGGCCGTTGATGTCGAAAGCCATGATGCTCATCGCGCGGTACTTGCGCGCGAGTGCCGGGGTCGCGTCGGTCGACAGCCCCCTGTACTCACGCCCCTTCGCGACGATCTGGTGCTCGCGCGAGACCTGTCGCGCCATGTTGACGAGCCGACGGTCCGAACGGTACCGGCGTGCCATGCCCTCCCTCGTGACCCAGTACAGGGCTCCGGTGCCCAGGTTGTCCAGGTTGATGATGAACGCGCCCTTGAGCTCCGACGCATACTGGCCGAGGAACGCCCTCATCCCCCAAGTCCCCGCCTCTTCGGCGCCCGTGGCCACGAACCAGACCTCCTTGTCATCGATCGAGTAATCGATGCGATCGGTCACACGCTTGCGGATCCGTGATGCCTCGTTGGCGGCGAAATCCGGGTCACCGATCGGGTCATCACCGGCCCAGCCGCCGAGAACCCCGAAGTCATCGTCGTCGTCGTCGAAGTTCTCCCAGTTGCCGATGTCCTTGCCGGCCTTGCGCGCGTCGAAGCCCTTGTCGACACCCAGCCAGCCGCTCACGTCGGCGTCCGCAGACTCCTTGCGCTTCCTGCCCAGCCCGAACAGGCCGCCCTTGCGCGTGCGGCTACCGGAACGGTCAGGTGACTCGCCCGCCGGGATCGGGGACTCGCCACGTCCTGATGACGGGGGGACCGACAGGCCCTCTTCGGCGGGAGACTCGTCCAGGTCGAGCTCTGTCGATGCCGCACCCTCGTCCCAGTCAGGCTCTGGCCTGCGCTCTCGTGTCGACCCCACCGGCTCGAACTCCACCGTGCCGAAGTCGAGTGATGCCTGACGCGGCCGCTCCGACTCGCGAACAGGAGCGGTCTCGGCCCACTGGAAGTCATCGGGCAGCCCCGCAGGTGCCGTCTCGACCGGAAGCACGTCCTCGCCTTCTGCCCAGGTATCGACATCGCTTTCGACCGCGGGGAGCTGATCGCGGGGGATGACCTTGACGTTCTGCTCGGAGGGAGGAATGCCCCGGTCGGTCGCACGGGTGCTTCCCACAGGCGAGAAGGGCTGCGTCGGCATCTGGATGCCGCCTTCGGGCTCAGGCACGATGGCCTCCATGGCCGCAAGCATCGCGGCGACTCCCGAAGCGTTGTCGTTGGCCCCGTCGACCGCGCGCATCGCAAGCTCGCGGTGCGTGTTGATGAGCGCCGGGATGAGCAGATATGCCGCGACCGCGAGGGTCAGGTACCACAGGTACGGGTCAGCCGCGGACGTCAGGGGAAGGTTGTCCAGGAACATCAACACCGGGACCAGGAACGTGCACCACTTCATCAGCTCGAACGTCGCGGTGAAGTTCTTGACCATCGCGGGCGCGAACGCGAGCGAGGCTTTAGCGGAATCGTAGTGAGCCACGATGACGACCTTGCGCAACCGCTCGCCCCGCCGGGCCTTGGGCACCCTGCGCGCGATGACGTTCTGGCTCGGTCCTTTGGGCATGACCGAGGAAAGCCCGCCCCGGGTGTCGAGATCGAACCACATCGTCACGGCCACGAAGGCCGCCACGGCGAACGCGATCCAGCGAAGCGGTCCCCACGCGTCGGCCCAGAAGAGCACGCCGGCGGACAGAACGGTGAGCACGTGATAGATGACGAACGCCCACGAGTACGTCCGCGGACACTCGAACTCCTGTCGCTCGACCTCGAGGCCTCGCGAACGGAAGCAGTCCTCGATGTAGTTGGCGGCTTCAGCCTCCGCGTCCGTCGTCGCAGGTCGCGGGCCTATGCGGTCCGCGAGTTCGCGAACGTGCTGGATGGCCTCTGGCATGGGGTCCTCCGGGCGTCTCGCGTGCGACGCGGCTTGTCCGCGCCACTCATCGCCTATGATACTGCACGCCCGTCATGGCAACAGCGTCTCATCGATCACCGTGCGCCTGAGGGAGGACTGCCCCGCGATCCCGTAGACCTCTATCTGATCGATGGCGATCAGACGGCGGGGCAGCTCTCCTGTGAAGTACAGGACCGACGCCGAGTGCGGGATATGGGGCTCCGCGCGCATCCTGGAGAAGTGGATGCCCCCCGTGGTGCCGGTGTTCAGGTACCACGTATCCCCCCTGCGCTCCAGAACGGGAGTGTGAGAATGTCCGGCGACGATGAGCGGCGCCAACCCCTCGAACGGCTTCACCATCGCCGTGTTGTGCACGGCGACGATCGTCGGCGTCGATTCCCCCGAGCGTATGCGGGCTGCAAGATCATCCGCGATCTCCTCGGCGCGTTCGGACATCGCCTGTCTGTCCGGCTCCACTGCCTGACCCTCAGACGCGGGATCGGCGACCCCGAAGACGACGAGCCCGTCGACCTCGGTGGCCTCATCACGCAGGACGGTCACGTGTTCGAGAGCGTCGAGAGCGTCGATGATGGCGGGCGAGTCGTGGTTGCCGGGAACGAAGAGCTGGGGCACGGACGTGGGGACCTGTGAGGCCACGACCATCGCCTCGACCGGCGAACCGTAGTGGTTGATGTCTCCCGTGTCGATGACGAGCGAGGCGGAGAATTCGCGTGCGAGCTCCTCGGCCAGTTCGAGGCCGACCGGATCGAGATGCAGGTCGGTGACGTGCAGGATGCGATACGTGCCCTCGAGGGCGCCTGCAGGTGCGAAGCTCTGAGGCGAATCGTAGTAGCGGGCGAGGTCGACCGCGAGTTTGCTGACCTGTTCGCGCAGGGACTCGACCTTCTCCGCCCGGCTCTGGACCAGCTCGATCAGCGACGGTGCGTATGCGACGGCGCCACGGAAGCGCGGAGTGCGGAAGGCGTCGAGGTCGAGAGTGGCGGCGGTCGCCGCGACGAGCAGCGCTGGCACGATGACGGCGACAGCGGTCGAAGCGACCACGGAGCGCCACGAGCGCCGCAACGCCCAACCAGCGAACGCCCCGGCGAGGCCCGCCGCGATCAGACCCTTCTCGATCGCACGCGAGAAGCCCGACCTGACGTCTTCGACCCATGCGTCGGTCGTAGCCTGGTCCAGGGTCTCCTCGGCAGCGAACGTCTCGAGTTGCGGGATGTCGATCTCGTCGAGGGATATCCGCAGGAAGAGCGGGAGCCGGTGGGTCGCGGCACGCACACTGCCGAACGGCGGGACGACGATCGCCGTCACGGGCCGGGTGGACAGGGTGGCCGCAACCGACAGGCGCGCCGGGCCGACGGAGAACGAGTGCCGGGCGAAACCGCCGAACGCCGCCAGGCCGACTGCGGCTGCGATCAGCAGCACGCCGCTCGCGGTCAGGTACCAGGCTGCGCGACGGCTGCGGGGTCTGGAGAGCGTGTCGGGGGCGTCATCGTCCATAAGGACATCGTACCCCCGCGGCAGCGTACAATCATCCCGTCACCTCACACTGGTACATCACGAACACGCAGGTCAGGAATGGTCATGCCCAACGAACGCCCCAGACTCGCATCGATGTTGATGCTCGAATACGCGGTCATCTCCTCGGGAGCCGGCAACGGCGTCGCGACCGTCGCGATCCCCTGGCTCGTTCTGGAGCGAACCGGTCAACCGACGGCCGCGGGTATCGTCGGCGCTGCGACCGCGTTGCCGTTGCTGGCGTCGAGCTTCTTCTCGGGAGTCCTGGTCGACACGTTCGGTAAGCGCCGGATCTCGGTACTCTCCGACATCTTGTCGATGCTCTCGGTCATCGCCATCCCGCTCGTCGACCTGATGCTGGGCCTGAACCTGCCGCTGATCGTGGTGCTCGTAGCCCTCGGCGCCGTCTTCGACCCTGCGGGCGCTACCGCGCGTGAAGCGATGATCCCCGAAGCCGCCAGGAGCGCCGGATGGACACTGGAGCGCATGAACGGTGTCCACGAGGCCTCATGGGGCGTGGCGTATTTCATCGGCCCGGGTATAGGCGGCCTGCTCATCGCGTTCGTCGGGGCGACCGGCGCGCTATGGGCGACCGCGGCCGGTTTCGCCGTGTCCGCTCTCCTGATGGCGGTCGTGAGGCTCGACGGCATCGACGTTCCCGAGCATGCGGACCGGCCCGAGAATCTGCTCGGGGGCGCCATCGAAGGCATGGTCATGACTTGGCGTGATCGGACGTTGCGCTGGATGCTGCTGGTCATCATGGTGCTGGTCGCGATCTACATGCCGGTCGAGGGCGTGTTCCTGCCCGTGGTGTTCGAAGCGCAGCAAGCGCCGCAGCGGCTCGGGGTCGTGCTCATGGCGATGAGCGGGGCCGGCGTCGCCGGTTCGCTTCTCTACGGTGCGCACGGACAGCGCTTCTCGCGCCGCAAAGCGTTCGGTTACTCCGTGCTCGCCGCGTGCGTGACGCTCGCCGGCCTGGCACTGCTGCCCCCGTTTCCGCTGCTCGTGACCGCAGCAGCGCTTACCGGATTCTTCTGGGGGCCGGTCGGGCCGCTCCTCAACATCGCCATGCAGACACGAGTCGCGCCCTCGAAGCGCGGCCGTGTACTCGGGGTGCTGATGTCGGCACAGTATGCGGCAGGGCCTATCGGCTATCTGGTCGCCGGCCCGCTCGTGGAGAGCGTAGGGGTCGAGGTTGCGTTCGCGGCGTTCGGCGGTGCGCTGCTCATCGTCGGTATGCTCACCCCGTTCGTCCCGTCACTCGAGGAGCTCGACGAGCCCGGCGAGTACGAAGCCGAGGTCACCGGCGTGGAGGCGCGCCCGCCGACAGGCGAGCGCATCGGCTGAGCGTCGGCGCTACCTGACGGCCCCTCCTGCAGCTCAAGAAATCCGGTGAGCCCCTAGCGCTCCATCTCGGGCATGCCGCCCGTGTGACACCCGAAGCACTGGTTCATCCGGTATGTCGCGTGACGCTCGACGACCTCGGGATCGTCACTGTGGCACCTGCATCCGGGTATCTGGATCGCAAGCGGGCTGTTCGGATCGGGTGCGGGAACAGCAGGCGTGCCCTCCTCACCAGTCAGGGCAGGCGAAGCGACGTCGGCGCCAGCGACCACATCCCGGGCCGGCGACACCTGCCCGCCAGCCGCAGGCACCGCTGCCGGCGTTGGCGCTGGCGGGCTCTGGGGCACTCCGAACGCGAACGCCAATGCAGTGAGAAGCAGCATCGCGGCCACGACCGACAGGGTCACGATCAGCGCGGTCCGCTTGCGAGTCGACATCGCGAGGCCCTCCCGTCAGCCGTGGATGAGTGCGGGCAGGCACCTGGTGCAGACCCACGTCGAGTCGCCGGCGGTGCGCACAGGCAGCAACGGGCGGTCGTCCTCCGAAGTGCCGCACTTGTAGCAGTGCTGTGCGATGTAGTTCGTCTTCTTCTCCGCCACGATCACCTCGGCGGCGGCATGGTCGAACGGCACCGCGTCCCTCATCTCGAGAGTGAGCGCACCGGTCGGGCACACGCCCAGGCAGAAGCCCGCCCCGTCACACAGCTCATCGCGCACGACGCGCGCCTTGCCGTCCACGAGCACGATGGCTCCTTCGGCACACGGGCTGACGCACAGTCCGCAACCGTTGCACAGCTCCTCGTCGATCCTGACTATCTGACGCGTTATCGTGGTGCTCATCCGTCACTCCTTCTCGTGGTGGTGTGTTCGTCCTTGCCGCCGCCCGTGCCCTACGCCGAAGACCCGCGCATCTCCCGTCGCGCCTTCATCCCGGCGACCGCGTGCCGCACCGAATCGAGCGCGTAGCCATGGAAGACCGACCTCGGTCCGCTGTACTCCATGACCTCCCGCATGGCCTCCTTCATCTGCGGGCGGTAGCAATGCGTGTCGCAGTGGCTACAGAACGGCTTGGGGTCCTTGGGGCAGTAGGCACGCCGGGCCTCTGCGTAGCGCGTCAGCTCCGCGCACTCCTCGCAACACTCCGGCACCTTGTCCCCATACACGCCGAGGAACGCCGCATCACTCGTAAGCGGGACGCGTGCGGCGTCCTTGTGCTTTCCTCGGCAGTAGATGGCGACGAAGTCACCTACGGTGCGAATGTCGTGGGCGACCTGGGGGTCGGCCACCTTCTGTGCGAACGAATCGTTCACGGCGCGTGCTCCCTCGTTCTCCCGCTGTGTTGCGTAACCGACCCAGGCGGCCGCTTACGCCCTGCACCCGGTACGCTACTCGCGTCGGACAGATGTATCCTTGACGGTAGTCAAATGCGGTCCGGCACCTCATAGCGCTGGCAAGGTTGAAGCAGACGGGTGGATAGAGCACATGACTGAGAAAGCACGGGCGGACATCTACGCGGCCATGCGGGACTGCCGGCTGTGGCTCGACGCGAGTGACGAGGGAGTGGCGCGTCTCGCCGCCGCTGCGACAGCGCGTGACGTGTCCCGCGGCACTGCACTGGCTGTCGAAGGCGAGCCGGCGACATCGTTCGGCGTACTGGTCACCGGAACCGCCAGGGTCTACCACCTGGCCGCGGACGGACGGCAGATGACGCTTGAGACGGTGGGGGCCGGTCAGCCGATCGCGGCCATCGCCGCGCTTGCCGGCGGCCGCTACCCGGCACACATCGAGACGACCACGCCCGCGACGGTGGCCTGGCTACCCCGGGAGGCGCTCTACGACCTGCTCGACTCCGAACCCGGGGTGGTGCGCACGCTCATCGGTGACCTGGCCAGGCGCCTCGTCAACTTCACTACCGTGGTGCAGTCGCTGACCCTCGATGTGCCTGCGCGATTGGCCGGTTATCTGTTCCAGCAGGCACTCGCGACAGGAACACCCGCGGCCTCGGGACTGGTGATCGACCTCGGGATGCCCAAAGGAGAACTCGCCATCGCGCTGGGGACCGTCCCGGAGACCCTGTCGCGCGCCTTCGCGCGCCTTCGCGAGGAAGGCGTGCTCGAAGTCCACGGGCAGAGGGTCACGGTGCTGGACGTGCGAGCGTTGGCGGCAACGGCAAGCGGACTGGACAAGTAGGCACTGAGCGGTGCGGCGCCGGATCGCCGCACGAACTCGCACACCGGCAGGCGCTCTCGCTACTGGGTGATACGCTCCAGGGCGGCATCGGCCTTCGCCGCCTCGTCCCGGGCACGGAAGTACTCGTCAGTCGCATCCCCGGCGATCTTCTCGTAGGCGTTCGCGATCGCTGCGGCCGGAGTCTCGGGAAGTTCCTTGATCTTCTCGACGAGCTCCTTCTCCTTAGCGTTGAACTGGTCCGAAAGCTTGTTCGCGTCCGCGGGCCTGCCTGCCAAGTACGCCGCGTCGGCCTGCTTGGACAGGCCGATCAACAGCAGCTTCTCTTCGACATACGCCACGAACGCGTCCACGCCGGCCTCCTCGAGGATGCCGTGGGCTTCCTTCAGGAGTCTGCGGGCCTCGGTGAGCTTCGTCTCGGCCTGCGTGTTGAGCTCCTGCGACCTGGCGGCCGCCTCCTTGGTGAGCTTGTTGTACTCCGTCACCGCTTGCTCGGAGAGGTCCTCTCCCTCAAGCAACAGCTCCCATCCTTCAAGTGCTGCCTCGAGGGCCCTGGCGACCCGGGTGTTGGCCTCCAGCAGCGGACGAGCGCTCGCGAGCATCTCGAGGCGGGCACGCGCAGAACGAACCAGCGCGTCGGCCTCGGCCGTCCGCTCATCAGGCAACGCGGGGCGTGCCTCGCCAAGCATCTCGATCGACCGGCGCAAGTCACGCTCTGCATCCGCGACAGAAGTGGTCAACTCACTGGCCTTCGCGCCGAGTTCGGCATCGATCTCGGCACGTACGACCTCGTCGACCTCGATGACGACTTCGTCCGCTCTCTGC
The DNA here is from genome assembly GCA_002478275.1 of Actinobacteria bacterium UBA7524. GTDB lineage: Bacteria > Actinomycetota > Coriobacteriia > Anaerosomatales > UBA912 > UBA7524. Next base: position 25,683 of record DLMY01000031.1, read on the forward strand.
ATCAGCTCGACCGCCTCGGCAAGCTGTTCCAGAGCCGCCTCCCGGGCGGTCGTCTCGCGATAACCGTATAGTCCCGCGGCAGCGATGAGGGCGAGCGCCACGAGTATCCCGACCACGATCGTGATGACCTTCGCCGGGCTTCGCCTCTCGGTCACGGTGACCCACTTCCTTTCATCAGCGCGCCCTCCGGCTTGATGAAGGGCGACGGGTCCGTGTCAGTCACTCTACACTCACGGCCGTGAGCCGTGCAGCCCCTCACCTCTCGCCACGCCTGGCCACGGGCAAGCGCATCGTCAGCATCCCGGGCGAAGGTCCCGCTGCGAGCGAGCCCCCATGCGCGCGGGCGACCGATGCGGCAAGTAGCCTCAGTACGCCCGTGCCCACACCCGCCTCCAGCACAGGATCGGCCTCCTGTCGAGAAGGCGCGCTTCCGTTCGCCTCGCCCCTGCTCAACCGGATGAACACGTTCGTGTCCTCCTGCTCCAACCGGATAGACACGCCCTCGGGCGCATCACGCGCTACCAGCACGAACATCGCGGACAACGCCCGTTCCACGCAACGTCTGTCAAGCTCCACCGCACCCACCTCGCGCGCAAAATCGAAGACGACAGGACCGCTGCCGTGTTCCTGCTCGAACCGCGCGACGACGTCGGTCACAAGCGCCGACAGTTCGACCCGCTCAAGCTCCAGGCGGACGCGACCCGACCGCATCCGGGACAGCAAGACCGCGTCGTCCAGCAATTCTGCGACCACCGCCGCATGGTGTTCAACCGCACGGATCGAGCGTGTCCGGCGCGAGGCGTCCTCTAGGATCTCAGGCCTGGACAGGAGCTGCGCGTACCCTGCCAGGGCGGTCAATGGCTTCTTCAGCTCTGCGGAGACCGACTCAAGCAGATCGTCGAAGGCGTCGGATGCACTGGCGCCCCCGATGCCCGGGCGCGACAGGCACAACACCGCCGCAGGATGACCTTCGCTGTCGGCAAGCGGCGTCAGCTTGAGCGTGACGTACTTGGAGGATCCGTCCTTGTGCAGGGCGATGGTCTCACGCGAGACCGGGTCGCCACCGCCTGCCACCGCCCTCAAGTCGCGAACGGCTCGCACGTGGAGTTCCTCGGGGAGGTTCGGGAGTCTCGCGCCTATCGCCTCATCCTCGCAAAACCCGTAGAGCACTTCCGACGCGGGGTTCCACCTGACGACCCTGCCATCCAGGTCCAGGACCATCGTCGCGTCAGACGTCGCCTGCATCAGGCTCTCGAGCGATGCGATCGCATCAAGCCCGCACGGCAAGACGGCTCTGCGGGACCTGGATGCGCGTTCACCCGATCTGCTCACGTGACACTCCCTGAGTAACGGACTGTGCGTACCCCTCTGTATACCACCCTTGAGGAAGCGAGCGAAGAACATCCGCCCAGGAGGTGGCCCATCTCGCTTCAGGCCTCGTACGTGCTCCTGCGACATGATCCTGGCACACACGTTGCTTGCATGGTTCCCGAGCGTGGCGACCCGCCTTCTCCTCCCCCCCTCAGGGGCGGATTCCGCCTGCTCGGCACTGAACGAGGCGCGTCCCCCCACGCGCCTCGTTTCCTTTTCCGGCCATCTCGGCCACCGAACACGGTTCTCCTCGGCTAGAATCTGTACGAGACATCCCGGGAGGAACACCATGGCCGACGCGACTGAACGGCTCGTCAATCTGGCCCTGCGCCTCGCCGCCGCGCGCGGACCGGTCAGCGCCACCCGGATTCGGGACGAGGTCGAGGGCTATCCGGCCGCGGGCGAGCAGGATGACGATGCGTTCAAGCGGATGCTGGAGCGAGACAAGGATCAGCTGCGCGAGAACGGCTTCGTCATCGAGGCGGATGCCGAAGGCAACTACCGGCTGGACGCGGAGGCGACATTCGCTTCCCGGGTCACGCTCGGCGCCCTGGAGCGTGCGGTGATGCGCGCCGCCGGGCTCGCGATGCTCTCCGACCCGTCCTTCCCCTTCGCCCCGGAACTGCGCTTCGCGCTCGCGAAGCTCTCTGCGGGGCCTGAAGGGTTCGATGCCCCGCTGTCCGCTCTTCTGGCCGACGAGGACCCTGTGTCCCAGGGAGCGTCCGTCGCGATCATCACCGGAGCGATCGAGGCGCGCAAGACGCTCTCGTTCCGGTACACGAACTCGCTCGGGGAGCACAAGACGCACACCGTCGAGCCGTACGGCGTGTTCGCGCTCGACGGGCGATGGTACCTGGTCGCACGCGACCCGAGCCTCGACGAGACGCGGACCTACGCGGTCACCCGCGCCGAGGACCTTGCCGTCAACCCGACACGTCCCAGACACCCCGATTTCGAACGGCCGGCCGACTTCGACGTGGGCCGCTACATCAACCTGCCGTTCCAATACGGTGCCGAGGAGATCCCTGCCACCATCGTTTTCGCCCGCGACCAGGCGTGGCGCGCGCCGGCACTCTGTTCGGGCGTCGGGACCCTGACCGAGCGTGACGACGGCACAGCCGAGTGGCACGTGACCGCGCGGGATGGCAGGCGCCTGCTCAGATGGATGATCGAGAACGGGCCCGGCCTGACCGTGGCAGCACCGTCCACGCTGACAGAGCTGCTGCGGGAGGAGGCGGCCGCCACGATGGCGGCGCACGAGGGAGCCTGCGATGCCTAAGGACTCGGCCGCCTTGAGAGCCAGGCGCCTCCTGGCGATCGTACACATGCTCGAACCGGACTCGACCCTCTCCCTCGCGTCGCTGGCCCGGGCGCTCGACACCACCGAGGAACAGATCGCGTGCGACCTCGAGTTGCTGTCGTGCTGCGCGGTGGACCAGTACGCGCCCGAGACGTTCGTGCCCGTCTACGTCGAAGACGGCGAGGTGGTCGTCTTCGGCGAACTCCCGGCCCTTGAGCGCGCGATACGGCTCTCGGGCCCCGAGTCGCGCGCGCTCGCCGCCGCGCTCCAGGCCACCGGCATCGCGCCGGGCGACCCGCTGGTCGCGAAATTGCTGGAGGCCGCAGGAGCGCTCTCCGAGGCCACCGAGGTCGAACGCGCGATCCGAACCGCGACATCCGCCGCCCCCGCGCATATGAAGGTCCTCTCCCAGGCCCTGCACGAGAACCGGACCGTCACGCTCTCGTACCAGAGCGGCGGCTCTCCGATCGCCAGCGAACGCATCGTAGAGCCCGTGTCGTTACTCAACGAGCGGGGCCAGTGGTACCTGGAAGCCTACTGCAGGAACGCGGGAGGGCTCAGGACCTTCCGCGTGGACCGCATCCGTGAAGCCACTATCGGCACCGAGGTGTTCTCTCCCAGAGAGCTCTCCCCGACCGGCAGCGCGCTACCGACCGAAGGTCTGCCCGTGGCCCGGATCGAGTTCGCGCCCGGCGAGCAGGTCAGCGAACGCGATTGGCCGGGGATGAAGGTCGTCGACACGAGCGAGCGTGGCTTGGTCGTCGACGTACCCTACGCGGGCACACGCTGGATCGCGCGCCGGGTGGCCGCCCGCCTCGGACGGGCGGTCGTACTCTCACCCGCCGATATCCGCGATGCCGTCTGCGCCGTCGCGCGCACCTACACCGAACCGCCGTCCGATCTCCCCGACGGCCTCGGTTGATTCAAGCACTTCGACGTCTGCGACGGGCAGTGCGCACAGGAAATCCCTCCCGTAGCCTCGCTGCAACAGCCGGACGTCCGTGATCACCAGGCAACCTTCATCCGTGGACGAACGGATGAGCCGGCCAGCGGCCTGCTTCAGCTCGATGATCGCCTGAGGCAGTGTGTAGCGCTTCCACGCCACTCGTCCCTCTCGTGCTTCACGCTCGGCCGCCAACGGGTCTGTGGGCCTGCCGAACGGAAGCTTCGCCACGACCACGCACCGCAGCGTGTCTCCCTTCGCATCGAAGCCCTCCCAAAACGACTTGGTCGCGAACAGCGACAGGCGCTCATCGGCGACGAACTCATCGCGCAACCGTTTGTTCGACACCCCTCGCC